>JBFWZB010000011.1:12651-78354 GCA_050185805.1 Hyphomonadaceae bacterium
AGAAAGCGCGCTTGCGTAATCGGCCCATGCACCGTCAGGCCGGCTTCGCTGGCGAGCGCCGCGAGACGGCCGAAATCGACATGCGCGGTGAGATCGGCCTCGCCGGGCTCTGCGAGCGGATTGACATGGCGATGGGCCTTCAGCGCCTGCAGCGTGTCCGCGCCGTCCGGCGCCACATAACCGTAGTCAATGAAGAGCGCCCGCCCGGGCGCCTCATGCAGGCGACGCTCCAGTTCGTACGCCAACGCTTCCAGCGCCGGGGCGACTTCGCGCACGGCGCCGACTTCGATGTCGGCCTCCGGCGCCGGCAGGGATTGGCTCAGGCCAAAGATCAAAGCGCCCGCTTCGTCAGCGCCCACGAGCTTTTCGTGCCAGCCGTCGTCGAGGTGGACGAATTGCCGGATCGGCAGGCAATCGAGAAATTCGTTGGCGAGAATGAGCGCGGGACCCGGTGGCGCTTCGTCGATTCGGCCAGCCCATTCGACGCCTGACAGCCGTTCAGCCTGCGCTTCGCGCAGCGGCTCGCTGGTCTCGACCAAGGTGATCTGTGCGGCGTCATGGAAACCCTCGATCCGTTGGGTTGCGCGCAATGCATCTTGCATCAGCACGCCGCGGCCGGGTCCGAGTTCGATCAGATTGAAGGCAGGCTTTCCCAACACGTCCCATTCATGGGCGCACCAGAGCCCGAGCAATTCGCCGAACATTTGGCTGGCTTCCGGCGCCGTGAGGAAATCCGCGTCTGCGCCGCCGAGCGCGGGGCGGGTGGCGTAATAGCCATCCTCCGGGTCGTAAAGGCATGCGCCCATATAGTCCGCCATGGTCAGCGGGCCGTTCTCACGGATGTGCTCGACGAGTTTGCGCTTGAGGCTCACGCCTTGGCCGGCGCAGTCTTGAGCGCGCGATGCACAAGCCACGCGCCAATCAAGATCATCGGGATCGAGAGCAGCATGCCCATCGTGATCACGCCGCGTAGGGCTTCGGGCATGTGCGCATCCGGCTCGCGCACCGTTTCCATCAGCGCGCGGAAGAGGCCGTAGCAGATCAGGAATACGCCGACATTCATGCCAGGCTTGCGCAAGCTGTCGTACCTGAGCGTCAGCACGTTGATGATGGCGAATAGCGCGACGCCCTCCAGCGCGGCTTCATATAATTGGCTCGGATGGCGCGGTTCGCTGCCGGCGGGGCAGGAGCCGTAATTCAGCTCGCGAATGGTTTCGCTACAGAACACCATGCCCCAAGGCGCGTCTGTCGGGCGGCCCCAAAGTTCGCCGTTGATGAAGTTTGCGAGACGCCCGAAGAACAGGCCGATCGGCGTCGCCGCGGCGGCGAGATCGCCCAAACCAAGCAATGCAATGTTGTTCCTGCGCGCAAACCACAAAGAGGCGAGCGCGACGCCGATCAAGCCGCCATGAAAACTCATGCCGCCTTGCCATATTTGCAGGATCTCGGCCGGGTTCTGCCAGATCATGTCGGGCTTGTAGAAGAGCACGTATCCCAGCCGCCCGCCGAGGATGACGCCGAGCGTCGCCCAGAACAGAAAATCATCCGCCTGCGGCACAGTCATCACCGGTTTCCCCGGCGCCCAAAGCCGATCACGGCGGATCAACCACACCATCCAGCGCCAACCCAGCACCAGGCCTGCGATGTACGCGAGCGCATACCAGCGCAGATGGAACGGGCCCCATTGCCCGCCGAACAGCTCAAACCCAGGGATTGTGAGCGCCGCGGGGTCGATGTTGGGGAATTGAATGGCTGCCTCGATCACGAACGCCCACCCTCACAGCTGTTAGGCCGCATTGCGCGCGCCCTGGTCGGTCCCTTAACACGCCGGTTCATAGACAGACCGGCGAGGTCAATCCACATGCAAACGCAAAGCTCCGTGTTCGACGATCTGGCCCGCTTCATGACCGGGGCCATGGGGATGGCTCAGGGCATGAGCGACGAGGCCAAGAGCTTCGTTCGCGGCCAGGCGGATCGGTTCGTCGCCGAAATGGACCTCGTAAGCCGGGATGAATTTGAGGCGGTCAAGCAGATGGCGGCCGAGGCCCGCGCCGAGGCTGACGAACTGAGGGCGCGGCTTGAGGCGCTGGAAGCCAAAATCGGCGCTTAAGAGCCGGGTAACATTCCGCGCGCTTACCTTGTATCCGGGCTCGATTCGAGCGCGCGGCTGAAGCGCGCCTTCCGAGGGAAACAATGCATTCGGCCGCCGGCGCGGGCGGCGGCCTCGATCTCGGAGGGGACATTGGATCTCTATCTCGACGACGACATCGACGAAACAGCCGATCCGATGGACACGGTGGAGGCTGTTATCGGCTCCGACGACCGCTTCGCGTGCGAACGCAGCGAAGAGGGTGATGTGCATTTCAGTTTCAAAAGCGCTTGGGGAGAGGCCTGCGGCTATTTCAGCTTCCGCGAGGAATTGCCGGCGCTGCTGTTCACGCTTGGCTTTGAATTGCAGGCGCCGCCATCGCGCCACGCCGAAGCGACGCGCCTCGCTGCGCAAATCAACGAAAACCTCTGGCTGGGCCACTTCGACGTCTGGTCGGACGACGGCACCATCATCTTTCGGCACGCCATGCCGATGATTGGGCGCGACGAAATCTCGATCGGCGAGGTGCAGGCCATGCTCGCCGCGGCGCTCGACGCGGCGGATCGCTTTCAGCCGGCGTTTCACTTTCTCATTCTCGCCGGCATGAGCGCTGATGAAGCGGCGCGCTCGGCTCTGTTCGAGACCGCCGGAGAAGCGTAATCTCACCCGCGTGAGCGGTCTGGATTCGCCCTCGATTGCGCTGATCGGCGCCGGCAATATGGGCGGCGCATTGGTGCGTGGGTGGATCGAGGCGGTGCGTAAGGGCGGCGGCCTAACGTTGACCGTCGTCGAGCCGCAATTCGATCCGGAATTGGAACGAGCGCTCGACGCCGTTGGCGCCGTGCTCAATCCACCCGATCCCGGCCCGGCCGATGTCTTGGTCCTCGCCGTCAAGCCGCAGAGCTTCGCCGGTGCGGCGCCGGACGCGCGCCGATTTGTCGGGCCGGAGACCTGCGTGCTTTCGGTGATGGCCGGCATCCCGATGGAGACGTTGACCCGTGATCTCGGCGTGCAGCGCGTGGTGCGCTGCGTGCCCAATACGCCGGGCCGCATTGGCCAAGGCGTGACGGCTTACGTCGCCTCGGCGGCGTGTGGCGCCGAAGACCGGCGCATGATTGAGCAATTGTTGGAGCCACTCGGCGCCATCGAGCCATTGAGTGCGGAACGCCTGCTCGACGCCGTTACGGCAGTCTCCGGATCAGGCCCGGCTTACGTCTTCCTGTTAGCGGAAGTGCTCGCCGCCGCGGCTGAACAAGAAGGGCTCGACAAGGACGTGGCCATGCGCCTCGCCAGCCGCACCGTCGCCGGCGCCGGCGCACTGATGCTGGCCACCGGAGAGGCCCCCGGCGTTCTGCGCCGTCACGTGACGTCGCCCCACGGCACGACCGAGGCGGCGCTCGATGTCCTCGGCGCTGCTGACGGTCTGGGGCCGCTGCTGCGCCGCGCCGTGGCCGCCGCGGCCAAGCGCTCGCGGGAATTGGGCAAGCCCTAGGCGGGGCGCCGCCTGCGCTTGACCACGCGCCCCCGTGCGCCTTGAATCTAGCTAACCGCTCCAAAACCAATGGGCACGATCTTGACTGGTTCCCTCGATATTGAAGCACGCCGTGAACTAGCTCGCGCCGCCTTGTCGTACGCCGGCGCCAATTCCTGGCGCGATGCGACCCTGCCGAAACTGGCGGTGGAAGCAGGCCGTTCCGCTGCGGACTTTTATGGCGCCAGCTTGGGCGAGGCGGTCGATTGCGTCGAGGAAGCGTTCGATCGGGCGATCGCCGAGAATATTGACGATCTCGATCCCGGGCAAAGCGTGCGCGATCGGCTGTTCGAGCTCATTATGCGCCGCTTCGAGGCGATGGAGCCGCATCGCGCCGCCGTCATTGCGATGGAGCAGGGGCAGGATCGCGATCCCGTACTGATGGCCGCAGCGCACCAGCGCCACGTGCGCTGCGCGCGCTGGATCTTGGCGTTGGCCGGGCTTGAAGCCGATGGCATGACCGGCAACGCCCGTGCGCAGGGGCTCGGCGTCATTATCGGCCAGGCCCGCGCGGCGTGGCGCGGCGACGAAGCGGGCGATTTCGCCAAGACGATGGCCTCGCTCGACAAGAATTTACGCCGCGCAGAGGAGATGTTCGGGCGCTGGGCTGGATTTGACGCCAAGGCGAAGCCCGAGGAATCCGGCGCCGCATGAGCGATTTGCTGCATCCCATCACCGGCGCGGGCCCCGTCGAGGTCAAGCGCATTGACGCGGATCGCGTTGTCGATGGCGCGCCAATGACGCGCACGACGCTCGATTATCAACGCGGCGACGCGATGTTCGTGGGCGAATGGTCGTCGGAGCCCGGCGCCTGGCGCGTAAAATACGAAGAGTGGGAATATTGCCATCTGCTCGAAGGCGTTTGCGAGCTTGTTCCCGACGGCGGCGCCGCACAGCGCTTCAAAAAGGGCGATAGTTTTGTCATCGAGCCCGGCTTCGCCGGCGTTTGGCGCGTCATTGAGCCAATGCGCAAGCGCTACGTCGTGAAAGTGTAGCGCCAACTGCAATTCGCACTGCGCTTTGTTCGTTTGGCGTAAAGAATTTGTTTTCGATCTGTGTCATTATGTGCGCATGCGATCGATTTGCCGCGCTATGGACGGCGCAGAATGATGCAAACCGGTTTTCGCCGCCTCGTCGGAGCGTGCGCGGGCGTTGCGTTCATTCTCGGCGCGATGTGGTCGATTCAATACCATGAGCAGATTGCGCCGCGCGTGGAGCGCCTGGCCGATCACGCCGTCGCCCGCTCCGATATGCTTGTTCGGGTAAGCGCGCTGGCCGCGATCTTCTGGCGTTAAGACTCTGGCCAGTCGAACCGGGGCATGCCGGTATCATGGCGCAACAATACGATCTCATCGTCATAGGCTCCGGCCCCGCGGGCAGGCGGGCGGCTGTGCAGGCGGCCAAGCTAAAAAAAAGCGTCCTCGTGGTGGAAAAGGGCCGCCGTGTCGGTGGTGTTTGTGTGCATACCGGAACGATCCCGTCCAAGACGCTGCGCGAGACGGTGCTAAACCTCTCCGGCTGGCGCGAGCGGGGCTTTTACGGCCGCGCACACAGGGCCAAGGCTGACATAAGCGCCGAGGATTTGCGCCGCCGCTTGCACATCACGCTCGACCACGAGGTCGAGGTTCTCGAGCATCAATTCGCCCGCAACAACGTAGCTTGGGTCGCCGGGGCAGCGCGCTTCATCGATCCGCACGTCGTGGAGGTCGTGACCGAGGCCGGCGACGTGAAGCATTGCCGCGGCGAACGCATAATCCTGGCTGTCGGCACCGAGCCATACCGGCCCTCGCACATTCCCTTCGACGGCGATGCGATCGTCGATGCGGATGAGATCCTCGATTTGAAGCGGCTGCCGCGCAGCATCGCCGTGATTGGGGCCAGTGTCATCGGCATCGAATACGCCACCATCTTTTCGGCGCTGGACGTGAAGGTGACTGTGGTCGAGCCCGGGCCAGGGCTGCTCTCCTTCATCGATCGCGAATTGGTTGATGAATTTGTCCACGATCTCCGCGATCGCGGCGTTTCGCTGCGTTTCAACAGCAAGGTGCGCGCGGTCACGCGCGAGGGCGATTCATGCCGGCTTTCTCTGGAGGATGGTCGAGAAATCGGCTCGGAAATGGTTTTGTTCGCGGCAGGCCGAAAAGGCGCCATCGATAGGCTCAACCTGGCTGCTTGCGGATTGGCCGCTGATGACCGCGGCAGGCTCGCCGTCGATCGCGCCAGCTTCCAAACCGCGGTGGCGCATATTTACGCCGTGGGTGATATCGTCGGCTTTCCCTCGCTCGCCTCCACATCGATGGAGCAGGGCCGTATCGCCGCGTGTCACGCTTTCGGGCAACCCGCGCACGCCCCGCCGGAATTCTTCCCATATGGCATCTACTCGGTGCCGGAAATCTCCACCATTGGCATGACGGAAGAGCAGGTGCGCGAGCGCGGCATCGCCTACGAAACCGGCATCGCCCGCTTCCGCGAGACCTCGCGCGGGCACATCATGGGGCTCTCCACGGGCTTCATGAAAATGATCTTTGCGCTGGAGACGCGGCGGCTCCTCGGCGTGCATATCGTTGGCGAGGGCGCCACCGAGCTCATTCATATCGGCCAGGCGGTGCTCAATCTTGGCGGCGCACTCGACTATTTCGTCGAGAACACCTTCAACTATCCGACACTTGCGGAAGCCTACAAGATCGCAGCGCTCGACGCGTTCAATCGCATGCCGCGGCGCCAGCCGAGCACTGAGGTTTTTGACGCGCTGCGCGACGCGCCACGCAAGCTGGCTTGATCAAGCGCGCGGCATCATTTCGACGAGCGCGCCGCCGACCGACATTGCAATCTGCGGGAAGGCGCCGCCAAGCGCGGGATCCACGCCGGCATAGAGCGCGCTGTCGGGCGAGAGCGGGGCGATCCGCAAGTTCACTTTGCGCCCGGCGCCGGCGATCCGGGTCAATTCAGGCAGGAAGG
Organism: Hyphomonadaceae bacterium; assembly: GCA_050185805.1. GTDB lineage: Bacteria > Pseudomonadota > Alphaproteobacteria > Caulobacterales > Aquidulcibacteraceae > Vitreimonas. The sequence goes on from JBFWZB010000011.1 coordinate 19,230, forward strand.
GCAGATTGGAGCCCCCGCCGGCCAGCACGACATCGATGAAGGGCGCGCCCGCCGCTTCCGCCCGCGCCGTCACCACTTGCAGGCTCGCCGCCAGCGTGCGGCCGAGAGCGGTCTGGTACTCGCGAAATTTGGGCTCTTCGGCCAGTTCCTCGATCGTCACCGTCGTGGCGAACATGCCGTTCTTGAGCGAGCAACGGCCGGTCGCGAACAATTGCTGCTTCAGTTCGCGTGCAAGCAATTTCGTCGTGCGCAGCGCCGTCATTTCATCGTCGCGGCTGCGATTGGCTCCACGCTTGCGCCAGAACATTTCAATCAGAATGCGATCGATCTCATCGCCCGCTAGGCCGCTGCACTGGCGCGCTTCCTTGATCTCGCCGAGCGATGGCGGGTCGGTTCGTTCATCGAACTCGAACGCGGCGATGTCCGTGGTGCCGGCGCCCACGTCGAACACGACGACAAAGCGCGTGGGCTCCGTAGAGAAGGCGAGGCTTGCCGCCGCCGCCGCGTGTGGTTCGAAGACGCCGGTCTCGAGCCGGCTGTCGAGCGGCGCCGCCGCCGCTTTGTCGAGCGCGTCTTTGCACTGGGCTATTGAGATGCCGTCTTCGCCAAGCAGGAGACGGCCGAGCTTCTGAGAAACAGCAGCGGCTTCGTTGAAGATGGCCTCAAAGGCGCGGTCGCTGCCGTCGCCGGGCTTCCAGGCCGGGCTGGTGTAGCGGCGCTTGGCGTTGACGACGCTGGGCGGTAGATTGAGCGGCAGCTTGATGGCTTCGCGGATCAGCTGATCGAGGTGCGCCAGATAGAGCACAAGCGCGTCGCGCTGACGGAACGTGCCTGTCGGATCGATGGTCTGGCGCAGCTTGGAATTCAGCGCCTCTTCGATGTTGCGCGCGCCAAGCACGGTTTTGAAGGACAGCAGGGGATCGCCGCCGCCCATGCGCGCGTGTTCGAACGCCGTTGGTCCAAAATACATGCGGCCGCGATCAACCAGGAGAATTGAGGGTGTGAGCAGCGGGTGTTCCGCGCCCGAGACGGTTCCGATCGGAAGCGGCCGCACGCCTACCTCAAGCGGCAGCAACGGATCGACGCAGACGCTCGCTTTCGAGAGCGCCGTGCCGAAATCGATACAAATCCGGGCCCGGTTGAGGTCCGGTTCGCCATCGTCAGCCATGAGCCTAGCCCGCCTTCATTCGCGCCAGATTGGCTTACCATGCAGGGAACACTAGCGCACGAGGCGCGCTAGTCTGTGGATAACATACCCCATGCAGGCGATTTTTGGGCGCGGCTGAACGGGAGTGTGCGCCAATCCAAAGGAAAAGGCCCGGCGTGAGCCGGGCCTTTTTTGAACCGCACCTTGTGTCGCTGGGAGCTTAAGCGACGATCTGGGCGGCCTGGGAGAGGGTTGCCATGGCGACCGGGGCGAACACGGCGCAGGCGGCGATCAGGGCGTAAAACTTGGTCATCTCGATCTCTCTGAATTCTGGGTTGGTCGGGCTTAGGCGACGATCTGAGCGGCTTGCGCCAAGGTGGCGTAGGCGATCGGGGCCATCAGCATCGCGGAGAGAACCAGGCTCATCAGTTTGTTGGTGCGGGTCATTGTCTTGCTCCTCAGGCCGAAGCGGCATCGCTTCGGTAAAGAGAAGCTACAAAACCCCAGCCCAGGCCGATGTGACCAAGGGCACGCTCGAAAACTAGGCGGGCCGCGGAAGGCGCAGGACAGCACGCAGTCCGCCCAGAGGGCTGCGGCTCAAATGAATGTCGCCGCCGTGGCTGCGCGCCACGTCGCGGGCGATGGCGAGGCCGAGCCCAACGCCCTTCTGATTGCGCGAGCGGGTCTCATCCAGCCGCGAGAACGGGCGAAATGCCTCTTCGTACAATTCCTCAGCGATGCCGGGGCCGTCGTCGTCGACTGAAACTGTCACCGCGTCGCTCTCTGTGCGTGTTTCCACGCGCACGCGATCACCGTGCGCCGCCGCGTTGTCGATCAGATTAACGAGGCAGCGTTTGAGAGCGCGCGCGCGGCCTGGCGTGGTCACGCCCGTTTCGCCCTCCGTAGCGATGTCGCCGCCGCCGCGTGCCGCCTCGTCGACGATGGACTGCGCCAGCGCGCTCAGATCGACCAGCTCGGGCGCTTCCTCGCTCAGGCCGCGTGCGAACGCGAGGTATTCGTCGAGCGTCTCCTCCATCTCTTTGAGGTCGCGCTTGGCGTCTTCCAGTTCGGCGCTGTCGCCCAGCAACGCCAGCTGCAATTTCAGCCGCGTCAACGGCGTGCGCAGATCGTGACTGACGCCCGCCAGCAATTGCGAGCGTTGCTCGATGTGTCGCTTTATGCGCTGGCGCATGCCGAAGAACGCCATCGTCGCGCCGCGCACCTCGCGTGCGCCGCGCACGCGGAAGGCGCCGGAATCTTCGCCACGGCCGAAGCGTTCCATAGCGTCGGCCAGTTTTTCGATGGGCCGCACCTGATTGCGGATGAAAATGATGGAGAGGATGCCAAGAAACAGGGTGGCGCCGAAAATCCAGGCCACGAACAGAGGGCCGGAGCGCGCCTGCACCCGATCGCGGAAAGCGCGGATTTGCAGCACGCCTTCCTCAATCGGAACGCGGATCAGCACTTGATTGCCCGGGCAACGTGAATCGTACCAGACTTCGCGGCCGAGATCTTCTTGCAGCGCCAGCGTGAGATAGCGGTCCGACACCGAGGTGCCGCCGCGGCAGCGCGGCAGTTCAAGCGCCGCGTTTTGTTCGAGTTCGATTTCAAGGCGCAGCGGCGTTCGCGCCAGCCGTTCGAGATAGTCAAAGCGCGCCGGCGTCGGATCCGCCTCGTAAAGCTGAATGAGCAGCGCCACATCCGCCGCCACCGCTTGGCTCATGCGCTTCGACGTGGCTTCCCAATGATCGTCGAGGAAGACGAGCGTGATGATGAGCTGCAGCAGCGCCGCGGGCGCCACGATGATCAGAAGCGTGCGCCAGTACAGCCCCTTGGGCATGTAATTGCGCAGCCGGAAGCTGGGGCGCCGCGCCATCAATTCGCCGACAGCCTATAGCCGACGCCGCGCACCGTTTGCAGATGGATCGGCGCGCGCGGGTCGGCCTCGATCTTGCGTCGCAGCCGCGTCACTTGCACATCGACGGAGCGCTCGAGCCCTGCGCCGGTGCGCCGCGCGAGGTCCTCCCGGCTGACGGTCTCGCCCGGCCTGGCGGCGAGAATACGCAGCAGCGCCACTTCCGCTTCTGTCAGCCGCACCACCGCGCCGTCCTGGGTCAGTTCGCCGCGTGCGGTATTGAAGGTGAAGCCTCCGAATTGCACGACGGCTGGCGCTTCGCCGCGATTGGCGATGGCGCGCCGCAAGATCGCGTTGATGCGCAGTGCAAGTTCGGCCGGCTCGAACGGCTTGGCGACGTAATCGTCGGCGCCGATCTGCAGACCCTTGATGCGATCCTCCGGCATGCCACGCGCCGTGAGCAATACGATGGGAACGTTGGAGCTGCGGCGCACGGATTCCGCCAGCGAGAAGCCATCTTCGCGCGGCATCATCACATCGAGTATCAAGAGGTCGAAATCCATCGAGGAGAGCAGATTGCGCGCGCCCTCGGCATCGGGCGCGGCGGAGACGCGTGCGCCTTCCTTGGTCAGGTACTTCTTCAGCAGGTCGCGAATGCGGTCGTCGTCATCGACCAGCAGGAGGTGGGGCGGACGGTCAAGCGCATCGAAGCTCATGCGGAGACCTTGGGGCAAGCTGAGGCGCGCCCGCTATCCTTGGCGCATTGACCGAGGTGTAATTGACCACAAAAATCGGGTGTGCCGGTAGAATTTGCCGCGCGAAGCCGCATCTGATTGACAGCCATGCTCCGAACCTGACTATGCCCCGCAAAACCAATCCACTCAAGCGTGCTCGCGCCTGCGGATGCGCCAAGTGCCGAATGTAAGGGAGCATGCCCATGGCCGCCCAGCCTTTCCATGATCGCGACGGCTGGGTTTGGATGGACGGGGAGTTCGTGCCCCAGCGCGACGCCAAGGTGCACGTTCTAAGCCATGCCCTGCATTACGCCTCGTGCGTGTTCGAGGGCGAGCGGGCCTATGAAGGGGGCATCTTCAAGAGCCGCGAGCATTCCGAACGTTTGCACAAGTCCGCGCGCATCCTTGGCTTCCAAATTCCCTACACCGTCGATGAGATCGAGCGCGCCAAGCGCGAACTCGTCGCCAAGATGGGCTTCGAGAATTGCTATATCCGCGCGCTCGCCTGGCGCGGCTCAGAGCAATTGAGCGTCGCCGCGCGCGGCAACACGATCCATTGCGCCATCGCGGCATGGGAGTGGGGCGACTATTTCGCGGACAAGATGAAGGGCATCCGCCTCATGATGGCGCCCTGGCGGCGTCCTGCGCCCGATACGGCGCCCTGCAATTCAAAGGCGGCCGGTCTCTACATGATTTGCACGCTGTCCAAGCATGCGGCCGAGGATTCCGGATTTAATGACGCGATCATGATGGATTGGCGCGGCCAGATCGCGGAGGCCACCGGCGCCAACATTTTCTTCGTTCGCGATGGAGCGCTGCACACGCCGACACCGGATTGCTTCCTCGACGGCATTACGCGTCGCACCATTATCGCGCAGGCGCGCCAGCGCGGCGTTGAAGTGATTGAACGCGCTATCTTTCCCAACGAGCTAGCGACGTTTAGTGAAGCGTTTCTGACTGGCAGCGCCGCCGAGGTGACGCCCATCCGCGAAATTGCCGGCCTCTCCTACAAGCCGGGCGCGCTCAGCGAGCAGGTCGTGCACGACTACGCCGCCCTGGTGCGCCGCCAGAACGCCTAGGCGACGCATCAGCGCGCCGTTGCGGATGGCGCCGCGCTGTCCTAGCGTGCCGGGCGTGGTCGGCATGCAGGGGGAGCGCCATGATTGCTGACATTCCCAGTTGGTCGCGGCCGCTCGGCTGGCTTTGGCTGCGTCTCGCAATTGTAGTGCGTCTGCTTGAGCGTGCGTCCGAAGCGCCAATGTCGCCGGCGCGGCGCGCATTCAGCCTGGGCGCCGCCTCCGGGTTGGCGCTTACAGCGGCCGCCTGCGCCAGCGCGGGCGTTTATGGTGCAGCGCCGCCGTCGCCCCCGCCGCCGGCGCCGCCACCGCCCCCACCGCCGCCGCAACCGCCGCCGCCCGGGACGCGCACGACGCGGCGCCTGCCGGCATTCCCCTGGCCGCCGCCACAACCTTCGTCGCAAGTGCAGATTCAGCGCGCGCGGTTCGCCGGCGATACGCGCTTCGGCCACGTCGCCGATCGGCTTCGCATCGCCTTGAACGCCACCGGCCACGCGCGCATGAGTTTCTACTCCGCGCCCGGCGGTTTCGCGATGGTGACGCGCATCGAACGCCTGCGCGACGATGCGCGTCCCGAAGAACAGGATCGCTTTGTCACACCGCAAGAAGGCGCCGAAGGCACGCTGGACTTCCTCGGCTTCATTCAATCGCTGTGGTTCGCGCCGACCGGCTATTATCGGCAGATCGTGTTCATCGCCACCGACCAGCCCTTTGTCGCCAGCGCGCCGGCGCCAACGGTGGAGGAGGCCGACGAGATGCTGGGCGGCGGGTTAGATCGTTTGCCCGAAGCGTATGCAGCGCTCGCATTTACGCCACGACACCGAGTTGAGGCGCTGGTCTACGAGTTCCAGAAGCAAGGGGAGACGCCGGCGCAGGTCGCGCGTCCGGCGCGCTGGAATGCAAACATGCACCTTACACGGCTTGGTTTGCTGAACCATTTGCCAGCGCGCTGAGGGCGGGCCGATGACGTTGCGCGCTTCGCGAAGGAAGCCGATCAGCCCCTGGGGCTGGGTTGTCGCGTGTGCAGCTCTGTGTGGCGCCTCGGCGGCCGCGCAGACATCGGGAGCCGTTCATTGGCAGACATCTCCCAACCCCTCAATCTTCGACGTCGCTGCGGATGAGGTTTTGCTCCGCCGGTTGGATGACGACGGCGCGTGCCCAGAAATCGAAGCAGAAGCGCCTCAAATCGTCCTGACTTACGAAGCTGGCGAACGCGCGCTGGAGCTATCGCTTGTGAATGCGCGCGAGGACGTCGTGCTCGCCGTTCGCCCGCCTGACGGCGCAATCCGCTGCGCCAGTTTCGATCGAGGCCATCGATTGGGCTTCGCTGAGCCGGAGAGCGGCCAGTATTTGGTCTGGATTACATCGGCGCAGCCTGCGGGCGCGCGCCTGCAGGTGGCTTCGGTGAACGCGGATGAGCTGATCGACCCATATGGCGGCCTCGGTCCGCCCTACGAGATCAGATATGCGAGCGGCATCTTTGGGCCGATGACGGTGCGCACCGCGACACAGGGGCCGCCGCCATTCCCGCGCTGGCCGCCGCCGCGCGCCTCGGCGCGTCAAGTTGTCGATCGCGCTATTTTCGCCTCGGACCGGACGATTGGACACGCGTCGGGACGGCTGTTGGCGGCGCTTCGCGGGGCCGGTTACGCGCGCCATAGCTTCTACAGCGTGCCCGGCGGCATCGCCATTGTCGCGCGGCTCGAGCGCATCCGCAGTGATGCGAGGCCGGAACAGGGGCCGCAGCGTTTCGTGGCGCCGCGAGACGGGGAAGCGCCAAGGCCGGAGAACCCGATCGACTTCATTCAGACGCTGTTCTTCGCGCCTGCTGGGTCTTATCGGCAACTCGTCTTCGTCATTTCCGATCGGCCAGTGCTGCAAAGTGGATGGGAGCTTTCTGCCGACGAGGCGGCGGCGCTCTTAGCTCAGGGAGGGCGAACCCTGGATGCGGCGGCAGCCCAACCGTTCACTACGCTGCATCGGGTTTCTGCGCTGATCTACGAGTTCAATAAAGAAGGCGACGCGGAGGCTGCAATTCAGACTCCAGGTCGCTGGGACGCGGAAACGCATCTCGTGCGATCTGGCGTTTTGGTTCGTTTGCGTCGCGATTAGGCGGAGGTGCGTGATGTCGGCGGATCTGAAACAGAGTGCATTCGCCGCAGCCGCGATGGCGTTGGTTTGGTTCGGCGCCAGCGCTCTGGCCTTCGCGCCAGAACGGGCGCCTGAGGCTGAGCGTAGCGCCGATCACACCATTGAGCGCGGGTTCGAGCCTCTCTCGTCGCGCGCCGTCGCGTTCGGTCAGCAGGACGCAAGCGAGCTTGATCCCGCTTGCGTCGGTGAAGTCCCGCGTGAGCCGAGCATGGTGCTCGACGTGACAGAACCGGTTCCGCTGCTCATCAGCGCAGCGCCGGAGCAGCGGGGCATTCGTCCGCACAACACCGTGCTCGTGGTCCGCGGCCCCGATGGCGCTTACATCTGCGACGACGACAGCGCCGGCGACCTAGACCCGCAGATACTGATCCCCCGGCCGGCGCCCGGACGCTACGAAATCTGGTTCGGTATCAACGAGCCGTTCCATCTCGGCGTGTTGCCGCTCAGCGTGGATGGCCAGATCAGCGTGGTCGAGGCACGCACCGCCGGCCCCGGGCCCGCCGAGGCGGAAACGCCGCCGTTTCCGCGTTGGCCGCCCCCGCGCGCCTCGGCGCGTGCGCAATTGCCGCTCACGATCTTCGCTGGCGACGCCAGCCTCGGCGCGGTCGCCGACCGCCTGATGGGCGCGTTGCGCGACGCTGGCAACGCGCGCGCCAGCTTTTACACCGCGCCCGGCGGGTTCGTTTTGGTTGCGCGTCTAGAGCGCATCCGCAACGACGCGCGGCCCCAGCAGGGGGCCGGGCGGTTCATTGAGCCTCGCCCGGGCGACGAGAATAAGCCCGACGATCCGCTCGGCTTCGTCGAAGCCCTCTTCTTTGCGCCTGAAGGGCGTTATCGCCAAGTAATGTTCGTTGTCAGCGATCAGGTGGTGGGTCAGGGCGCATGGACGCTGAGTTCGGATGCGGCCACCACGCTCTTGAACGAAGGCTCGTCGCTGTTGGCGCGGGACTATCGCGTCATTCCCATGAGTTCAGGCCATCGCGTCACCGCACTCATCTACGAGTTCCGCAAACAGGGAAATGTGGAGGCCACGGTGGCGCTGCCAGGACGCTGGAACGCGAACACGCATTTGACGCGCTCGGGCCTGATGTCGAGTTTGCGGCGATGAGGCAATGCACATGAGATTACGCACTCGCGCTCTTTTCGCGGCAGCTCTGGCGTGCTGCTTGGTCTCTCCGGCGCTCGCACAAACGGACAATCAGCGCGCCTTGTATGAAGTCGAACGCCAAGCGGGGGACGACGAACAAGCGTACAGTTTCCAGTCCGGCGGTGCGCTTGACGCGAGAACGCTCGCCGAAGGCTGCAGCGGCTATATCAGCGAATTGCCCGATCTGCGGATTGAGTATGTCTCGAGCACAATCCCGCTAACGATCCAGGCCAATTCCACCAGCGATACGACTCTGGTCGTGCGTGCGCCTGATGGCGCTTTTTATTGCAATGACGATGGCGGTGCGGCCGGCCTCAATCCCCTCATCACCATCGCAGAACCACTCAGCGGGCCGTATGAGATCTGGATCGGTACTTATGGCGGCGCATCCCTGAGCGCCGCTGAATTGCGCATCGGCGAGCTTTACGGGGCGGCGCCCACGCCGGGGCCTGCGCCCACCGAAGCGCAGACGCCCCCATTCCCGCGTTGGCCGCCGCCGCGCGCGTCCGCGCGCGCCGATTTGCAGCGCGAGATCTTTGCTGGAGAGGCAAATCTCGGCGGCGTCGCTGATCGGCTCATGGCCGCATTGCGGGGCGCCGGAAATGCGCGCGCGAGTTATTACAGCGCGCCGGGCGGCTTCGCGCTCGTGGCGCGGCTTGAGCGTATTCGCAATGATGCGCGGCCCGAGCAGGGCGCGGCGCGTTTTGTCGAGCCGCGCGCGGAGGACGCGTTCAAGCCGGACGATCCGCTGGGCTTCGTCGAAGCGCTCTTCTTCGCGCCCGAAGGACGCTACCGGCAGGTCGTGTTCGTCGTAAGCGATCAGGTGGTCGGTCAGAGCGCGTGGAGCCTGACATCGGACGCCGCAGGCGAATTGCTGGACGAGGGCTCGCCTCGCTTGGCGCGGCCTTACCGAAACTTGGCGTTCAGTCCCTCGCATCGCGTCACTGCGCTCATCTACGAATTCCGTAAGCAAGGGCAGGGCGAGGCGCAGGTGACCCTGCCGGGGCGCTGGAACGCGAATACGCATTTGACGCGCTCGGGCGTGCTTGCAAACCTAAGGCGCTAACCGGCGGGGGACGGGCATGGCGCAAGAAATACGCTCGGGCAAGGTTGCGATCGTCACGGTGCACGGCACCAACGATTCAGCGCCCGGAGAAGAAGGGCGCAAAAAGTGGTGGGAGGCGGCGTCGCCTTTCTGCACCGGCCTTTTGCAGCGCCTCAGCGCGCGCGGCCTTGAAGCCGAGATCGTCACGCACATCTGGACAGGCGCCAATAGCGCCGTTGCGCGTGAGCGTGGCGCCGAGGCATTGGCCAAAACCATCCGTCAATGCGATCGCGACTATGCTGGCGTGCATGTCATCGGCCACAGTCATGGCGGCAACGTCGCCAGTCACGCCGCCGAAATCGTAGGGTGGGGTCTGCCGCGCCGCCGTCAGGTCATGGACTCGCTCACGACGATTGGCACGCCTTATTTCAAGAACAAGTTCGGCGGCCGCGAGGTTTTCGGCGCTTACGCCTTCCTGGCGCTGACATTGATCAGCTTGATCTCGCTCGCGGTGCTGACGGTCATGTCGTTCCTTGGGCGTCAGGCCAGCGGCAACGCGGGAGCGTTTGTGCCGCAAATGATCGCCGTGGGCATCCTTTTCGCAGTTACGCTCGCCGTCTTTGCGCTGGTCCTGCCGATCGCCCTGCGCGGCGTGAGGCGAGTAGCGCGTTTCCGGCGGCGTAACGCGGCGGCGTCGGAAGTGTTGGCGGTATGGCATAACAATGACGAAGCCATCGCCTTCTTGCGCAAGATGGAATCGTTCGACATCCGGCCGATGCCGCCATGGGGCTTCTTGCGCGGCTCGCGCCAGATCGCCGTGACGATCGGTATTTGGGTGGTTTTGATCGCGGCGATCGCCGCCTTGCTTTGGGTTGGGTTCAATCTCGGCCTCTCCTTCGCAATTGATGAGTACGAGTGGGCGCGTGATCTCGACATGACGCCCATGGAGCCCAATGCAATGTGGACGCTCCTCGGCATCACGTTTGCCGGGGCGCTCGCCTTGTTCGGGCTGGCCTATCTGCTGGTGCGTCTGCTTTTCGCGGTCGCTGATCTGCTGACCATGCCATGGCTCAACGGCCTGGTGCGCGGCCGCATCCGCGGCATGGCGTTCGGCGCCGACAGCGATCAAGGCATCGGCGAAGTCTCCACCGGTTCGCATACCCATCCGACACGCGAACTCATCTTGGAGGGAGCATACGCCGATCGCCTGCGCGACAATGCGGCGGTGGCGGCCAACAAATTGCTCGAACGCTATCGCTGGGCGTTGTTTACAGTCGAAGGCGACGCCGCCCAGGCGCTGAACCAGCTCGCCCTTGACGCGATGACCTGGAAGAGTCTCGTTCACACCACCTATTTCGACCATGAAGAGCTTGCTGACATCGTTGCCGAGCATATTTGCAACGCGCGCCAGATTAGCGCGGCGGCGAAGAGCACGTGATGAGGTCGCGGTGGATGTACCCGCGCTGCCCCTCCCGCGTGGCGATGCGTATCCAATCGTCGCCGGCGAAGGGATCCTCAATAAGCGCAACCTCGGCTCCCTCGGGAAGCCTCGTGATCGAAGGCGAGCCGCGCCGCGCCGCCTCGCGCAGATTCGAGCGCGGCGTGTTCACGCGGCAATCGAACCGCGTTGGCGTGGGCTCCGGCGCCGCGGCAGCGACCGGACGCGGGCGAAAGCTCACTAGGTCCATGACGCCGCGTTCGGCCTCAGCGATGCGCTCAATGCGCACTACGCCCAGATGATGGAAGAAGAGCGTGGTTGTTCCCCAAAACACCACCGCCAGAACGATCATCTTCCCTGAATCAACGATCGGACCCCAGCGGCCGCGCGCGAATTCGTAAGGCGCGCCTTCGGCATCGGGTGGTTGGCTGACCGAACTCAGCGATCCGAAGATCAAGGCAAACCCGCGTGGATAGAATGTCAGCGCTTGCTTCAGCCCCTCGGCAGCGCGGGTGTGCCGCTGTTGGCTGATGGCCGAGACCAGCAAATCAAGGGTGAAAATGAGGATCGCCTTGGCGATGAGGGGCGCTGCGAACACAAGGCCCACGAAAACCCAAATGATCGCGACGCCGATCACGAAGGGCAGCATCAGAAACTGCACTAACCGGTCCATCGCGTCAGCCCCGGGCGCCTCCGTCCTCTCGCGGCGCCACCTTAGCGGCACAAGTCTGGCGGTTGAAGGCGATTTTGCGGCCCGGCGCGGAACTAAGCTGGAGACGCGCCGTTACCGTCTCGCATTGTCCGGAGGCTGCCAATGATCTCGTACCGGTTTGATCCCGACTACACCGTAGCGGGCCGCCACTACGCGCACCCATTGATCACGTGGCCGTCGATCATCGCCGGAGCAATGTTGGCCATCGCTGTTGGCTTCCTCCTGAATATCCTCGGCGTGGCTATCGGAGCGTCAGCTTTCAATCCCTACCAGCTTGAAGCGCAAGACGAGGCCATCAGCATCGGTGGCGGCCTTTACGTTATCTTCGCCCAATTGATCGCGTTTCAGCTTGGCGGCTACGTGGCTTCGCGCGGCGCGCGCTATCCGGATCACTTCGGCGGCCTGCTTCAAGGCTCGCTGGTCTGGGCGCTCGCAGTGTTCATCGCCGTCGTTCTCGCAGCGCTGACCGCAGCGGGCAGCGCGAGCGGCGATGCCCTTACGTCGGGCGTCGCCGAAACCGTTGGCGAGTTGGCCGACGCCGCTGAGAGCGAGGGCGCCGCCGCGCCAGCGCTCGCAAGCGCCGACGATACAGCACAAGCGCTGGCGATGTTGGCATGGTGGACAGTAGGCGCGCTGAGCCTGGGTCTTGCCGGCGCTATCGCTGGCGGCTGGCTGGGCGCCCATCATCCGAAATGGGAAACGCGCCCACGCCTTGAAGACCGCGCCGCCTACAAGCTCAGCCCCGAACTCTAGGAGACGCGACGTGGAAGAACTCGGCAAAGGCTGCATATTATGGGCTATCGGCATTCCTTTGCCGATCATCCTTCTGCTTTTTCTGTTTGGCGTGCTGAATTAAGAGCCGTCGTCGTCCGGCATCAGAAAGTGGCCCCGCATCGCCGCAATCGGCTGCGCTCGCTCGCTTTGCCACGCTTCGGCGCTGACATTGGCGATGCGGCGGCCGACACGAATGAGGCGGGCGCGCGCGAACGTATCGACCGGTTTTCCCGAGCGAAGGTAATCGACGTTGATGTCGATGGTTTTTGCGTAACGCTTGCTTTGGCCGGTGACGGCCAGCTGCACCAAGGCAGTTAGCTCCATCAGCGCGCCGACGACGCCGCCGTGCAGCGCGGGTAAAATCGGATTGCCGACAAGCTGAGCTGTGAAGGGCAAGATGAGGGTGAGCTCGTCGCCTTTGAGCTCGCCTCGGACGCCGAGAAATCGCGCGTAAGGAAGCCGCGCGATCGCCGCCTCCAATTTCTGTTGCGCGTCGTCGCTCATTTCCGCGCCCCGGTGATCATGAATGCGGCCGCAGCGTGCGCCACGGGGTTCTCAGCGCTGTCTTCGAAAGCGACTGCCCGGACGAACGCGACGCTGCGCGTGAGCTTGATGCAATGAGCTTCAGCGATGATGTCGCGGCCCGGTTCGGCTGGGCGCATATAGTCGATCCGCAGGTCGATCGTGGCGACAGCCGTCGGTTCTTTCATAGCCACTACCGCAGCCGTGCCTGCGATCTGGTCCAGCAACGTGGTAAGCACGCCGCCGGCGATGACGCCCGTGTCGGGATCGCCGACCAGATCTTGGCGGTATGGCACGCGACCATGCACGCGGCCGTTCTCGATAGCGGTCACGGCGATGCCCAGTGCGTGCGCTTGCGGTGTCAGCTGCACCATCGCCTGCGCGCGCGACAGCACTTCTTCGGGCGTGTCTGCCGGTGCTTGAGGGGCGTCAGTGGGATAGGAGGTCATGAGCCGAGAGCTAACGCGGCGGGGGCCAATTGTCGAAATTGACGCGGCGTCATTTTTGTGAACAGATTGGCGCGGGGTAACCGAATCCGGAGTTTGAGGTTGAGCGAAGCGGCCGTCGTTGAGCCGATAGGAAAGCGTGAGCGCGCGAAAGCCGCCAATCGGCAGGCCATCCTGGCGGCGGCGCGTCGCGTGTTCGCGGAGATGGGCTACGAAGCCGCCACCGTGCGCGATGTCATCCGCGGCACCGACCTCGCGTCGGGCACGTTCTACAACTACTTCCGCTCGAAGGAAGAGGTGTTCGACGCCCTGACCGAAGACGCCGTGCAGCGGTTTCAGCCGTTGCTGCGCGCCGCGCGCGAACGGGCTAGCAGCTTTGAAGAATATCTGGCGCTGGCGTTCACGGCGTATTTTCAGTTTGTGATCCAAGAGAACCGCATCGAGGGCAAGCCTGCTGGCGAACGCGCGCCGCACGTGCGCACCGATACCCCCGAAATGAAGGCGATCTACCAGGAAGTGCGTGAGGGCATCGAAGCTGCGATTGCGCGGGGCGCCGCGCCGCCCATCGACGCCGATTTCCTCACTTTCGCCTGCATCGGCATTGCACAAGAGGTTGGCGCGGCGATGATGCGGCGTTCGCCGCCGAACGTCGAGGCGGCGACGCAATTCGCCGTAGGCCTGATCCTGCGCGGCCTCGGTCCCGCGCAGCGCTGATCGGAGAAACATGGTGTCGGTTCTGCGCAAGCTGATTGCGCATCTTGCGTTGTTGCGTTCGGACGACGCGCTCGTGGCGGCGTCTGGAGGGGCGCCACGCAGCGTCCGCGGCATGGTGCTCGATCCGCGTGTCCAGTTCATCGAGCAGAAGGCGCGTGAAAATCCCTTCGATTGGGAGAAGGTGACGCCTGCACACGTGCGCGCGCGCACTGATGCACTCAGTGCGACCTTCGGCGGGGGCAAGGTCGGGGGCGTGCGACGTCAGCGCGTCTATGTCACCGGGCGTTCGCATTCGGTGCCGTGCCGGCTTTATCTGCCCCGGGTCCGCGACAACAACGCCGCCATGCTCGTTTATTATCATTATGGCGGCGGGGTAATCGGCACGCTGGAAGATTGCGAGCGGCTTTGCAGTCTCATCGCCAGAGTGTCCGGCGCTCCTGTGCTTTCCGTCGAGTACAGGTTGGCGCCCGAGTACAAGTTTCCGGCCGGGTTTGAAGATGCGCTGGCGGCGTTTCACTGGGGCGTTGAGAACGCGGCGCGGTTTGGCGCGGCGGTCGGCAAGGTCGCCGTTGGCGGGGATTCAATGGGCGGCAATTTCGCCGCCGCGATTGCGCAGCAAACACGCGGCGGCCGTGGACCGAAGCCCGTGCTGCAATTGCTGATTTATCCGGGGCTCGATCTCGTCAGCGACACGGCGTCGATGCATGAGTTCGCCGACGCTTTCCCGCTCACCGAGGATTTGCTCGCCTTCTTTCTCAAACACTACCTGCCAGACGGCGTCGATCCGAGCGATCCTCGCGTTTCACCCGGCCGCACCCAAGATTTATCGCGCTTGCCGCCGGCGCTCATCTATGGCGCGGGCTTCGATATTTTGCTCGACCAGGGTGAAGCGTACGCAGATCGCCTGACGCAAGCCGGCGTGAAGACGAAATATGTGCGCTTCGACACGCTCCCGCATGGCTTTGTCGCGTTTCCATCGATGACGCCAGCGGCGGAAGCGGCGATCCGGCGCATCGCCGCGGATGCGGCGCCGGCGCTCAAGGGCAAGCTGTGAAGAGCTTTAGGCCGCGTTCTGACGCAGTTTCTTGTCGACCATACGTTTGAGGCTCTGCGCTACCCGCTCGCGCTCGACCGCCAGTACGTGCGGCAGGTGCACCAATTGGTGCAGGGCGGCGACGTGCGTGCGCACGACTTCGGGCTCGAGCCGGTCGGTCGCCCCTTGCGCCTGGATGTAGCGCGCCATTTCCTTGCCGCCAAAACTCAGATTGATGTCGCCGATTTGGTCGGCGACCTCGATCAGGTTCTGCACCGCCTTAAACACGGCGCGCGCGGCGGCCGCGTCGCCGGGCTGAAGCGCGTTGGCGCAGGCTTCCAGCGCCGCCACACGCGCCCGCGCCAGTTCAGCTTTCAGATCCTGCTCTTCGTCATCGCCGGTCATCTTCGGCACGACGTCGTCGAGGCGCCGCCACGGTCCGGCGAAGCTGGCTTCGCTGCGCCGCCGGCGGCAAGGGCCGACATACGACGCAGTGACGATGAAGGGTTGCGGATTCTCGATCGCGGCCTTCACGCGCAGCTTCAGCGCATTTGAGGAAATGGGCTTGCGCATGTAGCCGTCGACGCCCGCGCGCCGCGCAGCCTCGACGTCTACCGCAGACCCGCGCGTGGTCAGCATGAAGACGGCGACGGCGCGGTTAGGGGCTTCGTCGCTCATGCGGAGACGCCGGACGAAGTCGAGCGCGTCAGTCCCGTCCAGCCATTCGAGCACGACCAGATCGGGATTGTGCAGGCAGATCAGGTCCCACGCTTCGACAGTGTCGGCAGCGCCGTGCGCGCGCCTGAAGCCCATGGCGCGCAACTGGTCCAGCGAGATGCCGCGTTGATAGTGATTTTGGTCGAGCACCAACGCGCAGAGATCGTCGGCATCGAAGGATGCGTCGTCGCGCATAATGAGCTTGGCCCCAATCCAGCGGGCCAACTTACCGGAGAATGCTTAGCAAGATTTGAAAAGCCGGCGGCCTTTGAAGTTAAGGATCGCTTACCGGATCAGTTTTTCCAGGCTTTCCACCGTGTCGGCCTCGCGCGCCGGCTTGTCCCATCGGATGCGAGAGATACGGGGAAACCGCAACGCTACGCCGGATTTGTGCCGTGTTGAGCGGGCGATGCCCTCGAACGCCACCTCGAACACAAGTCCGAAGGTCTTGTCGGCGCGTACGGCGCGCACCGGGCCAAAGCGCTCCGTCGTGTGGTCGCGTACGAACTTGTCCAGCAGGAGCAATTCTTCGTCGGTGAAGCCGAAATAGGCCTTACCGACAGGCAGGAGGTCGTCGCCGCGCCAGCAGCCAAAGGTGTAGTCAGAATAATACGAGCTTCTTTTTCCGTGTCCGCGTTGCGCATATATCAGCACGCAATCGGCCGTGAAGGGATCGCGCTTCCATTTGAACCAAAGGCCCTTGGGCCGGCCAGCTTCGTAGAGGCTATCCCACCGCTTCAGCATCAAACCTTCAACGCCCGGCGGAGACGCCGCACGCAATTGCGCGATGCTGTTCCAATCGCTTGTCTCGACAATTGGCGAAATATCCAGGCGCTCGTTGCCATGGCGCTGGAGAAAGCCCTCCAGGCGCGCGCGGCGCTCGCGAAAAGGCGCGGCTCGCAAGTCCGCGGCGCCGTCCGCGAGCACATCGTAGGCGCGGATGAAAGCTGGGTATCGTTGCACGGTCTTGCCGTCGACCTTCTTGCGGTTCAGGCGCTGCTGCAGATCGTTGAAAGAACCGGGGCCAGCGTCGCTTGTGCGCACCAGTAATTCGCCATCGATCGCGCCTTCGAAATCCAGAAACTCGAGCAGATCGGGGAAGGCGCCACTAATGTCTTCAGCGGTGCGCGAATACAGCCGCTTGTCGCCGCCCTCGATCACGGCCTGCACCCGCACGCCGTCCCACTTCCATTCTGCCGCGAAATCGCGGGCGTCGAGCTTGGCGATGTCCTTTTCGTCTAATGAATGCGCCAGCATAACCGGCCTGAATCCCGCTCGCGTTCGCCCCTTCGGCCTCTCGCCCCTATCTTCGAGCCAAGCGAAAAGGTCGCCATAGGGTGGGGCGAGGCCATGCCAGATCTCCTCGATCTCGCTGACGGGCTTGCCGCCATATTGCGCCAATCCGTGTTTGGCGAGGCGAGCGCCGGCGCCGATGCGCAAGCCGCCAGTCACGAGTTTCATCAACGCCCAGCGGCCGTTGCCGTCCAGGCCGTCTAGCCAGTGTTCGATCAGCTTCGGCGCTTCAAGGCGCGAGGCGCGCTGCAACGCCTCAACGACTTCGCCCAGCGTGGGTTCACGATTTGCGCCGCCCTTGGCCGGCCAGATCAGCGCAATAGTTTCGGCCAAGTCGCCGACGTAATCGTACGAGAGCGCGAACAATTGCTCATCCACCCGCTCAACCGTCAGACCTCTGAGCGCCGCCGGCTTCGCGCCAGTGAAGGTAAGCTCACCGCTGATTGCGGCCAACGCGTAACCACGGTCCGGATCGGGTGTAGTGGCGAAATAGTGCGCCAGCGCGTCGAGCTTGGCGTGGCGGCCCGGCGTCAGGATCAAGCGGTCGAGCAGTTCGGCGAAGGCGCGCATGCCTGCTTAAGATAGGGCGCTGCTCTGGTCCGAAGCAGGGGGTGGCGGCTGTTCTTCCAGAGTGCTGAGGATGGCGATCTTTTGCCATATCTTGCGAGAGAGATCGCTGGTGAGGTTTTCAATTTCCGTGACGGCTTCGATCACGACCGCATCACGCATGCGGTCGGCATAAAGTGCAGCAAGCTTGCCCAACAGCGAAAGGAGCTCGGCGCAATGGTCAAGATAGCGCGTCAGGTCGAACCGCCTCATGTTGCGGCCCTTGTGCTCGTTCATGAGTATGGTTGGGTCCTTGCTCAATTGGTGCATGTCGATCACGTGGGCGAGGGAGCGCAATTTGTGCAGTTCCGCGAGCACGCGCTGACGGTTGATGCGTTCCTCGATGCTGATCAGAAACCAGACCGCGCCGCCAAACAGGATGAGCAGGTTAACCGCCGCTTCGAGGCTCTCCAGCAATGACGGTCCCGATTCAATCCGTTCGATATGCATGAACCGGGCGGCGGCGACCTGAGCGGCGACGCCGAGAACGATGATCGCACCGACACAAATTCTTAGCGGCCAATTGGGCGCAGTGAGCTGGGCCGCGCGCACGATTGTGTGTCGCGCCGTATCAATAGTCTCGGCGCATACATTGCCGAGGCCAGAACCAGGAAAGCGTTCGTCAATGCCGGATTTGACCCGCTCGATCGTCGCGATGATGTGGGCGGGATCGAGCGATTGATACATGTGGCGAGAGCTTATTCGTTCTCGTCCTCGTAGCCAACAAGATGCAATGGCCGAGCTTTGACGCCTTCGATTTCCGCCCAGCGCGCCAGCGCGTCGTCGCGGCCATGCGTGATCCAGAGTTCGCCTGGCGCCATCTCCTTTACGGTGGACGTCAGCTCATCCCAATCGGCATGGTCGGAAATGACAAGCGGCAACTCGACGCCGCGCTGCTTCGCGCGCTGCTTCACGCTCATCCAGCCGGAGGCGAAGCAATCGACTGGATCGGGAAAGCGGCGGCTCCAGCGATCGGCCATCGCCGAGGGCGGGCAGATGACGATCGCGCCCTTGAACGCATCCCTCTCTCCGCTCTTCAATGTGGCGGGGCGCAGATCGCCGAGATCGACGCCATGCCGTTGATAGAGATCGCACAGCCGCTGCATCGCCCCGTGGATATAGATCGGCTCGAGATAGCCGGCCTCGCGCAGCAGGCAAATCACGCGCTGGGCTTTGCCAAGCGCATAAGCGCCGACGAGATGGGCGCGTTCGGGGTTGGCTGCGACGGAGCGGAGCAGCTTCGCGATCTCGTGCTCCGGCTCGGGATGGCGAAAGACGGGCAGGGCGAACGTTGCTTCGCTGATGAAGACGTCGCATGGCACAGGTTCGAAAGCGGCGCATGTGGGGTCGCGTCGGCGCTTGTAATCGCCGGAGCACACCGCGCGCGCGCCGCCAGCCTCCACCACGACCTGCGCCGATCCCAAGACGTGACCCGCGGGAACCAGGCGCACGCTGACATCGCCTTGCCGCAGCGTGTCGCCGTAGCCGATGGCCTGCCGCTCGCCCGCAAAATCCGCGCCATAGCGTTCTTCCATGATGGCGAGCGTTTCGGGCGTCGCCAGCACGCGGCCGTGCCCGGCGCGGGCGTGATCGCTGTGGCCATGAGTGATTATTGCGCGCTCCACTGGGCGCACCGGATCGATGTGGAAGTCACCGAGCGGGCAGCACAAACCCGCTGGCGTCGGGCGTAGAAGCTCCGTTGCCGCCTTCATTCCGCGCTGCGCACGCGCGCAATGACTTTGATCTCAACCAAGCCGTTGTCGGGATAAAGGCGGTCGATGTCGATGGCGGTCCAGGCTGGATAGGGCGCTTGCACGAAGCGATCTTTCACGCTGGCGAATGCTTCAATCTGTGCCGGCAAATCGGTGTGGTAGGTTGTCATCTCGACGACGTGATCCCAATCCGATCCTGAGGCTTCGAGCACGCGGGCTATGCCTTCGAAGGCGCGCGTGTAGGCGGCTACGTCGTCGGTTTCACCGGGCGCGCGTCCGGCGACAACACCGGCGAGAAACAGCAGGTCCCCAGCACGGACGGCCGGCGCATAGTGAAGCGCTTCTGTTGTCTCCCGATGCCAGTCGGGAACGATTGCTTCACGGGCGCTTTGCGCGGACGCGGCCGCCGGTAGCGCAAGCAGGGCGAGGGCGAACAGAGGAACTTTCATGGGACACCTTCTTCATCGGCGGCTGACCGCTAAGATGGAGATGATGGACGCCGTCGTCGAGCCCGCCCTGCCGCCGCTGTTCGCGGATTGGTTCGCCCAGCGCGCATGGGCCCCGCGTCCTCACCAATTGGCTCTGGTTGAACGTGCGCGCGCCGGGCGTTCGACGCTCCTGATCGCGCCGACGGGCGCCGGCAAAACGCTGGCCGGCTTCCTGCCGAGCCTGGTGGAATTGGAGCAAGTCGCCGCCCGGGGATTGAAGCGTCCGCACCGTTTGCACACGCTTTACATCTCCCCGCTCAAAGCGTTGACGACGGACGTCGCCCGAAACCTTGAGGCGCCTGTGGGCGAAATGCGGCTGGGGCTGCGGCTCGAGACGCGCACAGGGGATACGCCGGCGCACAAGCGCGCGCGCCAGCGCGCACACCCGCCGGATATCTTGCTGACAACGCCGGAGCAACTTTGCCTGCTGATCGCCTCCGAGCATGCGCGCGCGTTTTTTGAGGACTTGCGCACCGTCGTGATCGACGAAATCCACGCCTTGGCGCCGACCAAGCGAGGCGACCTTTTGACTTTGGCGCTGGCGAGATTGCGCCGCTGGGCGCCAAGTCATCGCCGTGTAGGATTGAGCGCGACCGTCGCCGATCCCGATGCGCTTGCGCGATGGCTGGTAGGGCCCGCATTCGCGGCGCAGCAACCGGATATCATCGTGCAGGCGCCGCCGGGCGCCGCGCCGGAAATCGATGTCCTCGATTCCGACAAGCGCATCCCGTGGGCCGGCCATACAGCGCGGCACGCCATGCCTGAACTCTACCAAGCGATCAAGCGTGCGCGCCTGGCGCTGGTCTTCGTCAATACCCGGGCGCAAGCGGAAATGACCTTTCAGGAACTCTGGCGCATCAACGACGAGGCGTTGCCGATCGCGCTCCATCACGGGTCGCTGGATGTCACGCAACGGCGAAAGGTTGAGAGCGCGATGGCGCGAGGCGCACTTCGCGCTGTGGTTTGCACCTCAACGCTTGATCTCGGCATCGACTGGGGGGACGTCGATCTGGTCATCCAGATCGGGGCGCCGAAAGGCTGTGCGCGTCTCGTTCAACGCATCGGGCGCGCCAATCATAGGCTGGATGTGCCCTCGCGTGCGCTGCTGGCGCCCAGCAATCGCTTCGAGGTGCTGGAATGCAGGGCAGCGCAAGAAGCCGTGCTCGAAGGGGCGCTCGATGGCGCAGACGCGCGCACCGGCGCGCTCGAATGCCTGGCGCAACACATAATGGGCTGTTGTTGCGGCGAGCCAACCGACGCAGGGGAGCTCTACCAAGAGGTGATCGCGACGGCGCCCTATGCATCGCTTTCGCGCGCGCAATTCGATCGCGCGATCGATCTCGTGGCGACAGGCGGCTATGCGCTTCGCACCTACGATCGCTATCGCCGCATCGTGCAGGACCCTGCAACGGGCAGATGGCGCGCACGCAACGCCAGCGTCGCGCAGCAGCATCGCATGAATGTCGGGGCTATCATCGAAGCCGACATGCTCAATGTCCGGCTCGTCAGCCGCGTCGGGGCGCGGCCACGCCCGGGCACGCCCAAAGGCGAGGGGCCAAAGCCGATGACGCCCGGCCGCAAGCTCGGGCAGATCGAGGAATGGTTCATCGAAGGCTTGTCGCCGGGCGACACTTTCATCTTTGGCGGCGAGATGCTGCGCTTTATCACGCTCCGCGAAGAAGACGCGCTCGTCGTTCGCGCGCATGGCGAAGAGAATCCGCGCATACCGTCTTATGCCGGCGGAAAATTCCCGCTCTCAACATTTTTGGCTGAGCGCGTCCGCCGCCTGATTCACGACCCTTCGCACCAGCACAGCCTGCCGCAGCAAGTGCAGGACTGGATCGCCATCCAGCGCACTCGCTCGGTCATCCCGAAGCCCGACGAGATGCTGATAGAGACCTTCCCGCGTGGGCCGAAGCACTATCTGGTCGCGTATCCGTTCGAGGGACGTCTCGCGCACCAAACCCTAGGCATGTTGATCACCCGCCGCCTGGAGCGGGCGGGCAAACATCCGCTTGGCTTTCTCGCCAGCGAATATGCGATGGCGGTTTGGGGCTTGGAGGAGATGGGCTCGATCAACATGGCGGAGCTCTTTGCCGAGGATATGCTGGGCGACGATTTAGAAAGCTGGCTCGCCGAAAGCTCCCTGATGAAGCGAACATTCCGCAATTGCGCGGTGATCGCGGGCATGATCGAGCGGCGCGCGCCTGGCGCCGCAGAGAAAACCGGACGGCAGGTCACGTTCTCGGCCGACCTGATTTACGATGTCCTACGCCAGTACGAACCCGACCATATCCTATTGCAGGCCGCGTTCGCCGACGCGGGCGAGGGCTTTCTCGATCTTCGCCGCCAAGGCGCATTGTTGCGCCGTATTAAGGGTCGCATCGCGCACATCGATCTGCCTTATGTCTCTCCGTTTGCAGCGCCGGTTATGCTGGAGGTCGGCCGCGTGCCAATCCAAGGCGCTGCCGAGGAAGCGATTTTAGAGGATGCCGCGGCGTTGATCGCCGAAGCGATGGGCTAGCCATGCATTCGCGCGCTGGCGTCGCCCCGAATCGCCGCTAATCTCCGCGCCCATGTCGCTCTTGTCGCGCCAGGACCTTCCCGCTGCTCGCGGCGCGCGTGCGCGCCGCGCCGGCCGCGCTCTGCCGCCGATCGCCATCGTTGAGAATTGCGTTGAGGCGAAGCTTGGCGGCCAGATCGTGGTGGCGCTACCGGAAGGCGCACTCTGGATCGAGAGCGCGCGCGCTCTCGTATTCTCCGATCTCCATTTGGAGAAAGGCTCGTCGTTCGCGCGCAACGGTCAGATGCTGCCGCCTTACGACACTATGGCCACCTTGGCGCGTGTTTCCGCACTAATGGCCCGCCACGCGCCCGAAATCGTCGTGTCGCTCGGCGATAGCTTTCACGATGGCGGTGGCCCCGCCCGCATGGGCCCGCAGGATCGGGCGCTGCTGCAGGATTTGATCGGCCGTGTCGATTGGATTTGGATCGAAGGCAATCACGACAGCAAGTGCGCCGAAACGCTCGGCGGCGCCGCGCGTGAGACACTGCATGTCGGGGCGATTGTGCTCCGCCACGAGCCGAGCGCGCGCGCTGCGCCGGGCGAGATCGCTGGGCACCTCCATCCCTGCGCGCGCGTAGCCGGACGGGGGCGCAGTGTCCGGCGCCGCTGCTTCGCTTATGACGGCGAAAGGCTGGTGATGCCCGCATTCGGCGCCTTCACCGGCGGTCTCAATGTTTGCGATGCGGCGTTCACGCCCATCTTTCCCGATGGCGCGCTGGCGCTGGTGCTGGGTAAGAACCGTGTGCATCCCGCGCCTTGGGAGCGCCTTCTCATCGATTAAAAGCGCCGCAACGCAGCGGCGAGCGGGATTAGCATGCACGCGATCATGGCGCCGCCGGTCAGCACTTGGCGCAGCAATGGGTACCATTCCGGCGCGCCGGCATTGGCGCTGCGGTGGTCCCAAACGTATTGCGCGGCGAAAAGCCCGGCGAACGCCGACGCAGCGCCCGGTCCCCAAGGCGCGATGACGACGATCAGCGTCAGCAGCCACCCAGCCAACGCCGGCAGCGCGGAGAAGCCAAGCCGGAGCGCGTCGGGCGTGCGCGGCTCGCGCCTCAGCTCGATGCCGCAGCGTATTCCACCGAGAAATGAAAGCAGCGCTGCCGCGTAGATACTGAAGGAAAGCACGCCGAGGCGCGCCGTGCCGTGGTGCTGAGAGAGCGAGACGAGGCCTGAGATCAAGAGCGGCGCGAGGCCGAGAAAGCCGAAGCGCACCGCGGTGCGCGGGAGGAAAGAGGGCTGATCGGCCATCAGGTCCGTCTGAACAAATAAGCGGAGGCCCAGCCCGCGCCGAGCGCCATCGCCACCGCCAACAAGCCGTACAAAAATGCGTAATCGGTGGCGAGATCGTGGATGCGCCGCTCCACGCCCACGCGCGAGATGCGGATTGGAATACGCTGCGACGAGATCAGCCGGCCGCTACGGAACAGATAAGTGTCGGCATGATAATCGGCGATCGGCGCGTTTGCAGGCAGCTGGACGCGCGCTCTGAAGAGGCCGCCCGCATACATCGTCAGGCCCGACCGGCTTTCGAGGTAAAGCCGCTGCGCCGTGCGCAGACGCACCAGCGCTGCACGGTATTCGCTTGGATCGGCGCCTGGCGGCACGGCGCTCGCCAAGCGCGCCGACGCCGCGGGGTCCAGCTCCAGCGACCAGATTGCTTGAGGACTTGCAATTTGCCGCAAGGGCCGGTTCGACAGCACGGCAAAGAAGCCGGGCGCTTCGCGAAAGCGCACCGGCGGGCCGTTCACCCACAGCCCGAGCACCCGCCGCTTGCGCATCACTGTGGCTGGTTGATCGGGCCCGCGCACGACGACGACGATGTCGCCGCGTCCGCGCCGGTCGGGGTTGACGCCCCATACGTCGATCACCGAGCCGCGATAGGAGGATGAGACGGAGATTTGCTCTTCAGCGACCGCGCTGGGCAATTCCAACGCGACATCGCCCGGAGCCCGCAAATCCTGAGCGAGCGCAGGCGCGGCGGCGAAGGCCAAGAGGACCGCTGCGACGAGCGCCGCTCTCACCATAGGCCCGGCCCCAAGGTGAAGGGTTCATCGGGCGCGACGATCAGATCCCAGGCGAAGCGCATGCTCCAAAGCGCCAGGATTAGACCGAGAATTGCTCGAATCTGCTCGCCGCGCAGTCTTGCGCCGACGCGCGCGCCGAATTGCGCGCCAACGACACCGCCAACCATCAGCATCGCTGAAAGCACGAGGTCGACGGTTTGCGTCAGCGTCGATTGCAGCAGCACGATGAGCGCCATGACGATAAGGATTTGAAACAGTGACGTGCCGATGACGACGTTCGTGGGCATGCGCAGCAGATAAATCATCGCCGGCGCCAGAATGAAGCCGCCGCCCACGCCCATGATCGCCGCCAACGCACCGACGAGAAGGCCGAGCGCGAGCGGTGGAATGACGCTGATATAGAGGCCGGATCGCGGAAAGCGCATGCGCAGCGGCAATGTGTGGGCAACCGTTTTGGCTGAGCGTGCGAAGAAGCCGCGCCCGCCGCTGACGCGCCCACGCATCACGGTCAGACTCTCGACCAGCATTAGCGTGCCGATAAGAGCGAGGAAGACGACATAAAGAATCGCGATCAGCAGATCGAGCTGGCCGATGGCGAGTAGGCGGTCGAACAACGACACGCCCGCCACGCCGCCAGCAACGCCGCCGATCGAAAGCAGCATGCCCATGCGCCAGTCCACGCTCTTGCGTCGCGCGAGGCTGAGTATGCCTGAGAAGGATGTGGCTGCGATTTGGCTTGCGCCAGTTGCAACCGCCACGGGTGCGGGAATACCGAGCGCCATCAGGGATGGCGTCATGATGAAACCGCCGCCGACGCCCACGAGGCCGGACACGAAGCCGACCACGCCGCTGACCAACAGGACAACGATCACGTTCACCGGCATTTCGGCGATCGGCAGGTAGATCATCCAGGATGCTCTGTCCGGCGCGGGCGCGCCTCGCGGGAGCCCTTATGGGCGCCGCGGACGAGAAGGGCAACCGCGTCGGAACGCCTCTGAAATCAAGGCGCCGCAAGCGCCCAGGCGCTTTGTGCCCTCTCCCGTCGCGGGGAGGGGGTGATTGGCTGCGAATTCCTCGTTGGGGCGTTAAGCCGCGGGGCGCGCCGGCGCGTTCCAGGCGCGTGGGCCGAACTCGCCATTGGCCTGGGCGCTGGCTGCGCGTGGGCGGAACGCCTGTGCGCGCGACCGGGCCTGTTCGACCTGAATCGGCTGCAATTGCGCTTGCAGCGATTGCGCCCGCGTGGCGGCGTCTTCGTCGCCCGAGCGCGCCGCGACCAGGAACCAGAACATGGCTTCCGCGGGGCTCGCATTGACGCCGCGGCCCTGCTGGTAGAGCACGCCCAGATTATATTGGCTGTCGGCGACGCCGAGTTCCGCAGCCTGACGGAACCAGCGGAACGCCGCCGCCTCGTCGAGCGGCGCGCCTTCGCCGCGCGCGAAATAGACGCCGAGATCGTGCATGGCGCGCCGATTTCCCGCGGCTGCGGCGCGCTCGGTCCATTGCCGCGCTTGCACCAGATCGGTCTCGACGCCTTCGCCGCGCTCGTAGAGCTTCGCCAAGCGATACTGCGCCATGGCCAGGCCCCGATCGGCGGCACGGCGCAGCATGGTCACGCCCTCCGCGCCACGCCCGGCGGCGATCCGCTGCAGCCCGAGTTCGTATTGCGCGATGATGTCGCCGCCTTGCGCGGCTTGTTCGAGCGAGAGATTGCGCGGGCCGAGCGGGCCGGCCACGACTTGTTGGGTTTGGCCTTCCGCGTTCGCGACCGGAACGCCGTCCGCCGGCGCGACCCCTTGGCCCTCAGCGAACGGGTCTTGAACCGGTGTCCCGAATGGCGCGTTCGGATCATACGCTTCGGCAGCGCCCGCAGGCGCCGCTGCCTGTGCGGGTCCCGTCGTGGCGTCGGGATCAGGCGCTTGCGCGGGGTCGGCGGTATCGCCGCTCGACTGGTTCATGTACCAGGCGCCGCCAGCCACGAGCAGCGCGATAGCGCCGGCGGCGCCCCAAAACACGATCCGGCTCGATCCGCGCAGCGAATAAGTCGGCGCCGGCGCAACATCGTCGATAGCGGCCTTGTTCTTCTTTTCCTTCTTTGCCTTGCCCTTTTCCGGCTTGGCCTGCACCTGCGCCTGCGCGGCTTTACGGGCGGCGTTGAGATAGTCGTTTTTACCGGGCGGCGCGTCGTCCTTAGGCGCCACCGTCAACGTCATCTCGTCTGCCGCCGAGGCCGCGGCGGGCATGGTGTCCACCGGCGCGCCGGTGACGACAGTCTGCAGCACGTCCGGCGTCCAGAACGGGTCGTCGTCCTCCGGCGGCGGCGGCGCCAACGCATCGTCATCGAGAAACGGATCTTCGACCACGAGGTCATCGCTTTGGTGCGCGACGAAAGAACTCTCCGCCGGCGCATCGACCGGCGGGGCGTAGCTCGGCGCTTCGGCCTGCGCCGCTGGCTCGTCTTCGGCGAAATAAATGTCCTCGTCGCCGGCGAACTCGGTGAAATTACTCGCGGCCTCCACGTCGAAGGCGGGCGTTTCGGGCGCCGTGTCCGGCGTTGGCGGCTGCGTGGTCAACGGCGGCAGCGGCCCCGCGCGCAGCGGCTGAGCGGCATCCATCGGCGCAACGTAGTGTTCGCTCACGCCGAAGGCATCGTCGAAATCCGAATAGCGCCGCGCTGGCGTCGCGACTTCGTCGTCGCTCTTGCTCTCGAACGCGTCCAGCCGCGACGCGACGTTGGACATCGCCTTCTTGACAGGCGCGATTTCCTCGGCGGAGCGCTCCTCCACTTCGGAAAGACGCTGCATAATCGAGGAGATCGCTTCGGAGACCCGCGCGCCGGCGCGCTCCTCGCTGTCGATCATGCGCTCGCTCAGATCGCGGGCCAGAATCTCATGTTTTTGATTGTAGCGTTCGGCCATGCGGGCGACTTGCTCGCCCACCTGTTCGATGGCTTGCGCGCTGCGCGTTTCGACGGCTCCAACGCGTTCTTCCAAACGCTCCGAAAGGCGGCCGACTTCCAGGCCCATGCGATCGAAGCCCGCGGCTTCGCGGCGCTCGATCTCGTCGAAACGGTGCTCAAGCGTCTGCGCCATGCGGGCGAGCTCTTCGCGCACGGCCGAAGCGGCAGCGTCGTCGTTACGCGTTTCGACCGTGCGCAAGCGGCGGTCGACCGTTTCCGACATCCGCTTGATCTCAAGCGAGATCGCTTCAATCGTCTGCGCCTGGCGCCGCTCTGCCGCGGCGAGGCGGCGGTTGACGTCCGCCAGCGCTTCTTCGACGCCGCCTTCGTTGACGCCCTGCATCGCCTGGCCGAGCTGGCCTGCGAACTCGGTACGCACTTCGCCGACCATTTGCGTCACCGACTGCGCCATGGTGTCGAGCCGCTGCTCGAGCATGTTGCGCAATGCGTCCGTTTCTTCCTTCGCGCCCGCCGTGTTCACCTTGGCGCCAAGCGCGGAGACTGTTTCCTCTAGCGTGCGGATCGCGTTGTTCGCGGTGGATTCCGTTTCCGCCAGCCGCTGGCCAAGGCGCGCCAGCGCCTCGTCGAGTGTGGTCACTGCGCCGGCGCTTTGCTCGGCGGCGGAAAGCCGCTGCTCAAAAGCGGTAAGTGCGTCGGTGACGGCGCTGCCATGCGCGCCGTTCTCAAGCGCGGCCAAGCGGTCGGCGATATCGGATTGCTGCGCTCGCACCGAAGCCAGATCGGCGCTGGCCGCGCCGCCGCCCGTGTCTTCAATCTGCTTCAGACGCGCCGCGATAGAGAGTTGCGCATTGCGAAGATCGGCGATGGCCGCGCCCGCGGCCTGACGCAAACCAGCCGTCGCTTCGCGCGCGCCCGCTTCCGCACGCTCGATGCGGCCGATGAGGGTGGATTGATCGGCGCGCAATTGTTCGGCGGCCGCGATGCGCGTCGTGATCTCGCCTTCTAGGCGCACCACTTCTTCCGCGATCGCATCCTTTGCGTTGCGCGCCTCGGCTTCGGCGCGCTCTGCGCGCTGCAGCAACTCCGCTTTCGTTTGCGCAATCGCGCTTTCGACCGCGCGGCGGGCGGAATGCTCCGTTTCGGTGAGCCGCTCGGCGAGATGTTCCTGCAGGCGCCGCAGTTCGGTGACGGCGTCACGGGACGCTTCCGCAGCCTCGCGTGCAGCGTCCTCGGCGGCTGCGCGCGCGTGCGCCAGCGTTTGCTTCAGCGCGTCCCGGGCGGTGTCTTCGAACGCGCCGAGTCTGTGTGACAGCGCCGCATCGCGACTTTCGAGTTCCGTCGTGAGGAACGAGGTGGCGGCTTCAGCCCGGCGCGCGACTTCCTCCGCCAGCGCGACCTGATTCTCCAACCGTTCGCGCACGCTCGACATTTCCGCCTGAGCGCCATCGAGCGCGAACCGGCTCTGCGTAACTTCGGCTTCCGCGCTTTCCAGGCGGCCGCTCAGCGTTTCCCCGGCGATGCGAAAGTGGTCCAGCGCTTCAGCGATGCGATCGGCACTTTCAGTGGAGACGCGTTCGGCGTCCTCAACGCGCGCGGCAAGGCCAAGCACGGAGCGATCGATCGTGGAGACGGCGCGGTCAAGTCCTGTCACCGCCAATTGCGTGCGGCGTTCGATGGCTTCGAGACGCTGTGTGATCGAGCGAGGATCGCTTGAACGCGGCGGCGCGCCTGCGCTCGACAAATTCCAATCCTCGTCATCGTGATGCGCTGTGGTCAGCCGGGGCGTGCGCACACGCGGAGCAAGGGGCTCGCGCGTCGTCGGAGTGGTCGTCGGCGTCTGCTGGCTTTGCAGCGCCGCGCTCAAATATTCGCCCAACGTCATGCCGGAGCGGGCCGCAGCCTCGCGCGCAGCTTCGCGGATTTTGGGGTCGATCCCCTTCACGCTCCAGTTTTGCGCGCCGCTCATGAACTCGCCCCTCGCCGACCCCGGGCGATCGTAGAATCACCCATGACTTTGCAGTGTCGATCAAAGGCGTGGCCGTGTTAATGGCGGGTAAAATGGTGAATGGGGGAGTAAGATGAGTGAAGCGCCGCGCCAGTTCGGCCCCGAAACGCAAGGCGCGATTTACATGCGCGGCTTCACCGGCGCGAAGCCAGAGATACCCACCGCTTATCCCCAACTCGAAGCGGCGGCGAAACAAAAGCTGTCGCCTGAAGCCTTTGCCTACATCGCCGGCGGAGCGGGCGTTGAAACGACGATGGAGGCCAACCGCGCCGCCCTCGCGCGCCGCACCATCCAGCCGCATATGCTGGCCGGCGCCGGTCAGCGTGATTTGGGCGCCGAAATCTTTGGCGTGCGCGCGGCCGCGCCAATCCTGACCGCGCCCATCGGCGTGCTGGAGATGGCGCATGCCGACGCCGACCTTGCCGTCGCGCGCGCGACGGCAAGTCTGAACCTGCCGATGATCATCTCGTCTCAGGCCTCGCACCCGATGGAGGCGATCGCCAAAGCCAACGGCGATGGCCCGCGCTTCTTTCAGCTTTATTGGGGCAAGTCCGACGCCATTGCCGAGAGTTTCGTCAAGCGCGCCGAAGCATGCGGCTGCCGGGGCATCTTCATCACGCTCGACACAACGATATTGGGCTGGCGTCCGCGCGACCTCGACCTGGGCTTCCTGCCATTCCTGAAAGGGCAGGGCATCGCCCAATACACGTCCGATCCCGCCTTCCGGGCGTTGCTGCCGGCGCCGCCGGAGGAAAACCCGCAGGCAGCGGCGATTACGTTCACACAGGTCTTCTCCGATCCAAGCGTCGATTGGGCGCGCATCGCCAAGATTCGCGCGTGGACGAACTTGCCCGTCATTCTGAAGGGGATTCTGCGTCCCGACGACGCTGCGCGCGCCGTGGCCGAGGGATATGACGGCATCTTGGTCTCGAACCATGGCGGGCGTCAGATCGACGGGGCGGTCGGTGCGTTTGACGCCGGGCCGGGCGTGATTGCGGCCGCCGGCGGGAAAGTGCCCGTTCTGTTCGATAGCGGCGTCCGCTGCGGCGCCGACATTTTCAAAGCTCTCGCGGCCGGCGCGGCCGCCGCCTGCGTGGGCCGGCCGTACGCTTATGGCCTCGCGTTGGGCGGCGAAGCTGGCGTGCGAGCGGTCCTGGAGCACCTTCTCGCCGAGTTTGACCTGACGATGGCCCTAACCGGCGCCCGTACGCCGGCCGGAATCCGCCCGGATATGCTCGCTTAACCAAGATTAATGACGACGGCGTCAAGTTTACGTTGACGTTGGCGTCAACGTCAGCTACGGCAGCGGCATCCAGAGTGGGGTTCCGCTATGAAAACCGACCGCACCTACACCATCTCCGAATTAGCCCGCGAGTTCGAGGTCACGCCCCGCGCGCTGCGCTTCTATGAGGACAAGGGATTGCTCTCGCCGCGCCGCGAGGGCCTCAATCGAGTTTATTCGCATCGCGACCGCGGCAAGCTGCAGCTTATTCTGCGCGGCAAACGCGTCGGCTTCTCGCTGATCGAGATCAAGGAAATGCTCGACCTTTATAAGGTCGATCAACGGGCGCAGGCGCAGATCGCCCTGAAGAAGTACAAGGCCCGGATCGTCGCGCTCGAAGCGCAGCGCGAAGACATCGAAGCGGCCATCGAATCGTTGCGCGAGAGCGTCTCGCAATTGGAAGATTATCTGGCCAAGCCTGCGCCGCCGGCCGCCATCGGCGCCGCGCGCGCGTTCGAAGAAGAAGCCAAGAAGCGTCTCGAAGACGCTCATTGAGCGGATAGGCGTCGGGCGTCAGGCGAACGTTCGCTGCGCGCCCTGGCCGCCTATCGCCCACTGCCACTGCCTATGGGGAGTCAGCGATGCCGTCCTATGCAGCGCCGTTGCGCGAGTACAAATTCCTCCTGAAGGACGTGCTTGAGATCGAGCGCTACTCAAATCTGCCAGGCTTTGCTGATGCGCCGATGGATTTGATTGAGCAGGTGCTCGAGGAAGGCGCGAAATTCTGTGAGGGCGTGCTCGCGCCGCTGAACATGGTTGGCGACGAACACGGCTGCAAGCGCAGCGACGATGGTTCGGTGACGACGCCGCCCGGCTTCAAGGACGCCTACAAGCAATTGGTCGAGGCGGGCTGGCCTGCGCTCTCTTCCGATCCCGCCTATGGCGGACAGGGGCTGCCCCACATCGTGGCGTTGGCCTGGAGCGAGATGGTCGCTTCGTCGAACATGGCGTTCGGCATGTATCCCGGCCTCTCGCACGGCGCCTACGAGGCAATTCATAACCATGGCAGTGATGAGCAGAAACAAACCTATCTGCCGAAGCTCGTGACCGGCGAGTGGACCGGCACCATGAATTTGACGGAGCCGCATTGCGGCACCGATCTCGGCATGCTGCGGACGAAGGCGATCCCGCAGGACGACGGCAGTTATCGCATCAGCGGCCAGAAGATTTTTATCTCCGCCGGTGAACACGACCTATCCTCGAACATCATCCACCTTGTGCTCGCGCGTATCGAAGGCGCGCCGCAGGGCACCAAGGGCATCTCTCTTTTCATCGTGCCGAAATTTCTGCTCAAGACCGATGGCTCGCTCGGTGAACGCAATGGCGTCGTCTGCGGCAAGATCGAAGAGAAGATGGGCATCCACGGCAATTCGACCTGTGTGCTCAATTATGACGACGCCGTCGGCTACCTGATCGGCGCCGAGAACAAGGGGCTGCACGCCATGTTCACGATGATGAACGTGGCGCGCCTCGGTGTCGGCCTGCAGGGCCTCTCGCAGTCGGAGGTCGCTTATCAGAATGGCGTGGCCTACGCGAAAGATCGCCTGCAGGGGCGTTCGCTTACGGGCAAGAAGAATCCTGACGGTCCGGCAGACCCAATCATCGTCCATCCCGACATTCGCCGCTTGCTGATGGACGCAAAGAGTTTCAACGAGGGCGCGCGCGCCTTTGCGTTCTGGACCGCGCTGCACGGCGATCTCTTGCTTGTCTCGCCGGACGACAAAGTGCGCGAGAAGGCTGATGATTACATGGCGTTGATGACGCCGGTGATCAAAAGCTACCTGACCGACAAGGGTTATCAGAGCGCTACCGATTGCCAGCAGATCTTCGGAGGCCACGGCTATATCGAAGAGCATGGCATGAGCCAGTTTGTGCGCGATGCGCGCATCACCATGATTTACGAAGGCGCCAACGGCATTCAGGCGCTCGATCTCGTGGGCCGCAAGCTGGGCGCCAATGGCGGCCGCGCTATCTTTGCCTTCTTCAACGAGATCGACGATTTCGTGCATGCCAATGAAGACGACGCCGATCTGGCCGCGTTCATCGAAGGATTGAAAAACGCCAAGGCGCTGTTGCAAGAAGGCTCGATGTGGCTGATGCAGAACGGGATGTCGAACTTCGACAACGCCGGCGCGGCGAGCCACGATTATCTCAATCTGTTCGGCGTCACCGCGCTCACCTACATGTGGGCGCTGCAGGCCAAGGCGGCGCTCGCGGCCAAGAAAAATGGCGGCGCGAGCGATCCCTATTACGACACCAAGCTCGCAACGGGACGCTATTTCCTCGCCCGCAAGCTTCCCGACGCCGCGGCGCATCTGGCGAAGCTGAAGAGCGGCGCCGACCCGGTTATGGCCCTCGCGGCGGATCAGTTCTGATGGGCTCGTACGTCGCCACTATCGTCTGGAAGAACGACGGCGATTTCGCGAGCGGAAAATATTCGCGCGCACACGAGGTTTCGTTCGACGCGCCGCTGACGATACTGGCGTCCTCGTCGCCGCACGTGGTGAAGGCGCCGTATTCGCGTGCCGACGCCGTCGATCCAGAGGAAATGTTGGTGGCCTCGCTGTCCTCCTGCCACATGCTGTCGTTTCTCTACGTGGCCTGGAAAGCAGGTTTCGCCGTAGATTCTTATGTCGATCGCGCCGAGGGCGTGATGACAAAAAACGAAGCCGGCAAAATGTGGATGTCGCGGACGACGCTCAATCCGCAAATTGTGTTCTCGGGCGGCAAACAGCCCTCGCCGGAAGAATTGCGTGAGCTGCACCATCGAGCGCACGAAGAATGCTTCATCGCCAACTCGTACCGCGGCGACATCGCCATCGCGGGCGGGGAGGCGCACTGAATTTGCCGCACGCGCGCCAGCCCGGCGCGCGTGGTCAGCGGAGTAGGCGGAGTACGCCGCGGGACGACTCCGGTCCCAAGAGGGTGCGAACAGGCGGCCGAGCGCCGCCGGGAGTGAAGACGATGCGGGAAGCCTATATCTTCGACGCGGTGCGCACGCCGCGCGGCAAGGGCAAGAACAACGGCTCGTTGCACGAACAGACTTCGCTGCAATTGGCCACGCAGATGCTCGAAGCCATCCGCGACCGCAACAATCTGGATACGTCGAAGGTCGATGATGTCTGTCTGGGCGTGCTTTCGCCGATTGGCGAGCAGGGCTCGAACCTTGCGCGCATCGCTACGCTGAACGCGGGCTACGCCGAAACTGTCGCCGGCATTCAGGTCGAGCGCTTCTGCGCTTCGGGTCTGGAAGCATGCAACATCGCCGCCGCGAAGGTGAAGTCAGGTGAAGCCGAACTCACCATCGGCGGCGGCTGCGAGAGCATGAGCCGCGTGCCGATGGGATCGACCGGCGGCGCCTGGGCGACTGATCCATCGATTGCGCTCAAAACCTATTTCACGCCGCAAGGCGTCTCGGCCGATGTCATCGCCACCAAGTACGGTTTCTCGCGCACCGACGTCGACCAATACGCGGTGCAGTCGCAGCAGCGTGCGGCGAAGGCCTGGAAGGAAGGGCGGTTCAAGAAGTCGATCGTGCCGGTGAAGGACCAGCTCGGCGCCACGCTGCTCGATCATGACGAGCACATGCGTCCCGACACCACCCTGCAATCGCTCGGCGCGCTTGAGCCCAGCTTCAAGATGCAGGGTGAAGTAATGCCGGGCTTCGACGCAGTGATCCAGCAGCGCTATCCGGAGGTCGAAAAGGTCGATCACGTCCACCATGCCGGCAATTCTTCCGGCATCGTCGACGGCGCCGCCGCGATACTGATCGGCACAAAGGAAATGGGCGAAGCGATGGGGCTGAAGCCGCGCGCGCGCATCGTCGGCGGCGCTTCGATCGGCTCGGAGCCCTCGATCATGCTCACCGGCCCGGAACACGTCACGCAGAAGCTGATGAAGCGTCTCGGGCTGAAGAAGGAAGACATCGACCTTTGGGAGCTGAACGAGGCGTTCGCCGCGGTCGTGCTGCGCTGGGCTCAGGCGCTGGATCTCGATATGGAGAAGGTCAACGTCAATGGCGGCGCGATCGCCATGGGTCACCCGATCGGCGCCACCGGCGCGATGATCCTCGGCACCATGGTCGATGAGCTCGAACGCGCCGACAAAGAACGCGCGCTGATCAATCTCTGCATCGGCGCCGGCATGGGCACCGCCATGGTGATCGAACGAGTCTAAGGAAGAAGCGGGCGGCGGCCTCGGCGCCGCCGCCTACGCAAAGGGTACGGGAAGGGAAGTCCGATGGAAAACTTCAAGATCGACGTCGACAGCGACGGCATCGCACTTATTACGTTCGACGTGCCCGGGCGTTCGATGAACACAATCACCGCCTCAGTGATCCGCGATCTCAATGAGATCGTTGGCCGCATCAAGAGCGACGATAAAATCAAAGGCGCCGTCTTCGCGTCGGGCAAGGACACTGGCTTCTGCGCAGGCGCCGATCTTGGCGAAATGAACGAGCGCGGCGCCGCCGACGCCGGCGCGCCGAAGAGCGAAAACGAAAAGCTTAAGGCGCAATTCGATCGCGGCTTCTCGCTCAACCGCGTCTATCGCGATCTCGAAACCTGCGGCAAGCCGGTTGCGGTGGCGATCGAAGGGCTCGCGCTTGGCGGCGGATTGGAGCTTTGCCTTGCCTGCCATTATCGCGTCGCCGCCGACAATCCGAAGCTGAAACTGGGGTTGCCTGAATCCAAAGTCGGCCTGTTGCCCGGTGCCGGCGGCACGCAGCGCCTGCCACGTCTCATCGGCGTGCAGAATGCGGCGATGATGATCCTGCAGGGTCAGGACAAATCTCCGCAGGAGGCCAAGTCGCTCGGCTTCGTCAACGAAGTGGCGGCGCCGGGAACGACGGTCGAGGTCGCGAAAAAGTGGCTGAAGGACAAGCCCAATCACGTCGCGCCATGGGACGTGAAGGGCTACCGCGTGAAGGACGGGCCCTACACGCCGGGCGGTGCGATGATGTCGATCGGCGGCAACGCCATGGTGTCGAAGCAGACCAATCTCAATTACCCGGCGCAGCGCAACATCCTCTCCTGCATCTATGAAGGCGTGCAGGTGCCGATCGATGCAGCGTTGCGTATCGAAAGCCGCTATTTCCTCAAGACCGCCGCGACGCCGCAAGCAAAAGGGATGATCCGCACGCTGTTTGTGAACATGCAGGCGCTTGGCAAGGGCGCGGGCCGTCCGCAAAACGTACCTGCCTCAGAGGTGAAGAAGGTCGCCGTGATCGGCGCGGGCCTGATGGGCGCGGGCATTGCCTACGTGCAGGCCAAGGCCGGTGTCGAGACCGTGCTGATCGATGTTTCGATGGAAGCAGCCGAGAAGGGCAAAGATTATTCGCGCAAGATTGTCGAGAAGGATCTCGGCCGTGGCAAGACGACGAAAGAGAAGGGCGACGCGCTGCTCGCTCTGATCAAACCGTCGACCGACTATAATGATATCAAGGGCGCCGATCTCGTCATTGAAGCGGTGTTCGAAAATCCGGCGCTGAAGGCCGAGATCACCAAAAAGGCCGAAGCGGTCCTGGGCGAGAACGGCGTGTTCGGCTCGAACACTTCGACGCTGCCAATCACCGGTCTCGCCGAGGCCAGCGTGCGGCCGCAGAACTTCATCGGCATCCACTTCTTCTCGCCGGTCGAGCGCATGGGCCTCGTAGAGATCATCATGGGCGAGAAGACGAGCCAGGAAGCGCTCGCCAAGGCGATCGATTACGTCATCAAAATCCGCAAGACGCCGATCACGGTGAACGATAGCCGCGGCTTCTACACCTCGCGCTGCTTCGGCACCTACACCACAGAAGGCATCGAAATGCTGATGGAGGGCGTTGCGCCCGCCATTATCGAAAACGTCGGCCGTCAATGCGGCATGCCGATGGGGCCGCTTGAAGTCAGCGACAGCGTCGGTCTCGACACCGCACTGAAGGTCGGCAAGGCGATGGCCGAGGCCTCGCAGCAGGATTACAAGAAGGACCCGCGCGGCAATCTGTTGTCCTGGATCGTGGAAGAAAAGGGCCGTGTCGGCCGCAAGGCCGGCAAGGGCTTTTATGAGTACGGAGACGACGGCAAGCCGGCGCGCATCTGGCCAGAGCTCAGCCAGCGCATCGAAACCAAGGTGCGCGAATGCCCGCCTGAGCTGAAGCAGGAGCTGACCAAGCGCTTCCTGTTCCGGCAATGCGTGGAAGTGGCGCGTTGCTTCGAAGAGGGCGTTATCACCGATCCGCGCGACGCCGACGTAGGATCGATCCTGGCGTGGGGCTTCGCGCCCTATACCGGCGGCTGCGTCAGCTACATCGATCTCTTCTGGGGCACGAAGAAGTTCGTCGAGGAAGCCGATCGCCTCGCCAAGCAATACGGTGATCGCTTCAAGCCGCCACAGCTCTTGCGCGACATGGCGGCCAAGAATGAGAGCTTCTATGAACGCTTCGGCAAGAAGGAAAAGGCCGCAGCCTGAGCTCGCCTTCGCCAGTAAGCGTGACTACGCAGATAACGAAGCTTTTCTTGCCGCGCTTCTACGGTGAGGCAGAGACGCCGCAGCGAGTCGAGCAGTCTGATGCGCCCCAAGGGCGCGGCGAAATCATCCTCGTCGTCGAGGACGACGAGCGCGTGCGCAGTTCTTCCACCGAGGCGCTGCGTGAGCTGGGTTATGCCGTGCTGGTCGCACCTGGCGGCGTAGAGGCATTGCGCTTAGTCGAGACCGGCCAGCATATCGATCTTCTCTTCACCGACGTTGTCATGCCGGAAATGAATGGCCGGCAATTGGCGTAGGCCGCGCTCAAGGCCTTGCCGCGGTGGTTTTTACTGTGGGCTACACCCGCAACGCCGTGGTCCATAATGGCGTGCTCGATCCGGGCGGCCTACCTGCACAAGCCCTTCACCCTCGACCAATTAGCCCGGAAAATCAGAGCGGTCCTGGATTCCTAGCGCCGGCGCATGCCTGCCGTGCGGTGTCCTTTATTGACTTCTCAACCTTTGCCCCCGATATCCAACCCCAGCGACCGTTCGCCTGAGCTTGCTCGTTTGCGGACGCGGTCCCCCGGAACGCCACCATCGACGTTCGGCTTTGAGCGCTCATTCGCAGCTCGCCGCCTTTCTTCGCCGTCGCATCGTTCCTGATCCAAACGCTCGCGCGCGTGATCGCGCGCGGCTGAAAGTGAACTCGTGACCAAATTCCAAGACCTCGGCCTTAATGCGCCGATCCTGAAGGCGCTCGCCGCTGAAGGCTATGACGCGCCGACGCCAATCCAAATGAAGGCCATTCCGATCGTGCTCGAAGGGCGCGACCTGACCGGCCTCGCCCAAACCGGCACCGGCAAGACCGCAGCGTTCGCGCTGCCGATCCTGCAGCGCCTCGCCGAGACACGAAAGCACGCCGGCGAGCGCGGCGTGCGCGCGCTGGTGCTTGCGCCGACGCGCGAACTCGCCGGCCAGATCGGCGAGAGCTTCCGCGCTTACGGACGCTTCCTCGGTCTCTCCACCGCTATCGTCTATGGCGGCGCTTCGATGCATAAGCAGCGCGCGACACTCCTGCGCGGCGTCGATATCCTTGTCGCCACGCCTGGCCGTTTGCTCGATCACGTGTCGCAGCGCAGCGTGAAGCTGGGCGGCGTTGAAATTCTCGTGCTCGACGAAGCCGATCACATGCTCGACATGGGCTTCATCCACGATTTGCGGCGCATCGCTTCTCTGTTGCCGCAAGCGCGTCAAAGCCTGTTCTTCTCCGCGACGATGCCCAAGCCCATCGCGGATTTGGCGGCGCATTTTCTCACCAATCCGATGCAAGTGGCGGTGACGCCGGTCAGTTCCACGGCCGAACGTGTGGAGCAGGCGGTCATCCATATCGAGCCGGCGAAGAAGCAGGATCTGCTGCACGCGCTGCTCGGCGATGAGAGCTTCTCCCGGACCCTCGTTTTTGCGCGCACCAAGCACGGCGCGGATCGCGTCGTGCGCAAGCTGGAGGACGCCGGATTTCCCGCCGCGGCTATCCACGGCAACAAGAGCCAAGGCCAGCGTGAGCGTGCGCTCGACGCCTTCAAAAAGGGCAAAGCGCGCATCCTGGTCGCCACCGAGATCGCCGCGCGCGGCATCGATATCGATGACGTCACCCACGTCATCAATTACGACCTGCCCAACGTGCCGGAGCAGTATGTCCACCGCATCGGCCGCACCGCGCGCGCCAGCAAGAGCGGGCGTGCAATTTCCTTCTGCGCGCCGGATGAACGCGCGTATCTGAAGGATATCGAAAAGCTCACCGGGCAGCCCGTGCCTGTGCTCGCGCATCCCATGGCCATGCCCGCGCCGGCGGCTGGCGAACGCACGCCGCGTCCGAAGCAGCAGCAGCGCCAGCAACAACGTCCACAGCGTAAGCCAGCCAAGCATCATGCATCGGAAGCGCACGGCAAAGCACACGCCAAGCAGGGCCACGCGCCGACCCGCGCGAGGGACCGGGGCGATCGGCGCGACCGCAAGGGCAATGAAGTGTGGTCGAACGGACCTGAGCAACGGCGCGGACCGCAGCGGCGTCCCGCCCCGCGCTGACTTGCGCGGCGGCGGCGGCGCCCCTACATGCCGCCGTTATGCGCAAGGACATGTCGAAAGTGATTGTCGAGCGCCCGCGTTTGGGGCGCGCCGCGGCGGGTCTACGCCGCGGCCGCACCCACGCGCTCGCCGATGACGACGACAACCCGCTTCCCGCGCGCGCGCCGAAGCGGGAAAAGCCGGTGAAGACCAAGATCTTGAATGAGAACTTGGCGCCGCTGCGCCGTTATCTGGCCGCGCAAGTGGGGCGCCCCTGGCGCAAAATCTATTCCGAGATTTCCGCGAACTTAAAGCCAAGCTCCACGGTGCAGCAGCACGTCCGCGACCACATCGAAGATTTCGTCGCCATCAAAACGCGCATGAAGGGCGGCGTGGTAATGACCGCGAGCCGCTTTGGCGCCGAACGCACTCTGGAAGAAGATTATCGACCCTTCTATGTCCATGCACGGACGGGTCTCCTACGCCAAAACCCCAACTACAAGAGCTGGAACGCCCGCTTCCGCGCCAAGCGCGCCGCCGCCGAGAAGGAACGCTTCGCGCGCATGCGCGTGATCGATGCCAAGACGCAGCTGCACAAGCTTAAGGATGATGTCTGGTGGGAGGTGCGGCTCGGCAAGCGAGGCGACGGGCGCGAGCCCGATGTGGTGTTTGCGGCGGGGCTTTCGACGATGAACCCGGACGAGCTTTATGGGCGGGAAAACGCGCGCGCCATCGCCAAGCGCCAATTGAACAAAGCTGAAAAGAAGAAGTTAGGCCTCAGCTAGCCAGCGCGCTTGGAGTGC
This sequence comes from Hyphomonadaceae bacterium, assembly GCA_050185805.1. Lineage (GTDB taxonomy): Bacteria > Pseudomonadota > Alphaproteobacteria > Caulobacterales > Aquidulcibacteraceae > Vitreimonas. The sequence goes on from JBFWZB010000011.1 coordinate 58,950, forward strand.
GCTTAGCCCGAATAGAAACGCCGCCGTGCTCCGAGCACGGCGGCGTTCTTTCGTAGGCTATCAGCTTAGCCGGTGAAGGCGCTGATATAGACTTCCACGCGGCGGTTGCGGGCGCGACCCGTATCCGACGTGTTGTCGGCGATAGGACGGCTCTCGCCGAATCCCGTCGTGATGACGCGCTGGCGGATGACGCCGCCCTGCATCAACACGGACGCGACATTCATGGCGCGGCGTTCGGAAAGGTCCTGGTTGTAGGCGTCCGACCCGACGCTGTCGGCGTGACCATACACATCGACCGTCGTTTGCGGATATTCCGCAAGCACGCCCGAGACGTCGCGCAGAGTCGGCACGAATTGGCTCTTCACTGCGTCCTGGTTGAAATCGAAGGTGAGGTCGGCAGGGAAGTTCAGCAGGATTTGACCTTCGTTCACGCGCGTGACGCCGACGCCCGTGCCGGCGAGGCGCTCGCGCAGGTTCTGCTCGTTGCGGTCCATGTAATGGCCGATGCCTGCGCCCGCGAGCGCGCCGATGCCAGCGCCGATGAGGGCGTTGCGGCGATCGTCGCCGCCGGCGAGCGTGCCGGCCGCTGCGCCGCCGATCGCGCCGATGATCGCGCCGGTGCCGGTGCGGTTGGGCGTGCGCTCACCGGTCACAGGATCGACCGTGGTGCAGCCGGCGAGAAAAATGGCCGAGGCGATCCCGGCTATAAGAGTGCGGATCATCAATGTCCCTCCAACGAGCGAAAACGCGGGCTGTCGCCAGCCCGTACCGTCCGTGAAAATGTTCCATTGCGGCTGAGCAGCCGCTGAACGCGCCGTTTAGGCGGGCGCGCCCGTCTCGCTATAGCGAACGAGGCGGCCAAATTGTTCCATCAGCACCTGGTCCACAAGCGGCGCCATCGCCTCCAGACCAAGCGCCGCATCGCCGTTGGCGCGGTACCGCATGGTCAAAGTTGAGCCTTCGCTCGCCGCCGCGACGGTCCAGGTCATGACACCGACTACGCCGGTCTCCTGCAGCGGCCCGAGACCGCCGATGAAGCGCAGTGTTCGGACGCCCTCATGTTCCATCACCAGCACCACGCGGCCATGCTCAACAGATTGAAGTTCTGACCAATTTTCGCAAAAGCAGGCGCCCGCCTGGAGTGGCATGGTCATGTTCGACGCCTGGCCTGAATAGGTGTGGGCGTCGTTCCACCAGCGTCCGATTTCGCCCAAAGCCGCCCAAACCCGATCCGGCGTAGCGCTCACGTCCGCCGCCGCCTGAATCTGGAAACTGCTGGGACTGGCAGCGCCTACCTCCGCGAAGGCGGGGGCCCCCGCCAACGCTATCGCCGTCGCGACACCAGCCAGAAAAACGCGCATCCACCCCTCCATTTGAACGATCATTCAAGTGCGCCACGAGCGGCCCGGCCGTCAAGTGCCGCCGCATTAACCTTGCCTCAGCGGTAAGGCGGCACACTCCGCGCCGCCGTGACGACAGCGCCTGTATCGCCGGTCGCAGCAGACCGCCTCGCCGCCGCCGAAAGCGGACGGCGCCTGCGCGCGCTCAAGGCAATCGCGCAGGCGCGCGTTGGCAATGCATGGCTCCGGCTTGCCTCGTGCGCGATCGTCGCCGTCGTCGCCACGTCGGTGCTGGGGCACAATTACGCACTCGCTTGGTTCGCGGGCCTCGTTCTTGTCCTGCTGGCCGATCGCGCGATCTATCAACGCATCCTCAAGCGGTCAGACACCGGCCAATCGGTTTCTCGTTTAGCGCCTTTGATCGCGTGGACGGTGTTTCAAAGCGTGTACGGCAACGCCATCGCGGCTATGCTCTACTTCGCCAAATATGTTCACGGCGAGACGCTCGCCATCATCTATATCATGGGCGGTGTCGCCAATGCAGCGGCGACGCTGCGCATGTCGACGCCCCTGGCCATCGCCGGCGCCGGCCCGACCGTCGCCTTTCTGGTCGGTCTGCCGCTCATCGATTATCTGTTCGTCGGCGCCCGCAACGAACTCGACCTCATGCCGCTCATCGGCGCGCTCACCTTGCTGGCCTTTGGCATCAATCTTTGGAAATCGCTGCTCGCCTCAGATGCTGCGCAAGCCCAGGCCGAGGCCGCCGTCCTGCGTGAGCGCCAAGCGGCGGCGGCGGCCGCGGCGGCCAAATCCGACGCTATTCGCCGCATGAACGACGAATTGCGAACGCCGATGGCGGCGCTTGTCGGCGCCGCTGAGCATCTCCGGCGCGCCGCGGTTTCTGCGGAAGCGAAGCACCATATCGGCGCCTTAGTGCAAGCGGGCGAAGTGCTTCGGCTCGTGCTCGACGATCTCTCCGACCTCGACCGCCTCGAGAACGGAGACATGAAAATCGATCTCAAGCCCGTCGATCCGCGCGAACTCGCCAAGGCGGTTGTCGGCGCGTTCCGCGCAAGCGCGCACGATAAAGGTCTCGAACTCTTCCTCGACGTCTCGCACAAAACGCCGGCGCTGGTTTCGCTCGATCCGCTGCGCGTGCGGCAAGTCATGTTCAACCTCATCGCCAACGCCGTGCGCTACACGCGCAATGGCGGCGTGCGTGTACGAGTGCAGGCGCAAGCGTGTGATGCGCCCAACCACGTGCGCCTTGCCTTCATTGTGGCGGACACCGGCCTTGGCATGTCGCGGTCGCAAATGGCGACGGTGTTCAACCGGAGCCGCGTCACGAGCGAGGGCGAAGGGCCCGGACTAGGTCTCGCAATCTCGTTGCGCCTCGCGCAATTGATGGGCGGACGCATCGCCGCCAAGAGTGAACTCGGCGAGGGTTCAGTGTTCAGCTTCATCGTCGACGCGCCGGTGATCAAAGCCGCCGACGAACCCGACGCCAGCGCTGCCTGAAAGCAAATCGGCCTCCGATCGCTCGGAGGCCGTTTCGTTCTGTCGCCGGGGCTTTAGCGGGGTCGTGCCAGCGTCGTCGCGGCGAGAACGGCGGCCGCGACGTTTGGTTCCACGGCTGATGCGCGCCGTTGACGGATCGCCCGGCGCAGCGCAATGCTTTTGCGACTTAATCGCAACAAATGGCTGCCGCGATGTACGTTATGTTGCTCGGTGCTGGGTCAATTTCGGCCTTGTTGGCGGCGGAAGGGGGCCGTCAGCGCAGAAACCGCGACAGCGAGGCGGCGAGAGCTTCTTTGTCACGCGTCCCGCACTCCCAAACCACCAGCGCCGACCATCCCGAAGCCGCTAGCGCCGCCAGGACATCCGCGTCACGGACGCGATTGCGCGCGATCTTCGCGGACCAATAAGCGGCATTGTCCTTTGGCGCACGCGCGCCGCGCCGGCAATCGTGGCCGTGCCAGAAGCAGCCATGGACAAACACGACCTTGCGGAGCGGCCCGAACACCAAGTCCGGCTTTCCTGGCAAGCCGCCGCCCCCGAGCCGATAGCGGCGGGCATAGCCGGCGGCGCGAACAGCAGCGCGGACTGCCCGTTCGGGCGCGGTGTTCTTGTTTTTCACCGCGCGCATCACGGCGGCGCGCTGCTCCACGCTGAAGACGTCCGCCCGCGCGCTCACGCGCTGAGCCGCGTTGCTTCTGCGCCAGCGAGCGGCGCCAGCAGCCGTTCCGAAAGCCACCGCACCACGGGCACGCACACTGCGTCGCCAATCAAATGCAATGCTGCGGTTTGGCTGGCCGGAAGGGGATAATCCTCCGGCACGCCCATCAATCGTGCAGCCTCGCGCGGCGTGAGCAAGCGGGAGCGCACCTGCGGGCCTTCAACGAACAGCAGCATCTGCCGGCTTGAGCCGCCCGCAGGCGTGCGGAGGCAGCCCGCGAGGCCATCGAAACGCGCCTCTGCGCGCTGCACGCGTACGCCGTTTTCAATGCGAATCCGGCGGAAAACAGCGCCAATTTCGGCGCGGCCGCTGGCTCCGATGGCGTCGACGCGTTCGCGCTGCAGCGGGCTCATCTGCGCAAGGAGGCGCGCGGTGTCTTCGTCGCTGCGCCATCCGCCGGCGTCGGCGTCGATGATGTCGGCCAAATGCGTGTTGCGCTTCGCTGGCGCATCGAGACGCCACCACACCCAATGCGCCCGCAATTTCTCGGGCAGGCGGGCGACCGCACGCCTGAGCGCTTGAGAATGGAACGGCGCTTGCGGTCCGCTCAGGCACAACGGCGCGGGCGCGCGCCGCGCCGCGATGACGAACAAGCGCTGTCGAGATTGGGGCGTGAATAACGCCGCGTCGATCTCCAGCGCGCCGGCGCGATAGCCGAGCTTGTCGAGCGCGCCAATGAGCGCGGTGAAGTCCGCGCCGCCATGAGAAGAGATCAAGCCCGTAACGTTTTCCAGCGCCAACACGTCTGGCGCGCGGCCCTCCGCGGCTAGTTTCTCGATCAGGCGATGGAAGCCCCAGAAGGCGCCTGAGCGCGGCGCCGAAAGCCCGCCGCGTGCGCCGGCCAACGACAGATCTTGGCAAGGAAACGACGCCCAGGCCAAGGCGGCTCTGCCGGGCAAGAGTGAAGGCTCGATCGCCCAAACGTCGCCAACGTGCATCGCCGCGCCGGGAAAGGCGGCCCGATAGGCCGCGGCCTTGGCAGGATCGATGTCGTTGGCGAAGGCGCAGCCGAAATCGCCCTCCAGGCCAAGCCGGGCCAAGCCCCCGCCCGCGAAAAACTCAAAAAGTGGGGCGCCGGAATCACGCTGCATGCGCTTATACTAGCGGCAAGAGGCGGCGCTGGCGCGGCTGACGCCACAGGTGGGGAAGTCCATGCGCATCTTGTGGCGCGCATCTCGGTTCACGGCCATGGCGGTGCTGGCGGCTGGGCTGGCGCTGAGCGCATGTCAGCGCCAGAGCGAACAAGCGCAGGAGCCGGCCGGCCCCCCGACCAACGCCGAACGTGAAGCGCAGATGGCGGCGGAGCAATTGGCGGCGCTTGGCGGTCCCGCCAACGCAGCGCAACGCGCTCTCTATACTGGCGAGTTCGAGGCATCAGGCGCGCTTGGCGCCGTCGGCGCCGGCGAGGGCGCTTGGGAGCTGCGCCTGCTCGAGGATTATGCGCTCTTCAGCCGTCCGGGACTTGGCGAGGACGGAGGCGTCACCGGGCAGCGCGACGTGCGAGAAAACGGCATGCGCGTCGTCGCCGGCCCGCTCACCATCACCGTCATGGCGCAGGAATGCGCGCTGCCGAACAACATCAATCTACCCTACACCGCTCATGTGTTGTTCGAGGGCGTGGCTTACCAAGGCTGCGCGCGCCGCGGCATCAGCACAGGCGATCGCCCGACCTGGGCCTCGGTGCTGCCGGAACTGCTGCCTGCGATCGATGCCTGTTTGGGGCGCGTCTCGGCGCGTCCCGGCATCGTCACCTTTGCAACGGCGCTGGATGAAGGTCAGGTCAGCGTGCGCATCCGCGAATCCGACGGCTCGCGCCGGGAATGCATCGCTGACGCGGCGGGGAGCGGCGTGACCGTTTATGAGCCAGTCTCCGATTTAGACCGCCGCAGCGGCGAAAATGATCCGGAATTCTCCCGCGGCGAAGCGCGTCCGCGCGGCAATTGCGTTGCCCCGGCGCTTGGCCGTGACGGCGAAAGCATCGGCTGGTTGATCACGCGCTCCTGCTAGGCGCCGTCTCTCACGTTGGCAGGATCTGCTGCACCCAATCGATCAATTGGTTCATCACGGCGATGCCGATGCGCCCGCCGACATAAACGGACGCCGCCGAAGCCAACGCCGCCGGAACCGTGATCAGCATCAGCACGCCGTCACGCTGCAGCAGCGCCAGCGCCGTCATCGCTACCGTCATTCCCGGCGGCCAATTGGCGAAAGGGATCGGCAGGATCAGGATGAACGCCATCAGCAGCGTTTGCAGCCCGACCAGAATTGTCATCGGGAAGCGCGTCAGCTGCGAGAGACGCGGGCGGATCAAGACTTCGATGCGGCGCAGCGTTGGGATCGTCGCGCGCAGCGTGCGGACCAGGCCGCTGCGCGGAAAGGTCCACGCGCGGAGACGCGCCGGGGCCCAGAGACGGCGAAGACCCAGCACCAATTGCAGCGCCGGCAACAGCATGAGCACGCCGAAAATGGTGGAGATCCCGGGCACGTTGGGAATGCACATCGGCAGCGCCAGCACGAGCAGCAGCACGCCATGCGCACGCGAGTCGAGCCGGTCGATCAGTTCACCGAACGAGACGCGCTCGTTAGGAAACGCCTCAAGCAAATCTTCCAAAAGGGCTGAGGCTGATGTGCCTGAGGCCGCACCGGGCGGAGGGGCTGATTGTTCCATGTGGCGGCGGGGCAGACATGGGGCGCCGCGCGATTTTTTGCCAGAGGCGAAGCGACGACAGGCCTCCGCCGTGTTGTTCAGACCTCGTCAACCGACGCGATCTAGCTCCTAATGGATGGGGCGCTTGCGTTCGCTTTCCGCCGCGCTTGGGCTTGCCTTATCTGCCGGGGCTTGCGCGGGGTCGCCGCCGCCGGCGGAGTTGCGCGGCCTGTGGAGCGCAGGCGACGCGGCCTGCGAGATGGGCGTGGGCGTCCGTTTCGGCGCCGACGCGATCGCAGCCGTGTACGATGAACAGCGTGAGGTGCTGTTCAAGCATCCTGAATACGCCGTGATGGAGGACGCGGGCGGAGTCTTCCGTGTCCGCGTTGTCTATGAATTGCCGCAGCGCCCCGGCGGCGCGCGCAGCGTCGGCGCTCACGGCGTGCTTGTGCTGGAACGCACGTCCGAGGGCGGCCTTGCCCTGGCGTCTCACAATTTGCTGGATGCGCGGACCGGCTCCGCTCGCGTGCGCATCGCCGACGATCCCGCCGCACGGGTGCTTGGCCTTGAGCCCTGCGGCGATCATCCGTGGCGGCAGGGCCTGCGCGGCCGCGGCGGCGCTTAGGCGCGCGCGCCACGGCCGGCTTAGCGTTGATTAGTCTTGGTTTTGCGCTTGCTGCGTGCGCGGCGCGACATCGGCGTTGCAGCGATTCAGCTCATCATCGCTGAGCTGGGCGCCTTCTGGGCCGTAGGCCAGGACGGCTGCACCGAGTTCGCGAACCAGCTGACGGCAGGCGCGAACGGTCGAGGCGTGATCGGCGCGCGCCACGCAGGTTTCGCCTTCGCAATTCCAGATCGAGTTCTGGACGATGATGCGGCTTTCGGCGGCCGGCGCAGCGAGGCGGGCGGTGAACACTTGGTCGCGGGCGTAGGCGGCGCCGGTGAAGCTGGCGCCGAGCATGGCGGCGATCATGATGGTACGGGCGGCGGTCAGCATCTCGAGCACTCCTGAACTTGAAGCGCCTCCCCGGAGGCGTGAGAAGACCCTGGCCTGAGTTTTGAGCGCTGACAAGAGAAAAATGAATACATCAAAAAATATTCACTGAAACGTGTTCCCCGATCAGGTTTTGGATGCGCGGAGGCAGGTTCTCCGAAATGGTTAAAAAGCCGCGCGCCGCATTCGCGCCTGAGCTAGCATGGCGACAGAGAGAGCGTGCTCGGACGGGACGCCGCGGCGCGCCAGAGCCAAGGGGGATGGTCGGCCATGTCGCTGTACAAATGGTTGGTGGGTATCGTTCTGACGATCCTGATGGTGACCGTGCTTGCCGGCAGCACCATCCTGTTCAGCGCGCGTGATTTCCAGTTTGGTCTACGCGAAGTCGTGCCAAACGGCTTGGTCGAGGTGAATCGCATCCTCGACATGCAAGACGACATCGCCGTCCTCGAAGAGCGGATTCAGGCGCCTGTTGGCGAGCAACGCGCTCTGGCCGAGCAAGTCTCCAGTTTCGATGATCGCATCAGCGAAGCAGACGAAGCCATCAACACCACGCGGGGCGAGATAGCGGCGGCGATCGCTGGCGTCGAGGCGAACGCCAACGTGCAGAGCGCACTCGGCGAGGTTAACGCGGCGACCCTGCGCGCGCGCGCCGACGCGCTTGCGGCGCGAACGGGCTTGCCGGCTGGCGATCAGCAAACGCTGGCGTCGCTCAGCGGCCGCATCGCGTCGCTGCAAGAACAGGAAGGCGCGCGCGATCTTCTCTATGCCGAGCGCGCCTCCGTCGCGTCGCAGGCCGAAAACCTAGCCCGTCGCGTGTCCGAGGAACGCAGCGGCATTCTCATGCTCCAGGCCAGCGTGGCGCCGAACGAGGAGGCGTATCAGCGCGTTCGCGCCGAGGTGCTGGCGCTCAAGAATCTCAGCCCGTGGGGCATCAGCGCCTATCTGGCGCAAGGCCACCCCGCGCTGCTTTCGTCGATCCTGGTGCTGCTGATGGGCGCGCTTGGCGCGCTGCTCTATCTGTTCCCGGCTTATCTGAATCGGCCGCAGCCGGTGAAGCTGGAGGAGGTGTTCGTGCGCGTGATCTTCGGCATGTGCGCGGCTCTGGCCTTCTATGTCCTCGCCAACGCCACGGTCGCCGGGTTCTCCATGGGCGCCAATGTCGAGCTCGCGAGCACGGCGGCGACACTCAATCCGTTCACCGTGTCGCTGATCGGCATCGTCGCCGGCGTGCTGGCCGAGGACATCGCCGCCTGGGTGCGCGACCGCGGCCGCGGCGTGTTCACCTCCGGCAGCGGGGGCTACACGGCGCCGCCGGCAGCGGCCGCCGCCGCCTCCGACGAGGATGACCGCGCGCCAGGCGGCGGCCTCGTCAACAACCAGGCCATCAACTAGCGATCGCGCCGAGCGAACGCGGCTGACGCGGCGTCGGGCTTTCGTCCGGCGCGCGCGGCGCTTAGGTTGCGCGCAACATTTCTGGAGGAAAGCATGCGCCGCGCCGTCATCGTGTCTTACGCCCGCACCGGATTAGCAAAGTCGGGCCGCGGCGGCTTTAACGCCACCCATGGCGCGGTGCTGACCGGCCACGTCATCAAGCACGCCGCCGAACGCGCGAAGCTCGAACCCGACGCCGCGGAAGACATCGTCTTCGGATGCGGCTCGCCGGAAGGCGCGACAGGGCACAACGTCACGCGATTGGGCGCGGTATGGGCAGGTCTCGACTTCAAAGTCGCGGCCGCCACCATCAACCGCTTCTGTTCGTCTGGCCTGCAATCGACGGCGCAGATGGCGCATTACATCATGCAGGAAGGGGCGCCCGTCGCTATCGCCGGCGGCGTGGAATCGATCTCGCTCACGCGCCTCTCCGGCGACATGAAAGTGGTGTTCGAGGAGGAGTTGCAGAAAAAGCATCCGGAAATGTGGATGCCGATGATCGAAACCGCCGACATCGTCGCCAAGCGCTACAACGTGTCCCGCGAGTATCAGGACGAATATTCGCTGCGTTCGCAGCAGCGCATCGCCGCGGCGCAGGAGAATGGGCTGTTCAAGGACGAGATCGTTCCGCTGAAGACCAAAATGAAGAAAGTCGACAAGGAAACCAAAGCCGAGAGCATGGTCGATTACGTGGTCGATCGCGACGAATGCAATCGCGCCGACACCACGCTTGAAGGTCTCGCCAAGCTTGAGCCGGTGCGCGGGCCGGGCAATTTCGTCACCGCGGGTAATGCGAGCCAGCTCTCCGATGGCGCCGCGGCCCTTGTGTTGATGGATGAGAAAGAGGCGGAGCGCCGCGGGCTTGAGCCGCTTGGTCTGTTCAAGGGCTTTGCCGTCGCCGGCTGCAATCCAGATGAGATGGGTATCGGCCCGGTGTTCGCGGTGCCGCGCCTGCTAGAACGCCAGGGCCTCAAGGTGGACGATATCGACCTCTGGGAGCTCAACGAAGCGTTCGCTTCGCAATGCCTCTATTGCCGCGACACGCTCGGCATCGATCCCGAAAAGTACAACGTCAATGGCGGCTCGATCGCCATCGGCCATCCGTTCGGCATGACCGGCGCGCGTCTCGTTGGCCATGCTTTGCTTGAAGGCCGCCGGCGGAAAGCGAAGACAGCCGTTGTCACCATGTGCATCGGCGGCGGCATGGGTGCGGCAGGCCTGTTCGAGGTGTTCAGCTGAGAATGCGGTGCACGCTGTCGGCGCGAGCGATGGGCGCCCCGTGGCGGTCGCGAGCCTCGGCTTCAAGAAACAGCATCGTTCGCGTTTTGCGGCCCACCTTGGTGGAAATCTCGGTTGCGTCGCCGTTGGCGACATAGGTCAGCGTCACCGAAACGCACGTCGGTGCGCCGCCTTCGGCCTCGGCTGATGCAAGGCGCTCCAGCTGTTGGATAAGGCGCGCCGCGATGCCGTCGGCGCCGCTCACTTATGCCGCCCGATCGCCAACAAAATGCGCTCGTGCGCTTTTTCAAGTGTCGCCCAGGCGCCGACGCTGGCCTGTTTGCCGGGCTCCAGGTCCTTGTAATGCGTGAAGAAGTGCGCGATCTGCTGCACCAGCAGCGGGGGCAAGTCTTCGTGCGTTTTGACGTCCGCGTAGAACGGATTCAGCGCATCAACGGGAACGGCGAGGATCTTTTCGTCGACGCCTTTTTCGTCGTCCATCAGCAGCACGCCTACGGGCCGCGAGCGGATGACGCAGCCCGCAACAACAGGCATCGGCGTCACGACGAGAATGTCGAGCGGATCGCCATCCTCGCCAAGCGTGCCGGGAATGAACCCGTAATTGCTGGGATACATCATCGAGGTATGCAGGAAGCGGTCAACGAACAGCGCGCCAGACTTCTGATCGAGTTCGTACTTCACCGGCAGGCCGCCTTGCGGAATTTCGACGAAAGCGTTCACTTCGTGCGGCGGGTTGCGCCCTGGCGGAATAAAGCGAACGTCCATCGCTCACATCTTCTTCCGGATTGGTGCGAGATCGGGGAAATCGGGTTTGCGCTTTTGCGCCTTGGCGGCGAACGCTTCCATCATGTGCGGCGGCGCGAACATGCCCGCTTGCCAGGTGGCGATGTAATCGAGCGCGTCGCTGCTGGCATGGTCGCGCGCGTAATTGATCATGCGCTTTGAGCCCGCGACCGCGACCGGCGCTTTTTCGGCGATCTCGGCCGCCAGCGCCATCACATGCTCCAGCATCGCTGCTTGAGTTGGAAATACGTCATTGACGAGGCCGATCTCCTTCGCCTTCGCCGCCGGCAGCCGCCGTCCAGCATAGGCGAGCTCGCGCACCCAGCCTTCGGGGATAAGCTTGCACAGGCGCGGGAAGGTGCCGACATCTGCGGTCATGCCGATGTTGATTTCCTGCACCTGGAAGAATGCGTCCTCTGTGGCATACCGAATATCGCAGGCGGAGATCATGTCGACGCCCGCGCCGATGCAGCCGCCCTGGATCGCCGCGATCACCGGCATGCGCGCGTCGTCGAGACAGGAGAACGTGCCTTGCAGCGTCAGGACGAATTGGCGGAATGCTTCCGCGCGCGCGTATTGATCACCGCCGGAGGCGGCGACGCCTTCGCCATCAGTGAAGACGCCGAGGTCCATGCCGGAGGTGAAATGCTTGCCGGTCGAGGAAAGCACGATGACGCGCGCTTTGGCGTTATCGTTGATGTCGTTCACCACCTCCGGCAGCTCGTTCCAGAACGCGCGCGGCATCGAGTTGAACGCCTCCGGGCGCTTCAACACGATGTGCGCGACCTTGTTTTCAATGCTGAGGTCGAAGCAGGTGTTCATGGCGGGTAGCGAATCGCGAAATGGCGAATGGAGTCAAGCTGCGCCCATTCCCTCGCCACGGCGCTGGCTTCCGCCGTGCGAGGCGCCGCCGCGGAAGTGGTCAGCTGTAGGTCTGAGGTCTAGCTGGGCCTGAAACCCGGATAGACAGCATGACGCCAGACCATCCCGTAAGAGCCGGGATATCGACGATCCGCGGCATAAGCATCCGCAATGTAGGAGGCCTGTGTCAGCTGGTAGGTCGCTAATCCGAAAATTTCGTGCCAGATTTGGGTGAAGGCTGCGTCAAACGTCAGGCCCTGCCGCAAAACAGTGATGCCCGACATTTCCCGTTCCATGATCGGGATGTGCTCCGCCGTCCATGCATTTAGGACGCGGCGATTGATCGCAAGGACCTCCTCCGTCATCGCCAAGTCCTGGTGATCGAATACCGGGATAAGAAGTTCGTATCGCCCCCGGCGGTCTCTGCGCACATATTGAATTTCCTCTAGCAGGTCGAGCAAAGCACCAAGTCGCGGTTGATCCTCAGGGCGCACATGTTCGGCAAGAGTGTTCGTCGATTTCGGACCGCTCCGCAGCGCAAACAAGATCTCGCCGAGGCTTCGGCCAACGCCGAAGCCGATCACTTGCTGCAATTGAATGCCGAGTACGTCTTCGTCCGTATAGCCGATGCGGTCGGCAAGCGTTTGGATCGGGGGGTGCATCTCGTCGCGGCTGAAAAAGAGGAGGTCGGGCAAATTCATCCGGCGCACGACATAGCTGTCCGGATCGCCGTACGATGTAAAGCTGTAGTCGATTGGCGGGGTCAGATTGCGGAACTCCAAGGGGGCCGATGAACTGCCCCAAATCCAGCCGCGCGTGCTGGCTTCAGGATCACGCTCCGTCGCCCAAAAGCTGTAGGAAAAGTTTGATCCGGTGACCAAGAGGGGCCTCCGGTAGCCGGCTTCTTGAGTGAACCTAAGTCCATCCCAATTGAGGCCGATGCCTGCGATTAGAACGTAGGCTAGCACGTCCTTATCGACACTCCTCACGTTGTAACGATCGAGTGCTCGCCGCAATGCAGGACGCTCACGCTCATAGGCGGCGACTAGTGATGGCGTGTGTTGGGCAACGATGCGGCGGACGAGTCGGATGTCCTCGAGCGTGTAGTAGTTGAAGCCGATGATGAAGCGGCCCTCGTGCTCGGCAACGACCGATGTGCGCAACAAATCTTCGACCGTCGCGTTCGAGCCAGCGAGCTGCTCTTCTATATCCTGGCGGTTGAGGGGGCCGGATTCGAGCCGCTGCAGCAATTGCCGTACGGCTGGCATGTCGAAATAGTAGCGCGTTCGATCGTGCGAGTCCGGCGCGTTCGATCCGGCGATGCCCGTGCTGAAGCGGCGCTCCTGCGCCGCGCTCGGCTCAATCAATCCAAATGCGAAGATCGCAAGCGTCAGTAGAAAGTGCCTCACTGCTCAGGTCCTCCTCGAGCTTTTTCATCGACTAGGGACCCGTCGCACTCGGGTATAGGGCCAACCCCGGCGTGTGGGATAAGCCGAATGCGTCGCGCAATTAGGCGAACACAACGCCTGTCAGCACCGCCGCGTAATGTACGCCGGCCGCCACGAACACGAAGCCGTGCCAGATGGCGCGGCGAAAGGGCAGGCGCTGCCAAACGTAGAACGGCACGCCGATCGTGTAGAGCGCGCCGCCGACCGCGAGCAGGATGACGCCTGCGAGCGGCACGCCGGCGGTGAGTGGGTCCATGGCGGCGACCACAAGCCAACCAAGCGCCACGTAAAGCGCGATCCAAATCTTCTTGCCGAGCCCGGGCAGGAATAGTTTTCCGGCAACGCCGATGAGCGCCAGCGTCCACACCGCCGCCGTCATGCCAATCGCCCAATCACCTTCGAAGCGCAGCGTTGTGAACGGCGTGTAGGTGCCGGCGATCATCAGGAAGATGGCGGCGTGGTCCAAGCGGCGCAGCAAGCTCTTGCGCTTGTGGTTCTCGGCCATGTTGTAGACGAGCGAGCACACGATCATCGTCACCAGGCAGAGCGAATACACCGCCACCGCGCTCGCCATGCCCAAGCCGCCTTGCCAGATGGCGAGGCCAAGCAGCGTCAGCACCGCGACCGAAAACACGCCGAGGCCGATGCCATGCACCCAGCCATCGGCCAGTTTTTCGGCCCGGGACGGGTAGTGCAGCTTGGGGAGCAGGTCAGAGAGCGTCATGGGCGAAACGATGCCTGCTTCCGTGACGTTTGTCGTGTGCCGGGATGCTCACGTTTTGTGATCGAGTGTGACGCGCAGCCGTGTCTTGCGCCGATGTTATGATCGCGGCGGGAGAATCAGATGCTTCGCCGCACTCTCGTGCTTTGGCTTGCCGCCGCGCCCGCGTTCGCCACGCAGCCGCTTCTCGACAGCTTGACGCAGGGGGATGCGAGCCGCGGCGTGCGCGACGCGCTGGGCCTGGCGGCGATGAACGCCACCACGCGTCTGGCGCAGCCCAACGGCTTTTTCGACGATCCGCGCGTGCGCATCCCTCTGCCGGGCCTACTAGGCGCTGCGCAGGACAATCTGCGCCGTTTCAACATGGCCCAGCCGCTAGACGCCTTGCAGCAGGAGGTCAATCGCGCGGCCTCGACGGCGATGCCGGAGGCGTCGCAGCTTTTCCTCGGCGCGGTGCGCGACATGACCATTGGCGACGCCTTCGACATCGTGCGCGGCGGCGAGGATTCCGCCACACGCTACCTGCGCGGCGCCACCGAGACGCGCCTGACCCGCGCGCTGCGGCCGCCAATGAACCGCGCGCTCACGGATTCGGGCGTGTTCACGCTTCTGCGGACGGCTTTGCGTGAGGTAGGCCTCGCCTCGATGACGAATTCGCTCCGCACCGAGATCGTGGATTTCTCCACCACCAAGGCGCTGGATGGCTGCTTCCTTTTCATCGCCGAGGAGGAACGCGCCATCCGCCGCGACCCACTGCGGCGCACGACGGACATTTTGCGGCGCGTGTTCGGCTGAGAGGTTGGACTTCCGCGTCGGGCGCGCCAAACTCTTGACGTGGCAGACTCGACCGTCACCGAAACGAGCCTCGAAGGGTTCCGGCGCGTCATCTATCCGGTTCCCGGCGGCGCGATGGCTGGCATCGCTTTTGGCGCTGCGACGCCAAATCCGGACATCGTCTTTCTCCACGCCACGGGCTTCAATGCGCGCACTTATCGGGCGCTGTTGCAGCCGCTTGGCGATCGATTTCACGTGCTGGCGCTGGACGCGCGCGGCCATGGGCGCACCCAGCTGAAGGCGCGGACGTTCGGCTATACATCGTGGCGGCGCCACCGAGATGACCTGATCGCGCTGCTGGAACGGCATTTTGCGCAACCGGTGACGCTCGCAGGTCATTCTATGGGCGCGACAGTGAGCCTGCTTGCCGCGGGGCGGCGGCCTGATCTCGTACGTTCACTGGCGTTGATCGATCCAGTGATCCTGCCGGCGGTCGGGTATGCGTTGGCGGAACTGCCGTTTGCCCCGATGATCAACCGGCACGTTTTTTCACTGGCGCGAAAGGCTGTGAATCGCCGCCGCCGCTTTCCGAGCCGGGAAGCCGCGATCGAAGCGTTCACAAATCGCGGCGTGTTCAAGGCCTTTCCGCGCGAGATGATCGAGGATTATGTCGCTGACGGTCTGGTCGATACGCCGTCCGGGCATGTGAAGCTCGCATGCCATCCGAAGTACGAAGCCGCCACATTCTGCGCCCAACGCAACGATCCCTGGGCGGCGCTGCGCGCTTATGATGGCCCGCTCGTTTTGTTGCGGGCGGAGCGCCAATCGACAATTCGCCAAGCAGCCGCGCACCGCATCGCCGCGCTAAGGCCCAGTGCGCGCGTGGCCACCATCGAAGGCGCAGGCCACATGCTGCCAATGGAGCGGCCCGATCGCGTCCGCGCCGCCATTGAAGCTGCGGCGCTGATGGCGGGCGATCGCCGACATGACGATCTCTGAGGGTGACGCTCGCGCCTACGCGCCCTAGATTGACGCCATGAGCATACGCCCTGGAGATGAGAGGCCGCCCGATTTCGACGATGCGGCGAAGGCCGTGATGATCACCCTTGAGCCGAAGCCTCGCGATTTGGGCGGCGGTTTTTCCGTACGGCGCGCGCTGCCGGCGGTGGAAAAACGCATGGTTGGTCCGTTCATATTCTGGGACGAGTTTGGCCCGGCGCACTTCGCCGCGGGCGAAGGGCTCGACGTGCGCCCGCATCCGCACATCAATCTCGCAACAATCACTTATCTGTTCGAGGGTGAGATCTTCCACCGCGACACCTTGGGTTCGGCGCAAGCGATCAGGCCCGGCGACGTCAACTGGATGAATGCCGGCCGCGGCATCGCCCACAGCGAGCGCACCGCGCCGGATCTGCGTGCATCCGGCTCGCCAATCGCCGGCATTCAGTCGTGGGTGGCGCTGCCGGAGGCGCACGAGGAGAGCGATCCGTTTTTCGTGCATCACGGCGTGGATGAATTGCCGACGCTTGATGAGGGCGGCAAGCGCATGCGTGTTATCGCGGGCGCGCTCTACGGCAAGCGGGCGCCGACCAAGACATATTCAGACATATTCTATGCCGATGTCGAACTCGACGCTGACGCATCGCTGCCGCTTGACGCCGAACACGAAGAGCGCGGTCTCTATCTCGTCAGCGGCGCGATTTCAGTCGCGGGCGATCGCTTCGAGCCTGGGCGTCTTTTGGTATTCCGGCCTGGCGACGCCAGCACAATCCGAGCAGAAACGCCGGCGCGCTTCATGCTGCTCGGCGGCGCTAATCTTGGGCCGCGCCATATCTGGTGGAATTTCGTCTCCTCGCGCAAAGAGCGCATCGAGCAAGCGAAGGCGGATTGGAAGGCGGGTCGTTTCGGTGTCGTGCCCGGCGACGAAACGGAATTCATCCCTCTGCCCGATCGCTGAGAGCCTAGCGCGCAAACAAACGGCTAGGGTCAGCGAATGCCTTGAATTCGAGCGCGTTGCCGCTCGGGTCCAAGAAGAACATCGTCGCTTGCTCGCCAATCTCGCCCTTGAAGCGGATATGCGGCTCGATAAGGAATCTGACGTCCGCTTCGCGCAGGCGCGCCGCCAGCGCCTCCCATTCCTGCATTGGCAGCACGACACCGAAATGGCGCACCGGCACGGCGTCGCCATCGACGTCGTTGGCCGCGACGCGGCTAGTTTCATGCGGCGCCAGATGCGCGACGATCTGGTGGCCGTAGAGGTTGAAATCGACCCAGTCCGGTGAAGAGCGCCCCTCAGGGCATTGGAGCAATGCACCGTAAAAATCACGCGCCTCCGCCAGCGAGCGGACCGGGAACGCGAGATGGAACGGGTGCTGGGCCTGCATAAGTGCGCATAGCATGAAGTCGCGTGGAAAACACTGCTTGAGCCGGACCCTGGGGCTGGAAGAGCTGTGATTGCGCGACGCCGGCGCGGTTTAGTGGCGCAAAATGAAACGGGCGCGCCCGCGAAGGCGCGCCCGTTTTTATTCCGTCGGACGGAGCGATTACGGCGTGGTGGCCGGATTGTCGTCCGTTGCAGCGGCGGCCGCGTTGGCGGCGTCGTTCGCCGCGCCTTCAACGGCTTCACCGGCGTCATGCGCCGCTTCGCCAACTGCGTCAGCCGCATCGCCCGCCGCCGCGCCCGCGTCTTCGGCCGCCGCTTCGGCGTCCGCGCCAGCTTGGTCGACTTCAGCCTGGCTGCACGCAGCCACGCTCAGCGCCGCCACCGCCGCGAGGAGAGTTGCAATCCTCATGGTCCCGTACTCCCTGTTTCAGTTCGTCCGGGGCGTCCCCGAACCGCTGCGTGCCGCGAAAGCGGCGTATTCCTCCCTAGCCGAGAAAGTTCCGGGGTCAAGCGCGGATTTGGAACCGAAACCCCGTCCAACTGGTCGGACGGCCGTGGCGTCTTGGCGCATCGTCCCGCATGTGAAACAGTGCCTCGCCGGCCTCCAAAGCGCCGGACATAAGCAGAAGCGGCGCCTCAGCCGCGGGGCGCCGCCCATCCAAGGGAGGTGTCCATGGCTGCGCGCCAAGCCAATAGCGTCAGAGCGATTGCGATTGTCGGGCCGACGGGCGCGGGCAAAACCGCGCTGGCCGCCGCGTTGGCGTCCGCCGCTTCGGGCGGGGCGGGTTCATCGCCGACGGCCGCCGGGCAATCGACAGAACTCTCCGTCACTGCGCTCGATTATCTGGGCGATCACTACACCCTCATCGACACGCCGGGCGCGGTCGATTTTTCCGCCGACGCAGATTACGCCCTTGCCGCCGCCGATCTCGCGCTGGTCGTCGCCGATCCCGATCCCGACAAGGCGATTCTCATCCAGCCCTTCCTGCACGCGCTGGAGGCCATGAAGATTCCGCATGCGCTCTTCATCAACAAGATCGATCAGGCGCGCGGGCGCGTGCGCGATCTGTTGGAGGCGCTGCAGCCCGTGAGCGCGCTGCCGCTGGTGGCGCGGCAAATTCCGATCTGGAGAGACGAGCACGTCGCCGGCTTCGTTGATCTCGCGCTGGAGCGCGCCTTCCTCTACCAACAAGGCAAGGCCTCGCAGCGCATCGACATACCTGCCGAGATTGCCGAGCGCGAAACTGAGGCGCGTTTCCATATGCTCGAGCAATTGGCGGATTTCGACGATGCGCTGATGGAGCAATTGCTGTCGGATGTGACGCCGGATCAGGACACCGTCTTTGCCGATCTCGTTCGCGAAACCCAGGAAGGATTGATTGCGCCCGTGTTTTTCGGCTCGACCGCGCAAGGCCATGGCGTGCGCCGTCTGTTGAAGGCGCTGCGGCACGATACGCCTCTGCCCGAGGTTGCGGCTGCGCGGCTGGGCGTCAGCGCCGGGGGCTACGTGATGAAGCTCTCGCATGCCGGCCAAGCGGGGAAACTCGCCTACGCGCGCGTTTTCGGCGGGCCGCTGAACGATTCCGATCAGGTCACACTTAGCGACGGCTCGAGCGGCCGGCCGGGCGCGCTCTTCTCGGTGCAAGGCACGCAGACCAAGAAGATTTCGAACGCGCCAGAAGGCGATATTGTCGCCATCGGCAAGCTCGATCCCGTAGCCGCTGGCGATATTCTGTCTAAGAACGGTGCTCAAGCGGCGAAGATCAAACCGCCGCCGCGCTTTCCCGTCTATCAGCTCGCCATCGCCACAAAAGATCGCAAGGACGACGTCCGCCTTTCGGGCGCACTGCAAAAATTGGTCGATGAGGACGCAGGCCTTGGCGTGCATCACGATCCGACCACGCACGAAATTCTATTGCTTGGGCAGGGCGAGCCGCATTTGCGTCACGTCGTGGATAAGCTGAAGGGTCGCTTCGGCGTCGATGTCTCAACCGCGCGGCCGTCGACTCCCTACAAGGAAACGATCCGAAAGAGCGCCGAGAAGCGCGGGCGTCACAAGAAGCAGACTGGCGGCCATGGTCAATTCGGCGATTGCGTCATCCAAGTGAAGCCGCTTCAGCGCGGCGGCGGCTTCGAGTTTGTCGACAAGATCACAGGCGGCGCCATTCCACGGCAATGGATCCCCGCGGTCGAGGCCGGCGTCAGAGACGCGATGACCAAAGGGCCAATCGGCTATCCTGTAGTCGACGTGTCGGTCACCTTGATCGACGGTTCGTTCCACAGCGTGGATTCTTCGGAGCATTCGTTCCACGCAGCCGGCCGGCTGGGCATGAACGAGGCGCTGGCTGATTGCGATCCAGTGCTCTTGGAGCCGATCGAAAAGCTTTCGATCTACACGCCGAATTCCGGCACGCCGAAGATCAACTCGGCGGTGTCCAGCCATAACGGCCAAATCCTTGGCTTTGAAGCGCGTGAAGGCTGGCCCGGATGGGATCGCGTCGATGTGTATTTGCCGCATAGCGAGCGGCAGAGCTTCATCATTGAA
>JBFWZB010000012.1:0-13393 GCA_050185805.1 Hyphomonadaceae bacterium
AGCAGCTCGGCCGCGTTCGCCGCCCCAGGGCTGCGCAGCGTCGTCGCCAGCTTCATCGGCGTAGATCAGCGAGCGCGCGCTATCCCATCCGTCGAGCGCCTTGGCGAGGGCGACCGGTTCGGCAATCTCCGGAGCGTCGAAGCGCTCGGTCTGTTCCGCGGCCTCGCGCACGATGGCCTGAAGCCGATCCAGGCGCACCGTCTCGGCGATGGTGCGCTGGGTGATGATCGGGCGGATTCTGGCGACGCCAAGTTCGGTTGCTTTTTCGACGATGAGGTCGGTGGCGTGTCGCTTCACTGGCGCAAACAGCAAGTCGAGGTCGAGAACGGATCTGGCTGCTCGCAGCAGTGCATCCACGCGAATGATGATGCTGCGCTTCCCTTTCTGCGCGATAAGCGCGGACCATTCGCCATCGCGCGCATTGAAGATGCGCACGCCATCACCCTCGCCCAGGCGCAACACTTGACCGACATGACGGTTTTGCGCCTCGCTCAGCGCAATAAGCGCGCCAGGCGAAAGCGGTTCGTCGATCAGGATACGTGGCTGCGCCATGGGCCTGCAGTTTTTCCCCGTCATGGTGAAGCGTCACAAAACGCGCACCACGCAGCAGGTTTTGCGACGCCGGCGTCACAAACCGCGCGCGGTTTGCGACGGCTTTGTCACACAATCTAAGCCGCCTCATCGGCCAGAAGATCGCCCCGCGCAAGCGCATTGAGGCGCGCATAGAGCCCGCCCTCGCCGATCAGCTCGGCGTGACGGCCCTGTTCGACGATGCGGCCCTTGTCGAACACCAGGATGCGGTCGGCCTCCCGGATGGTGGAGAGCCGGTGGGCGATGACGATGGTGGTGCGGCCGCGCTTGAGCTCGGCCATCGCCTCCTGCACCTCCCGCTCGGTCTCCACATCGAGCGATGAGGTGGCTTCGTCGAGAATGAGGATGGGCGCATCAGCCAGGAACGCCCGCGCCAAAGCCACGCGCTGGCGCTCGCCGCCCGAAAGCTTCACGCCGCGCTCGCCGACTTCGGTGTCGTAGCCGCCGGGAAGTTTGGCGATGAAATCGTGCGCACGCGCGCGCTTGGCGCAGGCGACGATCTCATCCAACGGCGCATCGGGACGCGCGTATCCAATGTTCTCGCGCAGCGAGCGGTGAAACAGCGCGGGATCCTGCGGCACGACAGCGATGGATTGGCGCAAGCTTTCCTGCGTCACCGCGCGTACATCCTGGCCGTCGATGCGAATGGCGCCGTCCTCGACGTCGTATAGACGCTGCACCAGTTTCACGAACGTGGTCTTGCCCGAACCCGTCGGCCCGACCAAAGCCACGGTTTCACCCGGTGCTATCGACAACGAGAAATCGCGATAGAGCGGCTCGGCGGCGTTCTTGTAGCTGAACGCGACCTGCTCGAAGCGAATGGCGCCCGGGCCGCGCTTGAAGGCGGCGGCGTCATCGCGGTTCACCACCTCAGCGCGCGCGCGGGCGTAGGCGACGACGTCTTCAATGTCGGCGACGCCCTTCTGCAGGTTCTGCACGTTTTCGCCCAATGTGCGCAGATAGCCGGAGACAAGCAGGAAAGCAGTAATGGCGAACACGGCGTCGCCCGCCGTGGCGCGCCCGCGCGTCCATTCCAGCAGCACGAGACCAAGCAGCCCCGCTTGCAGAATGAATAGCAGCATGTTCTGCAGCACCCAGGAATCGGTTGAGCGATACCAAGTGCGCAGCGCCTCCCTGTTCCAACGCCCGACAACCGCATCGAACCGAGCCTGCTCGCGCGCTTCGGCGCCGAACGCCTTCACCGTCGCGTTGGAGCTGACGGAATCGGCCAGCGCCGCACCGATGGCGGTGTCCGCCTTGATGTAGTGCCGGAGCGGCTCGGCTATGTAGAACCGGCCCATAACGTAAGCCGTCAGCAGAAACGCGCCGATGGCGGCGGCGGTGAAGAGCCCGATCACCGGCCATTGCAGGAATGTGAGCACGGTCACCCCGATCAGCACGCCCGCCGCCGGCAGCATGTACCAAACCAACGTGTCGGAGATGATGTCGTAGGCGTTCATCGCCCGTGAAACGCGCCGCACCGTCGCGCCGGCGAAATTGCCTGCATGCCAATCGGCCGAGAAGCGCTGCACGTCGCGGAAACCATCGGCGACGATGCGCTGCATGTTGTTGGCGGCGAAGGGGATCCAGAACCGCACGCCGATGTTGCGCGCAACGTAAAACGTGAACGCCAGCAATGCGACGAGGCCGTAACCCCAGGCAGCCGCACGCACGCCCTCCGCGTTCGGCCCGTTTGAGAGCGCCTCCACCAGGCGCGCGGATGCGAACGGGAAGGCCAGATCGGCCGCCACCGCGAGCGAAAAGAAAACACCGAACCAGGCCAATTTGCCAGGTTGCCGGGACCAATGCCGCCACATGAAGGCCGCGACCTCGCGCAGGCTCGCCTTGCGGCGGCCGGGCGCGTCGTCGTCGATGTCAAAAGCGTCACTCATGCGAATACCAATGCGGTTACGCGCGGCGCATGCCGGCGCCGGGCGGACCTCCAATGTGGGAACGAGAAGCTGGAGACGTGGAAATGGTCAGGCCAGCGCGGCTCGGCGAACGGTTTTCCGCAGCCTTAGTCGGCGTGCGGAAATTCGGAGCGGAAACCGCATCGCGCGGCCTCGGTGCTCAACGGCTGCCGTTCGCGGCGCCGTGCGCGTTAAACTCGCGGTTTGCCGGTGACCATATCGTCTCCTCTAAGACAGTGGTTCAGATAGCGACGCCCTCAGCTTGCGTCCAGCGAAACCCACGCGCATCAAGCCCACGTGAGCGATTTGAAACCCGCCGATGCATTGGCGCGACACTGGACGGCGCGCCTTCCCGCGTGGGCCCGGCCGTATGCGCAGCTCTCGCGGCTCGACCGGCCGATCGGATGGCAATTGCTGCTGCTGCCATGCCTGATGGGGCTGGTCCTGGTTCGGACGCAGGACGGTTTCTTCGCGCAAGATGCGCTCTACGCAGCGGCGTTCGTTTTGGGCGCCATAGCCATGCGCGGGGCCGGCTGCACCTATAATGACATCCTTGATAAGGAGATCGACGGAAAGGTCGCGCGCACGCGCGGGCGCCCCATTCCATCGGGCGCTGTTTCGCTGAGGGCGGCGTGGGTGTGGCTTTTGCTGCAATGCCTGGCGGGTCTCATCGCGTTGCTGGCGTTTCCCCGCTTCGCGCAGATCGTGGCGCTGTGCGCCTTGCCGCTGGTGGCGCTTTACCCGCTGATGAAGCGCATAACCTGGTGGCCGCAGGCTTGGCTTGGCATTGTCTTTTCATGGGGCGCGCTGGTGGGCGGCGCAGCCGTAGCCTATCCCGATCAAGTCCCGCCGGAGGCGCTGGCGCTTTACGCCGGCTGCATCGCCTGGACCATCGGTTACGACACGATCTACGCGCTGCAGGATCGCGAGGACGATGCGCTGATCGGCGTGCGTTCGACGGCGCGCCTGTTCGCCGCGCAATGGCGGACGTGGACGCTTCTGTTTTACGTGCTGGCGTTATTTCTATGGGGCGTTGCAGTTTGGCTGGCCGGCGCGCCGCTGGCTGCGTTCGCCGCTTTAGGACTCATCGGCGCCTTCATGATCTGGCCGATGCTGCAAAGCGTCGACGACGCGCGCCCTGAAACGGCGCTGCGCGCCTTCAAAGCCAATGCGATGATCGGCGCAGCGCTTCTGCTGGCTTTCGCCATCGAGCCGATCTGGCGTACGCTGCGGCCCCATATCGGAGGCTGATGTGGGCGACGCGGAAATCCACCTCTCGAAAGTGTGCAAGCGCTTCGCCAAGGTCGTGCCGGGACACGAACCGTTTCCCACCAGTTTCGAGAAACGCAAGGACCCGTACCGGGCCTTGGTGCGCTCGGTAGTGTACCAGCAATTGTCCGGCAAAGCCGCGGGCACGATCCATGGGCGCGTCTTGGCGCTGTGGCCCGAGAAGGATCATCCTGACCCGGAAGACCTGTTGGAGGCGCCGCCGGAGCTGCTGCGCGGCGCTGGACTTTCACGCCAGAAGATCGCTGCGCTGAAGGACGTTTCGCTCAAGCGCATCGAGGGGATCATCCCGCCGGCGCGGGCGCTCTCAAGGCTGCCGAACAAAGAGATCATAGAGCGGCTGACGCAAGCCAAAGGCGTGGGTCGCTGGACGGTGGAGATGTATCTTATCTTCACGCTTGGGCGCCCTGACGTGCTGCCGATCGACGATCTCGGCGTCCGCAAGGGCGCAGAGAAGCTCTATCGCCGCAGCTTCACGCCCAAAACGCTCGGCGCCTATGGCGAACGCTGGGCGCCCTTCCGCTCCGCCGCGGCGTGGCATTTGTGGCGCGTCGCCGACACGCAGACGCCAGAACAATCCAAGCTCTAACAAGGCGCCTGCGCGCGTTCGTGCAGGCCATAATCACGCACCACCGACGCGATGCGCAGACGATAGTCGGCGAAGATGCGCGCGCGCCCCTGCACTTGGGCGCTCCGATGCTGCTCAAAACTCCGCCAACGAGCGACGGCGGCTTCGTCGCGCCAGAATGAGAGAGAAAGTATCTTCCCTTCGTCGCTCAGACTTTGGAAGCGCTCGATCGATACGAAGCCGTCGATCCCGTCGAGATGCGGCCGCAGATCCGCGGCGATGCGGAAATATTCGTCGCGCGTTTGTTCGTGCGGCCACGCTTCAAACAGAACCGCGATCACGCCGACACCCTTTTTAAAAAGACGCGATCTTCGCGCAGAATGAACCGCTCACGTTGCGCGAACGCATAATTCTCCTGGCCAAGCGGATCATCGGCCAAGCGCGCGCGATAGGCCTCATAGGCCGCCAAGCTCTCGATGTTGTAGACGCCATAAGCCAGCGTCGCGGAGCCCTCGTGCGGACCGAAATACCCAATCAAATCGGCGCCGCAACGAGGGATAGCCTCGCCCCAGGCGCGCGAATATTGCGCGAATTCAGCGCGTTTGAACGGATCAATCTCGTAGCGGATGAAGCAGGTGAGCATGTAGGCCTCCTGCTGCTGAGATAAAGCATTGCGCGCCTCCCATGGTACGATTACGGTCGAACCATGCGACACGGCCCCAACATCGCCGCGATCGCCGCTCTACTGGGCGATCCCGCACGCGCAAACATGATGACGGCGCTCCTCAACGGCGCTGCGCTGACCGCGAGCGAATTGGCGTTGGAAGCGAACGTCACTAAGCAGACCGCGAGTTCGCACCTCGCCAAGCTGAGCGCCGCGGGGCTTGTCGGCGTCGAAGCGCAAGGCAGGCATCGCTACTACACGCTGGCGGACGCAGACGTCGCGGGCTTATTGGAAACGCTGATGGGCGTGGCTGCGCGCGCCAAAGCATTGCGCACGCGGCCCGGCCCAAAGGAGCCTGCGCTCAGGCATGCGCGCCTCTGCTACGATCACCTCGCCGGCGAGCTCGGCGTGGCGCTGTTCGACGCCTTCATCAAGAACAAGTGGATGACGCCGGGTCCGGAAAAGACGTTCGCGCTAACCAAGCTCGGCCGCATCAAGGTGCAGACCTTCGGCGTCGATATCGAAGACTTGGAAACCGGCGCGCGACCGATCTGCCGCGCCTGCCTGGATTGGAGCGTGCGGCGCCATCATCTCGCCGGCGCGCTCGGCGCCGGGATTCTCGACGTGATCTTCGAACGGCGCTGGGCGGAGCAACGGGGCAGTTCCCGCGTGCTCGACTTTACCCGCGCGGGCGAAGCAGGGCTGAAACGCACATTTATGTTCGAGTGAGATTGAGGTAATCTCGGCGCATGCCCGCCGTGGCCCGCATCGATCCCAAATCCCTATTCACGCCCGAAGAATGGGCGCGGCTTTCGCCACGCTCGACATGGCGCGGGCTCATGCTTGTCGCCGGCGGCTGGGCGCTCATCGGTGCGGCGGGCGCGATGTTCATCCTGTGGCCGAACCCATTGACGTACGTCTTGGCGGTGATGCTGATCGGCGCCCGCCAGCTCGGCCTCGCCATCCTGATGCACGATGCGGCGCACGGCGCGCTGCATCCGAACCAGGACATCAACGATTGGGTCGGTGAATGGTTGTGCGCGGCGCCTGTAGGCGGGCGGCTCGACAGCTACCGCGCTTACCATCTCAAGCATCACCGCTACACCGAGCAGCCGGAAGACCCTGACCTTCCGCTCTCAGCGCCGTTCCCGATCACGCGCGCTTCGCTGTGGCGCAAAATCGTGCGCGACCTGACTGGACAGACCTTTTTCAAGCAGCGCGCGGCGCAATTGTTCGGCGCGCGCAAGCCCGGCGAAGTCGTCAACACTTCGACCGCACATTTCCTGATCGTCAACGCCCTCCTGCTCGCCGCACTTGTCGCCGCCGGGTATTGGTGGGCCTACCCAGCGCTTTGGATCGCGCCAATGGCGACGTGGTTTCCGTTAGTCACGCGGCTGCGCAACATCGCCGAGCATGCATGCGTCGACACGCGGGACGACCCCTTCAGCCATGCGCGCACGACCAAAGCCAATGTGCTCGAACGCCTCCTCATCGCGCCGTATTGGGTGCATTTTCACGCCGAACATCACGTGTTCATGCACGTGCCTTGCTACCGGCTGGAGCGCATGCACGCCATGTTGCGCGACAAGGGCCTGCATGCCCGGATGCAGATCGCGCCCGGTTATCTGAGCGTGTTGCGGCAAGCGACAAGCGCGCCCGCCGCCGCCTGATGATCGCGGACATTCCCGCCTTCATCCGCGAGAACACGCGCGTCCTGACGCTGAGCCACCTGCCGGAGCTTCGCTTGCACCTCGCCGACGACGCCGTCGCGCTGTGGGAGCTGACGGAGGAGCAACTCGGCCAATTGGGGCTGCCGCCGCCATTTTGGGCGTTCGCCTGGGCCGGCGGCCAGGCGCTCGCGCGCTACGTGCTGGACCACCCCGACATCGTGCGCGGCAAGCGCATCCTGGACGTCGCGTCCGGCTCGGGCCTTGTCGCCATCGCAGCGTTGAAGGCCGGCGCGGCGCACGCACTCGCCGTCGACATCGACCGCTTCGCCGCCCACGCCGCCGCGCTCAACGCAGCGCTCAATGAGGTGGCGTTGGCGACGTCGGACGCCGATCCAATCGGGGAGCCAACAGACGCCGAGGTCGTGCTGGTCGGCGATCTCTTTTATGACCGCGATCTGGCGCCGCGTGTGTACGCGTGGCTGACGTCGCTTGAGCGCGCGGGCAAGACAGTGCTCATCGGCGATCCTGGGCGCACCTATCTCCCGCGCGAGAAGCTCACACAAATCGCCGCCTACGACATTCCCGTTACGCGCGCGCTGGAAGACGCGGAGATCAAGCGCGCCGCCGTGTGGCGGCTGGCCTGATCATTCCATCGGACAAACCATCATCTGCTCTTCTTCGGGCACGCCTTGGCGCGCCTGTTCGCAGACGGCGTTCCAGAGCGGCAGCACTTGATCGCCCAGCGCTTCCTTGCGTGTTTCGATTTCCTCAAGGCTCACGCTCGCGTCGGCAGGATCGGCTAGCCACACCGGATTGAAGGCGGGGCCGCAGGTTTGCTCGGCGAAGAGCCCGCGCGAGCAAAGCTGCGAGGCGAGCATGTTGTACTCCCACGCAGTCTCGCGCAGACGCCGCGCCAGGACGATGGGGTCGGCGACGTCCTCTTCCGGCGCTGCATTGGGTGTCTCGGCGGTGTGATCGCGCACCTGCCCCATCATCGCACCGTAGCGTCCGATTTCGATGTGCAGATTGAAGGGATCGATCGCCTCGGCTTGCGGCGCGCCCGGTGCGTGCTGGGCCTGCTGCTCGCCACAGGCGGCGAGCGGAAAGAACGCAGCGATGATGACAAGCGTGCGCAGCATGGGCGGTCTCCTTCGAGAGCCAGCCTAACCGCTGCGGCGGCGCGCATAAACCTCAGTGCTGATCGACGATACCGGCGAGCGCGTTGTAGCCGCCGTCAAACTCCACTTCGTCGATGACGCTGGCGCGGCGCAAAAGCGTCGCCGCGGCGACTGCCAGCCCGAAGCCGGCAGTCGCCGCGAACATCGCCCAAACGAGGCCCCAAACGCCCACGTCTTCCAAAATCCACCGACCCCATGCCTTCGAGGCATCTTGTATGATGCGACCTTGACAGAACGCGATGAACGCGAGGTTTCTGAAAGCAAAACAAATCGTTGAAGCGCGAGCGCGGATGCGGCTAGCGTCCGCGCCCTGGGAACCCGCGCCGGAGCCGCCTCATGCTGCGTTTGGAAGTCGCCGCCCTCTATGTCGGCATCAACATCCTGATTCTGCTGGTGCTCGCAGCGCTAGTGGTTCGCGGGCGGCGCGCCCACAAGATCACGCTCGGCACCGGCGACAACCGTGATTTCGAGCGCGCCGTCCGGGCCCACGCCAACGCCGCCGAATACATCCCCGCGGGCCTTGTCGGCCTCGTCGTCGTCGCCCTGATGGAGCCGGCCGCCCCGCTTTGGCTGCTGCACGCGGCCGGACTTTCTTTGACCGCCGGCAGAATTTTGCACGGCGTCGGCCTCCACACCGGCGTCGTCAACGCCGGCCGGATGCTCGGCATGGTGCTGACTTGGATCGCCTATCTGCTGCTGGGCGTGGGCCTGATCGTGGCGGGGCTCTCGCAGCAGCTCTGATCCGGTTGCGAAAGCATCTTAACGCCCAATTGCCGCCATCAGGGCGTGAGGCCATGTAGGGGTCATGGCTTTTGATGCTGATTCCCACACCGCCCTTGGGGCTTTGATCGACCACGCCCGCAAAGCGGGCGCCGACGCCGCCGAGGCGTCGTTCTCCGCCCGCGAAAGCGTGTCGGCGGAAGTGCGCATGGGCGCGCTGGAAGGCATGGAGCGCGAGGAAGGCCGCTCTGTCGCGCTTCGCGCCTTCATCGGCAAGCGGCAGGCCGCGGCCTCCTCCACGGACCTTTCAAGCGGCGGCCTGCAGGCGCTCGCCGAGCGCGTCGTTGCGATGGCCAAGGCGGCCCCCGAGGACAAATATTGCGGCCTTCTCGATGCGCGCTTCCGCGCCGCCGGCCCGCACCCCGATCTGGAACAGGCCGATACTGCGCGCCCGAGCGCCGAGGAATTGCGCGACCTGGCGCTGGCCTGCGAAGCGGAATCGCTGGCCATCCCAGGCATCGCCAATTCCGGCGGCGGCGGCGCATCGAGCGAACACAATTTCTTCGTCTACGCCACCTCCGACGGGTTTGAAGGCTCGGAACGGTCGACGTCCTATTCCATCGGAACGCAGCCGATCGCCGAACGCGATGGCAAGATGGAGCGCGATTACGAATGGCGCACCAAGCGCTTCTTCGACGATCTGCCTGAGGCCGCAGACATTGGCCGCATCGCCGGCGAACGCACGGCGCGCCGCCTCGGCCCGCGCAAATTGAAGAGCACCAAAGCGGCGGTCATTTTCGAGAACCGCCTGGCTGGACGCATGCTCTCGCCGTTCCTATCCGGGATATCCGGCTCGGCGGTGGCCCGCGGCGTGACGTTTTTGAAGGACAAGCTCGGCCAACGCGTGTTCGCACCCGGCTTCGAGCTGCGCGAAGATCCATTCGTGAAGCGCGCCATCGGGTCGATGCCGTTCGACGGCGAAGGCGGCGCGGTGCGTCCGCACATGATCGTCGATGACGGCGTGCAGACAATGTGGCTGCTCAATTCCGCAGCGGCCCGCCAACTCGGACTGGAGCCGAATGGCCACGCTACAGTGGGTCATGGCGGCCCGCCCGGGATCGCCGCGGCCAATTTGTTCGTCAAGCCTGGCCCCGATGATTTAGCCGGCCTCATGCGCAACGCGGGCAAGGGCCTCTTCATCACCGACATGTTCTCGCCTTCGCTCAACATGAACACAGGCGACTGGTCGGTCGGCGTCTCGGGCTATTGGTTCGAGAACGGTGAAGTCGCCTATCCGGTGAGCGAAGTTACCGTCGCCGGCAATCTGCTCGAGATTTACCAGCGGCTCACGCCCGGCGCGGATCTCGACAATCGTGGCGCGCTCGAAACACCCAGCTTGTTCGTGGACGACCTTGCAATCGGCGGCGTCTGACCTCTCCCTGCTCGAAGACGCCGCGCGGCAAGCGCAGGTTCTGGTCCGAAAACTTCTGGCCCAAAAGCTCGACGTGCGCTCGAAGGGCGCGGCCGGGCCGGTCACCAATATCGATCTCGCCGTCGACGCCTTGCTAACGGAAAAGCTGAGAAGCGCGCGCCCGGATTATGGTTGGCTCTCCGAAGAAACGCCCGACGACGCCAAGGCGCGACTGGGCAAAAGCCGTGTCTTCATGCTGGACCCGATCGACGGCACCGCCGCGATGATCGCTGGCGCGCCGCAATTCACCATCTGCATTGGCGTTATTGAGAACGAACGCGCCTTCGCGGGCGTCATCCTCAACCCAATGACGGACGAACTCTATCTGGGCGCGCCCGGCCTCGGCGCGACATTGAATGGCGCGCCAATCAACGCAAGCCCGCGCAACACGCTCGAAGGCGCGCGCGTCAGCGGCAAACCCGGCTTCTACACGCAGCGATGGCCGCAAAGCTGGCCAAAGATGGAATTCACAGAGCAACAATCGATCGCGTATCGCATGGCCAAAGTGGCCGAGGGCGACCGCGATTTCACCATCCTCTTCGGCGCCAAGAACGAATGGGACATCGCCGCGGGCGCGGCCATCGTCGAGGCCGCTGGCGGCCGCTTCACCGACCCGTGGGGTTCGCCGGTGGCGTTTAACCAACCTATCCCGCGCGCACCGGGAGGCGTCGCCGCTGGCGCGGCCATCCACCCTCTGGTAATCGAGCGCACGAAACATTTCCGCGATCCGCGCTAGGACTGACGCACACATGCCCGACGACCGCCAATTGCTGCACCTCGTCATCGGCGGCGAGTTGAACGCGCTCGACAGCCACGAATTCGCCGACCTCCGCGCCGTCGATTTCGTCGGCGCCTATCCGAACTACAAAGCCGCGTACGACGCGTGGAAGGGTGCGGCGCAACGCACCGTCGACAATGCGCGTATGCGTTATTTCATCATCCACGCGCATCGCCTGCTCGATCCGGACAAGGACACGGAGCACGCGTGAGCGCCAAGGCCGCAAGCCTCCTTGGCCGGCTGTGGCGCGATTACGTCTCCCGCTACACGCTTGATCTGACCGCGCTGGTTCCGGCGTTGGCGCTGGTGGCGCTGACCGGCGTCTCTTACGCGCTGATCCTGAAATTCGCGACCGACAACATCGAGGCGGGCGATCTCAACGCGATTGCGCTCGTCCCCGTGGCGGTGATCACCGCCACGCTCATTCGCGCGGGCGCGATCTGGGCGCAAGCGGTGCTCTCACAGGGTCTCGCGCTAAAGGTGCTGCGCGACCTGCAAGCCGCCATGTTCACGCGCCTCATGGGCGCTGATTTCGCACGCTTCGCCCAAGAGGATGGCGGCAAGCTGGTCTCGCGTTTCACCAACGACGTCACCATCGTCGGCGAGGGCTTGGTGCGCGGCGCACAGACCGCCATCCGAGACACGCTGACACTCGTCGGCGCCATTGGCTCCATGCTCTGGCTGGATCCGGTGCTGTCGGTGGTCGTTCTCGGTGTCTTCGCCATCGCCGGCGGACCGCTACAATCGATCGCCAAGCGCGCGCGGCGCGCCACGGAAGCGGCGCAGGTGCAAATCGGCGCGCTGACAGCGCAGCTGGCGGAGACCTTTGGCGCCATACGTTTCGTAAAGACCTACGGACTAGAGCGGCGCCAGATCGAACAGGCGCGAGGCGCCTTCGAAGCACGCCGTCACATTGCGCTCAAACTGGCGCGCAATCGCGCACGCAGCGAGCCGTTGCTGGAAATCCTCGGAGGCCTCGCACTGGCTGGCGTCCTCTACCTTGCGGGCATGCGCATCGCCGCCGACGACATGACGCTTGGCGATCTGCTCGGCATGATCGGTGCGATCGGCGTCGCCACCCCAGCGGCGCGCGCGGTCGGCAATTTCAACACCGTGCTCAACGAGGCGCTGGCTGCGCTCACACGCATTTTCGGCTTGATCGACGAACAAAGCGCAGTCGTCGATCGGCCGGGCGCCGCGCCGCTGGCAGCGCCCTACGGGCGGGTTGCGTTCGAGGACGTCGCGTTCTCCTACGGCGAAGGTGCAGCACTCGACGGCGTCAGCTTTGTCGCGGAACCCGGCGAGACCATCGCCCTCGTCGGCCCGTCCGGCGCGGGCAAATCCACCGTCTTCAACCTGCTGCCGCGGCTTTACGACGTCACCGGCGGAGCAGTGAAGATCGATGGCCAGGACGTGCGCGACGTGACGCTCGCCAGCTTGCGAGAAGCGATCTCTTTGGTGGCGCAAGAAGCGGCGCTGCTCAATGACAGCGTGCGCGCCAACATCGCCCTTGGCAGACCAGACGCATCACAAGAAGCGATCGAGGAAGCCGCCAAGGACGCGGCCGCGCACGATTTCATCCTCAGCCTGCCGCAAGGCTACGACACCATCGTCGGCGAGCGCGGCGCCAATCTTTCCGGCGGCGAACGCCAACGCGTGGCGCTCGCGCGCGCCTTCCTGCGAGACGCACCAATTCTGTTGCTCGACGAAGCAACCAGCGCGCTCGACGCGGCCAGCGAGGCGCAAGTTCAAGACGCACTGAAACGATTGGCCAAAGGGCGCACTATGTTGGTGATTGCGCACCGGCTCTCCACCGTGCGCGACGCCGACCGCATCCTTGCTTTCGAGAACGGCCGCATCGTCGAAATGGGCGCGCACGAAGAGCTGATGCAGCGCGGCGGCCTCTATGCGCGCTTGAGCCGCCTCCAATTTCAAAATGTGGAACCGCGCGCCTAAGCGGAACTGATCCGCCGGCGCTGAGTTTGACGAGCGAAGGGCCGCTGATGGCCTTGCCAATTCCCGCCGCGGCCAAGCAGCCATGGCGCAAATAGAGGGATACGCTCATGTCACGCTCACTCGTACTCTCCGTCGCTTCCGCATTGGCGCTGACTGCTCTTGCGCCTGCCGCCTTCGCCGACCCGCAAGCGCCGCGCCAACAAATCGTCGAACAGCACAATCTCGACACCTACAGCCCCGAAGGCGCCGATGCTCTGATCAATCGTCTGGAAAACGCCGCCGCCAATGTTTGCGGCGATCGCCCGGGACCGGAGCCGGTGGTGCAAGATCACGTCACCCGCGTGTGCACGTATGAGACGACCGCGAACGCCGTGGCGCAAGCGGACAGCCCGCTCGTCGTATCGCGCTATTATGGCTACGACCCGACGATCACCGTCGATGACGGCTACGTCGCCGATGGCTATGTCGGCGAAGGTAATGTGAAGGGCAAATAAGCCCCACCCGCTATTGGAACGGCGCCGATTGATTTCGGCGCCGTTTTGCTTTGCGAATTTTAATCGTGCGGCTGCGCGCTGCACCCATCCGCAAATGCATCACCCG
>JBFWZB010000012.1:13493-69708 GCA_050185805.1 Hyphomonadaceae bacterium
GGTAATGTGAAGGGCAAATAAGCCCCACCCGCTATTGGAACGGCGCCGATTGATTTCGGCGCCGTTTTGCTTTGCGAATTTTAATCGTGCGGCTGCGCGCTGCACCCATCCGCAAATGCATCACCCGTTTCACATCGGCGATATCAAACGCCTCTAGCTCCACGCACGCGCCGCCGCGAGCGGTGCTCAAATCTGGAGCTTTGTGATGCGTAGAACCATTCTCGCCGGCCTTGCATTCGCCTTCATGCTTTCGCTGGCGCCGGCGCACGCCGAGACGATGGAGCGCACGCAACGCGTGCCGTTCGGAGATCTCAACCTCGCTGACTCGAAGGATGCGGCAGAACTGCAGCGGCGCGTCGAACGCGCGGCGGGCATCATCTGTGGCGATCGCTCAGGACCGCGTTCGCTTGCCGAACGCGATCAAGTGCAAGTGTGTGTGGCGGATATTACTGGGCTGACGCTGGCTTCAATCCAAGAGCGGACGCGCCTAGCCAATGTGGTGAGCGAGCACAGCCCCGTCGCCTAGGACGGACCAGCGCGCTAGAGGCATGCGTGCGGCGGCGGCGCAAGCTCGCCGCCGCACCTTGCTCTAAGCGTCCAGCGCCGCACGCACTTTGGTCGCCAAATCCTTGAGCGTGTAGGGCTTTAGCAGCAGGCGCGCGTCGGCGTCGACGATGCCGTTGTGGACGATGGCGTTCTGCGTATAGCCGGTAGTGAACAGCACTTTCAGGTCCGGCCGCAGTTTGCGCGCCTCGTCGGCCAGCACACGCCCGTTCATTTCCGCCATGACGATGTCGGTGAAAAGGAGCGCGATCGTTGGGTGCTGTCGTAGGACGTCGAGCGCCTGCGCCCCGCTCGACGCGTGCATCACGCTATAGCCGAGTTCGCGCAAAGCGGTGACGCTGAGATTGCGCACGCGCTCATCATCCTCAACCAGCAAAATGAGCGTCGCCGGATCGCCGCCGGGAAGATCCTCACTCGTCGCACTCGCAAGCACGTCAGGCTGAGGCGCGTCAGGCGCGCTAAGTTGCGTGCGCGGCAAATAAAGCTTCACTGTCGTGCCGTGACCGATCTCTGAATAGATCGCGACGTGGCCGCCGCTTTGCTTCAAGAAGCCGTGCACTTGCGAGAGCCCGAGCCCCGTCCCCTTGCCGATCTCCTTGGTGGTGAAGAACGGTTCAAAGGCCTTGGCCTTGATGTCCTCACTCATGCCCTGGCCGGTGTCAGTGATGGCGACCATCACGTACTGACCGGCTGAGACCTCAGCGTTCTCGGCCGCGTAAGCCGCGTCCAGGTAGGCATTGGCGGATTCGATGGTGAGCTTGCCGCCGGCAGGCATCGCGTCGCGCGCATTGACGCAGATATTCAGAATCGCGTTTTCAAGCTCGCCCGCGTCCGCCAGTACGCGCCACAGACCACCGGCCTGCACCATCTCAAGCTGCACCGGTTCACCCAGCGTCCGGTGCAGCAATTGCGACATACCCGTGAGCAGCCGGTTGACGTCAATCACACTGGGGCTAAGCGGCGTGCGCCGTGCGAACGCCAACAGGCGGCTCGTTAGAATGGCGGCGCGGCGCGCGCCGTCCATCGCCGCGTCGAGGAAACGCTCGGCGCCGGTTTCGTTGCGCTGCAGCCGGCGCTGCGCCAATTGCAGCGCGCTGATGATCACAGCGAGCATATTGTTGAAATCGTGCGCGACGCCACCGGTGAGCTGCCCGATCGCCTCCATCTTCTGCATCTGGCGGACTTTGCTCTCCGCCTGCTCGCGCCCCTCCATTTCCTCGGTCAGGCGCACGTTGATGCTCTGCGCCTCGTCGCGGGAAGCGCGCAATTCCGCCATCGCCCCGCGCACAGTGACGAAGAGCAGCGCGCCGATGCCAAGGATAAGCAATCCCGCCGCGAGAATGACAAAGCGCAAGCGCGCCGCCGCGCGGTCAGAGGCGGCAAGGCTCTCGATCAATTGCCCGCGTGCGCGCTCTTCGGCGCCGGCGATGATGGCGCGCACCTCGTCCATCAGCGCTTTCCCGGCATCCGATTCCACGATGGCCAGCGCTTCGTTTGCGCGCCCGCTTTGGCGCAGCGCGATGGTCTGGGTCAGCTCATCAATCTTGCGCAGCGACAGCTCGCGGAGCCGCGCGACCTCGGGCCCCATCGCGGGCTCGTTCGCCGCATCGGCCGCGAGGGCAGCAAGAGCGCGTTCCACCGCGCCAGATACGCCCGCCAAAGGCTCAAGGTATTCTTGTTCGCCGGTCAGCAGGTAGCCGCGCTGCGCGGTCTCGCCGTTCATGAGGCTGATCAGCAGCGCGCGGTAATGGCCGCGCTGTTCGAAGGCATGCCGGACCTGCGTGTTCGCGGTGGCCGTCTGCGCCGTTTGCCAGAACGCGGCGCCGACGGTGAGGACCAGCAGCAGGAGAGCCGCGCCGAGCGCTGCGGCGTAGGTCGCCGTCGCTGGCAGCCGCCGCCCTAAAACGTTTACCGTCATCCCGCCCTGCCGCCGTGTAATGGGCGTTATTCCGCACTTCGCCAGCCGCCGCAACGGGCTTCACTCGCGCCGCAATATCCTATCGACGAGAATGTTTGCCCACCACTCGCCCATGAACGCCGCCTTGACCGCCGGCTGATCGTAATCCTCTTCCACCCATTGCAGGAATGGTTTGCCGCTGGCGGCCGTCTCCTTCAGGTAGGTCTCGAAGAAGAAATCGATCATGCCGGTTTTACCCTGCCGCACGTGCAGGTATTTCAGCGACAATTGCTCCATCGCCGCGCGGATCGGCAGGCCCATCTGAAAATGCGCGTAGAGTACGGCCATCACGCCGGCTCGGTCCGCACCCGACTTGCAGTGCATCAACGCGGGATACTCGATCGTCTCAAAGAGCGCATTGGCGCGAAGAATCTGATCCTTGCGCGGCGGTTCGCGCGAATGCATGCGCGCATCGATCATGACCACGCCGTGTTCGGCGCAGGCTTCGCGCTCGAGGTGATAATAGCCGGTGTCGGAGGGGCCGCGCAGGTTGAGGATGGTTCTGACGCCCAGCGCCGCGTAGCGCGCAATCTGAGCAGGCGAAGGCTGATTGGCCCGCGCCATCCGCCCGGGGTCGATCCAATGGAAATTGGAGAACGCGGTTCGGAGAAAACCATGATCGGCCCAGACCAGATCACGCTCGGCCGCCCGCCGTCCCGCTTGGGTGGCGAGGTCGAACCGGCTTTTGGATTGGGCGGGCGTGCTGGAACTCATGGGTCGTCTAGCTGGGCGGCGGCGTCGGCGCCCCGTATAAGGAGCCCAGGCGCTTCTGCACACCCGGCGCGCCATTCGGATGTCATGCTGAAGACCCTTATCGGCAACCCTGTCGTCCAATTCCTGGTCGGACGCACCATGGGCCTCTACATGCTGTTTGTAGGGGTGACGACGCGTTGGCGCAGCGTCAACCGAAGCGCGATCGAGCCCTTTTTCCGAGGCGAGGCCAAGATGGTGGCCTGCGTCTGGCACGGCCGCTTCACCTTGGCCCACAAGCTGTGGGCGTTCGGGCCCGGCGTTCCCCGGGCGAAAATGCTGATCTCCCAGTCGCGCGAGGGCGGCATCGTCGCTCATGCGTCGCGGACCGTCGGTGCGGAAGTGATCCGCGGCTCGACCGCCAAGGGCCAGAAGCGCAAGGGTGGCGTCGAGGCGATGCGGGCCATGGCGCGCCACATAGAAGGCGGCGGCGTGATTTGCATGACCCCGGATGGGCCGCGTGGGCCCCGCATGCGCGCCAAGCTGGGGCCGGTTCAGCTCTCGAAGCTGGCGGGCGCGCCGCTTGTCGCCCTCGCGTGGTCGACGCAGAACCGGAAAGTGTTCACCTCCTGGGACCGCTTCATTCTGCCGCTGCCTTTCGGCCGCGGAACACTGGTCTGGGGCGATCCGATACCGCCGCCGGCGCCCGACGCCGACACAACCGAAATGGAGCGCGTGCGGGCGAAGCTCGAAACCGAATTGAACCGCATCAGCGCGGAAGCCGACCGCCTCGCCGGCGCGGAAGTCATCGAGCCGGCGACGCCGCCGCCGGTGGCGCAGCCGGCTGAGGCGTGATGACAGCGCAGACGCCCTCCTCGCCGCTGCTCGGCCTCTATCGCCTGATTGCGGCCGCACTCGGCCCGTTCGCGGCGCTGTATCTGCGCGCCCGCGCACGCGACGGCAAGGAAGACCCAGCCCGCCTGCAGGAGCGCTTCGGCCACGGCGGCGAGGCGAGGCCCGACGGCGCGTTGGTGTGGCTGCACGGCGCCAGCGTCGGCGAAAGCGGCGTCGCGCTGCAGATCGCGGAAGCAATGGGCGCGCGCGATCCCGCGCTCTCTTTTCTCATTACGACAGGCACGCTCACCTCG
Organism: Hyphomonadaceae bacterium; assembly: GCA_050185805.1. Classification (GTDB taxonomy): domain Bacteria; phylum Pseudomonadota; class Alphaproteobacteria; order Caulobacterales; family Aquidulcibacteraceae; genus Vitreimonas. The sequence goes on from JBFWZB010000012.1 coordinate 17,853, forward strand.
GCCCAGCGCGTCGCCCGGCGGCCGCCGCCGCGCACGCGTCACGCTTTCGCACCGATCGATCGGGTCGATGCGGTGCGGCGTTTTCTTTCGCATTGGCGGCCTAATCTGGGCGTGTTCGTGGAAAGCGAGATCTGGCCCAATCTCATATTGGAATCACAAGCCGCCGGCGTGCCCCTGGCGCTGGTGAACGCGCGCATGAGTCCGCGCTCGCTCGGCCGTTGGGCGCGTTGGCCAAACGCCGCGCGCCGGCTCAACAGCGCCTTCACCATCGCCCTGGCCGCAGACAAGCGCACGGCCGATGCGCTTGGGCGGCTGCGAGGTGAAAGCGGCCTCGCCATCGGCAATCTCAAGCTCGCCGTTGAGCCGCCGCGCGTCGATGTCGCGCAGCGCGCGGCGCTGGAAGCGGAAATCCGGACCCGCCCGGTTTGGCTGGCAGCGAGCACGCACGAGGGCGAAGAGGAGATCGCGCTTGCGGCGCACGCCGCGCTTCGCGCCGCGCGCCCAGACGCTTTGCTGATTATCGCGCCGCGCCATCCCGATCGCGGCGCACGGATCGCGGAGCTTGCTGGCGGCGCGCCGCGGCGCGCGCATGGCGACGCGATCGACTCGGCGCCGGTTTATGTCGCCGACACGATCGGCGAACTTGGCTTGTTCTACGCCATCGCGCCTGTCGCGCTGATCGCCGGCAGCCTCAAATCTGAACTTAAGGGCCATAATCCGGCAGAGGCGGCGCACATGGGCTGCGCCATCGTGACCGGGCCGCATGTGGAGAGCTTTGACGATCTTTACGCCGCGCTTTTCGCGGCCGACGCCGCATTGCGCGTACGCGATGCTGGCGAACTCGCCGCCGCCATCGCCGCTTGCTGGAGCGGCGACATCGCTCGGCGCCGACAGATCGCCGCGGCGAGCCAGGTCGTCGAAGGCGGCGCTGGCGCGCTGGAAGAGACGGTGCGGCGGCTGACCGCCTTGCTCCCCGCCAAGGCGCCGCAATCGAGAGTGATTGATGCGGGCGCCTGAATTCTGGAAGGCGGATGTGAGCGGGCGCGACGCGGTGCCGATGCTGCGCGCGTTGCTGACGCCGGTTGCGTGGGCCTATGCCGAAGTCGCTGCGCGCCGCAACAAGAGCCGGCGCGCGCGCCAGGCGCCGGTCCCTGTAATCTGTGTCGGCAATCTCACCGTCGGCGGTGCAGGCAAGACGCCGATCACGCGCGCGATCCGGGCGCGGCTCGGGGCGCACGCACACACGCTGTCGCGCGGCTATGGCGGACGCCTCGCCGGTCCGCTGCGCGTCACGCCAGATATGGACGCGCGCGAAGTCGGCGACGAGCCGCTCCTGCACGCCGCCGACGGACCGGCCTGGATTTCGCGCGACCGCTTCGCGGGCGCGATGGCGGCGGCGAGCGCCGGCGCGCATGCGATTATTATGGACGATGGATTCCAGAACCCCGCCTTGGCGAAGGATTTGAGCATCCTCGCCATCGACGCCGGCTATGGCATCGGCAATGGGAAGGTGTTTCCGGCAGGGCCGCTGCGCGAGCGGCTGGGGGATGGGCTGGCGCGCGCCGACGCCATCATATTGATGGGAGACGACAGCGACCGCGCGCCTTGGCTCGAGGCGTTCGAAGGTCCCGTGCTGCGGGCCAGGATCGTGCCCATCGGCGCGGCGCCGGACGGTCCGCTGGTGGCGTTCGCCGGCTTGGCGCGGCCGGAGAAATTCTTCGACACGCTCGCCGCGGCAGGCGCCGAGCTGGAGGAAACGCTGCCGTTCCCCGATCACCATATCTACGATCAGGATGATCTTGATCTCATCGCCCGCTTCGGCGCCGAACGCGGTGCTCGCCTCATCACCACCGAGAAGGACGCCGCTCGACTCACGCCGGAATGGCGCGCGCGGGTGCTGGTGCTGCCGGTCGAGGCCCAGTTCAGCGACGAGCCCGCACTCGACGCCTTGCTCGCGCCGATTCGATCGCGGATGAAGACCGCGCATGGCTAAGTCGAAGCCGCTCAATTTTATGTTCCGGCTCGAAGCGCTAGCTTGGCATGCTTATGTCGGCGGGCTCGGCGCGTTGGGTCTTGAGCGCGCCTCGCGCTGGGGCGCTGCGATCGTGCCGCCGATCGGCGCATTGACGAGCGCCCACAAGACGGCGCTGCGCAACATCAAGATGGCGTTTCCAGAGGAAAGCGACGCTTGGCATCGCGATGTGCGCGCGGAGATGTGGCGCGAGATTGGCCGCATGTCCGGCGAGTTTCCGCACATGGGCAAGTTTCTGGAAAAGTTTCGATCGGGAGAGCTGGAATTCCGCGGCAAGGAAATAGTCGAAGCGACGCGCGGCAAAGGCGCCGTATTCATCGGCGGCCATTTTAGCGATTGGGAAATCACCTCGCTCTGCCTGGCGCAAACCGATCCCGATTGCCACTTCACCTATCGGCCGGCCAACAACCCGCTGATCGATAAGTACATCGTCGAAACGCGCGCCGCGTTCGGGCTCACGCTGCAGGCGGCCAAAGGTAAAGAAGGCGGCATGGGTCTGCTGCGCTCGCTCGCCCGCAACCGCAGCATCGCGCTCATGAACGACCAGAAGTACAATAAGGGGCTGGCCGTGCCGTTTTTCGGCTACGATTGCATGACCGCGGACGGCCCGACGCGATTGGCGCTCAAGTTCAACGTGCCGCTAATCCCGATTACGGGCCGGCGCATTCAGGGGACGCAATTCGTCGCCAGCGCGTATCCGCCGATTTCTCTTGATTATGATCGCCCGGATGACCCGCAAACGGTTTTCGACGGCGTCAAGCGCGTCAACGAATTCATGGAAGCGCGCGTGCGCGAAGCGCCGGCGCAATGGTTCTGGGCGCATCGGCGTTGGCCGAAAGAAGCATGGAAGCAAGCCGGCGTCATGTGAGCGCCAAGCGAGGGGAAGTTTCATGTATCGCACCATCACGATAGCAGCGGCTGCGCTGCTTGGCGCATGCGCGACGGCGGAAACGTCCGCTCCGGACGCAGATGCGGTTTTGGCGGCGCTCGGCGGAGCGCAAGTGCGCGCCTGCCCAGCCGACCGCGTACAGGAAGGCGCCTTCGTCAGCGGCGAAGCCGAAACGCTCGGCGTTACATCGAGCGACCTCGGGATCATCCTGCTCTCAGGAGAGCCATCGCACCGTTTGCGCCTGCGCCGGCTCGTGCTCGCGCCGGGCGCGACGATTCAGTGGCATGTCCACGATAGCGTCGAGGGCATGGCGCTGCTGCTGTCCGGCGAACTGGTCGAGCGGCGCAATTCGTGCCGCGATCCGATCGTCTATCGCGCGGGCGACATCTCACCGGAGACGCATGGCGTCGCCCACTCATGGCGCAACGAAAGCGGCGCGGAAGCCACGGTGCTCGTCGCCCACCGCATTCCCGCTAGCTGACGGGCGCCGCCTCTTTGGCGTTGACCCAATCCGGCTCAGGCTGATCAAGGTCGTAATATTCGAAGATGAGGTGCGTGCGCACGCTTGCGCCGTCGTTGCGTACGGCGTGTACGCCCATGTTGTTGACTTCGACCGCCTCGCCGACCGGCATGTGACGGCCGACGCCATCGACGAAAAAAATCACCTTGTCGTTGGTTTCCAGTGGCACGTGGATTTTGTGCGGCCATTTCGCCGCTGGGTTCATGTCGCGGTGCGGATGGATCACGCCGCCTGCCGGCATGCGCGCCAGCATCACGCGTGGGTAAGCGCCGCGACCGTAGCCGTATTGCTTCACCGCGTGAGCCATGACCGGCTCAAGCACGCCACGCCATTCCGCCCACAGCGGCCGCTCATACGATTGGCGCCAATCCTCGAAGCTCGAGACGAAGCGAAATACGATGTGGCCCGCTTGCTCAAGCGCGCCGAACTTGTTCGGCTTGTCAGCGTCCTCCGCGCGCCAGACCTCCTCAGGGGTCGCGCGCACCTTGGCGGCCAGTGCGCTGATATCAACGGGCCCGAGACTGCGGAAACTCTTCGTCTTGCGCGGATTGACACTCGGCTGCATGGCGCCCTCAGAACGCATAGCCGAACAGGTCTAGGTCACGCTTGTAGAGCCGCGTGACCGCCTGCTTCAGCTCCTCGTCATAATAATCACGATAGTCGCCCCGGCGCGAGGTGTTCACCTGCTCCAGCGTCGCACTCGGGATGCCCAGCCGGGCGGCGATCGCATCATAAGAGGCCTGCATCTCCTCAACGCGCCCGACCTGATCCGTGAGCAAGGCGCCGTTAGACCCGGCCAGGAAACGATATTGCGGATGAAACAGGAGGTGGTCGAATGGCGGCTTCTCAATCGCAAAGTGGCGCATCACGCGCCGCGGGTCGCGGTCGAAATGTCCCTCTTCGCGCGTACTGAACGAGCAATAAGAGACGAAACGGTCGAACGGGTTTCGCACGAAGGCGAATTTGAAATAGGGCCCGAACACTTCTTCGCCGAGGAACGGGCGCACCTGCGCCAGGCTCAGATGGCCGTGGCCCGCCTTGGCCAATTCCTCGTAGGGAAACTTTTTCTGCACGAAGAGGCCGACCTGCTCGATGTCGTCCGGACCCATGTGCTCGCGTAGCGCGCGCCGCACCGAGTGCGTACCCGTTTTGGGCACAGCGGCAAAAATAAACTTGAGCTTGTGCGAAACGATCATTGCGCCGCGATCAATTGCGCGCGCGCCGCAGCGAGGCCCTCGACGGCGACGCTAGGATCGAGCTGACGCTCGCGCCATTTCATGCGCCAGCACAGATGCGGACCGGTGGCGCGTCCGCTCGACCCCACAGCGCCGATCACTTGCCCCTGTTCGACGCGATCTCCGACCGCCACGTCGAGCCGGCTCATATGCAGATACATGGTGATGAGGTTTTGGCCGTGGTCGATGAAAACGAGCCCGCCTTCATAATGCATGTCGGGCTGCGCCAGCGTGACGACACCGCCGGCAGGCGCGCGGATCGGCGTGCCGGCGGGTGCGGCGATGTCGTAGCCGAAATGCGGGCTGGCAGGGACGCCGTTCAAGATGCGCTGATTGCCCCAGCGCCCTGACACCCGCCCGCCTTCGATCGGCAGGATGAAACCGTCGAGCCAGCCTTCGATGTCCGCGTAGCTGTCCCAGCCGACGCGTTTGATCGCCGCCTCGCGGCGAATGCGCTCCAGCACGGCCGGATCGGTCGGCGTCACCGTCTGCGGCGGCAAGCCATCGACGCGCTGGATGTCGAACTCGCGCGGCGCGATGGCGTAGGTCTGCGCGACCACCGCGCCCTGCACGCTCGCTTCGACGCGCGCCTCCGGGCCGTGCTCGCGCGTGAAGCCGATCACAGCCCAGCCTTGCGCGTCGGCGCCGCCAGCGTCGGCGCCGTCCACACTGAGTTGCGCGCCAGGCATGGTGCGGCACAGCGCGACGCCGCCTTGCGTCATGGCGCCAGCACAAGAAAGCGAAAGCGTCGTCGGCGCAGGCGGTATGGCCGACGCTTCGGGCGCCGGCGCAACCGGCGGCGCCGGTTCGACAGCCGGCGGCGCGGGCGCAGCTGGCGCTTCCGCGGCGGCGCACGCCGCCAACATCATCGCAACGAAAACCCCCGCCAGCGTTTTCACACCCGGCCCTCCGCCTTCAATTGCGCCCAACGCTGCATCGCTTCTTGTGGCCCGCGATAGGCCTCCTGCAGATCGACACTCCAATAGCGCAGCTCGTCCAACGGAATGCGCTCGCCGCTGACGGCGCAGCGGACGAACAGGCCCTGCCGGATGATGGTGATCTCGTTGTCGTCGTAGCGCAGCAGCGCCTCCGGCCCGCCCGGATCATGCTTGTTCATGGCCGAAACTTAGCCCGCCCGAACGACGATTCCCAGCGCGCGGCGCTTTCCCGCTTGCGCTCGGCGCCGTCTTTCATTACTTAGGTATATGCCTAAGTATTTGGGTGAGCTTGATCTGATGTTCCAGGCCCTGGCCGACCCCAGCCGCCGCGCCGTCGTCGCGCGTCTGGCGAAGGGACCGGCCAGTGTCAGCGAACTGGCCAAGCCGCTGGATATGAAGCTGCCCTCGGTGATGCAGCATCTGGAAATGCTCGAGGCGAGCGGGCTTGTCCGCTCGGAAAAGGTGGGACGCGTGCGGACCTGCCGGCTCGAGCCCAAAGCGCTGAAGACGATCGAGGATTGGGCGGCGCAGCGCCGCGCGCAATGGGAGCGCCGCTACGACCGCTTGGCGCAATTTCTGGACGAAGAAGAAAAGGAATAAGGGATGTCATCCAAGATCGAGCACGCCTCCTTCACGCTGACGCGCGCCTTCAAGGCGACGCCGGAGCGCGTCTATCAAGCCCACACGCAGGAAGCCGCAAAGCGCCGCTGGTTCGTCGAGGGCGAGGGGTTCGACACCTATGAGTATTCGATCGATGCCCGCATCGGCGGACGTGAGATTTGGCGCGGCGCACATCGCGGCGGACCCGAGATCACCAACAACACGTACTATCTCGATCTGGTGGAGAACCGGCGCATCATCGTCGCATACGAAATGACCATCGGCGGCAAACGCATCTCGGCGTCCTTGGCGACGATCGAGATCGAAGCGACGGACAGCGGCTCCACGCTCACCTTCACCGAGCAAGGCGCGTATCTCGACGGCTTGGACAAAGTAGAGAACCGCGAACATGGCACGCGGGAATTGCTGGAAGCGCTGGCGAAAGATCTGGAAGCGTAGCCGGGCGGCCGGCGCGTTGCTAGGATGCCGGGATGCAAGGCCCCGGCCGATTGGCCCGCTACATCGTTGATTCTCAGCGTGTCGTTTTCTTCACCGGCGCCGGCATCTCCACCGAAAGCGGGGTGCCGGATTTCCGCAGCCCAGGCGGCGTGTGGAGCACAATGAAACCGATCTACTTCCAGGATTTCTGCGCCTCGCGCGCGCAACGCCGCGAAGCTTGGAATCGCGTGTTCAACCGCACCGCCGGGTGGACCGGCGCAAAGCCCAATGCGGGTCATGAGGCCGTGGCGAGCCTCATCCGCAGCGGCAAGGCCTCCAGCGTCATCACCCAAAACGTCGACAATCTGCATCAGGACGGCGGCGCACCGGCCGAACGCGTGATCGAACTGCATGGCAACGCGTCTTACGCCAAGTGCCTTGAGTGCGGCCGCCGGCACGAGTTGGAAGATCTTCGTTCGGCATGGGAGGCGGACGCGGAAATCGTTTGCTTTTCATGCGGCGGGCTCCTGAAGACGGCGACCATTTCCTTCGGCCAGCCGATGCCGGCGGCGGAGATGGCGCGCGCGCTTGAAGAGGCGGCGGCGTGCGACCTGTTCGTCGTGCTCGGCTCATCGCTGGTAGTTTATCCCGCCGCCGATTTGCCGCTGACGGCGAAGCGCCACGGCGCGGCGCTCGTCATCGTCAACCGCGAACCGACGCCGCAAGATTACGCCGCCGATCTCGTGCTCAAAGCTGAGATCGGTCCCTTGATGACAGAGACGCTGCAGGCGCTTGGCTAGAACAAGCTGCCCTGATCGCCGCCCGGCTTCGGCTTGGCGCGCTTGGGGGCGCCGGCCGGCGCATCCGAGGGCGCAGGGTCGATCACGGCCCTCTGCTCGCCGTCGCCAAAGCTCAACTTGACTTCGTCGCCCGGCGAAAGGTCACGCGCCGAGCGCACGAGCGCGCCGTCCTCACGGCTGACCATGGCGAAACCACGGGCGAGGATGCTCTTGTGCGAAAGCCCCTCCAGCATGCGCGACGAGGCTTCCAAGTGCTTTCTGTGTGCTTCGAGCGTGCGCGCGATGGCCGGCGCCAGACGCGCCGCTGTTTGCGCAAGCCTGTCGCGACGCCGCTGGGCATCCTGCGCCAGCGCCTGCGGCCGCAATCGGGCGGCGACGCGATCAAGCTTGGACTGGGCCGCACGCGTATTGGCGACCAGCGCCGACGATAGGCGTTCGGCGGCGCGGTCGTAGCGCTGTTGTGGCAGCTGCAGCAGCGTTTCGAGGCGCGGCAGCTTCGCCGCCGCGGCGCGCAATTCGGTGCGGCGCACGTCGAGCCCGCGCACCAACCCGCTCTTGAGCCGGCCCTGCAAGGTCGTCACGCGCTGCACCAATTCGGCGCGCACCGGCACGGCCTTTTCCGCTGCGCCCGTCGGCGTGGGCGCACGGAGATCGCTTGCGAAATCGATCAACGTGGTGTCGGTCTCGTGACCGACGGCGCTAATCAGGGGAATGGCGCTCTCGGCGGCGGCTCGAACCACTGGTTCTTCGTTGAACGCCCAGAGATCCTCAATCGAGCCGCCGCCGCGCGCGACAATGAGCACGTCGGGGCGATTGGGGCCCTGCATCGTGTTGAAGCCCCTTATGGCGCGCGCGATCTGCCCCGCCGCTTCAGGGCCTTGCACCAGCACCGGCCATAGGATCACACGGCGCGGAAATCGCTCTTCAAGTCGATGCAGGATGTCGCGGATCACCGCGCCTGTCGGCGACGTCACCACGCCAATGACGCGCGGCAAATACGGAATGGGCTTCTTGCGCTCGCGTGCGAACAGCCCCTCCGCCGCCAGCCGCTGCTTCAGTTTCTCCAATTGCGCCAACAGCGCGCCCGCACCCGCGGGCGACATGCGCTCGGCGATTAGCTGATATTGCGAGCGGCCGGGAAAGGTGGAGATACGCCCCTCGGCGACGACCTCAAGCCCCTCTTCCGGTTTGAACTGAAGCTTCTGCACCTCCAAGCGAAACATCACCGTCGAGATGGTGGCGTTGGCGTCTTTCAAATCAACGTAGAGATGGCCGGATTTCGCGATCATCACGCGGCCCAATTCGCCGCGCACCCGCACCCGATCGAACCCAGCTTCCACCGCACGCTTAATCGCGCCCGCCAGTTCGGAGACCGAAAGCTCCGGCAAGTTCGACGCCGCGCCCGGGGCGGCGGCAGCGGAGGCCGTATCTGTCATCTCTTTCATATAAGGCGACTCGCTCGCGCGTGCGGGGAATGCTTAAACCGAAATCGCTGCGGTGGCTGGGGGGCGACCGGGGGAGCCTCCATGGCGTTCGACGCGAACGATCTGTCGCCGCACGAACAATATGTCGTTGATCGCACACGCCAGGGCGAATTGGCGGACTTTTCCCCGATGCGCGGCGCCGATGGGGTCAAGCCGGCGGTGCGCGCGGGCTTCTTGCGCAAGCTCATGCTGCAGCTTGAGGCCGATTGGCCGGTGCGCACGCCCGGCGTGCGGTTGAGGGGCGTGCGGATCGAGGGCGCGCTCGACCTTACCGATTGTTCAGGCCTGCCGGCGCTCAGCCTGGAAAGCTGTGACATCCCCGAGCCCCTTATCTTCGATCGCGCGGCGTTGGCGCGGCTCTCGCTGCACGCCAGCGCCATCGCTTTTGTCCGCGGCGCCAATGCGCGCATCAGCGGCGTACTCGATCTCTCGGGCGTTGCGCCGCTCGCTGTCGGCGCCGATGCGAGACTCGTACTTTCGGGCGCACAGATCGGCGCGGACATCCTGGCCGCCTGCGCGAAGTTGCATGCGCCTGCGCCACGTGCGGCGGTGGACATTCCCCGCGGGGCTGAACACTACGCGCTCGACCTCAGCAACGCGCTCATTGAAGGACGCCTCTCATGCGTCGATGGGTTTGCGGCGCAAGGCGGCGTCAATCTAGAGGGCGCGCGCGTCAGCGGCGCGTTTGATTTGCGCGGGGGCGCGCTCGTGGCGGGCGAAGGCCCCGCCCTGCTGGCGCGCGGCGCGCGATTTGGCGATACGGTCTCGCTCGGCGAAGGCTTCATCGCCAGCGGCGAAGTTTCCTTCGAGGGCGCGGTCATGCGAGGCGATCTGCGTGTGGCGCAGGCCCGGTTCGAAGGCGCCGCATTGGCGCTCGATTGCGGCAACGCGAGGATCGAGGGCGAAGTCGCTGGCGGCTTCAAATCGGAAGGCGGCTTGCGGTTTAGCGGAGCCGCCATCGCAGGAAATCTGGATTTGCGCGGCGCTGAAATCGGCGCCCGGCGCCACGGCGCAGCGGCGGCCCCGATAGCGCTCGACGCATCGGCGGTGAACATTCGCGGCGCGCTCATGCTGCAGGGCGTCAACATTAAGGGCGAGGTGTGCTTGGCCGATGCGCGCGTAAGCGGCCACGCCGGGTTCGGCGGCGGCCGCTTCATCAATCCAGGCGCCTGGGCGATCCGCGCGCCGAATTTTCAAGGGGGCGGCAATCTCATTCTGAGGATTGACGACAGCGGATACGCGCCGCATGGCCAGAAAACTGTTGTCGAAGGCGGCGCCAGGTTCGACCGAGCCCAAATCGGCGGCGGATTAGCGTGGCTCAACCTGGAACTGCGCGGCCCCGGTCCAGACGGCAAAGGCGCAGTGCTTTCCCTGGCCGACGCCAGCATTGCCGGCCCGTTGCACGCACGAGCGCTGACAACGCAGCAGGATGCGCTGATCGACGTTTCGGGCGCTTCATGCGGCGCGCTCGATGACGACATCAAGGCCGGCTGGGGCGTGGAAAGCGCCGCACTCGACCTGGAAGGCTTCAGATACGGCCGTCTCGACAACGATGATCGATGGCGGGCCCGGCTATCATGGCTGAAGCGCGCGCGCCTTGAGGGCAGGCGCTTTTCGCCACAGGCTTATGGCGAACTGGCGCGGCTCTACGCACAAGCAGGGCGTCGCGAGGATGCGCGGCGAGTCCTGCTTGCGCTGCGCGACCAGCGGACGTTGCACGCGTCCGCCGGCCCGCTGACATGGATGCTCTCGTCCGCTTTCGGCTTGCTCACCGGCTATGGCTTGGCGCCGGTACGCGCCGCGCGCGCACTGATTCTGTTTCTCGCCATCGGCGTCGCCGGAGTGCTGGTGATGAATGCGCAAGGCGCGCTGGTGACGCCACAAGGCCGCGCGTGCAACGCCGCTGTCGAGCCTGCGCTCTATGCTGTCGACATCGCTTTGCCAGTGATCGACCTCGGCCAAACGCAACGCTGCGCGCCCGGCCGCACGGCGCGCGCCGATCTCCCAGCGGGGGTGGCTCTCGGCGACAGCGACTGGCGCCTGTTTGAAGGCGTAGCGCTTTGGCGGTGGGCGCAGGCGCTTTATGCGCTGCTTGGCGCGCTCCTGGCGGCGCTGGCCCTCGTCACCTTCTCGGGCGCGCTAAGGCCGAAAAGCTCGTCCCGGCCGTAGCCGGGGCTTGCGCCATGGCGCCCGCTCGCCCCGTTGCGAACATGCCGGCCGCGTCGCATGGTGAGCCCGCAAACGGCGGAGGCGGCGATGGCGTGGCGGGAAATCCTGGTGTTCGCGGACGGATCGGCGGACGGCTTAGTGCGCATGCGCATGGCGCTCGACTTGGCCGAGGCGCACGGCGCGCGGCTTGAGGCGTTGGTGCTCACGCCAGTTGCGGACGGCAATGTCGAGCACGCCGGCGCGGTCGAAAAGCTGAGTGCGTTGGCGCCCGGGCGCGGCGACCGGCTCTATGTTCATTCTCTACAGGTCGCCACCGGCGATGCGGTGGCCGCGGCGGCCCGAGAAGCGCGCTGCGCCGAACTGGTGGTGCTTGGCCAACCGGAAACGCTCGACAATTCCGACCTCGACACTGACATCTTCGTCGGCGCGCTCACGGGCGGCGGCCGCCCCGTTCTGATGTTGCCGCGTTGGATCAGCCCGCGCGCGTACGGGCGGCGCATCCTCATCGCCTGGCGCGGTTCGCCGGAAGCGGCGCGCGCCCTGCATGCGTCGCTGCCGTTCTTGCGGACCGCAGAAGCGGTACGCGTCTGTCTCGCCAACCCGCGCTCGGAAGAGCACGGCGAAGACCAACGCAGCATGGCGGAACTCGCCTCCATGCTGACGCGGCAGGGGGTCAAGGTCGAAGATCCGGTGATCCGTGAATCCTGGGAAGCCGCCGAGCGGATGATTGTTTCCGAGCTTGAGGGCTTCAACGCTGACATGCTGGTGATGGGCGCCTATAGCCGCTCGCGGATGCTGGAAGACATCTTCGGCGGAATGACCGCGCAGATGGTGCGCGATGTGAAGACGCCTATTCTGCTGATGCATTGAGCGCGAGGGGCGCGCCGCCTGCGGCGACCTGATCTCGACACGCTTGACCGCCGCCGCATCCCGCAGCAATCCAACAGCCCATGAAGATTCTCGTTGTCGGTTCGGGCGGGCGGGAGCACGCGCTCGGCTGGAAGCTCGCTCAGAGCCCGTCGATCTCGGAAGTGCTTTCCGCGCCAGGCAATCCTGGGCTTGCTGAACTGGGCCGCACGTTTCCGGTGAAGGCCGAGGACGCCGCCGAGATCGCCGCACTCGCCGTGCGTGAGCAGGTTGGCCTCGTCGTCATCGGCCCCGAGGCCGCCGCCGCAGCGGGCGTTGGTGACCGGCTGACGCAGATTGGCGTGCCCTGCTTCGGGCCCAGCGCGGCAGCGGCCGAGCTGGAATCGTCGAAAGCGTTCATGAAGGAGTTTTGCGTCCGCCACGGCGTGCCGACCGCGGAATACAAGGTGTTCGACGACGCCATTCACGCCAAAGCCTATCTCGGTTCGCGTGAACCTCCGTTCGTGATCAAAGCGGATGGCTTGGCCGCCGGCAAAGGCGTCGTCATCGCCGAGACACGGCGTGAGGCTGACGCCGCCGTCGATGAAATCCTTTTCCTGCGCAAATTTGGAACCGCGGGCCAACGCATCGTCATCGAAGACTTTCTTCCCGGCGAAGAGGCCAGCTTCTTTGCGCTTTGCGATGGCGAGACCGCGATCCCATTTGGCGCGGCGCAAGATCACAAGCGCGCGTACGATCAGGATAAAGGGCCGAACACGGGCGGCATGGGCGCTTACTCGCCGGCGCCGATCTTCAGCGACGCGATGCGCGATCTCACCATGGAGCGCGTCATCCTGCCCACGGTTCGCGGCATGAAGGCGGAAGGCCGCCCGTTCGTGGGCGTCCTGTTCGCGGGCCTGATGATCACGCCCGAAGGGCCGAAGCTGATCGAGTTCAACGTCCGCTTCGGCGACCCTGAGTGTCAGACGCTGATGCGCCGCCTCAAAAGCCACCTCGCACCGGCTCTGCTGGCGGCGGCGCAAGGCAGGCTTGCCGACGCCGCCCCATTGGAATGGGACCCGCGCCCCGCCGTCACCGTCGTCTACGCCGCCAATGGCTACCCCGACGAACCGCTGACCGGCTCGGTCATACGCGGCGCGCCGGACGCCGATGCGATCGAGGGAGTGAAAGTCTTCATCGCCGGCGCCAAACGCGACGAAGACGGCGCGTTACGCGCCGCCGGCGGACGCGTGCTCAACGTCTCCGCACTTGGCGATACATTGCGAGACGCGGTCAACCGCGCCTATGCCGGCGTCGACGCCATCGACTGGCCGGGCGGATTCTGCCGCCGCGACATCGCCTGGCGCGCTTTGGGATGACGGCGGCGGCGCCCTTGTGCATGATCGCGCCATGAGCCAGCCTGACCCGCACGAAGCCTTCAAAGGCGTCAAGCCCGTCGAAGAGCGCCACAGGCTCGATGAAGCGGCGTTGACGCGTTGGCTTGCGCACAATGTCGAGGGCTTCGAAGGCCCGCTGGCGATCAATCAATTCAAGGGCGGGCAATCCAATCCGACCTATCAGCTCGTCACGCCGGCGAAGAAATACGTCTTGCGTAAGAAGCCCGGCGGGAAATTGCTGCCTTCAGCACACGCGGTCGATCGCGAGTTTCGCGTCATCTCCGCGCTCTACCCAACAGGCTTTCCGGTGGCGCGGCCTTATGCGCTCTGCAGCGACGACGCCGTTCTCGGCGCCATGTTCTATGTGATGGACATGGTGGAAGGGCGCGTGCTGTGGGATGGCGCGCTGCCTGAGCTCGGTAAAGATGACCGCCGCGCCATCTACGAAAACAAAATCGCCACCCTGGCGCGCTTGCACAACTCGGACCCCGCCGCGATAGGGCTTGGCGATTACGGCAAGCCAGGCAATTATTTCGCCCGCCAGATCGATCGCTGGTCCAAGCAATACAAGCTCAGCGAAACCGATAAGATCGACGAGATGGACGCGCTGATCGCGTGGCTTCCGGTCTCGATCCCGCCGGGCGAACGCACGTCGATCGTGCACGGCGATTACCGGCTCGACAATCTGATCCTGCACGAAAACGAACCGCGTGTGATCGCTGTGCTTGATTGGGAGCTATCGACGCTCGGTGATCCGCTCGGCGATTTCACCTATTACCTCATGAATTGGGCGATGCCGCACGATGGCCGAGCTAGTCTTGGCGGACTCGATCTCGAGCCTTTGGGCATTCCCACGCGTGACGAAGCGGTGCAGCTTTATTGCAATCTCACCGGCCGCGACGGCATCGCCTCGCTCGATTGGTATTTCGCCTATAACGCCTTCCGCCTCGCCGCGATCCTGCAAGGCATCGCCGGGCGTGTGCGCGACGGTACGGCCGCAAGCGCGCATGCGACGCAAATGATCCAGCGCATCCGCCCGCTTGCCAATGCAGCCTACGCCTATGCGCAAAAGGCGGGGCTTACGTGAACGAGCGACAGCGCGATCTTTTTCTCTGGGTCTGGTCGCGCCGGCGCGCGCCGGGCCAGGCGCAGGTCGCTTTGCGCGGGGCGCTGATCGGCGCGCTTGGCGGGGTGCTGTTCACACTGATCATGGCGCCGGGCGCCGGGCCAGGCGTGCACGCTTACGATACGGCGGGCCAATTATTCGGACGCTTGAGCGAAGGTTGGCGCATGCTGGCTATGGCTGCGCCCGCGTTCGCGGCCCTCGGCTGGTTCGGCGCCGGACGCGTCTACGCTTCGCAGGAAGCGACATATCAAGCCATGCTGGCCAACGGCGCACATGTGCCGACGCAAAAGCCCCAGATGCGCCTCGCCGACCGCGGCCCAGCACTGGCGGTGGGCGTCGCCGCGCTCCTGATTGCTGGCTTCATCCTTTTCGTCGCAATCCGGTATGGCTGACCGGGGGTAAGCAGTTGACGCGAGAGACTGCGGGTCCGATCAAGGGCGCCGCTTTCGAGGGGGACCAGCATGCTCAACCGCGCCATGATCGCCGCCCTGGGCGCGCTCGCCGCGCTCTCCGGCTCCAGTTTCGCGCAGGAGACAGCGCAGGAACAACCGAACGTCACGGTCATTCATGCAGGGCGCCTGCTTGCCGATCCGGGCAGCGGCCGCGTGCTCACAGAACAATCCATCATTGTCGGCGCTGACGGGCGCATTCAGGGCATAGAGGCCGGCTACGTGACGCCGGCGGGCGCCACTGTCATCGATCAACGCAACCGCTTCGTGCTGCCCGGCCTCATCGACAGCCATGTGCATTTGACCAGCGAACTCAACGCCAACCAATTGCTCGACGAAGTGCAGATGACGGAATCCGACGCCGCTATCCGCGCCGCCGGCAACGCGCTGATCAATCTCAATGCGGGCTTCACCACGGTCGCCGATCTCGGTGCGCCGAACGATTCCATTTTCGCGCTCCGCCGCGGCATCGCCGAAGGCCGCGTCCCCGGCCCGCGCATCATTGCCGCAGGCGGCGCAGTGACGCCCGACGGCGGCCACGCCGACGCCAACGGCTTCGCACCGCATATCGTCGACGTCCTGCGCAATCCCGCGGCGTGCTCGGGCGCCGACGATTGCGCGGGCGCCACGCGGCGTCAGATCCAAGCCGGCGCCGATGTGATCAAGATCACAGCGACGGGCGGCGTGCTCTCCAACACCGCCGCCGGCCTCGCTCAGCAACTGACCGACGAAGAATTGCGCGCCATCGTCAATTCAGCCCACGCCATGGGCCGGCGCGTGACCGCGCACGCGCACGGCGTCGATGGCATCAACGCGGCGCTGCGCGCCGGCGTCGATTCAATCGAGCACGGCAGCTACCTCGACCGCGAATCCGTGCGCCTGCTCCGGCCCGAGGGCCGATACCTGGTGCCAACCTTGCTGGCCGGCTGGTGGGTCGGCAGTCTCGCCGAACAAGGCGGGGTGCTCACTCCAGCGCAAACCGCCAAGGCGCGGCAGGTCAGCCGCGACATGGCCAATATGGGCCGCTTTGCACATGACAATAACGTCCGCATCGCGTTCGGCACCGACACCGGCGTCTCGCCGCATGGGATGAACGCACGGGAATTCCAATTGCTGGTGGAATCCGGCTTTACGCCGCTCCAAGCGGTGCAAATGGCGACGGTCCACGCAGCAGATCACCTTCAGCTCAACGGCACGGCCGGCCGCATCGCCGAGGGTTATTCCGCTGACATCATCGCCGTCGACGGCGACCCGCTGGCGGACGTGGCGACACTGATGAGCGTTCCGTTCGTGATGGCGCGCGGCCGCGCCTACAAGCAATAAGGGGGAATTGCGAAGCGTCGGGGCGCGGTTCATAGAAGCGCCCCATGCTTCGCATTTTCACCCGCGGCGGCGGCCAGACCGAACAAGTCGCAGACCCCACCGCGCTTTGGTATGATCTCGAAACGCCGAGCGACGAAGAAGAGCGCGCCGTCGAGGCGACCCTCGGGATTGATGTGCCCACGCCGATTGAACGAGCGGCGTTTGAGGAATCAGCGCGCTTCTACGAGGAATGCGAAGCGCTGCATCTCACCGTGACGTTGCTCGGGCGGCGTGAAGAAGGCCGCTTCGTCAGCGGACCGGTCAGCTTCATCCTGGCGAAGGACAAGCTCGTGACCGTACGCCAGATCAAGCCACGCGCCTTCGATGTGGGCCAGGGCCGCGCTTCCGCGCGCGTGGGCTCGGCGAAAAACGGCGCCGACATGTTCGTGGCGCTGCTCGAAGGCATCGTCGAACGCCTTTCCGATGTGCTCGCGGAGGCGACGAACGAGGTCAACGACATGTCCGCGATCGTGTTCACCGAGACCAACGCGCCAAATCTGCGGCAATGTTTGCGCGGGCTCGGCAAGGCCGGCGCGATCACCGCGCTCTCGCAAGACTCTCTTTCCAGCCTGCAGCGCATGTTGGCCTTCGCGCGGCTGGCGTGCACGCGCCACAATCTTTCCGACGAGCGCCTGAAGGCGCTCGAACGCGACGTCGCGGAATTGGAACGATTGGCCGAGGCGCTGCAGTCGCGCATGTCCTACATTCAAGACGCCGCGCTTGGGCTGATCAACGCGACCCAAACCGACGTGCTGAAGGCGCTCTCGGTTGCGACGATCGCCTTCGTGCCGGCGACCCTGATCGCCTCGATTTTCGGCATGAACTTCACCGCAATGCACTGGTTCCAGGAAGGCTGGGGGCCGTGGGCCGCGTTCGCGCTGATGGTGTTCGCCCCCGCCGCCCTCTTCGGGCTGGCGAAATGGCGCGGCTGGTTCTGAACTGGCCCGTTGCGTCCGGAAGCGGGCGCCCCTAGGTAGCGGCTCCAATGGCGGCGATGGAATTCACCCGGCGATTTGCGATGGCGCACCGGCTCTTGGCCGATGGCTCGTCGAAATGCGCCATGCCGCATGGCCATAACGAGACGGTCGTTGTGCGGCTTGAACCACATCGCGCCTTCCGTTTCGGCGGCTCCAACGCGGAGGCGCCGTTTGAGGCGGTCAAGGGACGCTGGCACGCTTGGATCGACGATCACGTCGATCATGCGCTGCAATTGAACATGGCGGATCCGCTGATCGACTTCTTTCGTCAACAGGAGCCAGAACGCCTCCAGCGCGTGATGACATTTCCCGGCGATCCCACCACTGAAGCGCTGGCTGCTTGCTTTTTTCTGAAGCTGAGCGCGTTCGTCTCGGACTCGGGCTTGCCGTTTTCGGTCAGCGAAGTGCGCGTCGAAGAAACGCCGACCAATGCGATTGTGCTGACCCGCGATAGCTTCGACGCCGACGGCTGCGGCTTGGCGCCGGAGGCCTGGCCGCGCCGCGCCGACATGAGCATCAACGATTTCTGAGGGCGCATGGCTGCGCCCGCTTAGGAGCGCCAATGCCGTCCTTCCTCGCTTCGCCTCAAATCGCGCCGGTACTGCTCCTGATCGGCTCCAACGTGTTCATGACGTTCGCCTGGTACGGACACCTGAAATACCGAACGTCGCCGCTGTTGCTCGCCATCGCGGCGTCCTGGGCGATTGCGCTGGTGGAGTATTGCATGGCGGTCCCGGCCAACCGCATCGGACGCGCCGTCTATTCGACAGCCGAATTGAAGACGATGCAGGAAGTGATCACGCTCATCGTGTTCGTCGGCTTTTCGTGGATCGTGCTGAAAGAGCCGCTGGCGTGGCGGCATCTCCTCGGCTTCGCGCTCATCGCCGCGGGCGCAAGCGTCGTGTTTCTGGCGAAGTGATCAATCCGGACGGCTGACGCCCCACGCCAACCAGGGCGCTGCGAGCATCAGCGCCAGTGCGCCCTGTGCGGCCACAACCCGAACGTTGAGGCGCGTCTGCGGCGCCGCGCCACGAAGCACGGCCAGCACCCGGCCACCGGCTGCGCCAGCCCATGCCGCCGACAGCACCGCGACGGCGCCGGCGGCGAACACGCCGCCAATTTGCACGCCGCTCATCACATACGTTACGGCGAAGAAGAGCGCGACGACATGAGCAGCGGAGCAAACGCCGCCATAAACGCCGCGAAGCTCGGCGCTGCTTATGTCGTCCCCCTTCAGCAGCGTGAGACGCAACGCCCAGCGGGCATTGGCCAGCAAGGCCGCGCCGAGAGCCGCGCCGACAATCAAAGCAAGCGTAGCCCCGAGCCAAGCGACAAGCTCCGGCGTCAGCCCGCCCCGCCACATCAGCGCATGCCCGGGACGCTGACGCCTTCCTCCTTGGTGCGACGCCCGGTCCAGCCATGCTTGGCCAACTCATCCTTGGCGATGGCGCGGCAATGCACTTCGTCCGGGCCGTCGGCGAGACGCAAGGTGCGGATGCCCGCATAGGATTTCGCTAGTTGGAAATCCTGGCACACGCCGGCGCCGCCGTGAGCCTGAATGGCGTCGTCGATGATGCGCAGGGCCATGCGCGGCGCCGCCACCTTGATCATGGCGATCTCGTTTTTGGCGACCTTGTTGCCGGCGACGTCCATCATGTAGGCGGCCTTAAGGCACAATAGGCGCGTCATCTCGATGTCGATGCGCGCTTCGGCGATGCGCTGCTCCCACACCGAATGTTCGGCGATGACTTTGCCGAAGGCGACGCGGCTCATCAGCCGCTTGCACATGGCGTCAAGCGCAGCTTCAGCGGCGCCGATGGTGCGCATGCAATGGTGGATGCGGCCGGGCCCGAGGCGGCCCTGAGCGATCTCGAAGCCGCGCCCCTCGCCAAGCAGCAAGTTTTCCGCTGGAACGCGCACGTCCTTCAGATCGATTTCCATGTGGCCGTGCGGCGCGTCGTCATACCCGAACACATGCAGCGGCCGGATGATGTCGACGCCTTTGGCGTCAAGCGGCACAAGGATCATGCTTTGCTGCGCATGTTTCGGGGCGTCGAGATCGGTCTTGCCCATGACGATGGCGACCTTGCAGCGCGGGTCGCCTGCGCCAGAGGACCACCATTTGCGGCCGTTGATGACGTAGTCGCCGCCGTCGCGGCGGATTTCGCATTCGATATTGGTGGCGTCCGACGAAGCCACGCGCGGCTCGGTCATCAGGAAGGCTGAACGAATCTCGCCATTCATCAGCGGTTTCAGCCATTGTTCCTTCTGCGCACACGTGCCGTAGCGCGCGAGCACCTCCATGTTGCCCGTATCGGGCGCTGCGCAATTGAAAACTTCGGAAGCGAAGCTGACGCGCCCCATGATCTCGGCGAGCGGTGCATATTCGAGATTGGAAAGCTTCGGGCCCTCGAACTCGAACGTGTCATCGACATGCGGGGCGCCGCCGCTGGGGGGCATGAACATGTTCCAGAGCCCGGCGGCCTTGGCCTTGGCTTTCAACTCCTCCACCACCGGCAACACCTTCCACCGGCCGCCTTCTTTTTGCTGCGCCTCGTACGTGCTCACGGCGGGATGAACGTGCTCGTCCATGAAGCGCTGCACGCGGTCGATCCACGCCTGCGCCTGCTCGGTATGTTGGAAATACATTGTGATCCCTCGTGCGATGGCGGCCTTCAAGCCGCCACGCTAAGGCTCCGGCGCCGAAGGAGCAACGCGGGGATGGAGCTTACCGCAACGATATTGCGCCACGAAGGGCTGACGCTCGAGCCATTCGACGAGCGGCACCGCGCCGGCCTGATCGAGGCGGCGTCAGCGCCCTCGATCTGGCGTCACATGCCGTTCGACGCGCCGGCGCGCGGCTATGGGGTTTGGTTCGATCATTTGCGCCGCGAGCAGGCGCACGGGCGCTGGTTGCCCTTTGCAGTGGTGGCGCCAGGGCAACGCATCGTCGGGCAATCCTGCTACCTGAGCCTCCGCAGCGAAGATCGCGGCGTTGAAATAGGCGGCACCTGGTATGCGCCCGAGGCCCAGGGCACGGCAGTCAATCCGATCGCCAAGCTTCTGCTCCTCGGTCACGCTTTCGACAGCGGCGCTCAACGCGTCGAGTTCAAGACGGATGCGCTGAACGCCCGTTCGCGGGCGGCGTTGCTCAAATTGGGCTGCAGCTTCGAGGGCGTGTTCCGCCGGCATATGCTTCGCCCGGACGGCACTTGGCGCGATAGCGCCTATTTTTCGATCATCCGCGAGGAATGGCCAAGCGTGCGCGCCCAGCTTGAGACGCGTATCGCTGCCTTGGTGCAATGATCGCATTAAGCCTCCGTCAACTCGGAGGCTCGTCCCATGGGCTGCTTGAGATTCGGGACGGCAATTAATGCCCATCATTACGCACGCCCTGCTTTATATCGGCTACGCGATGATCTCGCTGACCGTCGGGCTCGCGCTGAACCAGGTCGGCGGCGAAGGCCTAGGCGCGTCATTCCTCGGCGGCATCGCTCTCTTCTCGGCGTGCGCGGTCACGCACGCGGGGATCAGCGCCTCCGCGGCGGCAGGGCGGATCGGAACGGCCGAACGGCGGATAAAGGGCGACATGGATCGCCTGCGCGCCGCGCACCGCGAGGTGAACGCCGATCTCGACGCCATCCAGGCGCGTTTGGATACGGTGGAGCAGCAGATCGCCTTCGGCACGCCACAGCCGCAGCAAATCGCTGCGCCGATCACGGCGCCGGCCAATGAGATCGCGCTCATCGATCAGATCGTCGACAAATTGGGCGCCGCGATCGATGCGCGGCTGCAACAGACGCCGGCGCACACGCCCTCTATCACACCGGCCGCACAAACCAACGGGCCGATGGATTTGGTGCGTGAGGCGCTGAGGGAAAACCGCGTCGAGCTGCACCTGCAGCCGATCGTGCAATTGCCGCAACGCAAAACAGCTTTCTATGAGGGCTTCACCCGCCTCAAGGATGAGACGGGCCGCTTGATCCTGCCGCAGGAATTCATTCCCGCCGCCGAGCGCGCGGGCTTAATGGGCACGATCGACAACGTGCTTCTGTTTCGCTGCGTGCAGATCGTACGCAAACTGCACAAAAGCGACCGCCGCGTCGGCATTTTCTGCAATCTGACGCCGACCGCGTTGGCGGACGATCTCTTCTTTCCGCAATTTCTGGACTTCATGCGCGAAAACCGCGACCTCGCCGGCTCGGTGATTTTCGAAATTCCGCAGGCCGCATATGAACAGCGCACCTCGGTCGAGGCGCGGGCCATGTCAAAACTGGCCGACCTCGGCTTCCGCTTTTCGATCGACAAGGTCTCGACGGTTGAACTCGACCTTCCGGACCTCGAACGCTCCGGCGTACGCTACGTGAAGATCGGAGGCCGGCTGCTGACCGAGCAATTGATCGCAAACGGCGCACGCCCGAAATCGGCCATCACGCGCGAGATCGCCGCGAGCGATGTCTGCGCCGTCTTCTCCCGCTATGGCATCGATCTAATCGCCGAGCGGATCGAGAGCGAGGATTTGGTGCTGGAAGCGCTCGACCTCGACGTACCGTACGCGCAAGGGCATCTGTTCGGCGCGCCGCGGGCGATCAAGGAAAGCCTGATGGAGGAAACCGCGCCGCCCCGCGAGTTCCTGCTGAAACAATCCCGCGTCGCTTAAGGCGCTTTCGCGCGCGCGGGCGGGCCTGCTAGAGCCTTCGGCGTGACCAAAGCCATCGACAGCCTCGACGACATCACCGGGCGTTATGACGCCTTCCTGTGCGACATGTGGGGCGTCGTTCATAACGGGCGGCGCTATTTTCCAGCGGCCGCGGCCGCGCTCGAACGCGCGCGCCAAGCCGGCAAGATCGTGTTGCTGGTTTCCAATGTGCCGAAGCCGCGCGATCCCATCCCGAGCCAGCTTGAGCGCCTTCGCCTGCCGCGCGGCGCTTGGGACGCGATCGTCACCTCGGGCGACGCCATCCGCGCCGAACTCGCCAAGCGGGCGCCGGGACCGATGCTCAAGATCGGCCCGGCCGGCGACGCCGTGCTGTGGGAAGGCTTAGGCCTGCGCTTTGCCGACGTGCGCCAAGCACGCTTCGTCGGCGTCTCTGGGCTGAACTATGACGGCCGCGACGACAGCCCGGAGAATTACGCCGACGTCCTCGCCGAAGCAAAGGCACGTGACCTGGAGCTGCTCTGCGCCAATCCCGACATCATCGTACGCTGGGGTGACGAGCTGATCTGGTGCGCGGGTGCATTGGCGCGCGACTACGCGGCCCTAGGCGGGCGCGTGGTGATGGCGGGGAAGCCGCACCCGCCGATCTATGAGCTTGCTTATCGCGAACTGGAGAGCATCGCCGGCCGCCCGATCGAGAAAGCGCGTATCCTCGCCATTGGCGACGGCGTCGCCACCGACATTAAGGGGGCCAACGACCAACGCTTGGACAGCCTCTTCATTGCGTCAGGCATGCACGGTGAAGCGCTTTGGACCGATGGCGCGCTCGATGCCGCCAAGGTCGATCTGGCGCTCACGGAAGAAGGCGTCGCGGCAACTTACGCGATGGCCGAACTGCGCTAGAGTTCGATGCCGAGGGCGTCGAACTCGCGATCCACGCGCGAGTTGAAGTCATAGGCGCGCCGGATATCGGCGGCGCCCTCCTCGCGCTCGCCGCTTTGACGCCGAGCGAAACCGCGGCCGAACAGCGCCGCAGCGTTGGCGGGTTCGATCGCCAAAACGGCGTCATAGGCGACGCGCGCGTCATCCCATTGCTCTTCACGCAGCAGCACCAGCGCTTGGCACAAGCGTCCGCTGACCAGGGCGCCGTCGGATGCAACGGCCGCGTCGGCGTCGGCGCGCGCTTCGACGATATCGCCCCCGCCGCGCACACGGCTCCAACAGCGGCCCGCGCGCGCAACCGCGTCGCCGGGATCGAGACGCAATGCCTGATCAAAATCATCCCGCGCCCCGTCGGCGTCGCCGCTGCGTTCTTTGGCGAGGCCGCGCGCCGCAAAAAACCGCGCCTGCGATGGGTCTGCCGCGATGGCTTCGTCAAAAGCGGCTATGGCGCGGCCGTTGTCGCCATAGCGGTAGAGCATGTCACCCCGCAATGCGTACGCGCGCGCCGGCGGGCGGCCCGCATCAATGACTTCCTCCAGCAGCGGGGCCGCGGCGTCGAGCTGTCCGCTGGCGACAAGAATGCCCGCACGGCCGAGTTTCGCGTCGGCATTGTCGGGAGCGATATCGAGGGCGGCGCCAAAATCGCGCAATGCAGCCGTCGGATCGCCGGCGGCGCGCCGCAACTCGCCCCGCGCTACATAAGCGCCGACGCGGGCCTCCACGGGCGCCGACGCAGCGTCAATCACAGCGCCGCACGCGGCGATGCGCTCGCCCGCAGGGCCGCCGGGGTCGGCGCAGAGCGTGCGTTGCACTTCCAAAGGATCAGCTGGCGCTGACGCGCGCTGGTCACAGGCCGCGAGCGCCGTAAGGGCCAAAATCACGAACCCAACCGCCCTGCGCGACGCCATCCACAGCTCCCAATTATCGCAGCCCGCCTTGAGTGAGGCGAGGAAAGCCCTAGTCTGCCCCGCGCTCAAGGACAAACCGCATGACCACGCTTTTCGACCTGACTGGAAAAACCGCCATCATCACCGGCTCCTCACGGGGCATCGGCAAAGCCATAGCGCACCGAATGGCCGAACACGGTGCGAACGTCGTTGTTTCCTCGCGTAAGCAGGACGCCTGCGAGGCCGCGGCCGACGAAATCAACACCGCGCTTGGCAAAAAAGCGGCGATCGCAGTCGCGGCCAACATCGCGGTGAAGGAGGCCTTGCAACATCTGGTCAGTGAGGCGGAGCGCGCTTTCGGTCAGGTGGACATCGTGGTCTGCAATGCGGCGAGCAATCCGCATTTCGGGCCGATGGGCGACATCAGCGACGACCAATTCACCAAGATCCTGCAGAACAACATCGTCTCGAACCATTGGCTCATTCAGCTGACCGCGCCACAAATGCGTCAGCGGAAGGACGGTTCGATCATCATTATATCGTCGATAGGCGGACTGAAGGCCTCGCCCGTCATCGGCGCGTACAACGTCTCCAAAGCGGCTGACATGCAGATCGCGCGCAACCTGGCGCTCGAATTCGGCCCAGACAACGTGCGCGTGAACACGATCGCGCCCGGCCTGGTCAAAACCGATTTCGCCCGCGCGCTGTGGGAGAACCCGGAGATCATGAAGGCTTACGAAGCGCATTCATGCCTTCGCCGCATCGGCCAGCCGGACGAGATCGCAGGGCTTGCGGTATGGCTCGCCGCGCCGGCAGGGGCATTTGCAACCGGACAGACGTACGTCATCGACGGCGGACAGACCGTCATCTGAACATGGAGGGGCGCATGAAACAGACACTGGCAGCGGTCGCGCTGCTGCTCTTGGCCGGCGCTTGCTCGGCCGTACAGGGTGCGATGGGGCAAGACGCGCCGCTGCAGGCCGCGCCGCCGCCGGAACTGACCGACGCCCAGCGCGCGTTTCCCGCATTTCAACATGCGCCGATGACGCCGCAGGCGCTGTACGCGCATGTCGAAGTGCTCGCATCGGATGAGTATGAGGGCCGCGCGCCTTCCACACGCGGCGAAGAACTCAGCATCGACTACATTTCGCGAGCCTTCGCCGCGTTGGGCCTTGAGCCGGGCGTCCCTGGCGCCAACGGCGGCGCAGCGAGCTGGTATCAGGACGTGCCGATTGCAGCCGCGGAAGTGACGAACAACCCCACGCTGACGATCGCCGATTCCAGCTATGCTTATGGCAGCGACTACATCGCTTGGACCAAGCGCCTGGAAGAAACCGTCGCCCTCGAGAACGCCGAGCTTGTCTTCGTCGGCTATGGCGTCGTGGCCCCGGAGAACAATTGGAACGACTACGCCGGGATCGACATGCGCGGCAAAATCGCGGTGATCCTCGTCAACGATCCGGATTTTGAAACCGGCGACGACCGCGGCTTCGGCGGGCGCGCTATGACGTATTACGGCCGCTGGGTTTACAAGTTCGAGGAAGCGGCCCGCCAAGGCGCTGCCGGCGCGCTGCTGATTCACGAAGACGCGCCGGCGTCCTACCCCTGGGCGGTGGTGGAATCGTCCTGGACCGGCCCCCAATACGATCTGGTGCGCGATGATCGCGGCGCCTCCCGCGCCGTTGTCGAAGCATGGATTCAGCGCAACGTCGCACTCGACATTTTCCGCCGCGCCGGGCTCGATTTCGACGCCGAGCGGCGCCGCGCGCAGCAGCGCGGCTTCACACCAGTGTCCCTGCGCCAACGCGCCTCAATCGCCCTCAACACGCGCATCGAGGAAAGCGTGTCGCGCAACGTCGTCGGCGTGCTGCCAGGCCGCGCGCGGCCGCAGGAAACCGTGCTCTACAGCGCCCATTGGGATCATATCGGCCGCTGCACGCCAGTGAACGGCGACGACATCTGCAACGGCGCGGTCGACAACGCGACGGGGGTAGCCGGCCTCATCGAGCTCGCGCGTCGTTTCGCGGGCGCAGGGAGGCTTGAGCGTACGGTCGGCTTTGTTGCATTCACGGCTGAGGAAAGCGGCCTGCTGGGCTCGCAGCATTTCGCTGAGAACATGCCCTTCAACCCCGCCGACACCGCGGCTCTGATCAACATGGACGGGCTCTCCGTGGTCGGCCCGGCGCGCGACGTCACCGTCGTCGGCTACAATCAGAACAACCTGCAGGACATGTTGGTTGAGGCGGCGGCCGCGCAGCAGCGCACTGTCGTGCCCGAGGCCTTCCCCGAGCGCGGTTCGTTCTACCGTTCGGACCATTTCAACCTGGCCAAGATCGGCGTGCCGGTGCTCTATGCCGGTTCGGGCCAGGATCTCTATCAAGGCGGCGTGGAGCGCGGGCGCGCGCTGAATCAAGATTACGTCGCCAATCGATACCATAAGCCCGACGACGAGATTTCGCCGAATTGGGATCTCTCCGGCGCCATGCGCGATCTGCAATTGCTTTATGACGTGGGACGGCGCGTCGCGACCAGCGATGTCTGGCCGCAATGGCGTGAAACCAGCGAATTCAGGGCGGCGCGCGAAGCCTCGCGCGCTGGGCGTTGATCAGAACGCGCCGAGGACGCTGACAAGCTTCGTCTTCAGCGCTTCTGCGTTGAATGGTTTCATGAGCAGGCTGGCTGCGTCTGCGTGGCCGGCCTGCGCCACGGCGCCGCCATTGTCATTGGCCACCATGACGAACGGCGTGTGCGCACAGCGACCGTCTGTACGCGCGCGCTCGCGCAATTCCGCGCCGGTCACCGGCTGCAAATCCCAGTCGGAAATAACCAACGCGTATTCTTTGGCTCGCATCTTGACCAGAGCCGTGCGCGCGTCCGACGCCTCGTCGATGTTTGAGAAGCCGAGCTGACGCAAAAGATTCCGAACAATGCGGATCATCGTGTTGTAGTCGTCGACGATGAGAATTGGCATCGACATCGAGACAGCCATCAACGCGCTCCCGCATACCCGGAAGGCGCTTGGATCGTCGCGCCGCCGGATCTGGGTGCGTAGATCCGGCGGCGGCGACGTCAGGTCGCTAAATGACCACGCCTTGTTATGCGCAAGACATAGCAAACAGCGAAGAATTTTCGGTAAAACAGCACTTAATCATAGGTGAATGCGCGCGCGCGTCATGCTAAGCGGAGCAAGGAATTGGCAAGTCTCTGCGCTGCAAGCGGCGGCGCGACGCAACCTTTTGTGAACTAATGCAGCGTCACGACCCCGCCGCACCCCTGCCCGACCAAGCTAAAGGCGCCGCCATTGCGCTCGGGAATTTCGACGGCGTTCACGAAGGTCACCAGGCGGTTATCGCCAGCGCGCACGTTGCTGCGCAAAAGCTTGGCGCCCCGCTCGCCGCAGCCGTGTTTGAACCGCATCCACGTCGCTTTTTTCAGCCCGACGCACCGCCATTCCGGCTGCAAAGCCCAGCACAGCGTGGACGCGCGCTCGCGGATCTCGGCGTCGTGCACGAGTTCGGCATCGGTTTCGACACTTCGCTCGCGCAGATGAGCGACGCACAGTTTGTCACGGACGTGCTGCGCGGGTGCTTCGGCGCGCGCCACGTGAGTGTTGGCTCAAATTTCCGGTTCGGGCGCGGCCGCATGGGCGATACCGAGAGCCTAAAGCGTCTTGGCGCGGCGAACGGCTTTAGCGTCAGCGCCGTGGAGGCGGTGGCCAAGGACGGCGAACGCATCTCCTCCACCCGCATCCGGGAAGCTGTGGCCCGCGGCGCAATGGATGAGGCGACGCGGCTGATGGGCCGCCCATTCGCGATTGAAGGCGAGGTCGAGCGCGGATTCGCCCGCGGCCGGGGATTCGGCTTCGCCACCGCCAATCTCTCCCTCGGCGTGTATCAAAAACCCCGTCTGGGCGTTTACGCTGTGCGGGCCGATTTAGGGGACCGCGTATGGCGACCCGGGGTCGCGAGTGTCGGCGTGAACCCGACGACCGGAACGCTGCCGACGCCGTTGCTGGAGACGCACGTGTTCGAATTCGACCACGACCTCTACGGGCGCACAATCGAGGTGGCGCTGATCGCCTTCTTGCGCGACGAAGCGCGGTTCGAAAGTATTGAGGCATTGCGCGTGCAGATGGCGCAAGACGCCAGTGCCGCACGCGAGATGCTAAGCGACCAGGTGTGACGGCTCCCGGCCATCCCTGAGGAAATCGACGGTGCCGAGCGTGGCCTGGAATTCGTGCAGGATTTCGGCCGCTTCGTCGGGCTCCAGCATCGGCGCGATTTCATGCGCTTCAGGGAAGCGGAAGCGCCAGAAAGAATCGATGTGGCGGATAACGCCGACCGCTTCGCCGATCGGAATGAAAAGCGAAGGCGCGCGCAGCAGGAATTCGCGGAACGCATTGGGCTGGCCGTCCGTCAGCGCCGCAAACGCCGTTCCGTATTCGAGGATGGATTCGTCGACACGAGACGCGGCCTTGTCCATCTGATCGAGAATGCTGCGGCGCGTCTCCGCCATCGCCCGCCGTTCATCGTTGGTGGCGCGCATGATGCGGCATCCGGCGAAACTCGGGCGGAAAGCCGCGAGCTGCGGCCGAAACTCGGCCATCAACCATTTGTAGTAGAGAAAGCCCTTCCACGCGAACACCCCCTCGACATATTCCTCGCCGGAAAGCCGCAAGGTTTGACGCAGCGGATCAAGCGAACGCGCGGTCTCGTCGGTTAGCAGCTTTTCGGCCAGTTTGCCGGAGAGATCGCCGGCATCTCCGCCGCCCGTCGCAAAAGCGAGGCTGATCAATTGCGTGATTTCGCGAGTGACGAAAGCCCGCATGCGCGCGACATCGGCCTCGGCGATGTCGAAATAGCAGCGCGCCGGTTCTGAAGCGATCGAGCGCAGCCGTTCACGCATCAGGAAGGGATCGAACGAGGGCAAGTCCGCCAAGACGCGCAGCAAGGCGGCGTCGGCCTCGAAATCTTCATCGTTGGTGTAGCCCGCGCCCTCGCGGAGCAGCTTCTCGAACCGGCGCTCGTTTACGAGCAGACTGACCCCGCCGAGTTCCAGTTCGTTGGCGGCATAAGGCAGGATGACTTTCGTCGCCGCCGTGGCCGCCCTCAGGAAGAGATCGCGCTCGTGCGGACGCAGCGCATGTTTGAGGATAAGCGACTTGTTGAGGCGCCGATTGCGAAACATCGGCTTGGCGGCATAGTCCTCGGTGTGGCCGAAGCGCTCGAAAACCAGCGGCAGGTTGAGCACGCGCGCTGTCGAACCGCTCGCGCGGATCAGGGAAAGATCGCGTCGTCCATCGTTGCGTTTGCGCACAATGCATCAGCCATTGCCGAAACCCGGTAATAAATCGTCAACGCGGCTGCGCGGCCTCAGCGGAACGGCGGGGTATCTTCACTATCGCCTCGCCTTCCAGCACAATCGTTTCGCCCACGCTGCAGCGGCACGCCAGCTGCGCGCGCGATCCCTTTTCGGTCAGTTCCACAACCTCGACGCTTGCTTCGACCGTATCGCCGATGCGCACTGGCGCGAGGAAACGCAGAGTCTGGGAGATGTAGATCGCCCCCGGTCCGGGCATGCGTGTGCCGATGACGGCCGAAATCAAGCTGGCGGTGTAAAGGCCGTGGGCGATGCGTCCGCCGAACGGCGTCTTGGCGGCGAAATGCTCGGAAAGATGGATCGGATTGCGGTCGCCGCTGATCTCGGCGAAGCCGACGACATCGGAGGCGCGCACCAGCTTTTGGTAGCTCTCGCGCATGCCGACGGCGAGGTCTTCGAAATAGAGCGATTGCGTTTCCGGCAATGTCACGGCGGCGTTCTCTCCAACCCGTCCTCGGCGTGCAAGCCCCGCATTGGGCGCAAAGCGTAGCCGCTTTTCTCTCTCAGGGTGAAACGTCACGTGCAAGGCCGTCACGGCGGAAACTTTGCGCGTGCAGGCGTGTTGGCGCTTTGGAGGGACAATCCATGCGCCTGCTCGCCGCCGTGCTCGCTACCATCGCTCTTGTGTCGACCGATGCGGAAGCAGCGGGCCCCAGACGCGGCAGCCTGGACCTCAACCTTGCCTACGGCATGGACATTCCGGTCAACGGCAACATGCACGAAGGCGTAACCGCGACTTATCCGGATTTAGCGCCGTTCTTTCCGGCGCTGGCTGGGCAAAGCGGCGATGTAGCCATTGGCGCTCGCTCTTACGATGACTTCTACGGGAGTTCGGCGGTGTATCGGCTCAGCGGATCCTATGCGCTCAGCGACAACCTCGAGCTATTCCTGGCGCTAAGCCGCACCGAGGGTGAGAGCGATCTGGTGCAGATCGGAACGTTGGCGACGCCCTCGGGCGGCGCGCCCATGCCGATCTTCGCCCGCTTCAGCGATTATCGTAGCGACGCCGCCGAATTCGGCGCGCGCGCTTGGTTGGGCGAACGATCGCAGCGCTGGCGGCCGTACGCGGCGGCGCGGCTGGGCGTGGCGCGCACGGACGCGATCAGTGGCGTGTTCACCGCGCCCGGCGCAAACGCCGCCGCGGCCATTCCGTTCTACGACGATACGACCAGCCTGACTGGTGGACTGGATTTCGGCGTCGCGATCGAAGTAGCGCGGATACGTTCGCTCAATGCGGCGGTTGAATTGGGGGCGGAGGCTGGCTTCCGTTACACCGCCCCGCTGGATGAGAATGATGCGGCTCTCAATGCCATCGCCGCTGGCGGCCTGAACGACAAGAGCGGTCGCGTCTCAGCTCCCTTGATGGTGACGCTGCGCATGCGCTGGGGCGGCGCCCAGATGGAGCGGGCGAGCCGCTTCTAACCGCGCCGGGCGCGGAAGAAGGCGCGCAAGAGCTCGGCGGATTCCTCTGCGCGCACGCCGCCCAGCGTGCTTGGGCGCCAATGACACGTCGGTTGTTCGAAGAACTTGCCGCCATGCTCGACGGCCCCACCCTTCGCATCGCTTGCGCCATAGACGAGCCGGGCGATGCGGGCGTGACTGATGGCGCCTGCGCACATGGCGCATGGCTCAAGCGTGACATAGAGCGTGAGGTTCGGGCGCAGGCGATAGTTTCCCGTGACGTCCGCCGCGCGCCGCAGCGCTAGAATTTCTGCGTGCGCAGTCGGATCGGTCATGCCGATTGGCCCGTTTGCAGCTGCGGATATGATATCGCCCGTCGCCTCGTCGGCGATCACACAGCCGACCGGCGTTTCGCCCAGACCCGCGGCAGTCTGCGCGAAGGAAAGGGCGATGCCCATGTAGTCGTGGTCGGTCATGCTCATCACGAACTCAGCAGATCAGCGACCACTTCCCCCTTGGCGAGGGTCTCAAACCCGTCAGGGGCGATCGCCTCGCGATACTTGCGACGGGCCTCATCGTCGGAATGGCGCATGCGGGTCTCCATCGCGCGCTCGTAGGTCGCCTCGTCCGGCCATTGGGCATAGGCCACATATTCCTGCGGCGCGACGCGGTGCAAGCGAGAGCCGAGCCCGCCGAACTCTGCGGCGATCCGCTCGGTGCCAGCTCGCCAGCCCTCCTCGAATTGCGCCTCAAGCCCTGGTAAGACGCGCCAGCGATAGATCACCGCAAACATGGCTTCATCCTCTCCACCCTCTTCTAGCGCAGAAGGCGAGCGCATCGCCAAATTCCTGGCGCGCGCGGGCGTCTGTTCGCGGCGCGACGCGGAGAAGCTCATCGCCGAAGGCCGGGTTAAGGTGAACGGCAAAGTGCTGGAGACGCCGGCGGTGAAGGTCACGGCGAAGGATCGCATCACGCTCAACAACCGGCCCGTTGGCGCCCCGGAGGCGACACGGCTGTGGCGCTACCACAAGCCGTCGGGCCTAGTGACCACGCACCGCGACCCAGCGGGACGGCCGACGGTGTTCGAGCGCCTGCCGCCCGACCTACCGCGTGTGATCTCGGTCGGACGGCTCGACCTCACCTCCGAAGGGCTGCTGCTCTTGACCAATGACGGCGCCTTGGCGCGCCGGCTCGAACTGCCCGCCAATGGCTGGACCAGGCGCTACCGGGCGCGCGCATTCGGCCGCGTCACGCAGGAGGAGCTCGACGCGCTGAAGAAAGGCGTGACGATTGACGGCGTTCGCTATGGACCGATCGATGCGCGGCTTGAAAGCGGCCGCGGCGCCAATGTCTGGCTTGCAATCAGCATTCAGGAGGGCAAGAACCGCGAGGTGCGGCGCGTGCTGGAGTCAATCGGGCTAAGGGTGAACCGCTTGATCCGCATCGCTTACGGC
Source organism: Hyphomonadaceae bacterium (assembly GCA_050185805.1). Classification (GTDB taxonomy): domain Bacteria; phylum Pseudomonadota; class Alphaproteobacteria; order Caulobacterales; family Aquidulcibacteraceae; genus Vitreimonas. The sequence continues at coordinate 49,835 of JBFWZB010000012.1, forward strand.
CCTTTTCAGCTGGGCATGCTGGCGCCTGGCGCGGTCGAGGAAATACCCCGCAAGGTGCTACGCGAACAACTCGGCAAAGGCGTACTGGATTAGTGGTGGCCGCCGCCCAGGAAGCCAGGAATCGCCGGGACGAGTCCGGGGAAGAAGTTGTGGCCGTCTTCCCAGATCATGCGCGCGCCGGCGAAAATAATGATGACAATGCCGACGACGGCGATCCAACGGTACTTGTTGATCACGCGCGCAATGATCGAGGCGGCAACGCCCATCAGCACGACCGAGAGGATCAGGCCAAAGGCCATGATGTATTCGTTGTGTCGCGAGACAGCGGCGACGGCGAGCACGTTGTCGAGCGACATCGAGACGTCGGCGAGGATGATCGTGAAGAGAGCGCTGCCGAAGGTCTTGGGCGCCTTGCCGCCGGACGCGACCGCTTCGGCCGCGTGCTCGCCGGCGACGGGATCGCCAACCATGACCGGCTGGTGCTTGCGCAAATCGTCCCACATGCGCCACGCCACCCAGAACAAGAGCAAGCCGCCCGCGAACAAGAGGCCGGGGATAGCGAGCAATTGGATGGTGATGCCCGCAAACAAGATGCGCAGCACCAGGGCCATGACGATGCCCCAGAAGATGGCGCGCCGCTGTTGCTCATGTGGGAGCGCCGACGCCGCCAGGCCAACAGCCACGGCGTTGTCGCCGGCCAGGGCCAAATCGATGAGGATGACGGAGATCAGTGCTGTAATGTCGGCGGCGTCGAAAAGCACAGCAGCGTCACTCCTGGTTGCGCGGGCCGTCCTTGTTCACGAACCCGCTCGCCGTGGTCAAGCGCTTGGCGAGGGACGGCGAACGCGACATATGGCCCATAGCAACGCCCCGGGGGTCCGGACATGCGCATCGTAGGCGGCCGCTTCAAGGGCCGGACGCTCGCCGCCCCCGCTGGCGCGACCACCCGCCCGACCTCCGACCGGACGCGCGAGAGCCTATTCAACGTGCTTGAACACGCCGCCTGGTCGCCCGGGTGCGAAGGACGGCGCGTGCTGGACCTTTTCGCCGGGGCCGGCGCGCTTGGATTGGAGGCGATTTCGCGCAGCGCCGCATTCGCGCTCTTCGTCGAAACCGATTTCGCAGCGCGCGGCGCCATCCGCCAAAACATCGAAGCGCTTGGCCTGTTCGGCGTTACCCGCATCCACCGCCGCGACGCGACCGATCTAGGGCAGAAGCCCGCGGGGCTTGCCGACCCGTTCGACCTGGTCTTTCTCGATCCGCCCTATCGCAAGGGCTTGGGCGAGCAGGCTTTGTCGCGCTTGATGGAAGGCGGATGGATCAGCGCGCAAGCGCTTATTGTGTTCGAATGCGCCGCCGATGAGACGCCGGCCCTCGCCGGTTACGAAACCTTGGACGAGCGCCTCTACGGCGCAGCGAAAGTGATCTTCCTGCGGGCGCCCTAGAGCACGCTAATTCGGCTCGGCGGGCGCAACGGGCGTGCGCGTTACGCGCTGGCGCTGCAATTGCGGCGCAAGCTGCACCTCCGGCCGCAGCGGCGTGCGAAACTCACGCGTGCATCGGTCCAACAATTCCTGATCCGGCGCGGCGACGTCGTGTTCCTGCTGCGCCTGACGCAGACGCTCGCACGCCTCACGCGTGCGCCCGCTGCGATCGAGGGAACGCACCAATTGCTGCGCATCCGCTTCGAGCGCCTGCGCGACGGGCGATTCCGGCGCGGCCTCAGCCGCCTGTTCGCGCAATCGATAAGATTGGGCGTAGCGCGCGCTCGCGGTCGTGTGGTCGTTGCGGCCCTCGGCGATGGCGCCCAATTCGGACACGACCGATGCCTGCACCGCGGGGGGCGCCGCCTGTAGGTTGGGCAGCGCCTGCTGTAGAATCTGCTCAGCGCGCTCGGTCTGGCCCTGCTGTTGCGCCTCGACCCCCTCGCTGACCTGCGCAGCAGCCTGGGCCTCGGCGCGGCGGTTCGTGCGTTGGTAGGAGCGCGAGAGCATGCGCCAAGTATCGGTCCGCTCCGGCGCTATGTTGGTGGCGAGTTCCAGCGCGCGCTGGCCGAGCGGATTGTCGTTGGTTTCGCCGACAGCGCCGCAGACCAGATAAATCTGCTCACGCAGCGGATCGTCGGGATTGTTCTGCGCGTGCGTCCACATCGTCTGCATGGCGGCGTCGCGCGTTTCCGGGTTCGAGAGCTGCACCGCGGCGCGGCGCACCTCCGGATTGGGATGGCGCAGCAGACTGGTCACCGCTGACTGATAGGTCTCCCGTGCAGCGGCGTCGAATTCCTGCTCGGACACAGCCACGGACGCAGCAAGCGGCGCATTGTCCCCCGAACGTATTTCCATGTCCGACGCGCCCGGCGCAGGCTCAGCACCAGGGTACGGCGATTCAGGCGGCGGCGCCGCTTCGGCCATCTGCGTCTCGCCGAGAGCGCCCGATTCCAAGATTTCCGCCAGCTGGATCGCTTGCTCCGGCGTCAACTTTCCCTCTTCCAGCAAGCGCAGCAATTCGGCGCGGACATCGGTGCGCACGACTTCCGGCTCCTGCGGATTGAAGATGTTGTTGAGCCCCGCGGCGATGCCAACCACCAACGCAATTACTGTGAGCAACGAAACGATGCGGATGCGCGCGCCAAGGCGGCGGCGCTTAGCGGCGATGGCGGCGCTATCGACGTCGCGGCCTTCGATTTTGGCGCGCACGGATTCTTCGAGAAGCTGCATTTGCGGCGCGTTGGCGCCGCCGTTCCAGCGGGTAAAATCTTCAGCTTGGTAGGAGCCGAATCCGAGCGGCAATTGCACCGCGTCGAGAGACACTGGAATGAGACGGCCCTGATCTCGCGCGCGGCCGGCCTCGTCGCGCACGAACGTCGACATCGCGGAGGATTGCGTCCAGACGACGATGACGGCTTTGGCGTTCTTCAGTTCGCGCTCGATCACGGAGGCGTAATCGTGACCCGCCGCCAGCGAGCGATCCCACCACACGCTGAAGCCGCGCTCCTGCAGCGCCTCGGCTAGCGGGCGCACGCGAGCGCGATCCTCGCTCGCGTAGGAAATGAAGACGTCCGCCATCGCCTTGCCCCTTCTGGGTTCGGCGCGCGGGTCCCCATGCGCACCGGCCAATGCTTGCTCCCCCTTCATAGACACGCGGGAGGGTGGCGGGAAGATGACCGGCGGCACATCCTGTGAGCCCCCGGTCCCGCTGCTGCACCCTAAGCCGGCCGCGCGTTTGAGAACAAATGGCGGATGCCGGTCGAAAACGCCGCTGGAAAAATGCTGGCGTGGGTTTCGTCCTCAAAAGTGCGCTGTTCCACCTCGAGATTGGGGTCACGCCGCGCGGCCAGCATGCTGGCGAAAGCTATGCACTCGCTGGCCATGAAGCCATTATTCTCTGGCTGTTCTTCCCACGAACCAACGCCGAGATAGATGCGGGTCCGGCGCGGCAGCCGCGTCCCCGAGAGTTCACGTTCCCGGTCGAAAATCCATTTGTCGGCGTACCAAAGCGAGGGACTGACGGCCAGGAACCGGTTGAATAGGTCGGGCCTCATTTGCAGCATCCAACACGCAAACAGTCCGCCGAGCGAATGACCGACAAGCGTGCGTTCGCTGGGATCGATACGAAACCGGCTCTCGATCAGCGGGAAGATCTCCTCCTCCATCACGCGCACGAACGCCGGTCCGCCGCCGGAGACGTGCTGGAAGCGCGTGTTGGGGCCCGCCTCCGCGACGAAGATAGGGCTGTAGTCACGCGTGCGTTCCAGGTGGTAGCGGTCGAGATCGGGATAGACGCCGGCGATGGCGATCGAGAGCAAAATTGCGTCCGGAGCTTGATTTCGGCGCGCCGCAAGGTGCTCAAGGTGATTGGCGCAGATCGAGAACGAATAGTCTGCGTCGAGCGTCACAATGACGGGATAGCGCGCGTCGCCGGCATCATAGCTGGCGGGACGGCGCACATAGAGGAGGTAATCCACGCCGTTGATGCGAGAGGTGATGGGAATGACCGTGGTGAAGGGCACGACATAACCCTGCGCCGCCGCCTGCGCTTGGGCTGAAGTCGAATGCAGCATCGCCGCGCTGCCGCCGAGAACCGCGCCGAGCGCGCCGCGTCGTGTGGCTGTCATGGGTCCCGCTCCTGCTTTGCTTCAGGGAGCGACTACGCGCACGGGCGCGCGCGTCAAAGAGCCACTTTTCGGGTTGCATGGCGCCGCTCGCGCCTGCGCCGTCCACCATTACATGAAAAGCGCCGCCGGATGCTCCAGTAAGCCCTTCACACGCTGAATGAATGCGGCGGCGTCGTAGCCATCGACGACGCGGTGATCGAACGATGACGACAGGTTCATCATTTTGCGCACGACGATCTGGCTATTTTTCACGACCGGCCGTTCGACCAGTTTGTTGACGCCAATGATCGCCACTTCGGGATGGTTGATCACCGGCGTGGTGACAACGCCGCCGAGGGCGCCGAGCGACGTGATGGTGATGGTGGAGCCGGAGAGTTCATCCTTGCCCGCCGTGTTGGCGCGCACGGCCGCCGCCAAGCGCGCAACCTCGGCGGCGCAAGCCCAGATGTCGCGCGCCTCGACGTGGCGCACCACGGGCACGATCAAGCCGTTATCGGTTTGCGTGGCGATGCCGATGTCGACACCCTCATGGCGATACACGACGCCCTGATCGTCATCATAGCGGGCGTTGATCTGCGGGAAATCCGGCAATGAAAGCGCCAACGCCCGCATCAGGAACGGCAGCACAGTCAGCTTTGGCTGATCGCTGCGCTTGCTGGCGTTCAAGTGCGCGCGCAGCTCTTCCAATTCCGTGAGATCGGCTTCTTCGACGTAGGCGAAGTGCGGGATGCGGCGCTTCGCTTCCTGCATCTTTTCGGCGATCTTGCGTCGCAGTCCGATCACCTTCACCGGCTCAATGTGCGTGCGCTCGGCAAGCGCGGTGCTGGGCGCGCGCGCACCAGCCACCGGCACGAGCACGCGATCGAGATCGTCGTGTGTGATGCGCCCGTCCGGACCGGTGCCGCGAATGCTGGAAAGATCAATGCCAAGCTTTTGCGCCCGCTGGCGGACAGCAGGCGACGCATTCGCGCCCCACTCTCGCGCCGTCGGCTCGCGCGGCTCCGGACGCGCTACGGCCTGCGACTGCGCCGCAGCTGGGTCACCCTTCTTGCCCATGGCGGCGTTGGTCTCTTCTTCAGACCACACCGCGCCCGATGGCGCCTTGATGCGCGGCTTGGGCGCCGGCGCGGCCGCTTGGGGTTTGGGTTCTGGCTTGGGCGGTTGCGGCGCAGCGGACGCCGCGCCATTGGTTTTCGCCGCCGCCGCTTCGGTCTCCGCTTCCGTTTCAAACACGGCGATGGCCGAGCCGACTGCGGCCATCTCGCCCGGCTCGCCATGGATCGACACGACTTTGCCCGCGACCGGCGACGTCATCTCGACGGTCGCCTTGTCGGTCATCACATCGACGAGCGGGGCGTCTTCCTGGATCACATCGCCCGGCCGAACGTGCCATGCGACAATCTCGGCCTCAGCCGTTCCTTCCCCCACATCCGGTAGCTTGAAGACGTACTGACTCATTCCTCTCACGCCTCCATCGCGCGGCGCATGGCTTTGATGACGCGCTGCGGACCTGGGAAATACTCCCATTCCAGCGCGTGCGGATAGGGCGTGTCATAACCCGTGACCCGTTCGATCGGCGCTTCCAGCGCGTAGAAGCAATGCTCTTGCACCAATGCGGAAAGTTCCGCGCCGAAGCCTGATGTCCGCGTCGCTTCGTGCACGATGACGCAACGTCCGGTCTTCGATACCGATTGCTTGATGGTGTCGATATCGACGGGCACCAAAGTGCGCAAATCAATCACCTCCGCATCGATCCCGCTCTCCTCGGCCGCGCCGAGTGCTACGTGCACCATGGTGCCATAGGCGAGGATGGTGACGTCAGCGCCTTCGCGTACGACCGCCGCTTTGCCGAGGGGGATGGAATAATAGTCTTCCGGCACGTCGCTGGCGGGATGTTTCGACCACGGCTGGACCGGGCGGTCGCGGCGGCCATCGAACGGTCCATTATAGACGCGTTTGGGTTCGAGGAAGATCACCGGATCGTCGTCCTCAATGGCGCTGATGAGCAGCCCTTTCGCATCATAAGGCGTCGACGGGATCACGGTCTTCAAACCGGCCACGTGCGTGAACAGCGCTTCGGGGCTCTGGCTATGTGTTTGGCCGCCATAGATGCCGCCGCCATAGGGCATCCGCACAGTCAGCGGCACAGTGTAGTCGCCACCGGAGCGATAGCGGATCTTCGCCGCCTCGGAGACGAGTTGATCGTAGGCGGGGTACATATAATCGGCGAATTGAATCTCGATCACAGGCCGCAAGCCATAGACCGCCATGCCGATGGCGGTGGCGGCGATGCCCGTTTCGCTAATCGGCGCATCGAAGCACCGCTTCAGGCCGTATTTGTCCTGCAGATGTTCGGTCACGCGGAAGACGCCGCCAAAATAGCCGACGTCCTCGCCGAAGGTCAGCACATCCTCGTTGCGCGCCATCATCACGTCGAGCGCGGAATTGAGCGCCTGGATCATGGTCATCGAAGCCATCGCGCTCAGCCCTCCTGCTGATCGCGCTGGGCGCGCAGATGCCAGGGCAGGTCCTTGAATACATCGTCGAACATGCTGTCACGCGGCCATTGGCTCTCGCCGGTGAGCACGCCGGTCTTTTCCGCCTCACGCCCGGCGGCGCGCACAGCCTCGACCGCATCCTCCTTCGCCGCGACGTGCTGCTGTTGGCTCCACTCACCTTGGGCGACGAGGTGATCCTTCAGCCGCTCGATCGGATCGCCGAGCGGCCAGCAGGCGTAATCGTCGGCGGGGCGATAGCGGGCGGGATCGTCGGAGGTCGAATGCGGGCCGCCGCGATAGGTGACGAACTCGATCATGGTCGGGCCGTTATTGCTACGCGCGCGCTCAGCCGCCCATTGAGTAGCGGCGTACACGGCGAGGAAGTCGTTGCCGTCCACGCGCAGCGGCGCGACGCCGTAGCCGATCGCCTTGGAGGCAAAGGTCGCGTTGTCGCCGCCGGCAATGCCCTGGAAGGTCGAGATCGCCCATTGATTGTTGCAGACGTTGATGATCACCGGCGCGCGATAGACGCCGGCAAAAGTCATTGCAGCGTGGAAGTCACCTTCCGCCGTCGCGCCTTCGCCGATCCAGGTGGCGCAGATGCGGTCGTCGTTCTTGTAAGCTGACGCCATCGCCCAACCGACCGCTTGCGGCACTTGTGTGCCGAGATTGCCGGAGATGGTGAAGAAGCCGTACGCCTTCGACGAATACATGATCGGCAATTGCCGGCCTTTGCACGGGTCGCCGCGGTTGGAATAGATCTGGTTCATCATGTCGACGAGCGGATAATCGCGCGCGATCAAGATGCCCTGCTGGCGATAGGACGGAAAACACATGTCATCGCGGTCAAGCGCATAGGTTTGCGCCACCGAGATCGCCTCTTCACCGAGACTTTGCATATAGAACGATGTCTTGCCCTGGCGCTGCTGACGATGCATGCGCTCGTCGAAGACGCGCACCAGCAGCATGTGCTTCAAGCCGCGCCGCAGTGTTTCCGCATCCAGGCGCGGCCGCCACGGCCCGTGCGCTTCGCCGTCGCCGTCGAGCACGCGCACGAGGCCGAACGCCATGTCGCGCATCTCGCCGGCGGACGCGTCGCTGCGCGGCCGCGGCGTCTCGCCCGGTTCCGGAAACACCCATTGGCTGAAATCCGGCCGATCGCCGGGGCGGGCGCGCGGCGTCGGCACGTGCAGATCGAGCGCGCTCGAATTGCGGAGATTGCGATGCTCGCCTTCGGCCACGCTTACGCTCCCTTGGCGCCCTTGGCTTCATCCAGCCGGCGGCGCACGATCCGGTCCGCCGCCGCGTGGGGCGGAACGCCCTCGCGCTTGGCCTCTTCCAGCACCAAAATCAAGCGATCCGGTATGGCGCGAACGCGGGCCTCAGCTGCAACCACGGGCATCCCCAGGTACTCGCACGACACATTGATGATGCCACCGGCGTTAACGACATAGTCCGGCGCGTAGGTGATCCCGCGTTTGACCAGGCGCGCGCCGTCGGCCTCGCTCAAGAGCTGATTGTTCGCCGCGCCGCAGATAATCGGTGCTCCGAGTTCCGGGATCGTATCCGGGTTGAGGCCAGCGCCAAGCGCACAGGGTGAAAACACGTCCGCCTCGACGCGATGGACGGCCTCGAGCGGGGCGATCTCAGCGCCGAGCGCGGCGGCGCGGTCCAGCCGCCCCTTGCTGATGTCCGAAACGACAAGTCTGGCGCCCGCCTCATGCAGCAATTCGACGAGACCAAAGCCCACAGCGCCGACGCCTTGCACAGCGACGCGCTTGCCGCGGACGTTGCCGCCGAGCAAGCGCTCGATCGAGAGGAACACGCCCAGCGCCGTCCACGGCGATGGATCGCCGCCGGCCTGACCCGCTTCCTTCGGCAGGCCCGCCACATAGGACGTGCGCCCGGCGATAGTGCGCATGTCGGCGACAGTTGCGCCTACATCCTCAGCGGTGATGTAGCGGCCGTTGAGCGACTCGACCACTTCGCCAAACTTTTCGAAGCACCGGACGCGGTCGGCGCCAAGCTTGTAGATCACCGCCTTGCCGCCGCCGAGCGGCAGTTCCGCCATTGCGTTCTTATAGGTCATGCCGCGCGAAAGGCGCAGAGCGTCCGTCAGCGCATCCTCATCGCTGGGATAGGTCCAGATGCGGCAGCCGCCAGCGGCGGGTCCGAACGTCGTGTCATGCACGGCGATGATCCCGGCAAGGCCTAAGCCCTCGTCCTTGAAGAAGGCGACGTCCTCATGGCCGTCAAACTGCGAATTAGCCTCTGGCTTCATTGGATCGGTTCTCCGAACAAGAGCGCACGCGCATAGCGTACAGGCGGCGACCCGAACGAGAGGATGCCGTCATGATAAGCCTTGAGCTGGAACCCGGGACGCGCCGCCGCCGCGGCGCGGGTTTCCTGGTGCTCGCTCAAGCCTACGAAATAGGTCGAGAGCTGGGTGATGGACAATTGAGCCCGGCGCCATTTGCCCGCCGCCTCCCGCTCTTCTTGGAAGGCTGTGTGCGTCAGCAGATGCATCGCCTCCTCCTCGCTGATGCCGTCGACATGGACAGCCTGGTCGAGGATGGCGTTGGTGATCGTGCGCAATTGCACCTTGAGCTGCGCCAATTCGTAGAGCGGATCGTCGGCGCGGAAGCCTTCGTCCACCATCATGATTTCGGCGTAGCAGGCCCAGCCCTCAATGAAGGGTCCCGAGGCCAGCACCGCACGCAGCACCGATGGATAGGCGTTGGCGTGAGCCAATTGGACGAAATGGCCAGGCATCGCCTCGTGCACGCCGACATCGATGATGGCGCGGTTGTTGTACTCGCGCAGGAAGGATTCCGCCTGCGCATCGGTCCAGCTCGCCGGAATTGGCGACACCGCATAAAATGTCTCAAGCTGACGCTCAAGCGGGCCCGGTGAATCGCAATAGGCGACGGCCACCCCTTGCTGAAACTCCGGCATCTCGATCACGCGCACCGGCGCCGCCGGCAGCGTGATGAGATCACGCGCACGGATGAACGCCGCCGCCTCGTCAACCGCCGCGGTCGCCACCTGCACGATATTATCGCGCGTCGGGCGTTCGGCGCCGGAGATGTCGAGCGCCGCTCTGATAGCCGCCTGCTGCTGATCCGCGTTCGGATTGTCCGGGGTGACCGGCGCATCGGAACGTCCCGCTAGCGCCCGCTTGGCCGCCGAATACATCGCCGCGCGCACCTCGACCACCGCTGCATCGGCTCGGCGGCGGATCTCCTGGCGGCTGAGATTGGTCGCCAGCGTGAACGGCAATTGTTCATCGAACATTTGCGCGCCGGCGCGCCATTCGCCGCGCGCCGCCGGGATCATCTCGCTTTCAATCCAGCGCTGCTGCTCATCGACCGCGGTCTCGAAGGCCGCAATCGCGGCTTCGGCGCGAGCGCGGCTCGCCGGCGAGAGTTGATCCAGATTGGGCGCGACCAGTTCGGCGATCAGACTCTTCAATCCTGGATTTTGACGTGAATACGTCTCCGCGTGCGGCGGCGGCACGCGCGCGAGCACCAATTCCTCGCGCGACTGGCGCAGCAGCGCGGGCAACTTTTCCAGCCGCGCCGTGACGCTATCGAGCCGCACAGACAACGGGGCGAACTCGCGCGACATCAGCGCATAGATCGCGTCGCCCGCCTTGGCTTGATAGAAAAGCGGGTTCCAGGCCCAGGCTTGCTGCCGCTCCAGCGCCCAGATCTGACCGCGCAATTGGTTTTCGAGCAACGCGGCGTCGACCTGGTTGGCGCGCGAAAGCGTTGCGCGGTCAAATTGCGCGAGGGCCGCCAGCGTCTCTTGTGCAAAGCGCAATTGGGCGGCGCGCCCGGCGGCGCTCAAATCATCAACCTCGGCGTCAAAGCGGTGTTCGCCGATTTTGGTGGCCTCGATCGGGGTTTGCGCGAGCGAGGTCTCAAGCCAGCGCGCGCCCAGAGCCTCGAAGCCGACATCGGCACCGCTTGCGCCGGACGCTGTGGCGCAGCTGGCGAGGATGGGCGTGAGCATGGTCGAGCCCAGCACGGCGGCGGCTCGGCGGCGTGTGATTATCATGAGGACGTTTCGCTCCCGCTGGCGCCGGCTGATCCCCCGCGCCTGCTTATTTGGCGGGCAAAATACGCAAGGGCGGGCTTTGCGCAACATCTGCGCGATAAGAGGTATAAATTACCCGACTCGCTGCCCTGACATTACGAATATGCCGCAATTTTAGCACAACAGGAAAGATACACCCCTTTTATTCGCGCGACTTGTCTGGCGCGCCGACGCGAACGGGCGCGTTCCAAGCCGGGGGATCGCTCGCGGGGAAACTTTCTCGCGAGGCCTCGTCGATATCATCTTCGGTAACGGGCGCATCGATGGGCAAAACGGGCGCCGCGGGTTGATCCGCCATGGCGAACACTCCTCCACCCTACCTAAGCCGCGCGCACCTCAACGCCAAGCAAAGCGCTGCGCCATTTCTTCGCCGTATGCAGTGCTGCGCAGTCCGCCGCCGACGGACTGCATTATGCGGATGCCGGGAATTGCATTGGCCTCGATCGCTACAGGACCGTCTGGCCCGATCGCGATATCCCAGCCAATAACACGCGCCGGCGCCAATCCGCGCGCTCCGCGCGTCACAAGCTCAACCACCTCGTCCATGTACGGAATTACCACGGACCCAAACTCGACACCCGTGATAGCGTGATGCGTGAGCGAGCGTCCAGCGGCGTAGGATTCGTGCACGTAAGCCTCGCGCCCAACTCTTCCCGACTTCATGCAGAGCGGCAAAGCATAGCCGCCATATGCCCAATTGTCGGTTTCCTTTACACCCGAACCCACCCGAAACAGGGCGCTAATCACATCGACCTGTTCGTCTGTACGAAGCGTCAACACGCGGATGGTGTTGACGCTGCTTGGATTGAGCCCACGCAAAACCTCGTGCTGCTGAAAATAGGGCTGCACGACGAATTCGACATAATCGGTGGTCGCAAGTTTTTGCAGCAATGCAGGCTCGGAAAGCGGTTCGCCATCCTGCTCGAACCCCTCGGCGCCAAGCTTCAATCTAAAGGCGCCCAGGCCGGCCAAGCCGAAGCGCGGCTTCACGAACAAGCCCTCGGGCGAAACCTGCTTGGATATCGCCGCGAGCTTCGCAAGCGTGAGTTGGGCGCCGGCCCTATCCTCGATGCGCAAACCCTCAGCAGCGCGGAAAATTCGCGCCATAACGGGTACGTACCTGAGCCCAAGGGACGCCATTCGTTCGTCGTAGGCAAACTTGTCCTCGAGCGTATCAATCGCTTCGGCGTCGTTGATTTCGTAGACGTAGCGTTCAGCCAGGATTGTCGGGATATAATTGACGTAGTCGCCGCCAACGCTCCTCCTGTACAAATCGTTCTTCACATATTGATACGGCCAATAGCGATACCGCCGCCAAAGGTCGATGACCTCCGCCGCCTGACGCAGAATCGGCTTCTTGTCAGGCGCTTGCACCCAACGGCGGAGATCATGATCAACGAACCGCCGAACCGCGTCAGCACGGTTGGTGCGAAACTGGATTTCGGATGGTTTCACCGCAATCCTCCGAACGACGTCCCCATCCGAAATGGGCCGCCATCGCCTCGCCGTAGCGCGTGCGGCGCAAGCCGCCGCAGACGTCTTGTACCGGACGAAAGCCCGGAATGGAATTTGCCTCAACCGCGCAGGGGCCGTCGGGGCCAACCGCGATATCCCAGCCGATCACGCGTAGTGGAGCGAAGGCGCGCGCACCCTGGGTGACGTATTCGGCAATGGCCTGCGCATGCGGGATTGTGATGTCGCCGAAGGCCACGCCCGTCTCGGGATGGCGTTCGACGAAACGCGATTCCGCGAACGTCAGGTGGATCGTCGCCACCGAGCCGACCCTGCCCGTGGCGAGGTCCACTTTCGCGGCGAAGCCGCCGCCGCTGCCATTGTCGGTCTCTGCGCCCGCACCGCCGACACGCAGGTAGGACGCGATAATCTCCACGTCGTCGTCAGAGCGGAAGGTGAGTATCCGCAACGTGTTAACGCTGCCGGGATGCACCCGGGCGACATCCGGGTGCTGCAAGAAATAGGGCTGCAGCATAAATTGATCGTAGCCGCTCGCGCGCATCCGCTCGGCGATATCGGCCTCGCTTTGCACGCGGCCGTCACGCACGAAGCCGCCTTCTTCGACGCTGAGGCGAAAAGCGCCCTTCCCGCCCAGGCCGAAGCGTGGCTTCAAGAACGCGCCGTGCGGCGCCGCTTCACGCACCAGCGCGTGCAACTCAGGCCAACTCAGCGGCGCGCCGCCGCGGCTCTCGATGCGCAGCCTGTCGCCGTGCAATTCCAGCGTCGCTAGCGTGGCGACGAAAGGCAGCCCGATGCGGCGCATGCGCGCATCGAACTCCAGCTTATCCTCCAGCCAGTCGATGCATTCTTTCGGGTTCATCTGATAGACAAAGAAGTCAGCGACGATCGAGGGCGGATAGTCACGATAGGTTTCGCCTATGGAGCGCCGAAATAGATCGTACTTGAGATAGTGGTACGGGACGTACCGATAGATCCGCCACAGATCCGCCGCCTCGCGCACCTGCTGCAGCAGCGGTTTCTTGTCGGGCGTGCGCGCCCAATTGCCAATGTCCTCGCGGATGAGGCGCGATACCGCGCTTAGCAAGTTAACCCGCGGGGCCAATTCCGACGGCTTGATGATGGCTGCGTCGGTCATCAGCGCCACCCGTATTTCTTGGCCAGCTCGTCGCCGACAGCGGTGTTGCGTAATCCGCCACATGCATCCTGCAGCATCAGGAACGCGCTCAGATAATTGCCCTCAAGCACGCGCGGGCCATCCGCGCCGATGGCGATGTCCCAGCCGATCAGGCGCACGGGCGCGAAGGCGTGCGCGCCGCGTATGACAACATCACGCACCTCCGAGGCAAACGGTATGGTGACGTCGCCGAACACCACGCCGGTCAGCGGGTGGCGGTCGGTGACGCGATGGCGCGCATATCCGAGCTTGGTGCGCGCGACGGCAGCAACACGCCCCGAGGGCATTTCTACATTGGCGATGAGCCCGCCGCCGCTCCAATTGTCGGTGTCGCTGTCGCCGGCGCCGACGCGGAGCGCCGTTCCGACCAATTCCACATCGTCCGGTCCGCTCCGAAAGGTGACGACGCGAAGCGTGTTGACGCTGCCAGGATTGAACGCCTGCATGACCGCGTGCTGCACGAAGAACGGCTGCACGAGGTATTCGTCATAGCCGTAGGGCTCAAGCAGTGCGGCGAAGCTTGCTTCAGTCAATGCGCTGCCCTCGCGCGCGAGTCCGTGCTCGGTCCACTCAAGCTTGTGCGCGCCGATGCCTTGGCCGCCGAGGCGTGGCTTCACGAACAAACCAACCTCACACTGCCGCCGTCCCAGGGCCAAGAACTCTTCCCAGCTGAGAGGAGCGCCCGCCTGATCTCGTGCAACAACGCCGCCGTTCGCGACGGTGAGTATGGCGAAGGTGTTGATGGTGGGGAGTCCGGCTTCGACGAGCCGGCTGTCAAGCTGGACTTTGTCCTCCAGCGTGGGCGCGTATTCCCGGGGGTTCAGATAATCGATGCTCTTATCGGCCACGATCGATGGGAAGAAGCTCAGATACTCCGAGCCCACGCTACGCACGTAGAGATCATGCTTAAAATATTGGTACGGGAAGAAGCGGTACGCGCTCCACAAATCCGCCATCTCGCGCAGTTGCTGCGCCACCGGCTTCTTGTCGGGCATGGACAGCCAGTACGGCACGTCCTCGCGCAGGAAGCGTCGAACCTTCCCGAGCGTATCCGCATCGAGCGAAAGCGCCCCCATTGGCACGTCCCCTGACTCCATCCTCGCCGTTGCGGATGGAGAACCGCACAAAAAAACAAAGCATCAAAATCCGGCATCGCCGTCGACGCTAGCGATCCTGACGATCTGGAATTACCACACGACGGCATCGCCTCAAATACAAACCGGGCGGAACGGGAATTAACCCATTCCGCCCGGCCAGAGCAGCGAAAGTGCTTGCGCTTAGAAGGCGCGGCGCACGGTGACGCCGAACGTCCGCGGCTGGGTGACGTGGAAGCCCAAACGCGCCCGCCCGCCACGCTCGCGGTCGAATGAGAGATCCGTGGCTTCATCCGTAACGTTGTTTACGTAGAAGATGAGGCCCCATACATCGTTCTCGATGCCGGCGTTCAGATTGAGCGTGGTGTAGGACGGCAGTTCGAGATCAAGCGTGGTGACCTCGGCGCCAGTCGCGCCGCCGAACGCCAGACCTGACGTGAAGTCGCGCGGGTTGTCTTCCTGATCGCTCGGCTGCGTGTAACGCGTGCCGATGTGCTGCACGGAGCCGGCGACGAACGCTTCCATGTCCGAGCCGAAGTGCGTCCATGGGAAGTAGTAAGCGGCTGTCGCCGCGAACTGATATTCCGGCACGGACGGCAAGCGATTGCCGGAGCGCAGACCGCCGATCACGTTGCCAAGGCCGTCCACGACCGTGGAGTCGAACTCGGCGTTGACCATCGTGCCAGCGATCGAGAGTTCGAGGCCCGGCATTGGCGATCCGGCGATTTCGAACTCGATGCCGCCAGCGTGCGCCTCCGGCACGTTGAACGAAATCCGTGACGAGCAAGAGCCTGCGTCCAGCGTAACCTGCAGATCGGAGATGTCGTTGTAGAAGGCCGCAGCGTTGAACGTTAGCCCCGGCCGCGCGACTTTGACGCCAGCCTCGTAGTTCCATGAGGTTTCATCCTCATAGGATTGGAAGGCGCCGAAGATAGCTTCGTCTTCGTCCGTGCAGAGCGGCAGGTTGAGCGGGTCGTTGACCCCGCCGAGGCGGAAGCCTTGGCTCGCCTGCGCGTTAAGGCGCACCGCATCATTGACCTCGTAGCTGGCCATCACGCGCGGGGTGAAGCCGTCGGATTCAGTCGAGTCTGAGCGATTGTCGGCGTTGGAGAAGACGCCGCCCGACACGAAGTCACGCTCTTCTTCGAAGTCGTAATAGCGGCCGCCGACGGTCAAGGTCAGGCGATCGGTGAGATCGTAGCTGCCTTCGCCGAACAGCGCCAATTGCGTGAGATTGTACGGCAGGTCGGCGTTGTATGGTGAATCTGACGGGAAGCCGTTGGCAGCGCCGGCTGATGTGCCCGCGCCCAGCGTGTCGTCAACGAAGGCGTCGTAGCCCGGCGTCGGCAGACGCTGCGCATAGGTGCGGTCAATGTCGGCATAGAACGCGCCGATCAACCATTGGAACGGACCCGAGCCGTTGGAAGACAGCCTAACTTCCTGCGTGAGCTGCTCGTAGGTCGTGGTGTCGCGCAGGTTCGACCCAATCGCGGTCACCGCTTCGTCCAGGCCGAGATCGAGCGAGACCGAGTGCGTGAGCGCACTGGCGTCGCGGCTGACCAGGATGTCGCGATCGACATACGAGGTGATCGAGGTGAGATCGGCGCCGCCGAGCGCCAAGGTCGCGGTTAAATCCGCAATCATGGTCTCGTCGTCAAAGTCTTCGTCGACCAACAGGAATTGCTCGCGCTCGCCCATCGTCACCGGCGGACGCGTGGTGGTGTATGGGTTGGCGTAGAGGTTATAGACCTCGCGGCGGTTGAACCCATCGGCGTGCGTATCCTGATAGAGGATGCGCGGCGTGATGGTGAGGTTCTCGGTCGGCTCAAGCGCCAGCGCGATGCGCACGCCGGACCGGGTGCCGCTGTTGACGTCTTCGTCGATGCCGCCGCCTTCACGCAACGCGTCGATGAAGCCCGCGTACTCGGTGTGATAGCCGACTACGCGCAATGCGGCCTGATTGGAGATCGGGATGTTGAGCATCCCCTTCACATGACCACCCGTCCCGCCATCGGTGAGCGAGTTGAGGTTGCCCTCGATCAGGCCCTCAAAGCCCGACGTATCCGGCTGGTTGGTGATGTAGCGGATGGTGCCGCCGACAGAACCCGAGCCGAACAGCGTGCCCTGCGGCCCGCGCAGCGTTTCGACACGGTTCAGGTCGAACAGGTCGAGGTCGGGCGTGAACAGGGAGAGTGAAATCACAGTTTCGTCGAGATAGACGCCAACCTGTTCTTTCACGCCTGGCTGGTCGCGCACGATCTGGCCGGCGGAGACGCCGCGAACGGCGGCTTGGCTCTGGCCGGGGCCAAGGTTCTGCACCGTCAGGCCGGCGACGTTGCGCGACAATTCCTCGAGGTTGGTCGCCCCGGTGCGCTGGATGTCCTCGGCCGTCTGCGCGTTCACCGAGAACGGCACGTCCTGGATCGAGGTGGCGCGCTTGGTGGCGGTGACGATGATTTCTTCTTCGGTGTCTTGAGCAAGGGCCATTGATGGCGCAGCCATGATGGCCACAAACACCGAGGCGAGCCCCGCCGATCGCAAAAACTTCTTGGTAGACATGATGATTTCCCCGCGCTCGCTACGGGGCGCCCCGGACAGTTTTCGCCCGTATTGCGCCCAGCCACGTTCACCAAACTATGATATTAACCGTCTGGGAAAGTCATCACGGCCCGTTGGGGAAAGCGGGCGCAATCAATTCGCGTGATCCGGAATTCAGCCTCAGTGATGCAGAAACAACGCGGTTTTTGCGCGCCAACATTGCCCGCGTGAAAGCTTCAAACCTGGTCAGCGCGCCGATGCCGCGCGTGCTGAATTAAGCGGCAGCGCAGCGGATGCGCGCAAAGGCGGACGCCGAATCCCCTCATCGGCGAACCACCATTGCTCTTCATTGAGCGCCAGCAATGGGCGGTAGTGCGAAAGCGATGCTGCGGACGCCACGACATCGCTGAGATTGTCGAGCGCCAGGATCTCCCCGCCAACCGCCATCAGGAGGATCGCGTGGCGCTGGCCGGTTTGCTCGTCGGCGACAATTGCGATGCGCAGCGCGTGCGCGGGTGCGCCGGCGGCGCGGAGCGCGAAGTACTTTGCGCTGGCGTAATCCTCGCAATCGCCTCCCCTCCTCAGCAGCTCTTGCGTTGTGAGCCATTGATCGCCCTCGTCGGCGACATAGGGCGCTCGGTTGATCGCGGCGTTGATTGCACGCGCCGCGGCAAGCGGATCGTCCGACCAGTCGGACGATTGAACACGCGGCTCGACGCCCTCACGCGCCAGCAACGCGGTCCAGAACGGCACGCGGCGGAGGTCGGTCGAGACGGCGCTCTCACCGCCGAAGAAGGCGCGCTCCAACCGGGCGTCTAAGTTTTGAGCCGAGGCGCCGGTGGCGCTCAGCGCCAGAAGCGCACTCGCTGCTAACGCTGTGGCCAACCCGCGCATGCGCGCAGGTTCGGCCCAGGAAAATCACCAAGTGGTTAAGGCCGCGTCCCTTGCGGTTTAGAAACGAACCGCGATGGCGGCGTTGGTCCAATCGCCATCAATGTCGCGGTCGTCCGATTGCACTGCCGCCCATTCCAGCGTGAAACTCAGCGCGTAACCGCGGCGCTCGCGCGGGCCGTAGCCGAAACGAAGGCCGACGCCGGCGCTGTGAGCTTCAGCGTTGCGATCTTCGAGCGCGGTAGGCTGCTCAAGCCCGACGCTCGCCGCAGCGGCGAAGGCGTACGGCGCAATCACACTGCGCTCAGTCTGGAACGGACGATCGAGTTCGACGCGCCCCACCGCGCCGTAATCGCCAATCATCAGACCCGGCGGCGGACCCGAGAGGCCATCCCAACCTGCCGGCGAGAATTGCTCGGCACGCAGAAGCGGCTCTTCGAATGAAATCCCTGCGCGCGTGGTCACGGCGACATTGACGCCGCCTGGCCCCTGCCCGTCGAAGCGGAAGCCGGCATTGAGCGAGGCGAAGTCGGCATCGGCGCCGGCGCGCGAGAGTGGCTTAAGCGGGGTCGCATCCGCTTGCGTACGCGCGCCCCAGATGTCGAGGCCCTTGCTGACGGCGAGGCTGTAGCCGATGCGTGCGCCATTAATGAGCACTGCGTCGCCGTCGAGGCCGAGGCGCAGTGCGCGATAGCGATCCGCCGAAAGCGTGACGCCGCCGCCGATATCGGTGCGTTGGAAGTCCGAAATCGCGTCGAGCTGGACGCTGGCGTTCAAGTTAGCTTTGCGGCTGCGCACGACTGGGTAAGACATCGAAACGCCGACACGGCTGTATTCGCTGCTCAGGCGCTGCGCGGCGAGATCACCACCCGGTCGCGTGGTCGAGTAATCGGCGCTCAAGCCAAGCATGAGGCCGTTCGATCCAAGCGGCGTATCAACACCAACTGAGAGAAAGCGTCGGCGTGCATCGTCGGAGAAGACGTCCCCGCTCGGATAGCCGGCAAAGGTTGCATAAAGGCGCTCGCCGCCGCCAAACGGCGAATTGAGAACGCCGGAAACAGTGCCCTGATAGCCGCCCAGCTGATCGCTGACGCGCGTATCGAGAGCGGCGACGCCGTAGAAGGGATCATGCTCGCCGGTGACGACCAACACGGTGGCGCCGGTCTGCCCGCCGGGCGACAGCGCCGAACTGAGCACGACGCCGGCTGTGTCCCCTGCCAAGAGCAACTTGCGCTCGATCAGGCCGCGCGTCGGACGGCGAGCGCCGACGAGCCCCTGCAACACGTCGGAGACGCGCCTCCGCGCAGCCTCGGGCACTTGCGCGACATCGATGCGCTCGACGAAGCCGTCAACAACGACGACACGAACGCGGCCATCGGCGCCGAGCTCCTGCGGCGGCACGACAACGCGCGCCAACGGGAAGCCGGCGTTGAAGTAGGCCTGCTGCAGCTCCGCAGCGAAACCGTAAACGTCGCTGACGCTGACTTCACGGCCTTCGCGCTGCGCCTCAAGCTCCGCTGAGATGGGCGCGACTTCTTCGTATTGACCTTCAACTTCGATGTCGGTGAGCGTGAAGCGAATGTCAGCGGCGCCGGCCGGCGCGGCCAATCCCTGCGCCGGCGGGAACGAAAACACCGTCGGCGGCGGCGTTTCCACCGCTGTAGCGCCGGGCGGGGTTTGGCTCGGCGATGTCTGAGCGTGCGCGACGCCCGACAGCGCCATCATCGCCGCCCCAAACTTGAGAAGATCGATACGCTTGCTCATCCCCAACCCCTAAGGCCCGACCACGCAAACGCCGTCCTGGGACTCGAAGCAGAGTTCGAGATCACCCTGTTGCGTCTCCGGACCGGAGGCGGCGCCGGGCGGGGCAATGCCGCTTGGGCCGGTCAGGTCGGTCGTCGTTGCGCCGTTCTGCGCGACCTCTCCGTTCGGGCCGGTGATGACCGGCGACAAGTCGCCGACGCCGGCAGGCGAAATCGTCAGAGCGCCGTTGA
>JBFWZB010000012.1:69808-78319 GCA_050185805.1 Hyphomonadaceae bacterium
GCAATGCCGCTTGGGCCGGTCAGGTCGGTCGTCGTTGCGCCGTTCTGCGCGACCTCTCCGTTCGGGCCGGTGATGACCGGCGACAAGTCGCCGACGCCGGCAGGCGAAATCGTCAGAGCGCCGTTGATCACGCTCAGCGTGTAGTTCGGGCTCAGCGCCAATGAGCCGCCCGTTATCGCGTACGCGCCAGGAGTTTCGCCCGCGGCGCGCGTGGGCGCCCCCGCGAATGCGTCGCCGTTAACCAACGAACCGGTGGTGACGGCGAACGTCAGCGACGGATCGGGTTGACCGAAGAATTTGCTCAGATCGTCCAGCGTTATGGTGATCGGTCTCGGCGCTACGGTCAGCACGCCGCCGACATAGGTGATGTCGTAATTCGGATTGTTCGCGTCCGTAAGCGTGCCCGCATCGATAGCGAAGCCGCCGATGGCCGAGCTCTGATCAGCGCCGCTTGAGAGCGCGCCATTGATTGCTGCGCCACCCCCAAGATCGCTAGTCGTGAATGCGAATTGCGGATTGGCGTCGCCGTAGGCGCGGCTCGCGTTCTCCGCCGTCACGATGATTGGGCGCGGCGTAATCGTCAGCGTGGCCCCGTTGAAGCTGATGTCATAGTTCGGGTTGTTCGCCTCGCTGATCGTGCCTTGGCCGATGGCGTAGGCGCCGATGTCGGAGTTCGCCGCAGCGTCCGTCGCCAGCGCGCCATTGAGTGCGGCGCCGGCGCCAAGGCTTGACGTCGTGAAGGTCAGCGCCGGGTTTGCGTCGCCATAGATCCGGCTGAGATCGCCGGCTGTGACGACGATGGGCCGCGGATTGATCGTCAACGTGCCGCCAACAAAACTGATGTCGTAATTGGGGTTGTTGGCCTCGGTGACAGCGCCTTGGGTAATGGCGTAGCCGCCAACGTTAGAGCCCGCTGTAGCGCTCGTGTCGAGCGCGCCCGCGACCGCCGCGCCCGCGCCAAGGTCGGAGGTGGTGAAAGTGAGCGCCGGGTTGGCGTCGCCGTAGAGGCGCGAAAGGCTTGCGGCCGTGACCGTGATAGCCCGAGCCGAAATCGTGAGCGTCCCACCGACGAAGGTGATGTCGTAATTTGGATTGTTGGCGTCGGTCAGCGTGCCTTGGCCAATTCCATAAGCGCCGACATTCGAACCAGCGACCGCCGCCGTGCTGAGGTCGCCGCTGAGCGGCCCGCCGCCGCCGAGATCAGTCGTGGTGTAGGTGAGCGCCGGATTGGGGTCGCCATAGATGCGGCCGAGATTATCCGCGGTTACGGTGATCGCGCGCTTGCCGACGCTCAGTACGCCCTCGATGAACGAAATCTCGTAGTTCGGATTGTTCGCGTTAGTTATCGAACCAGCCGAAATGGCGTAGGTCCCCACCGGCGAAGACGGATCGGCGAGCGTCGTCGGCGTGCCGAGGATAGGCACGCCTGCGCCGAGACTGGTGTTGGTGAACGTGAATGCCGGATTCGCCACGCCGTACGCGCGACTGGCGTTGTCCGCGGTGACGGTTACGGGCCGCTTCTCGATCGTGAGCAGGCCATTGACGAAGGTGATGGTGTAGTTGGGATTGTTGGCGTCGATTACCGAGCCCTGCGTGATTGCGTAGCCGCCAACACTGGTCGTTGCGTCCGCAATGGTTTCGACGAATCCCTCCACCGGCGCGCCGCCGCCGAGGTCGGAGGTCGAGAACTCAAGCAATGGATTGGCGTCGCCGTAGGCGCGGAGATGGCTGTCGGCGGTGACAGTGATCGCACGCTTGCCGATCGTCAGCACGCCGCTATTGAAGGTAATCTCGTAGTTCGTGTTGGTGACGTCATCGACCGTGCCTTGCGTAATGTCGTAGGCGCCGATATCAGACCCGATCGTCGCGATGGTCGCAAGCGAACCCGCAACCGGCGCGCCCGCGCCGAGGTCAGAGTTCACGAACGTCAGTGCAGGATTGCTGTCGCCGTAGGCGCGGCCTTTGTTGTCGGCGGTGACGGTGATGGCGCGACGGCCGATCGTGAGCAGGCCCGGGGTGAAGGCGATGTCGTAGTTCGGATTGGTGATGTTATCGACCGTTCCCTGCGTGATCGCGTAGGCGCCGACGTCAGTGGCCGCATCCGCGACGGTGGCGACGAAGCCCTGCACCGGCGCGCCGGCGCCGAGATCTGAGTTAATGAACTCAAGCGTCGGATTGGCGTCGCCGTAGGTTCGACCGTACGAATTCGCGGCGACCGTGATCGGGCGGCGATCGATCGTCAGCAGTCCATTCACGAAATCGATGTCGTAATTGGAATTGGTGACGTTATCGACTGTGCCCTGCGTGATGGCGTATGCGCCAACGCCCGTGGTCGCGTCGGCAATCGTTTCCACCAATCCCTGGACAGCAATGCCGGCGCCGAGGTCGGTATGCGTGAATAGAAGCGGTGGGTTGGCGTCGCCGTAGACGCGCCCGTAGCTGTTCGCGGTCACCGTGATCAGCCGGCGCTGTACGGTAAGCGTCCCAGGCACGAAGGAGATCACGTAGTTCGGGTTGTTTCCGGTCGTTAGCGTACCCTGATTGATCAAATACGCGCCGACCAACGAGGTCGCCGTCGCGTCCGTCGTCAGTGCGCCGACAAGCGGATCGCCGCCGCCGATATCCGGGGGCAGAATCGTGAGTGCGGGATTGTCGTCGCCATAGTCGCGCAGGATGTCGGCGGCAGTGACAGTCACCGCGCGCGTGTTCACGGTGAGCAACCCATCCGCGAAGTTGAACGCATAATTGTACGCGGAGCTAAGTCCGCCGAGGCTCGGCGTAATGGCGTAGCCGCCGACCGGTGAATTCGGTACGGCGAGCGTGCTGAAGCCCGGCAGCCCTTGCACCGCGCCCAGCTGCGTGTCGCCGCCGATCAGGCCGGAGACGTCGAAGCCAAACGCGGGATTCGCGTCGCCATAGGCCCGGCTGGTGTTTTGCGCCGTGATCGTGAGCGTCGGCGCCAGCGTGTACACGAAGCGATTGCCGCTTGGCACGGTCCCGTCCGGATCGGCGAGGTTGTACGCGGTGGCATACCACGGCTGACCGACGAGGCCGCCAACGTTGCTGAGCAGCGGGCTCTGCGAGAACACTAAGAAGCGTCCCGCGCCCGCATTGAGCGCGCCGGCCCCGGCGAGATTTGTGAAATCCCCCGACTGCGCCGCGAGGATGATCGGCGTTGCGCCTGCAGTCGCGTTGATGGCGCCGGACGCGAGGATGATATCCCCCGCAGCCAGGTTCTGCGCCAGAACGCTGCCGGCACTTATACCGCGCAGCGTAATGTCGCCGCTGGCATTGTTGGTCTGCCCGGCGCCCGTGCCAAGCGTGATGCTCACTGCGCCTGTGCCGGCGAAAATATCGACGCCCGACGCCATGGTGATGGCGGCCGTCCCCGGATCGCGGAAGGCGTTGATGACGCCTGCGCCGGTGCCGGCATTTGCGAGCAGCGTGAGATTGCCGTTGTCGGTGGTGATGTCCGCGTTGAGCAGAATGGAGCGGCCGGCGATCAGCGAGAGAGCGCCGCCATTGGCGACCGGATTGTTAATGGCGAGCGCCGAGTTGAGAACGATATCGCTGTTGGCCTGCAGCACGACATCGGTGCCGAGATTGAGCGTGTTGGTCAGGAAGGCCGTGCGCACAGTCATGGTCTGATCTTGCGCGCGCGCAAACGTCATCTGGTTCGGGTTAGTGAGACCGACGTGAACACGCCCGACGCTCGAACCGGTGGAGCGGACGAAGAAGGTGTCGGCTGACGCATTCTGCGCCGTGGTCAGCGAGCCCAGAGCCTGGTTCGCGACCGTGCCGACAATCGAATTGGCTGCTGAAACGGCGCCGCGCACGCCGTCAATAGCTGAACCCCAAGATACCGCGCCAGCATCGTTGACGCCGCCATTGTTCCACTGCGCGCTGCTGACGAGGTAGGAATTGTCGCTCAGCACGGTGATTGAGTTCACCAAGCCGACGCGATCGTTGAGTGTCGAACCGACGAGAGAATTGCCGGCGCTCACAAGCCCTGTGACGCCGGTCAAGCCGTTGCCGAAGGTGACTGCGCCTGCGTCCGCAACGCCGCCATTATTCCAGAGCGAGCTGCTGACGATATAATTGCCGTTCGACAGCGCGGTTATGCCGCCGATGCCGATCTGATCGCTCGTCGAACCGCCGACGAGGCTGTTGCCAGCATTGATGGCGCCGATTGTGCCGCCCAGCCCATTGCTGAGTGTAACCGCGCCCGCATCGGCTATGGCGCCGTTGTTCCACAATTGCGTGCGCACGACATAATTGCCGTTGGCGAGGATCGTCAGACCAGATCCTACCTCATCGTCTTGCGTTGAGCCAACCAAGCTGTTCGCAGCCGAGATGACGCCCGACACGCCTGCCGTTCCCGAACCCCACGTCACTGCGCCGGCATTCGTAACTGCGCCATTATTCCAGAAGGGCGATCTAACGACGTAATTGCCATTCGCAAGCAGCGTAATCGATTGGTTGGTGGAATCGCTGTTCGAAGAGCCGACTAAGCTGTTCGCCGCGCTGACACCGCCAAACGTGCCTGCTGTGCCATTACCCCAAGTGACAGCGCCGCTATCGGTGTTGCCCGCGGAATCCCATTGCGAACTGCGGA
The DNA here is from genome assembly GCA_050185805.1 of Hyphomonadaceae bacterium. Taxonomy (GTDB): domain Bacteria; phylum Pseudomonadota; class Alphaproteobacteria; order Caulobacterales; family Aquidulcibacteraceae; genus Vitreimonas. The sequence goes on from JBFWZB010000012.1 coordinate 74,424, forward strand.
CAAGGTAATTGCCGTTGGGCAAAGCGATCGTGCCATCGGACGAGATCCTGTGCAGCGATTCAACACCGACGAGCGAATTGAGCGCAGAGATCGTACCGACACGCCCGGTCGTTCCCGAGCCCCAGGTCGCCGCGCCTGCATCGGCGAGAGCACCATTGTTCCAGAGCGGGCTGTTGACGACATAATTGCCGTTGGTCAGCGCCGTCACGCCGCCGCTGCCAAGTTGATCGAGTGCGCTCGCGCCCACGAGGCTATTGCCGGCGCCGACTGCGCCAGCAACGCCGCTTGCGCCAAGGCCAAACGTCACCGCGCCGGCATCCGCCGCGCCGACGGCGTTCCATTGCGAACTGATGACGACGTAATTGCCGTTTGTGAGGCGCACCATGCTCGCGCCTACGCCGTCATTCGCGGTCGTGCCGACAAGAGAATTGGCGGCTGAGATCGTACCCGTGCGCCCGAGCGTGCCGGAGCCCCATGTCGCAGCGCCGGCGCTGTTCGTGCCGCCATTGTCCCAATTCGGGCTCAGCACGAGGTAATTACCCGAGCCGACCTCAAACACGCCGGCGCTGCCGACGGCATCGCTTGTGTTGGAGCCAACGAGACTATTGCCGGCGCCCACGGCGCCGCTGCGTCCTGTCGTGCCCGATCCCCATGTCACCGCACCGGCGTTGGTGTCTGAGGCAGTGTTGTCCCAGTTGGGGCTGCTGACGACGTAATTGCCGTTGCTGAGCGCAAGCACGCCGGCGCTGCCGACCGAATCATTGTCGCGCGAGCCAACGAGCGAATTGCCTGCGCCAACCGTGGCGCCAACACCACTGGTTCCGGAGCGCCACGTGACGGCGCCTGCGTCTTCAATGGGGTCGCTCAAATCCCAGTCGGTGCTGATAACGACGTAATTGCCGTTCGTGAGCGCGATGACGCCATCACTACCGACGTTGTCATCATCTCGCGAGCCGACGAGAGAATTGGCTGCACCAACCGCAGCGCCGGCGCCGCCGGCGCCGGATCGCCAGGTCACTGCGCCAACGTTCGTATTGCTTCCGTCGAGGTCCCAATTCGGACTGATAGCGACGTAATTGCCGTTCGCCAGCTCGACGATGCCACCGCTCCCTACCTGATCGTTGGCGCGGCTGCCCACGATGGAATTCAGCGTGGAGATCGAGCCCGACACGCCGGTCGAGCCCGATCCCCACGTGACGGCGCCGGCGTCCCCCGCGGCGCCATTGTTCCACGTCGTCGTGGCGATGACGTAATTGCCGTTGCTGAGCTGCGTGATCGGCGCCAAGCCGACTTGGTCGTCGGTGCTGGAGCCGACCAGACTGTTGAGCGACGTGATCGCACCGCTCACTCCCGTGAGACCTGATCCAAAGGTAACCGCGCCTGCATCGACGACGGCGCCGTTATTCCATGTCGATGTTCGGACGAGGTAATTGCCGGTGCTGAGGACGTTTATGCCGTCAATGCCGGCGCGGTCGGTGCCGGAAGAGCCAACCAAGCTGTTGGCCGCCGAAAGCGCGCCTGAAACGCCGGTGACGCCGCTGCCGAAAGTGACCGCGCCCGCATTGTTGGCGCCGCCATTGTTCCAATTCAGGCTGCGGAAGACGAAATTCCCCGTCGGCAGCGCAAATATCCCGTCTTCGCCGACATTGTCCTCATTGTCGGAACCCACGGCCGCGCTGATCAGCGCGCCGGTGACAGAATTGTAGAGGAAAACCGCGCCCGCATTGGTGTCGCCGAAATCATTGTTCGGGGCCGCGACCACGACGTTCCCGCCAGAAAGCACGACGACGGACCAGCCGAAACTATCGCCCGCGCTCGCGTTCGGATTGACCAATTGGTACTGCGGGAAAACGCCAGTGATGTCGCTGATGACGATCGTGCGTGGGTCAATCAGGAACGTGCCCGGCGCGCCGCGTGGCGCGCTTGCGTCCACGGCGCCGCCGGCGAACACGTCACCCCGCGACGACGCTTCGATGAAGCCGCCGTCACCGTCTTGTGCGCCGCCGCGCGCGCTCATTTCTCCGAAAGCGTTAGTGTTTTCGCGCGACCACAAGCCGATTGTGCCGCCATCGCCATGTGAAAGAGCATCGGCGCGCAGACTTGTCGAAGGGGCGACATCGACGCTGTCGGCGTTGATGTTCGGATTGCGCACATCGCCCTGGTAACCGATGCGAATTTCGCCGCCGCCGCCCTGCCCGCTGGCGTTTACGTGCGCGCCGATGAGCGTAATGTCTGCGCCGCCGAGTGCGACGGCGCCGCCCGCGCCACGCGCGCCGATGGCCTCGATAGCGCCGGACGAGAAGATGCCGTCGTCTGCGCTGATCGAGACGGCGCCCCCGACAGGACCATTGGCTGTGATCGACGAGCCCGTGGTGGCGATATAGCGTCCGCTGGCGTCGATCGTAACGCCGCCCGCGCTGTTGCGGCCGCTCGCATCGAGCGCCGCCGCCGAGAGGATGTTGCCTCCTTCGACGCGGATCGAACCGCCGTGCGCGCCGTTGGCTTCGACGTCGCCAGCGAGGCTGACGAGGCCGCCGCCGATGAACACGTCGCCGCCCTGCGTGGAAATCGAGCCGGCCTGATCGACAAGCCCCGAACCCCCGTCGAGCACGATGTGACCGGAACCGTCTGCATAGACGGCGCGCGCTTGCATCGTCGCCGGCACGTGCACGGCGGCCAACATGGCGCGCTGCGCCACTTCATTCTGTAGCGCAACGTTGGCGCGCTCGCGCGCCCACTGGCGCACGGTCGATGTTGTCACGCCAAGCGCTTGCGCGATGTCGTCTTCGCTTGCTGTGACTGAAAGGAAGCCGTCGGCGCCAAAGTCCAGCGTCACCGCATCGCCCGCGGCGAGCGCGACCGTGCCCAGTTCGGCGCGGATGATTCCATGGTTGACGACACTCGAGCCGATCAGCGCAACGCTGCCGCCCGCGCGCACTTGAATCTGCCCCTCATTGACGACAGCGCCCGCCGCGCCGTTGTCGCGGAAGCGCAGCGTGCCTGAGAGGAAGTCGGCGTCGGCGATGTCGAGCGTTGAGGCCGCAAAGCTGCCGGTATTGATGATGGCGCCAGGCGCGATGCCGATGCCGTTCGGATTGACCAACAGCACCGAACCGGTCGCGGTGAGCGAGCCAGCCAGCGTCGAGGGCGTGTCGCCGGCGACGCGGTTCAGGGTCGCGGAATGAATGTTTGGCTGCTGGAAGTGCACGCCGTGGCCGGCGCCGATGTCGAATGAACGCCAATTGATGATGGCGTCGGAGGATTGCTGCTCGATGGTGAGCAGGTCGCCGCGTACCGGCCCGATCCGGGCCTGCCCCGCCGCGACGACCCCGCCCTCAGGTAGGTCGTGAGCCGTCTGAGCTTCGGCGACAGCCCCGCTCACACCGCCCACAAAGGCAGAACTCAAAAGCGCGATTCTGCGCAGGCTTTTGCCGGCTTTATTCATAGCCGCCCCCCGCCCGACGTTCTGTCGGGTCAGGTATTGTTACTAATCCGAAACTATACCCTCAAGTACCGTCACGCGAGCGGGGAACAGGTGTGGTATTCAAGGCGCAGGGAGCGTACCTTGGCGTTGAAATCAAAACCGAAATTGTAGTTACAGCGACGTCAGCGAGCCGGTTTTTTTGGGTTCCATCCAGTGTGGATAACTCGCTGGAAAAACTGTGGAAAACCTGTGGATGCACGGCGCTTAGCCGGAGTGAGCAAGGGCGACGTTTGAGGCCAAAGGAGACCGCGTGTCCGCGAACGGTTGAACACGACAATTTCGGCGCCCCGCTACCGCATGAGCGTCAGCGATTGCGCGCTTCGAACGACACGCTCGGCGCCAAATCGATTCAAAGCTCGGAAACTGATGGCGCGCCCGAAGAGATTCGAACTCCTGACCCCCAGATTCGTAG
>JBFWZB010000013.1:0-16462 GCA_050185805.1 Hyphomonadaceae bacterium
TGTCGCTCGGATCGGTGTCGATCTTGACGATGCCGCCATTCTTGAGCCTGCCGAACAGAAGTTCGTCGGCCATTGGCTTCTTGACTTGCTCTTGGATAAGACGTCCGAGCGGACGCGCGCCGAAGCTTTCATCATAGCCCTTGGTGGCGAGCCAGTCCGCTGCGCGATCGGTGATCTCGATCTGCACGTTGCGCTCCGCCAATTGCGCTTCCAGTTGGATGATGAATTTCTGCACGACGTTGCGGACGACTTCCGGCGGAAGTCCGTTGAAATGGATCACAGCGTCGAGACGGTTGCGGAATTCCGGCGTGAACAGGCGCTTGATCGCCTCCTCGTTTTCGTGGTCCTTGCGGCCGGCGCCAAAGCCGATGCCCTGCTTGGCGGCGTCAGCGGCGCCGGCATTGGTTGTCATGATCAGGATCACGTTCCTGAAATCCACCTTTTTGCCGTTGGCGTCGGTGAGCGCGCCATTGTCCATCACCTGAAGCAGGATGTTGAACAGGTCGGGGTGCGCTTTCTCAATTTCGTCAAGCAGCAGCACGCAATGCGGATGCTGGTCGACGCCATCGGTCAACAGCCCGCCTTGGTCGTAGCCGACATAGCCGGGAGGCGCGCCAATAAGACGTGAGACGGTATGGCGCTCCATGTATTCCGACATGTCGAAGCGTAACAATTCGATGCCCATGATGTTGGCGAGCGAGCGAGCGACCTCGGTTTTGCCGACGCCGGTGGGACCCGCGAAGAGGTAGGAGCCAATCGGCTTCTGCGGTTCGCGCAGTCCCGCCCGCGCCATCTTGATGGCGGCGGCGAGCTGATCGATCGCGTCGTCCTGACCGAACACAACACGCTTCAGATCACTGTGCAGAGAGGCGAGCATTTCGCTGTCGTTCTTCGACACCGATTTCGGGGGGATGCGCGCCATGCGCGACACCACTTCTTCGACCTCGCTGACGTCGATCAATTGCTTACGCTGATCGACCGGCAGCAACATCATCGACGCGCCCGCTTCATCGACCACGTCGATCGCCTTGTCCGGCAATTTACGGTCACCCATGTGGCGCGCCGAAAGCTCCACCGCCGCCTTGATGGCTTCGTCGGTATATTTGACCTTGTGATAGTCTTCGAAATAGGAGCGCAGGCCCATCAGGATTTTGATCGCGTCCGGGATCGACGGCTCGTTGACGTCAATCTTCTGGAAGCGCCGAGCAAGAGCCCGATCCTTTTCGAAGTGCTGGCGGTATTCCTTATAGGTGGTCGAGCCCATGCAGCGCAGGCCGCCGTTCTGCAGCGCGGGCTTCAGCAGGTTCGAGGCGTCCATCGCGCCGCCGCTGGTGGCGCCGGCGCCGATCACTGTGTGGATTTCGTCGATGAACAGCACCGCTTTGGGGTGGTTCTCCAGCTCCTTCATCACGCTCTTCAGGCGCTCCTCGAAATCGCCGCGATAGCGCGTGCCGGCCAGAAGCGCGCCCATGTCGAGCGAGAAGATGGTGGCGTCGGCCAGGACCTCCGGCACTTGCTTCTCGTTGATCTTGCGCGCCAAGCCTTCCGCGATCGCGGTCTTGCCCACGCCTGGATCGCCCACCAGCAGTGGGTTGTTCTTCTGCCGGCGACAGAGGATCTGGATCGCCCGCAACACTTCCGCTTCGCGGCCGATCAGCGGATCGATTTTGCCCTCCTTGGCCTTCTTGTTGAGGTTCACGCAATAAGCCTGCAGCGCCTCCTGGCCCTGCTTAACCACGCGCTCGCCCTCTTCCTCGCTGGCGCCGCGCACCGGGCGAGGCTGCTGCGCGCCAGGACGCTTAGCGAGGCCGTGGCTGATGTAATTCACCGCGTCATAGCGGGTCATATCCTGCTCTTGCAGGAAGTAGGCGGCGTGGCTTTCGCGTTCGCTGAACAATGCCACCAGGACGTTGGCGCCCGTGACCTCGCGCCCGCCGCTGGAATCGACGTGCAGCATCGCGCGCTGCAGCACGCGCTGAAAACCGGCCGTCGGCTTGGCCTCCTCGTGCTCGCGCGAATCGAGCACCAGGCTGTCGAGTTCTTCTTCCAGATAAGCGTCGAGGTTCATGCGCAGCTTGTCGAGATCGACTTTGCACGCCTGCATCACCTGGGCGGCGTCGTCATCGTCGATCAGCGACAAGAGCAGGTGCTCAAGCGTGACGTATTCGTGCCGATGATCGTTGGCCAGGGCCAGCGCGCGGCGCAGCGTCTGTTCGAGCGTGCGGGAGAAAGTCGCCATCCGTCCTTATTCCTTTTCCATCGTGCATTGCAGCGGATGTTCATTCCGCCGCGCGAGATCGAGCACTTGGGCGACCTTCGTTTCGGCCACCTCGTAGGTGAACACGCCGCACACGCCGACACCGTGCTGGTGCACATGCAGCATGATCGTGGTGGCCTCTTCACGGCTCTTATTGAAGAAGCGCTCCAGAACGTACACGACGAATTCCATCGGCGTGTAATCGTCGTTCAGCAGCAGAACCCGATAGAGCGACGGCTTCTTGGTCCGCGTGCGGGTTTGCGTGGCCGAGCCGGTCTGACCGCCTCCACCCGCTTCCTCGCCGTCATCGTCCCATTGGTCGCCCATGGTCGTTCGCACCTCGCGGACACCAGCCAGCGTATCAGAGTGAGACCTGCGCCGGTTTCCACTTGGTCAATAATCTATGGATGAGACGCCGCGATGGAAGAGCTTGCGGCTAACGGTTGCGCAGTTCGCGCGAATTCTGCCGCGTCGGCAAACGAAACGGGCCTGGCGCATCGCGCCAGGCCCGTTCCATTTTCAGCCCCTCGGGGCCTTGCGGCCCCGAAGCTTCGATCTTAGCGGCCGGCGCTCTGCACCAGCTGGCCAACGGCGCTGACGCGCTCGTTGATCGGCGCGAAGGCTTCCTTGGCGATGCCCGAAACGAGTTCGGCGGATTCGGTCACTTCGGCGACGTAGGCGTCGAAGGACGACTTCGCGTACTCGTTCTGCTTTTCGACGAATTCCTGAACGCTCTTCGAGGTCATGAGCGACTTCGTGGCCGCGACATGATTTTCAAGCGCTTGCTTGGAGAACGCGACGTAGCGGGCCGAGAGGGTCTCAAAGCCCTTCTGGGTGGCGGCGGCCGAAGCCAGCATGGCTTCGAAATTTTCCTTGCCGAAAGCAGACACTTCCGACATCGCAGCGATGCTGCGGTCGATGTTTTCGCGGACAGCTTCGTTGGAAGCCGACGTGACTTGTTCGAACGCCTCGGTCGCCGACTTGGCGCTACGGGCGGCGGTGGTCTTCGCAGTGGCCATTTTTCGCCTCCTAGTTGAGGGGCGCGCCTGGCGCCCGATCCTTGCCGGCCGAATCCCCGGCTCGGTTATGAGAGGGTATATGTTGCAGTGCACCACAATCGTCAAGGGGTTTTTGTGCGGTGCAACATGAAATCGGGTTACCGCGAGGTAAATGCCCTGGCCGGCTTGGTTGTAGAGCGTCGAGATTGCAGCCCTGGGGTAACGCGGCGCCCCGCCGGTTCAGCCCTGGTTCAGGGGCTTTAAGCCCAGCTTAACGCGGCGCACATCAGGCTAGCTGGTCTGACGCTGCGTTGTGCAGCGGACACTGCAACGCTGACTTAACGTGATCTAATGAATCTGTAAGCTGCGCGGCACGCGATTTGCCTGGAAAACTCGATAATTAGGCGGGATCAGACGCACATGAAGCTTTCAGGCGGGACCACTTTCCGGATCGCTTTCGGGGCAAGTGTCGTGGCGGCTACGCTGAGCGTGGCGCCGGCGAGTTATGCACAGGACCGGTACGCCGCGATCGTCATGAACGCGCGGAGCGGCGAAGTCCTGCTCGAAGACCAGGCCGATGAGGCGCGGTTCCCTGCGTCGCTGACCAAGATGATGACGCTGTACATGATGTTCGAGTCGCTCGAACGCGGCGACATCACCCTCGACACGCCGATTACCGCATCGCGGCGCGCTGCGGGCCAACCCCCGTCACGCCTTGGATTGCGCCGTGGCGACGTCATTACGGTCGAGCAGGCTATTCGCGCCCTGGTGGTGCAATCGGCCAACGACGTGGCGGTGGCGGTGGCAGAGCGCCTGGGCGGAACGGAAGGACGCTTCGCCGCCAACATGACGGCCCGCGCCCGCGAGCTCGGGATGACCGACACCCGCTTCGTCAATCCGAACGGTCTGCCGAACCCGCTGCAGCGCACAACGGCGCGCGATATGGCGCGCCTGTCTCAGGCCATCTGGCAGGATTTTCCTGAGTATTATCATTACTTTCAGACGCCGAACAATTCGTACCGCAATCGCACCGGGCGTAATCACAACCGGCTGCTGGGCCAGGTGGACGGCGTCGACGGCATCAAGACCGGCTACACCCGCGCGTCCGGCTTCAACCTCGCCTCTATGGCCGAGCGTGAGGGGCAGCGCGTCATCGTCGTAGTCATGGGCGGTGAAACCGCCTCCGCCCGCGACGCCCAGGTTGCGTACCTGATCGAGGGCGCGTTCGAGGAATACGCCCGCCGCATGGACCCGAACGCGGTCACCTACGCAAACATGCCGACCAACCGCCTGGACGTGCAGCTGGCGCCGAACGCACTGGGCGGCGGCGTCACCACGCGCGCCAGCTCCGTGCCTGGCGCGCCGTCTTCGCCCTACTCGACCTATCAGAGCATGGTGGTTGAGACGCTTTCGCCAGTCCGCGGCGGCGAGCCGCCGGTCGGTCAGGGCGACGAGCATTCGACGGATGAAGGCGAGTAAGCTTCAGCGCCTGAGTAGCCGGTCGCGTGCTGCGGTGAGCCGCGCCGCCTCGGCGTGGCTGCCGCCCCGGTCGGGGTGGGCTTGCGCCATTTTCGCACGATAAGCGGCGCGGATTTCGGCGGCCGTCGCGTTTGCGCCAACGCCGAGGATCGCGCGCGCCTCGGCGTCACCAGGATCGCCCGCTGACCGAACCACAGGCTGCTGCGGTGGCGTAAAGAACCATGCGACCGCGGCCGCGCCGGCCAGTCCCAGGGCGAACCAGACCTGTCCCCGCGCCAGCGCCAGACCCGCCGACAACCCCAGCAGCACGCTCGGCCAACGCTGGATCAGCAGCGCGCGCTTAGCCCCGCCAACGCGCAGCAGCAGCAACGCCGCGAAAATCCCGGCAATTATGAGCAGAACAGGAAGCATCGCCGCCAGATTCTAGAACCTGAGCGCTTCGCCTTCGAGTCCAGGCAATTTCAGGGTGATGAACAGGTCTCTGAGCTCTTGGCGCGCCGCCAGGTGCGTCATCCGCATGTCGCCCTGCGCCTCGGTGTCCAGATCCAGCAGCGTCAGCCCCTGCGGAAAGAGTTCGCGGAAAATTACCCGTTCCGAAAGGCCCGGCGCCAACCGGAAGCCGATGCGAGAGGACAGCGTCTTAAGCGCATCGCCGACGCGCTGCTTGTTCTTGGCTTCGATGCGGCTCGCCGACGTGCGATTGCGCATCACCACCCAATCGATCGGCGTCCGCTCATTTTGAGCTTTGCGCTTGCGGCTATCCCACACCATTTCGCTGTAGATTGAGGGACGTACGATATCGGCGGCTTCCGGGTCGACATCGCCCAGCAAGTCGAAATCGACGAAGCTGTCATTCAGCGGCGTAATCAGGGTATCGGCGCAGGCGTGCGCCAAGCGGGAAAGATGCGAATCCCCGCCTGGACTGTCGATGACGATGTAATCGCAGGTTTCCGACAGACGCCGCAGCGCGGCCCGAAACCCGGCCTCATCCTCGGCTTCGGCGGCGTCCAGCAGACGCTGGCGGCTTTCGTTAATTTCCAGAATCTGCGGCGCCGGCAGCGTCGCGCCCTTCTTGGCGATCCAGCGCGCGCGATTCTCGATGTAGCGCGTTAGCGAACGCTGACGGACATCGAGGTCGAGCGCCCCGGTGCGTTTGCCCATGCGCATCAGCGCCACGATCAAATGCATGGCGACGGTGGACTTTCCCGCACCGCCCTTCTGATTGCCTATTACGATCACATGCGCCCGCTTGGGCGCCGGCGCGGGATCGTAGGCGTGAGCGACGCTCATGCCCGCCATCGCGCAAGACGGCGCGCCGCGGCGTTCGCAAGACGCAATTCAGCCGGGTTGACGCGCGCGCACATACCTTAAGCCTCGTTGATCGGGGTTAAGGCGCACTTAAGCCGCTTGACGACGCTCGTGTGACAGCGGATGCGAAAGCATGAATGATTCTCCACTTCCCGTCGCCCGCGACGTGGCCAGCCTGCGGGCTGAGATTGCGCGGCGGCGGAAGGGGGGCAAAACGCTGGGCCTCGTACCCACGATGGGCGCCCTCCATGAGGGGCACCTCTCACTCGTACGCACGGCCAAGGAGCGCTGTGGCGTCGTCGCTGCAAGCCTCTTCGTGAATCCGCGCCAATTCGCACCGCACGAAGATTTCGAGCGCTATCCGCGTGACGAGATCGGCGACGCAAAAATGCTCGCCGCCGCGGGCTGCGACCTGCTGTTCGCGCCGGAACGCGCGGTCATGTATCCCGACGGCTTCGCCACCAGCGTTATTGTCACCAGCGTGTCGACGCCCCTCGAAGGCCAGATGCGTCCGCACTTTTTCGGCGGCGTCGCCACTGTCGTCACCAAACTGCTGGTTCAGGCGCTGCCGGACAGCGCCTTCTTCGGTGAGAAAGACTATCAGCAGCTGCTGGTCATCAAGCAGCTCGCACGCGACCTCGACATCCCGACGCAGATCGTCGGCTGCCCCACTGTGCGCGAACATGACGGGCTCGCGATGTCGTCGCGCAACGCCTACCTTTCGGCCGACGAACGCCGCATCGCCGCGCGCCTCAACATCGTGCTCCACGACACCGTACGAGAATTGCACCAAGGCGAGGTCGGCGTCGCCGAAGCGGAGGCGGAAGCCACCCGCCACCTGCTCGCCGCGGGCTTCAGCGCCGTGGATTACGTGGCCGTTCGCGACGCCGCCACGCTCGATCCGATCGCGGATCTCAGCAAACCAGCGCGCATCCTTGCGGCAGCGTGGCTGGGCAAAACACGCCTGATCGACAATATGGCGGTGTGAAAACGAAAAGGCCGCGGCGTAAGCCGCGGCCTTCGTAGTCGCTTCTCGCGCGGTTAGTTACGGCGTGGGCGCAGGCTGTTGCTGCGCCGGCGCCTCGGCGGCTGGTGCGGCCGGTTGCTCACCGGCTGCGGCTGGCGCGGCCGCCGGGTCGGCAGCGGCAGGTTGCGCAGCGTCGAGCGGCGCGACCGCCGATGGCGGCGCGATCGCCGTCAACCGCGACACATCACCCTGCACGACATAGAAGATTTCGCGCGACCGCGAACCGCCGGCTTGCGTCGGGTCGTCGTGATACACTTCGAACGTCGTCCAATCGTCGGCTTGCGTGCCCGGATCGTCGAGGCGCGCGGCTGCAAGCAGAGCGTCCATACGATCATAGATTTCCGGCACCACGTTCTCTTCCGCACCGGTGTAGGTCATCCGCAAAGCGGTGCCCGCCGGCGTTTGGCCAGCGGCGCCGACGGCGAGAACGCGTGGCGGCGTGCCCGTGTAGGGCAGACCGATTTGATAGCAATATTGGTCGTTCTCAACGCGCGGCTCAACCGCGATCGGGTCGCCTGATTCCTGCAAGCGATGCCGCTGCATGATCGGCCGCAGCGCCAGCAAGCTCTGCGCGACGACGTCTTGGATCGCTTCAGCGTCGGTTGGCGAGCAATTCTGAATGTAGAAGAACGGCCGCGCTTCGATTTGCACCACTTCGTACGGCAGCCCAACGAAGCTCGCCGCCGGCAGCGAAGAGAGGTCAGCCGTCACCGTGCTCGCCGCCGCGGTGGCCAGCGGGCCGACTTCGCCGCCGGTGATGGCTTGAACGCGGTCAAGGGGATTGGCGCCAAGTTCTTCTTCGAGTCGTAGTTGTACGCGCGAGCCGTCGCCTTCGGAGCTCACCGTGTAGGTGGCGAGGCCTGTGCTGCCGTCGGCATAAGCGACCTCAGCGACGACGACATTGTTTTCCGCGGAAACGATGGCGTTCTGCGTCACGCCTTCGGCGATTTGCGTGCCAGGCGGTGTTGAGGCAAGCCGCGCGAACACGCTCGCCGGCGGGCGTTCGACAGTGAAACTTTCGGTGCGGCTGGCCGTATTGGGTAGGAAGAAATATCCCGCGCCCGCGGCAATGACCACGACGACGACGATGATCAACAGGATGCGTCCGATGGCGCCCATCTGGTGTGTCCCTCCTTGGCTTCTGCCCCTGGCCCTTCCCTAGCAGGTTCGGGGCGGACGCCAAAACCCCAAAAACGGGACCCTCGCGCGCACAAACGTCGAACGCCGGGTTTTCCGCTAGGGCCGCGCATGCTCTATGCTCCCCCGGCCACAGCGATCCTGGAGATCTGATGAGCGCAGATGACCGCAAACCCGAGACCGTCACCTATGGCGGCTATTTGCGGTTGCGCGAGCTTTTGGGCGCGCAAGCCCCGCTCAGCGAGCGGCACGACGAAATGCTCTTCGTCATCCTGCATCAGACCATGGAATTGTGGATGAAGCAGACGATCTTCGAACTGGACGCCGCCCAGGCCGAGATCGAAGGCGGCGAATTGGTGCGCGCGTACAAGCACATGGCGCGCGTGTCGCGTATCCAGGCGATCATGACGCAGACCTGGGACGTGCTGGCGACCATGACGCCAACCGACTATCTGCGCTTCCGCGACGTCCTCGGAACAAGCTCTGGCTTCCAATCGGCGCAGTTTCGCGTGCTGGAATACCGGCTCGGGCTCAAAGACAGCGTCTTCCTAAAATATCACGATGAAGCCGGCCCGGAACGCGCCGCCCTTGAGGCGGCGCTCGGGCGCCCGAGCCTTTATGACGCCGCGCTGCGACAATTGGCTAAGGCTGGCTTCGCCGTGCCCACGGCTGTGCTCGAGCGCGATGTGACTCAGCCATACCAACCCAGCGAGGCGGTGGAAGCGGCTTGGCTGGAAGTCTATCGCGAACCGGAGCGACATTGGGCGCTTTACCAGCTGGCTGAGAAATTGCTGGATCTCGACGACGCCTTCCTGACCTGGCGGCACAAGCACGTCATTACCGTGGAGCGCATTATTGGCCGCAAACGCGGCACTGGCGGCACCGACGGCGTAGGCTATCTGAGCAAAACGCTGACGCGCCGCGCCTTCCCCGAAATCTGGTCGCTGAGGACGAATCTTTGAGCGCCTCCTACAAGCATCTCTTCTCGCGTGCGTTGAGCGCCGCCCCGGCGCGCCTGCATTTCGCCGCCCACTCGCATCACCTCTGGCCGGACGCTTCGTACGAAGGGCACGTCGCGGCCTGGGACGACGCCGCGCGCCTCGCCGACCGCAAATGGGACAAGATTTTCGGCGAGGTCATTCCCACCGCACAGAAGCATGTCGCGGACGAGCTACGCCTCCCCGACCCCAGCACCATCGCGTTTGCGCCAAGCACACACGACTTTCTGCTGCGCCTGTTCTCGGCCAAGTTCGATCACAAGCGCCCGCTTGAAGTGCTGACCACGGACGGCGAATTTCACGCTTTCCGCCGTCAGTCGGAACGCTGGGAAGAAGCGGGCTGGATCAAGCGCCGCATGGTCGCTTGCGAGCCGTTCGATACTTTCACGGCGCGCTTCGTCGAAGCGGCGCAGCAAGCGCCCGCCGATATCATCTTCCTCAGCCACGTCATGTTCCGCTCCGGCCTGCGTTTCGACGGCGCCGGCGCCTTGGCCGATTTGGCGCGGCCCGAGGGGCCTTGGGTCGTGCTTGACGGCTACCACGCCTTCATGGCCCTACCGGTTGATCTCGCGCGCGTTGCCGATCGCGTCTTCTATGTCGGCGGCGGCTACAAATACGCTATGGCCGGCGAAGGCGCGGCTTATTTGCACTGCCCTCCGGGTTACGCGGCGCGCCCGGCCGATACCGGTTGGTTCGCCGATTTCGTCGCCATCGAAGCCAAGCAACAAGGCGTCGCCTACGCGCGCGACGGCGGCCGCTTCCTCGGCTCGACATACGACGCCACCGGGCTCTACCGCTTCAACGCCGTGCGTTCGATGCTCGATGACGCAAAGCTCGACACCGCGGCCATCGCCGCGCGCCTCGCACCGTTGCGCGCGCGCGTCGAACACGCGATCGAAGCCGGCGAATGCGGGCCACTCGATCAAGCCGAAATTCTGCGTCCGAATGCCGATGGCCCCCAGGCGCGCTTCATTTCGCTGCGCCATAAGCACGCGACCGCGTGGAAGGCGACGTTGATGCGCCACGATATCATCACGGACGCGCGCGATGACGTACTGCGCATCGGCTTCGGCCTATATCATGACCCGGACGATATCGATCCGTTCTGCGATGCGGTGAAACGCGCCTTAAGCACGTAGTTTGCATTGCGGCGCCGCGCGCCCTATCTCTAAGCTCCATCTCAATTTTCAGCGCGCGCGGTGCGGAATCGCGCGCGCCAAATTTTTTCTGGGGCATAGAGGGAACCAACGTGGCGCTGGAGAGTTCAGAAGGGTTACGCCGCGATCAGCGCATGGCGCCGCCGCCGGCGCTTGATCCGAAGACCTACGCCCTATTCACAGATATCGACGGCACATTGGTCGAGATTGAGCAGCGGCCCGATTTGGTCGAGGCCGACGCAGATTTGCGTGCGACCCTAAGCGCGCTCGTTCAGCGGATGGATGGCGCGATCGCTGCACTCACCGGTAGGCGGGCCGAAGAGGCCAACATGGTGTTGGGGTTCGCCTTGCCCTTCATCGCCGGTCTGCACGGCCGCGAACTGCAACGCGCCGGAGTTTCCGCAAATGTATTCGACTCAGCAAGTCTCGATCCGGCACGGGAAGCGCTCGCAGCACGTCTCATGCGCGATCCTCTCGACATCCTGATCGAGGACAAAGGCGCCGGCATCGCGCTGCATTATCGGCAAGCGCCAGCCCTTGCCGGTCCCGTCGGGGACTTGGCCCACGCCATTGCGGAGGCGCACGGCCTCGAGGTCCTCTCCGGAAAAATGGTGGTGGAATTGTTGGCGCCCGGGGCCTCGAAGGGACGCGCGCTCGCGACGCTAATGCAGGAAGCGCCGTTTGCCGGCCGCACGCCCATCGCCATCGGCGACGATGTGACGGATGAATCCGCCTTTGCCGCGGCCGATGCGTTGGGCGGATTCGGCATCTTGGTCGGCGCCGTGCGCGAGACTTCGTCGCGCTTCCGCCTTCCCAGCGTCGCCAGCGTTCGCGCCTGGCTTGAAGATGGCGCGCGCGCATGAGCAACCGCACGCTCAATCTCTGGCCGATCGGCAATTGCCAGGTCAGCGCGCTGATCGACGAGGCCGGCGCGTTCGTGTGGGGTTGCGCCCCACGCGTCGATAGCGACCCCGTGTTCAGCGCACTGCTCAATGGCGGCGATATCGCCGCCGAGGGCGCGATTGGGCAATGGAGCATCGCCCTCGCCGATTGCGTCAGCCGCGACCAGCGCTACGAGCGCAACACGCCGGTGCTGCGTACGCGCCTGACCGACGCGCGCGGCGCAAGCATCGAGATCATCGATTTTTGCCCGCGCTATTGGCGCCACAATCGCGTTTATCGGCCGGTGGCGTTTGCGCGCGTGGTTCGCCCGCTCGCGGGCGCGCCACGCATATGCGTGCGGCTGAAGCCCGCCGCCCATTGGGGCGAACGCGCGGCCGAGCCCGCTTGGGGCTCCAACCACATTCGCTACGCCACTGCCGACATCGACATGCGCCTCACCACGACGGCGCCAGTGTCGCACATTGTCGGTGAGCGATACTTCCGCCTCGAAGAAGATCAGGTGTTCTTCCTCGGTCCCGACGAGCCGTTCAACGAGGACGTCCGCGCCGTCGTGCCCGACATGCTGAACAACACCATCAATTATTGGCGTGATTGGGTGCGCGGCCTGGCGACGCCGCTGGAATGGCAGGCTGACGTCATTCGCGCCGCCATCACCTTGAAGCTGTGCATGCACGAAGAGACTGGCGCCATTGTCGCCGCGCTCACCACCTCAATTCCCGAGGCGCCCAACAGCGGACGCACGTGGGATTATCGCTTCTGTTGGCTGCGCGACGCCTATTACACCATTCAGGCGCTCAATCGGCTCGGCGCGCTCGACATTCTTGAGAATTATCTCGGCTATTTGCGCAATATTGTCGATGCAGCGCCCAGCGGCCGTATTCAGCCGCTGTACGGCGTTGGCCTTGAACCGGTTCTGGAAGAACGCGTGGTCGCGTCGCTGCCGGGCTATCGCGGCATGGGTCCGGTGCGCGCCGGCAATGAAGCGCACGCACAGGATCAGCACGACGTCTATGGCCAGATCGTGCTCTCCAATGTGCAGGCGTTTTACGACCAACGGCTATTTCGCCCGGCCGGCGCCGCCGACTTCGATGCGCTCGAAACTGTGGGCGACCGCGCCTACGCGGCCTACAACAAGGCTGACGCAGGCCTCTGGGAATTCCGAACGCGCACGTCAGTGCACACCTACTCTAGCCTGATGTGCTGGGCGGCCTGCGACCGGCTCGCGCACGCCGCCACGCGTTTGGGCTTGGCGGAGCGCGCCGCGCATTGGCGCGCGCGCGCCGAGGAAGTGCGGCGCGCAATAGAAACGGGGAGCTGGAACGCCGATCTTGGCCGCTTCGCAGCAACCCTCGGCGGCGGCGAAATGGACGCGAGCCTGTTGCAGATGCTCGACGTACGGTTTCTGGAACCGGATGACGCCCGCTTCACGGCGACTCTGGCGGCGGTCGAGCGCGATCTGCGCCGGGGCGCGCATGTGATGCGCTACGCCGCTGAGGACGATTTCGGCCTGCCGGAAACCGCATTCAACTTCTGTACGTTCTGGCTGATTGAGGCGCTCTTCCTGGTCGGCCGTCGCGAAGAGGCGCGCAGCCTGTTCGAGCACATGTTGGAACGCCGCACGCCGTCAGGCCTGCTTTCGGAGGATTGCGACCTCTCCACCGGCGAGCCGTGGGGCAATTTTCCGCAAACTTATTCTCTGGCCGGCCTGATCAATTGCGCCGTCCTGCTGAGCAATCCCTGGAGTACAGTTCGTTGAGTAGATTGATCGTCGTTTCCAATCGTGTTTCCCCGCCTGACGATCAGGGCGGCGCGTCCCAGGGCGGCCTCGCCATGGCCGTCTCGGCGGCGCTGCGGGAATATAGCGGCGTCTGGTTTGGCTGGAGCGGCAAGACCGCCGACGCCTACACCGGCCAGATCGCAATGCAACGCGTAGGCGGCGTCACCGTCGCCACGACCGACCTCGAAGAACAGGACGTCGAGGAATATTATAACGGCTACGCCAATCGCACGCTGTGGCCGTTATTTCACTATCGCATCGGCCTCACTGCTTACGAGCGCTCGTACGACGCCGGCTATGCGCGCGTGAACAAGCGCTTCGCGGAAACGTTGCATCCGCTGATCGACCGGAAAGACATGCTCTGGGTGCAGGATTATCACCTGATCCCGCTGGGCCGTGAGTTGCGCCAACGTGGCGTCCGCAACGCCATAGGCTTCTTCCTGCATATCCCCTGGCCCGCGCGAGAGCTGCTGGTGACGTTGCCGAAACATCGCGAATTGGTGGAAGCGATGTTCCACTACGACGTGATCGGTTTTCACACCGAGGAATGGCGCGATGCCTTCAAGAGCTACGTGCTCTTTGAGGCCAACGGCGAAGAATTGCCCGACGGGCGCTTGAAGGCCTTCGGACGCACGCTGCGCGCCGAGGCGTTTCCCATTGGCATCGATGCCGAAGGCTTCAAGCAATTGGCGCACTCCGAGGAAGGCGTCGCCAATTATGAGCGCATTTGCGAGAGCAAGGCAGGCCGCAAGATGCTGGTCGGCGTCGACCGGCTCGATTATTCGAAGGGTATCGAGGAGCGTCTGCTCTCGTATGAGCGCTTCCTGCAGGATCATCCCGAGCTGCGCCGCGAGATCTTCCTCCTGCAAATCTCCACCTTTTCGCGAGAGGACGTGCCTGAATATCAGGACATCGCCGCACGCCTTGACGCGCTTTCGGGCCGCATCAATGGCGCGCACGCGGAAATGGATTGGGTGCCGATCCGCAATATCCACCGGCTGCATTCACGCACCGAACTGGCCGGCATCTATCGCGCGGCGGACGCCGCTCTGGTTACGCCTCTGCGCGACGGCATGAATCTCGTTGCTAAGGAATTCATCGCCGCGCAGGACGAGGCCGATCCAGGGGTGCTGATCCTTTCGCGTTTCGCCGGCGCCGCGGCGCAGATGCGCGAAGCGCTGATCGTGAACCCATTTGCTCAGGAAGATGTGTCCGACGCGATCAAGCGCGCACTCGCCATGGACGTAAGCGAACGGCGCAAACGCTGGCGCGCGCTTATGGATGGCGTCGAACGCGACAATGTCATGGCGTGGCGCGACAATTTCGTGCACGCACTGGAAACGGCGCGCGACAACGGCGCGGGGCCGAAGGTGAAACTGGCCTCGTAACGGCTACCACGCGCCGAGTTCGACCAACTGGCGGCGGATGTGCTCCGGCAGCTCCGCCCCGCCCTTAAGCGCAGCAAGATCGGTCGGCGCGTCCTTCGGTTCGAGATAGCGCCAGCCCTGAAACGCGCGACGCGGCTGCGGGCTGGTGCGCACCAGATTCGGGTCCAGATAAAGCCCGCAGCGTTGGCCATGATCGTCGGTGACGTGATCAATGGCGATGATGCGCTGGCGCACCAGGATCACGCCTTTGATCACCCAATAGAGCGATCCGCCCGCAAGCACATCCTCGACGCGCTTCGGCCACATGCGCGTGCCGCACACAGGACGCTTCCGCTTCTTGATCTGGCCTTTCTGCCACTCGGCCAAATCCTCGACGCTATCGGCGCCGACGCAAAGCTTCACGATGTGAATTGTCATCAATTCCCGTCCAGATCAGTAGCCGCGGCGCGCAGCGCGCGCATGGCCGCGGCGATCTCTTTCGCGCCTGAGTCGGGTGATCCCTCAAGCCCCTCGCGCACGCCGCGATAATCGGCATCGCCCTTGTTCTGCGACAGCTTGCGCTTTGCCTCCACGCGTTCCGCCGTCAGCCTCAGGCCGACAATGCCGCGGAGCATCGCATCGATGTAGGGACGCGGCGCATCCTCCATCGTCCACGGCTTGGCGCGCCCGCCTTCGTGCAACGCCGACAAATCCCCCACGACGGTCTCTAGCCGCGCCGGATCATCGAACCATTCCACCTGCCCGGTAAGGTGCACGGCTTCGTAATTCCAAGTCGGCGCCGTCCTTCCGTGCTCGGCCTTTGAGGGATACCAGGCCGGCGTGACGTACGCTTCTGGTCCGCTCAGCACGATCAAGCCCTTGCTCGGTCCCTGCTTCCAATGCGGATTGGCGCGCGCGATGTGACCTGTGGCGACGCGGCGCTCGCTATCCCACAGGATCGGTAGATGCGATGCAACGGGCGCACCATCCGCATCGACGGTCACGAGTATGCCAGCGAAGCGGCGCGCAAGGCGCGCAATGAGCGCGTCTGCATCGTCCGCCGCAAAATGCGCCGGCACATACATGCGCTATTCCGCCGGCGTCGCCGCGCCTCGGTGCGCGGCCCATTGCGCCTTGATGCTGGCGCTCGTCTTTCGCGATCCATCCGGGCTCCAGCCGGGCGGCCCAAACAAATAGCCAAGCACGTCACGGAAAGATTTGGCGTGCGTGACGTCGCGCCAAATGCCGGCCCATTCATGGAACGCCACTCGAAACGGATTGAACGTGCCGAGATTGGCGATGATGCCGTAGCGCGGCTTTTCGCGATCATCCTCCGGCACGAACGAGCCGAACAGGCGATCCCATATGATCAAAACGCCGGCGTAGTTTGCGTCCAAATAGCGCGCATTGGTCGCGTGATGCACGCGGTGATGCGACGGCGTGTTCAGCACCCATTCCAGGGGGCCCATTCGGCCGATCGCCTCGGTGTGAATCCAGAACTGATAGACGAGGCTGATAGCCGAGAACATCAGCACCATTTCCGGCGGAAAGCCGATATAGACGAGCGGCAGCCAGAAAATGAAGTTGAGACCCAACACGCCTGTCCATGTCTGCCGCAGCGCCGTGGTCAGATTGTAGTGTTGCGACGAGTGATGAATGACGTGGCTGGCCCAGAACCAGCGCCGTTCGTGGGCCACGCGGTGAAACCAATAATAGGCCAGGTCTTCGGCGAAGAAGCACGCCACCAGCACCGGCCACGTCCAGCCGAGATCGAACAGCCGAAATTGATAGACCCAGAAGTAGGCGCCGATGGCGAAAGCGCCGAACGCGATCTTGGCGACGAGATTGCCGAGCCCCATCGACAGGCTGGTCGCGGAATCCTTGGTCTCGTAACGGCCCCGTCCCGTGGCCTTCACATAGATCATCTCGGCAATGATGAGGATTACGAACGCGGGCACAGCGTAGGTGATGATGTCGGGAATTTCGAACGGCGGCAGCGTCGCGTCTGGGCGCGGCGTCATCATCACAAGCGAGGTCACGCTTCTCCTCCTCCC
>JBFWZB010000013.1:16562-73034 GCA_050185805.1 Hyphomonadaceae bacterium
CCGAACGCAATCAGCCACCCTGTCATCCACTCGGTCCAGATCGACATTGAGGCAAACACGATCGTTACGAACAGGATCGACGCGAACGCTAATCCGTAGAGCGTATAGACCGCGTGGTCATAGAGCGTGAGCCCGCGCCGCCACAGAAACAGGAGCGCGACGAACGGCAGCGAGATCGGCACCAGCAGGAACGAAAACTTGTACGCCGCCTGTTGAATTTTATAGACCGCGAGGTCGGGATTTTCGAACTTCTTGCGAATGCGCTCATTCAGCGAATCCCAGCCTTGGATGACGACGAAATCGTCACGCTCGGCCATGCGGCGCGCGCCATCCTGCCAGGTTTCGCCCGGCGCCCAGCCGGCGCCTTCGAATTCCGGCTCAGCTTCCGCCGCAGCATCCGGGGCGGGGTGCTCGGCCGGCGCGCCTTCCTGAGCCGGCGCATCCTCGCCGCTGCCCGAACTTCGCACTTCGACGGTGACACCCTCCTGCTCGCGCCCGCTCTCGGCGGCTTGGCGCGCAATGGTGCGGTCGATTTGTTCGATCCAAGTTTGGCGCCGGTCAAGCTCGTCTTGAGCCAAGCGCACCGCCTGTTCGGCGAGTTGCACTTCAAGGCCGGCCGGCGTGCCATCGGTCGGGGGCGGCGCGGCGCGCGCCTCATCCAACTCACGTTGAGCCTCGTTCAATTCCTCACGCGCTTCTTCCAATTCCAGAACCGCTTCGGCGCGCTGCTCGTCGGGCGTTCCGCTCAAGCCCGGAGGCGTCTGAATGAACGCAAACGCGAAGAACATCAGGAAGACGGTGAAGAGAAACAGCGCCAGCGGGGAGATGTAGCGCGCGCGCTTGCCGTAGACGTAATTCCGCGTCAGCGTGCCCGGGCGAAAAACCACCATCGGCAGCGTGCGCCACGCCTTGGTGTCGAAGTGCAGCACCCCGTGGAGGAATTCCTCGAACACGTGCGCCATGGTGCGATGCGGATGCGAGGCCTGGCCGCAATTGGCGCAATAATTACCACCCAGCGCCGCGCCGCAATTGGTGCATGCGCCCTCTCCGCCCTCGCGCGCTTCGCGGCCCTCGATCGCGCCCGCGATCAACCCGGCCGTGGCCATCGCGCCGGCAGCTTCCAATTCCCCGCTCATGCGCGGAACATCCCCCCGCCTCTGGTCTTGATCAAGCCCGTGCGTCGCGCCTGGAGTGCGGATCGGCGCCGACATCACCCGCGATGAGCGGCAGGAAGCCTAATTCCGTACGCGAAACGGCGGCAGGCGCGCGCCGTGGGCGCGCCGCGGGTGGGCATTTGAGCGCATCGGCGGTGATCACGGCCAATCCCTCTTCCTCGATCGCCAACGCCGCGAGCCCCTCGGCCTCCTCAACCGTCCGCGCCCACACAAAGACCGCCGTCACCGCGCCATCTATATCGCGCGGCCACGGTCGCGCGCGGCGGTCCAGCCGCGCTTCGATGACCACGCGCCAGAACGGCATCCGCGCGCGCGCCATGCCCATGCGGTGCAACATCGCCCAGAAACGACTCGGACCTTTGCGCAGGCTCACGTGCGCCACTCCGGCTTGCGTTTCTCCAGGAAAGCCGACAGCCCTTCCTTGCCTTCCGCCGAAGTTCGCCGCGCCGCGATCCGCCGCGCCGTTTCCTTCGCCAGACTTTCGTCGATCTTGTGCCCGGCGACGAACCGCACCAGCGCCTTGCTGTCGGCCACTGCGCCCGGCGCCGCAGCAATGGCGAGATCTGCGAGATGCTCCATCATCGCGTTGAGGCCAGCCGCATCGTCCACGGCGTATTGCACCAGGCCGGTGCGTTCCGCGAACACGCCGTCGAAGCTTTCGGCCGTCGCAAACAGCGCATTGGCCCAACGCTGGCCGATGGCGGCGACAACGTAAGGCGAGATCGTCGCCGGCGTTAGGCCGAGCGTCACCTCGGAAAAGCGGAAGCGCGCGTCCTTCAAAGCCACCGCCACGTCCGACGCCGCGACCAGCCCGGCGCCGCCGCCCATGGCCGCGCCCTGCACGAGAGCCACAGTGAGTTGCGGCAGTTCGTGCAGCGCCTTCAGCATGTGCGCGAGCGCCAGCGCATCGTCCTCATTGTCCGATTGCGTGCGTTCACCTTGGCGCCGCATCCAATCGATGTCGGCGCCCGCACTAAACGTCTCGCCGGCGCCCCGCAGAAACACGACCCGCACGTGATCTGCGCCCTTCAAGGTCTCGAACACCTCGCGCAGATTGGCGATCAGCAATTCATCGAAGGCATTGCGCTTGTCGGGACGATTGAGCGTGATCGTCGCCACCCCCTCCTGGGAGACGTCGAGAAGGACGGGATCAGGCGCCAGCGTCATCACGCTTTCGTAGCACCAGGGCGCGCGGTCAGCGAGGGCCAACCTGCATCTCAGCCGATCACGCTGGCGTTCCCAGCGCCGCCAGGACCGCGCCGGGGCGCTCCGCCTCTGGTTTTTCGTAAAGGCGCAGCACTTGCACCCCGGCGAAGAAATACTCGAAATCCTCCGGCGGTGCGGCGTCTTCGACATAAACCGGCACGAGACGGCGGCGATAGCGATCGGCCAAATAGAGCTCCCGTTTAACGTGATCGCTTTCGAAGGCGGCTTTGGAACACATCACCAAAACGCCCGGCGCGCCCCGAATGGCGCGCACGATCTCACCGGCCCAGCCGTCACCGGTGGCGATATCGGCCTGATCGACCCAAAACCGGCGTCCGCTTTCTCGCCCCGCCGCTTCAATTACCGGCAGCACGCTTTTCTGATTGGCGCGGGCGTAGGAAACGAAAACCGCTTCGTTGTCGTCGGCGGCTTCCGTGCTCTCGGGCGAAGGCGCCTGAGCTGGCGCGTCAACGGAACGGCGCGGCCGGCCACGGTTGAGCAAGCGCGCGACAGCGGCGACAAACACGCCGAGCATCACCAGCACGGCCAGCGCGAACAGAATTTCTGTCACGCCCGCCGGAGCGCCGTAAGCGCGCCCGAACGCCTCAACGCCCGCGCGTAGATCACCAAGATCGCCAGGCTCGGGACCGATCCGGTTGGCGAGCCAAATCGATGCGATCACCGCAATTGCAATCAATCCGGGCAGCGCAACCAACACGCCGAGGAGCCACGTCCACAAGCCGCCGCGGCGGGCCTGCTTGCGAGCGGGGGGCGGCGCACCCGCCTCCGCGCCGCGGCCCATGCGCGCGGCGCGCAACTTTTCCTGCACCGCGTTAGCGACCTCGATCCATTTGAATTCGCGCTGCGCTTCGAAGCTGGCGTCGATCGCCGGCAGATCGCGCAGTCCCACAGGCGCGATGCCGTGATCGAGCTTGACGATGATGAGGCGTCCGTCAGCCCACGCGTCGAGCGCGCGCTGCTCCAGCCGCAAGCGCATCGGCTCAAACACGAAGTCCTTTGAAACGAGCAAGATCACGACGTCGCTCGCCTGCACCGGCCGTAGCGCCGCTTGGCCGTCGTCGCGTTCGACGAAATGGCCGCGCCGCTCCAGCGACGTTTCGAGCACTTCCGCGGCGTTCTGGTCTGCGCGGGCGTGGGAAAGGAAGATGGTCATGGGGCCGCTTTAGCATGCGCCCTGCGCCTTGGAAGCGGCTCCACTCGTCGCAAAGCAATGGGCCTCGACAGGTCAGCGCATCCGGCGCCTTGGTTTTGTGCATCGTTACCGCCATGAAAGCAGCCCTGCTCGCACTCGCCGCCCTTTTCGCCGCCGCCGCCCCCGCCGCGGCGCAGATCGAAATCCGCATCGACACCAGCTTGGCGGACCAAGCGCTCGGCCTCGTTTGCTCCGGCCGTCCCGTGGACGAGGCGGCCGTCCGCGCTTCGCCTTTGGTGCAAGCGCAGATCCGTCACAATTCCAGGCTCATCGCCGGCGCGAGCATGGACGCCTATGTCGCCGCGCTGCAGGGCTTGTCCGCGTGCCGCGCCCCGGACCCCGATCCGTTCCGCGCCGCCGCGATTCTGGAGAACCCCGAAGTGTTCCGCGCCAAAGTGGCCGCTATCGTCGCCCGTCAAGACGAAATGGCGGCGCGCGCAGCCGCAATGATCGCGCCCTATTCAGCGCCCGATTTTCACTTCAGCGGCGCGGCTGTTCTGGCCGTACCCTATTTCTCCTGCGGTGGTTTCGCCGATGGCGCGATCTTCTTCGTCGATATTGCCTGCCTCGACGCCGATCTCTCGCAGGACATCGACGCGCTGACGCTCATGATCACGCACGAGACGTACCACGCGGTCCAGGCGCAGACTTACTTTCCGTTCGATGAAAGTGTCGAAGCCATCGATAGTGTCGGCAAAGCCCACGAATACATGTTCTCTGCGTTGCTGGTTGAGGGTATGGCCGAGCGCGTTGCGCCCTCCGCCGCGCTGCCGGTCGAGGCCACCGGCCCGCTGACGCAAATCAATCGCGGCTTCGCCAATTCCAACCGCCAGCGCATGCGCGCCAATTTCATGATGCTCGGCATGCTGTTCGAGCACATCGCCCATCATCCCGAGGAGCCGCGCGCGGCGTTCGAGCGCGCCTACGGCCTGGCGTTCAGCGGCGGGACGTACGAACAATTCGCGTACTATGTCGGCGCGCGGATGGCCGCCGATATCGATGAGGCTTGGGGCAGGCAGGCGCTGCTCTGCGTGGTCGCGCTACCGGCCGAGCAATTCGCGTTGGCGCACGACGCCGTGGCCGAGGCGCGCGGCGAAGCCCGGTTGCGGCTGCCCCCGCACGTCATCGCCGCGGCCAATACGGTGGCTGCAGCCCGGCCGGCGGCCGCGCCGGGTTACGCTCAGTGCCAACCGGCGTGACAGCGCCCCTCATTGCGCCTTAACCAGCGAGGCTTATTTTCGGGCGGCGATGAACGCCAAGCCCAGCCTCGCGGAGATACCCCTCCTCAAGGACGCAGCGCCCGAGGTGCTGGCGGCGGTGGACCGCGAAACCGAGTGGTTTTCGGTGCCCGCCGGTTGGCCGGTGCTCGACGCCGGCGAACCGCCCAGCGGCATGTGGTTCTTAATCTCAGGATCGCTCGCCGCCTTTAAGCCGGTGGATCGCGGCGGCCATAATCTCCTGGGCTACATCCGTCCCGGCGAGCCGGTTGGCGAAATGGCGCTTATCGCCAAGGAGCCGCATTCCGCTAGCGTCTTCGCTATGCGGGACAGCGAACTCCTAAAGCTGACGCCCGATGCGTTTGACCGTCTGGTGGAGGCGCACCCACGGCTTATGGAGCACATGGCGAGGCTGATGTTGACGCGCGCGCGCATGCAGGCGCGTTCTAATCCGCGCGCAGAGCCGAAGGTTTACGCCCTCATCTCTACCTCGCCGACGATCGACCTGAAGCTGCGCGCCCGCACGCTGCAAGGCGCTTTGAAGCGGCTAGGCAAGACCGCCACCATCATTGGCGACGAAGGCCAAGATATGGAATCGGCTTGGTTCGACGCGCTTGAGCACGATAACGACGCCGTCTTCCTGATTTCTCCGATCGCCGATACAGCTTGGTTTCGCACCTGCTTGCGTCAGGCTGATCGCATCTGGCTGTTCGCGCGTGCCGATGCGCGCCCCTCGCTCCCACTGTTTCCGCCGGAAGACCCGTCACCGGCGCGGCAATTCAGGCTTGTCGACGTCATTCTGCTGCATCATGGCATGGATCGCCGCGCCGCAAGCACCGACGAATGGCGCCTTGCATGCGATGCGGCGCGCCTCTTCCATTGGCGCGGGCTTGAGGACGAAGACGGTGCGCGGCTGGCGCGCGTCATAGCGGGGCGTTCGATCGGCTTGGTGTTGTCCGGCGGCGGCGCGCGCGCTTATGCGCACATCGGCGTCGTCCGCGCGCTACGCGAAGCTGGCAAGCCGTTCGACGTCCTCGGCGGCACATCGATGGGCGCCATCGTCGCCGCCTGCGTCGCCATGGGCTGGGACGACGAAGAGATCGAGCACCGCATTCGCAAAGCGTTCGTCGAAACCAACCCGCTTGGAGACTATGTCCTGCCCGTGGTCGCGCTCACGCGTGGCCGGCGCGTCGAGGATCGACTGCAAGAGCATTTCGGCGAGGTGATGATTGAAGACCTCACCGTCCCGTTCTTCTGCGTCTCCACCAATCTCGCCAGCGGCGCCATCCGCGTGCATCGAGCCGGCAAGCTGCGCGACGCCCTGCGCGCCTCGATTTCACTCCCCGGCATCTTGCCGCCGGTGATCGACGGCGACGCCTTGCTCGTCGATGGCGCCGTATTGCGCAATTTCCCTGTCGACACGCTAAAGGACATGCACCGCGGCCCCATTATCGGCGTCGACGTGGCGCGGCGCGACGGCGTTGACCCGGAGGATTTCCGGCACCCGCCTGGCTTCCTTGGCTGGATTGCAGCGCATGGTTTCCAATCGGCGCCGCCGATTGCATCGCTGCTCATGCGCGCTGCAACTTTGGCGGTCGATCCGTGGGAAGGCCGTTCCGGCGCGGATCTCCTTATCGCGCCAGAGATGCCAGACATCGATATGCGCGACTGGAAGCGCTTCGACGAATGCGTCGCCGCTGGCTATGAGGCGGCGGTGGAAGCGTTGCAGCGGCCGCACGGCCT
The DNA here is from genome assembly GCA_050185805.1 of Hyphomonadaceae bacterium. Classification (GTDB taxonomy): domain Bacteria; phylum Pseudomonadota; class Alphaproteobacteria; order Caulobacterales; family Aquidulcibacteraceae; genus Vitreimonas. Next base: position 23,117 of record JBFWZB010000013.1, read on the forward strand.
GTTCCAACCACCGCCCGAGCGCCGCCTCCTACCCGGTTCGGAACTCGAAGCGGCTGAATAGGGCTGGTCACGCCGCCGCGGCGCACTAAGCTTACCGCACACGACGGAGGAGCGCGATGCGCGCGATCATGAGCGGAGCGCTGCTCCTCTTGGCTGCGGCTTGCAGCCAGGACAGCCAAAACGCTGCCCCGCAAGCAGCGGCATGCGCGCTCGAAGCGCAGCGCACGATTGCATGGACCGGCGCGGAGGCCGCCGACGTGGTCGCCGCGCGCGCCGAGGGGCCGAGCTGCACGCAAGCGATCGTCACCTGGAGCGTTCGCCGCGCCAGCGGCGACCCGCTCTGGGCGTTTTCCGCCACCTATCACGACATGGTTTCAGGCGGCGCTGGCGCGGAAGGCCTGCCTCCCGCGAGCGCGGAGGAAGTGCAGCGCTTTCTCGACGCGTGGGCCGAGGTCAGCGTCAATTCCAGCGCAGACCTCCCCGCCTGGCCCGAAGCCGCTGCGACGCTCAGCGAAGCGGTCGAAGGCGTCGCTTATCACACCGATCTCGACCGCGACGCTTACGAAGGCTTGCGCCAACGCAACCTGCCGCAGCTCTGCTTCGCCGCGTCCGCGGAATCCGCGCAATGCCTGGTGATCGATCCATATTCCGGCGCACCGCTGGCGATTGCGGCGTACGGCGCATGATCCGCGCCCTCGTCGCCCTCGCTCTGCTGGCGCTTGCAGCTGCGTGTCAGCGCCAAGAAGCCGCCACGACCTGCGACGTGCAAGTCGAGCACCCGCTTTTCTTTTCCCATCCGGAGGCCGCCGACATTGTCACCGCGCGCATGATCGGCCCATCCTGCGATCGCGCCGTTGCGCTGCTTTCGATTTCCACCGAGGACGGACATCCAATCTGGTCCTGGACCGCACCCGCGAGCCGCGCCTTCGGCGACGCCTTTCACGGCGCCGACGCAGAAGAGATGCACGGCTTTCTGGAGCGTTGGGCTGCACCGGCCGTTGTCACCACCGCAGGGGCGCCGGCTTGGCCGTTGCCTGACACCGCCCGCACCACGCTCGACCAGATCACCTATGACGACATTCGCGCGCGCAGTTTGCCAATGCTGTGTCATCTGTCGGGCGTAGCCATAGAAACGTGCGTGTTCTGGGAACCAGCCGCCGGGGGCGCCGGGCTGTTCTTCGAGCGCGACGTCACTCAAACCCAAAGGAGCCCCCATGATACGGACTAGCGTCGCCACGTTTGCATTCGCCCTCGCCGCCTGCTCGCCGCCAGCCTCCGAACAGCCGGCGGCTGAAGCGGCGCCGGCGCAGGAAGCGTCCGCCTCTGGCTGCGTCGTGACGGCAAATCCGCGCGAGCTCCAATTCGGCGGCGAGACCTACCGCGTGGAAGCACGCGCAGAGGGCGCATCGTGCGAGGAAGCTGTAGCGTCGCTGCGGCTTCTCAACCCTGCCGGAACCGCGATCTTCGAAACCGCCTATCCCACCAATCAGGTGCCGCTCGCATTCCGCGCCGCCGGCGCCGACGAAGCGCGTTTGACTGAAGAGTTAAACGCCTGGACCGCAAACGTCGCACAGCAACCAACCGCGGATTCATTGCCGGCATGGCCCGAGGGCGCAGAGCGTCCCCAATACTTCACGCCAGCCATCGGACGCGACGGTTACGAAGCCGCCCGCTCCGCGCAACGGCCGCTGTTCTGCTTCCCCGACGGCGGCGAAAGCAACGCCTGCGTCGCGATCGACACGTCCGCAAAAACCGCGGTGCTGCTCGGCGCGTGGACGCCGGAGCGGCAATAACGCGTTGGGAATGCGGCGCGTTCGTGGCCTCGTGTCGCTTCGAAGCCGCGGTCCGTCGCAAGCCGCACACGAATTAGTCATGCGGCTTTGCGACGCCCATGAAACGCATTATTTTGGAAGTCCGGCATTGGGCCGGCTTTTCTAGAAAGGAGGTGATCCATGTCTCATTGTCACCCGTCAGGGGCTCAAGTTCAGGCACGGACCACCTCGAGCCAATGCTCGATCGGGGTTCGCGCTTAGCGATCGCCCGCAAGGGGACTGACAATGGAAAGGCCGCTGAGGGAAACCTCGGCGGCCTTTCGGTCTTCAGCGCTTCTTTTTCGCGTTTTTGGCGCGCGTCGCCGCCGCCTTCTTCGCCGCGCGTTTGCGCGCAGCCTTCTTCGCAGGGATTGGACTATCCGGCGTGTAGTCAGGTTTGCCGCGTCGCTTCGTCGAGGCGAACTCATCGAGCTGCGTTTCGCTCATCGAATCGTACATCTGCCGCGATGCGCCCTTCAACTTCGAGCGCGGCGTCTCACCACGTTTCGCCGCCAAGGCCGCGCCAGCAGCTTTTTGTTGTGCTTTTGATTTCGCCGGCATGGATTTACCTCCGCACGCTCAATGCCGGCGAAGGCTCTGACGTTCCCGCAAAAAGAAGGGCGGGATCGCTCCCGCCCCAAGATGACCAGCTTGCGTAAGATCGATCAGGCGCGGGCGGGCGCGCGGAACATGTTGAAGAATCCAGCGAAGGCGCGGGTCAAGCCATCGTTGCGGCCGGCGCGCTCGGCCGCCTTGTTCGCTTCGATGCTGCGTTGGACCGCTTGGCGGGCTTGCTGCAACGTACGCGCAACGGGTCTGGCGTGCGCGGTGACGATCTCTTCCACCGGCTCTACCTCTTCCGGAGGCAAAGCTTGCGTCAACAGAAGCGCTTCAGTGGCCGGTTCGGCTTTAAGCACCGCTGCGATAATCGCCGCGTCGGCCGGTTTTTCAGCAGCGACGGGGGCCGCCTCTACGGCGCTGACTTCCGGCGTCGGCGCGAAATGCGTCGGCGAACCAAGGATAGCGGCGGCGTGATCCAACTTGGCGCGTACGAAAGCAGATGGCGCGGCCTCAGCGGCGCCGAGGAACAGCGCCTTCTCGGCGGCGCGGCGGCGCACCAGCACATCCAGAACCTGCGCCTCGCCGGACGCATCGCTCTTGCGCCAGGCGTCCATGGCGCAAGCGGCGGCGACATATTCACCAGAAGATACGCGGCGCGCGACGGCGCTATGCACGAAGGCTTCGGCGCCGATCGAGAACGCGAACGAAACCAGCGCATCGCATTGGCCTTGCGTGAGATCGGCCGGCGCTACCTCAGTAACCAATTGTTCGTAAGGCGCGACGTCGAGGCGCAACATCTCATGCGCTTCGTCCTCGCTGACGGCCGCGCCCGGCTCGCCTACGCGAACGTGACCGTGGCCGACCAACCAGATTCCGGCTTGAAGCGGCGTGGGCTCGGCATGGAAGCCTTCATGGGCCTTAATGAAGGCCAGGCCTTCGGCGGAAATGCTAAAGCGCGTCATTATCGTGCCTTTCGGGCGATCAAATCAGACGCCGCGTCCCGCTTTGAAGCGCCGGGAACCGCGGACACATCCGTTCAGGCAAGTTGGGCGCCGCGCGCTCGCGCCTAGCGCGAAGCACGGTTGACGGCGCGTTGATGGTTTCCGGGTCAGCGCAGGACGATGAGAGTCGCCAAGCCCAGGAAGGAGAGAAATCCGATCAGGTCGGTCACAAACGTGACGAACACCGATGAAGACACCGCCGGGTCGGCGCCGAAGCGGCGCAGCGTGAGCGGCACCAGAATGCCGGCCAATCCTCCGCACGCGAAGGTAATGACGACGGCGAGCCCAATCGCCAACGCAAGGGGCGCGTTCTGGAACCAGAACCACACCACGCCGGCCAGCACGATCGCGAAAATGATCCCGTTCGACGCCGCCGTTAACGACTCGCGCAGCACGTAGCGTGGCGCATTGTTCTCGGTGAGATCGCGTGAAGCTATGGCGCGCACCGCAACCGCCAGCGCCTGCGTGCCAGCATTCCCGCCCAGGGACGAAACGATAGGCATCAGCACCGCGAGCGCGACCAATTCCGCAATCGAGCCCTCGAAGGCCCGGATCACGCTCGACGCCACCACCGCCGTGGCCAGATTAACGAGCAGCCACGGCGCGCGCGCTCGAACGGACCGTACCACGCTGTCGGTCTGGGCAGCCTCGCTGACGCCGGCGAGTTTGAGCAAATCCTCCTCGCCCTCTTCGCTGATGACGTCGACGATATCGTCCACCGTCACCATGCCCTTGAGGCGTCCGGCCTCATCCACGACCGGCGCCGAGGCCATGTGATATTTCTGAAACGTCTGAGCCACCTCTTCCTGATCCATTTCCGGCCGGATCAGGATCAGCGGCGCGCGCATGATGTCCTTGAGCGGCGTTTCCCGCCGCGAACGGATCAAGCTGGAGACGCGCACTGCGCCGGTCGGGCGCATGCCGGCGTCGACAATGTAGATTTCGAAGAATTCGTCCGGCAGCTCCGCCGCCTCCGCCCGCATGCGGTCGATCACGTCGCCCACGCTCGCTCCTTCCGGCGCGGCGACGTATTCGCGCTGCATCAGGCGGCCGGCGGTCTCTTCCTCGAACGAGAGCGCTTCTTCGACGACGTGGCGCGTATCTTCGTCGGCGGCGGCAAGCACGGCGCCCAGCTGATCTTCGTCGATGTCGGCGGCGACCGCCGCGGCGTCGTCCGTGTCAAGCTCTCCCAGCGCCTGCGCAACGTAGTCCGACGGCAGCTCCGGCAGGATTTCTTCGCGCCGCTCCCAGGACAGTTCGGCCAGGAATTCCGCCGGCAGCGAGGTGCCGATCATCTTGGCGATCGTCAGCGCCGTCTCCAGCGGCACGTGCTCGATCACGTCGGCGATGTCTGCGGGATCGAGCCCGTGCATTTGCCGGCGCAGCGAGGGCCAATCGTGATCGCCCGCAGCGGCGATCACGCCGACGATGAAGTGCGGGTCCTCGGAAGGCGCCGCGCGCGGCTGCTCCACCGCCGTATCGTTTTCAGTGCTCATCGGCGGCTTCGCTGCGGCAAGAGATGAAATGGGTTCGTGCGCTTCCAAAACGCCGCATCGCGGCGTCCGTCAAGCGTCATTCTGCATCGATGCAATGTGTTGGTAGGATTTGAGCGGGTAACCGTCTCTGTTATGCACTGTCCCGCTGACAAAGAGGCGCGCCGCATGCATTGGCTCTCCATGACCGTCGTCGCGACGCTCGTCGCGACCCCAGCGCTGGCGCAGGAGGGCCACGAGCACGGTGCGCAGCACCAAGCGCCGCTCAATCCGCATGCTGGCCATAACGCTGCGGACGAATTTGGCGGCCAGGTGGACCCGATGAGCGGCGGCATGACGGCGGCGCTGGGGTCTTATCCGATGGGCCGCGAGGCCTCCGGGACGGCTTGGCAACCTGACGCCTCAAGCCATGGCGGCGTCCACAATGAAGCTGGCGCCTGGACGCTGATGAACCATGTCATGCTCAACGCCGTCTATGATTGGCAGGACGGGCCGCGTGGCGGCGAGAAGACATTCCTTGCCGGCATGATCATGGGCTCGGCGCGCCGAACGCTGGGCGCGGACGGCACGCTCAACCTTCGCGCCATGCTCTCGCCCGATCCACTGATGGGCGATGACGGTTATCCGCTGCTGTTCGCGGCCGGTGAAAGCGCCGACGGCGTCAATCCATTGGTGGATCGGCAGCACCCGCACGATCTCTTCATGGAGCTTTCCGCCTCCTACGCACACCAGATCGGCGCCGGCGATAGCCTCTTTGTGTACGCGGGCCTGCCCGGCGAGCCGGCCTTCGGCCCGCCCGCCTTCATGCACCGCATGGCGGCGATGGATTCGCCGGAGGCGCCGATCACGCACCATTGGTTCGATTCCACCCACATCACCTTCGGCGTCGTCACCGCCGGATGGGTGCATGACACTTGGAAGCTGGAAGCGTCGCGCTTCCGCGGCCGCGAGCCGGACGAACAACGTTACGACATCGAAAGCGGCGCGCTGGATTCCACAGCTGTGCGCCTCAGCTGGAACCCGACTGAAAATTTGTCGCTGCAAACGTCTTGGGCCGACATCGAAAGCCCCGAAGCCCTGGAGCCCGACCACGACGAGGAGCGCTGGTCGGTCAGCGGGATCTATACACGCCCGGTGGCGGACGGCTGGTTTTCCCTCACCGGCGCATTCGCCAATAAGCATCGCAGCGACGGCGTTTCGCTCGATGCCTGGCTCGGCGAAGCCGCCCTGCACCCAAACGATCGCTGGACCTTCTTCGCGCGCGGCGAACGCATCGAAACCGACGAACTCGAAGGCGGCGGGCACGGCCACGTCAACACCGTCTCCCGGCTTAGTCTCGGCGCCATTCGCGATTTCCGCATTCATGAGAATGCGGTGATCGGCGTCGGCGCGTTGGCGCAGCGCCATATCGCGCCCGAGGACCTCGAACCGCTCTATGGCGGCGATCCTGCCGGCGCGATGGCCTTCATCCGCCTCAAGGTCGGATAATTCGCCGGGTGTTGTCGGATCGGCGGAGGCCGGGGCGTCCTTGAGCCACAATCAGGGAGATGCCGCCTAATGTCGCTCAAGCTCTATGAATTCGCCGTCACCCGCTCCTCGCGCGTGCGCTTCACGCTTTTGGAGCTCGGCTTGCCCTTCGAAAGCATCGAGGGGCGGGATGTTTTTCATCATCCGGATGTCGCGGCGATCCATCCGCTCTCGAAATTGCCAGCCTTCCGCGACAAAGGCCGGCCGCTGTTCGAAAGCGCGGCGATCTGCACTTGGCTCGCCGACAGCCATCCCGAAGCCGGGTTGGTTGCGCCGTCGGGCCGATGGGAGCGCGCGCTGCACGATCAATGGATCTCGTTCGCGCTGACCGAGATCGAGGCGTTCCTTTGGCACTCAGCACGCAATCTCTTCATCCTGCCTGAAGCCGAGCGCTTGCCCGCCGTGTTCCCGCAGAACGAAGCCGCCGCCAAACGCGGCCTCGCCGTGCTTGAGAACGAACTCAAAGACAAGAACTGGCTCATCGGCGACCGCTTCTCGCTCACCGACATCATCGTCAGCTACGATGTCTGCTGGTCGCAGATTCTCGGCATGACAGAGGGCATGCCCCGCGTGAACGCTTACGCCGAGCGTATTCTGGCGCGACCGCATTGTCCGTACGGCGCGATGGCCGAAGCCGCGCGACAGCAAAATTGAGGGAGGCGACCATGAAAGCCACGCCGCTCGTTTGGACTGGCCGCGCCATGAGCGGCCTGTTCGCCCTTTTCATACTCGGCGCATCCGCCGCGCCGAAGCTCATGGGCATGCCGATCGCCGACGAAATCATGACCGGGCTCGGCTGGGATACCCGCTACACGCTGCCGATCGGGATTCTCGAAGTCGTGCTGACGCTGCTCTACATCTATCGGCCGACCAGCGTACTCGGCGCCATTCTGTTTATGGGCCTGCTCGGCGGCGCCATGGCCACCAACCTGCGCGCCGAGCAGCCGCTGTTCAGCCACACGCTGTTCAGCCTCTATCTCGGGCTCGTCATGTGGACCGGCCTGTGGCTGCGCGACGAGAAGCTGCGCGCGCTGTTCCCCTGGCGGCGCGCGACCGCTTAGGCTTACTCGACCCGCCGCATCCCGGCGATGACGATGTCGATCATCTTGTAGGCGTTCTTTTCCCACCCCGGTTTCGCGTACGCGGAGAGACCGACAACAGCGCGCAGAATGTCCATCGGCGCGACATCCAGCGTGATCGCGCCGCTCTTCTCAGCGTTGCGGGCGAGCGTGTTGATGGCGGCTTCGACGTGAGCGCCCGACGCTTGCAGCTTGGCGTCAGCGCCTACCAACGCGTTGAGAGCGCCGATGACGAATTGCTTGGTAGCGAAATAGCGCACGAACAGCCGCAGCCACTCCCGCAGCGCATCGACCGGCTCTTCGTTGGCGATCAACCGATCGGCGGCGGCGGCGAGCTTTTCCGATTCGTCGCGATAGACCTCCTGCAGCAGCGCTTCACGGTTTGGGAAATGGCGATAGAGCGTGCCGATGCCCACGCCCGCCGTGCGCGCGATTTCCTCGAGGCTCACGCCCGCGCCTTTCTCGGCAAACGCAGCTTTAGCCGTCTCGAGCAGAAGCCGGCGGTTCTGCTCGGCGTCGGCGCGCGGCTTCCGGGCGGGGGTTGTCTTACTGGCCATAAATTAAAGGGCTTGCTAAACGGAGGACTCCTCCGTATATAACCGGAGGCGTCCTCCTTTTATGCCGGAAATGCGATGGCCACGCAATCCGGGACTTGGCGGACGCCGCAACATTTCAACACGGGAGAATTTGGCATGGCCAAAAATTTTGGCGCGGCATCGACCACCGACGACGTGCTCGACGGCGTGAACTTGTCTGGCAAGCGCATTTTGGTGACGGGCGTTTCAGCCGGGCTAGGCGTGGAGACGGCGCGCGCGCTTGCCGCGCGGGGCGCTTACGTGATCGGCGCTGCCCGCGATCTGGGGAAGGCCGAGCGCGCAACGGCGTCAGTGCGCGAAGACGCCCGCAACGGAGGCGGGCTCGAACTGATCGAACTTGATCTGGCGTCTCTCAAAAGCGTGCGCGCAGCGGCGGACAAGCTGGTCGCCGAAGGCAAGCCGCTCGACATCATCATCGCTAACGCCGGGGTGATGGCGGCGCCGTTCGGCAAAACCGAGGACGGCTTTGAAACGCAGTTCGGGACAAATCACATCGGCCATTTCGTGTTTGTGAACCGCATTGCGCCGCTGTTGCGCGCCGGCGGGCGCTTCATCAGCCTCGCCTCCTCCGGTCATCGCCGCGCCGACGTCGACCTCGACGATCCGAACTTCGAGCACAGCGAGTACGATCCTTGGGTCGCCTACGGGCGCGCAAAGACCGCGAACGTTTTGTTCGCCGTGGAATTCGATCGGCGCTGGCGCGATCGCGGCATTCGCGCGGCGGCCGTGCATCCTGGCGGCATCCAAACCGAGCTCGGCCGTCACTTGGCGCCAGGCGCCCTCCAGGCGCTTGTAGAGCAACTGAACAAACAGGCGGTCGCCGCCGGCCAGGATTCCTACCGCCTCAAGAGCGTGCCTCAAGGCGCCGCGACGTCGGTCTGGGCGGCGATTGTCGCCGACGCCGATGCTATCGGCGGCCGCTATTGCGAAGATTGCGGCGTCGCCCAATTCACCGACAAGGACCTGCTCGCGGCCAGCTCCGGCGTGCGGCCCTACGCGCTCGATCCTGAGCGCGCCAAAGCGCTTTGGGCCAAGAGCGAGGAATGGACGGGCGAGCGCTTCTAACCGGCACGCGGACTGGGCTGCTTGGTTACGGGGCGGCCCAGTCACCGCGCTGAGAGCCTACCGACCGAGGCATGGTGCGCTCGAGAGGACTCGAACCTCCACGATGTTACTCGCTGCCACCTCAAGGCAGTGCGTCTACCAATTCCGCCACGAGCGCACGAAGGCCGGGGACCTAGCAGACCCCTCCGGCATGAACAAGGGCCGGAGCGCAAGCCCCGGCCCTTGTCCCTTATATGGGTTCGAGCTTACTGGCTGTAGAGCTCGGAGATGTGCAATTGAGCCGATTGCAGGCTCGCATTGCCGTAGGTGCCTACCCAGATTTCGTAACGCCCCGACATAGGCGCGTTGAAACGAACCATCGGATTGAGGCCGTTCACGCCGCTGTCGTCGTCGCAATACCAGCGGCCGTCCGGCGCGTTCACGACCAGCGTCGTATCCGAGCCGGACGCGACCGAGATGATCAGCGGCAGCGAGCCCGGCGAGAAATTCAAGCGCACGTCGGGAGCGCCCGAAATGAAGCCGCGGCATGATCCGCTGATCGCGCTTTGTGCGTTAATTGACCCGCCCGATTGCAGATTGACCGCGTAAGGATCCGGCGAGAATCCACCGCTCAGATTGACAGTGCCGTAGTTCGGGTTGGCGTTGACGTTTTGCGCCGCGGCCGAACCCACGGCGAGCGTTGTCATCGCGGCGGCGGCCACGAGGAGACGTGCGATTGGCGACATTCTTCAAACCCCCAAAGGTTTAAGCGTGCTGGCTCGGCGCGCTTGGTTGGGCTGGCGTCCCATGACGCCAACATGAACATTAGGACAGGGTTCTAGTCCAGGCGAAAATGACGCCGGTCACGCGGCTGCGTTGAATTCGTGCACGTCGGCGGGCTCGGTAACCGTAATGCAAAGGCGATCGTCCTGGATCGTGATCTCGCCGCGGGCGATAGGATGGTTATTGGCGAGAATCCACAATTGGTCGTTTTCCTTGGTGTCGAGCGGAATCACCGCCCCCCGTCCCATCCGCAGCAGCTGCTGCATCGGCATGGAGCACCGGCCAAGCACGATCGCCAGCTCGATTTCGACGGCGTGAACCTGAGTTTTGGACGTCACGCTGCAAACCCCCATCTGGTGTGAGTCGCTAGTCGAAACTGAAAGGATTGAGGGGCGGTGAACGAGGCGGCCAAAGTCGGCTGGGCGGTATCGTCCGGGCTCATCGCGTACGAGGATGCCGTGGCGGCGATGGAGACGCGCGCTGCGGCCATCGCCGAGGGCGCCGCGGGCGAACTTGTTTGGCTTTTGGAACATCCGCCGCTCTACACCGCCGGCGTTTCGGCGAAGCCGGGCGACCTTCTCGATCCCTCGCGATTCCCGGTATTTCAAACAGGGCGCGGCGGCCAATTCACCTATCACGGGCCGGGTCAGCGCGTGGCTTACGTGATGCTCGATCTGCGCACGCGCGGACGCGACGTCAGTAAGTTTGTCGCCAACCTAGAACGCTGGCTGATCGCGGCGCTGGCGGGATTTGACGTGACGGCGCACATGAAGCCCGGCTTAGTCGGGGTTTGGGTTGATCGCGCCGATGGCGGCGCCGATAAGATCGCCGCCATCGGCGTGCGCTTGCGCAAATGGATCAGCTTCCACGGCATCGCCTTCAACGTCGCGCCGGAGCTCGAACACTTCTCCGGCATAACGCCTTGCGGCGTCAGCGACCCGATGCTGGGAATCACCAGTCTCGCCGCGCTCGGCAAAACCGAATCGCTCGCAGAGGCGGACGCCGCCTTGCGCGCCGCGTTCCATGATGTGTTCGGCCTAACCGAAACGGCGCCCCCGCCAATCTGACGGATGAAATAATTGCCTTCGCGGGCGAACCGGCCTTTGTTGCCAGCATGCAGACTCCGGCCGACAGAACCGCGAAGCGGCGCAGCATCGCGCAAAAGCAGCAGCAGCCCGGGAAAGTCGCCAAAACCGCGGCGAAGGCCAGCGCGCCAGCTGACCGCATCGCCCGCCGCGCTTGAAGCGCTCATTCAGCAGGTAAAGGCTCTTCCCGCAGACGATCCGCGCGCCCACGGCGCCCTGCGGCCAGCGCTTCCGCAAGCGAACGCCGTTGTGCGGGCGTCATATCCACCAGGCCGTCGGCGAGGGCTTCGTGGAAGCGTGCGACGACCACAGCGCCCGCCTCACGCTGACGCTGCAACGCAGTTCTCATGGCGTCCGCATCGTAAGGCTCGGCTTCGACCAGGCGCGTCACCTCTGCGCCCGCGGCACGCAGCGCCAATCGCTCCTCGCGTGACCGCACCCATGCGCGCGCCAGGTTCCGGCGAACGTCGCGGCGCACGTCGGGCGGCAGCGTAGCAAGCACAGCGCGAGGCGAGGAAAGACCCACGCCAGCCGGCGCGCTGCGCTGCGCCTGAAAACCGCCGCCCGCGAAGAAGCCAATCACCGCCCCCAGCAACAGCACATTGAGCGCCGCCGAAACGAAGAGAAGCACGCGCAAGGACACGTTCTAACCTCCCACGTCCGCGGCGAAGACGACACTGAGTGCGGCGTCCGCGTAGGCCGATTGCGCCGCTTCGCGGGCGCCGCCAAAGCCGAGCGCAAGTCCGATCAACGCGCACGCCGCCATCGCCGCCATTGGCCGCCAGTCACGGCCGCCCTCCGGCTTCGGCACGGCCCTCAGCGCTCGCCTCATGACGCCTAGGGCGGGCGGCGCATCGTCCCTCGCGCTATCGAGTTCAGCGTCAAGAGCACGCGCCTCAGCGAGGATCCCCTGCGCTTCAGGCCGGCCGGCGAACGCTTCGGCCGCCGCTCGCTCCTCGGCGGGCCAACGTTTTGGCGATGCACCGTACGCCTCGACAATCGCACTAAACCGGGCCGCATCCATGTTTCGCTCCTCTCATCAGCTATCGCCCGAATCCGGCGCCATGTCCGCCAGCATCGCCCTCAGCGTCCGCCGCCCGCGTGAGAGCAGCGATTCCAGCGCCTCCACGCTGATCTCCAGAGCCGCGGCCGCATCGACATTGCTCGTCTCCTCGAAATGGCAAAGCGCGATGGCCGCCCGCTGGCGCTCCGGCAATTGCGCCAGCGCGGCGTGCACGCGCACGGCGCGCTGGCGTGCGAACCATGCGTCCTCCGCCGGCGGCGCGGGATCGGCCAAGCCCGCGCCGGCCTCCGCGTCCGGCGTCTCGCGCCTGCGGCGCAGGCGGTCGTAACAAAGGTTGAGCGCGACCCGATACATCCAAGTTTGCAACTTGGCTTCGCCGGGGCGCCACGCAGGCGCCTCGCGCCAAACGCGCAGAAATACGTCCTGCGCCACGTCCTCTGCTTCCGCCGCGTCGCTCAACATGCGCCTGGCGAGCCGATGCAGGCGATCTGCGTGGCGGCGCACGATCTGCTCCGCCGCGCGCGCATCGCCAACGGCGGCGCGACGGATCAGATCGGCATCCGGATCGTGCATTGCATCCGCCCGCTTTGGCGCTCAGCGCCGCGCCATCATCGCTGCTGAAGCCGCGCACGCAAGCTCCGCGTTTCGGCTTCGCTGAGGACGCCGTCATTGTTGCGATCAAGATGCTCGAACGCGCGATAGGGACGATCCATGAATTCGCCATGGCTGATCAAGCCATCGCCGTTCTCGTCGGCGTTCATCGCCCGGCGCTGTCCGCGCGCCGCAACGCGCTCGGCAAAGGCCGCGCGCTCGTCGGCGTCGATATAGCCGTCTCTGTTTGCGTCCAGCCGTGCGAACGCCGAGGCGCGGCCGTTTTGCGCCTCCATCATGGTCAGCGCACCGTCGCCATTAGCGTCCAGCACGCCAAACTCGAACTCCTGCGCCGAAGCGGCGGCGGCCATCGACGTCATGACGGCCAGGGCGCCAACCAGCACCAAGTGTCTCATTCTTGAACTCCTTCAGGAGGCGTCGGCCGCCCTCAAGCATCCAACGCAGCCTGCCCCGCATTCCGTCGGCGCTTGATGTCAAAACTTTCAGCGACGGATTTCGCTGCGACAGCCGTTAGACGCCGCAGAGGGACCTTGAGCCGAGGATTTTCCAATGAGACCCAAAATTCCCGTCACGATTGCACTCGCCGCTTGCATCGCCGCGTCCAGCGTCGCTTTCGCCGCCGAAGCAGACGCCCGCGTCCGCCGCGGGCAGGCGAGTGTGGAAACCCAACGCGGCGTTTACCAAGGCCAGTCACGCGTCGAGCGCACGCGCGGACATCGCTCGCGCGAGGCCAGCGTGATTGGCCCGAATGGGCGCCAAAGCAGCGTCAGCGACGATCGCAGCTGGAATCGTCAACAAGGGACCTACAGCCACGATCGGCAGCGCATTTTCGCGAACGGCGACACGCGCAGCGTCGAGGCCGACGCCCAGCGTACGGCGCCGGGCGAATGGAGCGCACAGCGCAGCGTCGTTGGGCGCAATGGCGAAACGCGCACGCAAAGCGGGACGTTCAACGCGGAGCGCACCGAGAATGGTCGCGCAATCAGCGGCGACATTCAGACCTCGAACGCCGGCCAAGTGGACTATCAGCGTCAGGTGAGCCGCGGGCCGGATGGCCGCAGCGTCACCGCCAGCGCGACGTTCGAAGACGGTTCATCAGTTTCACGCAGCACTCATGGCGCGTGTGACGGCGCCGGGACATGCTCGCGCGACACCGTGCTCACCGATCGCGCAGGCCAATCCACGCAAATCGAAGAACAACGCACTCGTACCGATAACGGCGCAATCTACCAGCGGGACACGACCTTCGCTGATGGCTCGCAGCGCTCGGTGGACCGGGAACGCGCCGGCAATGGCGACGGTTCTGGCGTCTTCAATCGCCGCGTCGTGGGCCGCAACGGCCAGACCCGCGAGCAGAACGGCGCCTACAGCGTCAGCCGTGAACCACACTAGAGTCGAAAGCGTTTGCGGGACGGCGCGCGCGGGTGGTCCGGGCGTGTCGTTCCGCAAGTGGCGCCATCCATCGGCCGCCAGCGCCCGCGCGGAAAATCCGCCAACGCCGCCCGCGTCTGCATCCATTGCCGCCTCCGCCCGCATCTGTGTCAGCAATGGGGCGAGGCCCCTGACAATGGAGCCGATGATGGAACCCGAGATCTTTGTGCCGTTTACGTTTTTCGCCTTTCTCGCCGCCGTGATCATTATCCCGATCATGCTCAAAGAGCGCACCAAGCGTTCGGCGCACGACCTGGTCGGCAAAGCCATCGAACGCGGCCAAACGGTCGATCCCGTCCTGATCCAACAGCTCACGGAAAACCTCGCCACCGAAGGCAATCGCGCTCGCAAGAGCCTCGGCAATGGCGTGGTTCTGATCGCGCTGTCCGTGGGCTTCGCCGGCGCCGCCTACGCTGCGGATGGCTTCGGCAATTTCGACACCGGCGCGCTGGTGCCGGCCATCATCACCGGCGCCGTTGGCGTCGCCTTCTTGCTGCTCGCCATCATCGACTACGCCGGCAAGAAACGCGCCTGACCCTCAATCCCCTCGCGTTTCTCGGAAGGCCGCGCCACAAGCGCGGCCTTTTCGCGTTCAGACCAGCGACGCGCAAAACGCGGCCGTCGCATCGTCGGCTGGAAACATGCATTCGATACGCAAATCCTCGATCGTCACGTCGCGTGAGCCGCCGAAGCGGGCGATTGTGGAAAAGAACGAGAGCTCCAAATCGCCGGTGCGAAAGTTTGCGGTCAACACCGGCAGCGGGCGCACGCCGAGTTCGCGCGTGCGCCAGGTATGTGGCACGCCGGGATAGGAGAGCGCCTCCTTCAACAATGCACGCAGCTTGGGGTCAGAAGGCGCCGCGACCGTTTCAGCGTGCAGGTGCCGGACGAGGTCGCCAGCCACCTCCTCCCAATTGGCGATTAACGGACGCATATCGTCTGGATCGAATATCTGGCGCACGACGTTAGCGTGGCGCGGCCCACCCGGGCGCAGGCGCGCGAACACGCGGCCAAGCGCATCGTTGGCGGCGGTTACGTCCCAATGCCGGTTCACGACGAACGCCGGATAGGGCTCGTGGTGCTTGAGCGTGAGATCGACGGCGCGCTGGATCGGCGCCATGTTCGGCGCGCTGAG
Organism: Hyphomonadaceae bacterium; assembly: GCA_050185805.1. Classification (GTDB taxonomy): domain Bacteria; phylum Pseudomonadota; class Alphaproteobacteria; order Caulobacterales; family Aquidulcibacteraceae; genus Vitreimonas. The sequence continues at coordinate 38,299 of JBFWZB010000013.1, forward strand.
CGCGGTCTCGGAAAATTCTGGTGCAAAGCCACCCGCCAGAAACAACGCGTTGCGCTCGCTGAGCGGCATGTGCAGCGCCTCGGCGAGCCGCTCCAACAGGCCGCGGCTGGGCTGAGACTTCCCGGATTCGACATAGCTCAAATGTCGCGCCGAGACGTCCGCCTCCAAGGCGAGGTCGAGTTGGCTGTAGCGGCGCGCGCCGCGCCATTCGCGCAATAAGACGCCGACGGCGCCGGAGGAAACTGAATCCTGCATAGCGCAACCTTAGGCGGCGCGCGCCGCAATTCCATGACCTACGACGTCATTGCGGGGGCACGCCAATGACAGCCTTTTGGCGCCCATAGCAGGAGATGGAGCCGAAAGATGCAACGCAGAGACTTCGTTCGAGGCGCCATGGGCGTCTTGGCGGCAAACACCGCGGGCGGTTGCGCTATCGCTGGCGACCAAGAGGCTGGAGGCGGCGCCCACCCCATGGACGCGAGGGCCTTCCACGCCGCCCGCCGCTTCCATGACAGCGCCTTTGGTCGCGTCGCCGTTCTCGACCGCGGCGTAGGCCCGGCCGCGCTATTCTTGCACGGCTTCCCGCTCTCGGGCTTTCAATGGCGCGGCGCTATCGACCGGCTGCAAGCGCATCGCCGCTGCATTGCACCCGACCTCCTCGGACTTGGCTTCACCGACGTCACGCCCGGCCAGAGCGTCGCGCCGAATGCGCAAGTCGAGATGCTGGTTGAATTGTTGGACGCGCTGCAAATCCGCGACGCCGACATCATCGCCAACGACAGCGGCGGCGCGGTGGCGCAATTGCTGGCCATCCGCCATCCCGAACGCGTGCGCACGGTGCTCTTCACCAATTGCGATGTCGAGCCGGACAGCCCGCCGGCCGCGCTCATCCCCGTCATCGAACTCGCCCGCGCCGGCCGCTTCGCCGACGAATGGATCGTGCCGTGGGTGGGCGATCACGCCCTCGCACAGTCAGCGCAAGGCCTCGGCGGCCTCTGCTACGCCGACCCGCGCAATCCAACCGATGAGATGATCGAGTGCTATTTGGAGCCGCTCGTCGGCTCAGCGACGCGCAAAGCCTGGACCAATGCCTACGCCGTCGCCCTTGACCCCAATCCGCTTGCAGGCATCGAAGCGCAGCTGCGCCAATGTCGCGCGCCAGCGCGCATTCTCTGGGGCGCCGCCGACAACATCTTTTCCGCCGACAGCCCCTTCTATCTCGACCGCATCCTGCCGAACTCACGCGGCGTGCGCCGCATCGAAGGCGCCAAACTCTTCTGGCCGGAAGAACAGCCGGACATCATCGCCGAAGAGGCGCTAGCGCTCTGGGCTTAAGCATGGGAAGCGTTCGTCGCTAGGCCAGCTCAAGCATGACCTCGTCGGCCGCGACGCTGGCGCCGGCGGCGACATTCACCTTGGCGATAACGCCGTCGCGTTCGGCGCGGATGATGTTCTGCATCTTCATCGCTTCGACGACGGCCACGCCCTCCCCCGCCTTCACTTCCTGGCCGGGCCTAGCGTCCACGGAAACCACGAGGCCCGGCATCGGCGAAACGATGAGTTTCGAGGTGTCGGCCGCCACCTTTGGTGGAATCTTCTTGTGCAGCTCGGCGCCGCGCGGAGTCGCCACCTGCGCGCGCACGCTGACGCCGCGATGGCGCAAGGTGTAGCCTTCAGGCGCCGTGCGCACCTTCACCGCGAACGGCGTCCCGTCGAATGCGCCTTCAATGACGCTCGTGCCTGGACGCGACGCGGTATCGAAGCGGTGCTTTTTCCCAGCTATGAGCACATCGGCGCCGCTCTCATCGAGATCGACCGCCACCGGAAAATGCTCGCCGTCGAGGATCACCACCCAGTCGCGTTTGGTGTTGCCGGGCGAAGCGTGAAGGCGCCCGCTCGATTGCGTCGCGCGCCGCGCCGTGAACGAGCGCGCCACCGCAGCACACGCGATCAAGAGCGCCTTTTGCTTGGGCGTCGGCGCCGCACCCTCGAAGCCGTTCGGGAAATGCTTCTTGATGTAGGCGGTGGTGAAATCGCCCGAACGAAACTCGCGCTCTTCCATTACGGCGCCGAGAAACGGGATGTTGTCCTGGATGCCGTCGATCAGGAATTGGTCGAGAGCGCGCGCCTGAGCGTCGATGGCGGCGATGCGATTTGGCCCGTGGCTGATCAATTTGGCGATCATCGGGTCGTAGAACATCGAGATTTCGTCACCCTCGCGCACGCCGGTGTCGTTGCGAATGCTGACATCGCTGCGCTTGCCCTCCTCCGGCGGCTTGTACGCGCGCAGCCTGCCGATCGATGGCAGGAAATTGCGATACGGATCCTCCGCGTAGATGCGGCTCTCGATCGCCCAGCCCTTGATCTTCAAATCCTTCTGCTTGAACGAGAGCTTCTCGCCGGCGGCGACGCGGATCATCTGTTCCACAAGATCGAGCCCGGTGATCAGTTCCGTCACCGGATGCTCGACCTGCAGCCGCGTGTTCATCTCCAGAAAATAGAAGCTCTTGTCTGCGCCGGAGGCGACAAACTCCACAGTGCCGGCGCTGTCATAATTGACCGCCTTCGACAGCGCGACGGCCTGCTCGCCCATCGCCATGCGGGTCTTTTCGTCCAGCAGCGCCGACGGCGCTTCTTCGATGACCTTCTGATTGCGTCGCTGAATCGAGCACTCGCGCTCGAACAAATGCACCACGTTGCCGTGCTTATCGCCCAGCACCTGGATTTCGATATGCCGCGGTGCGGTGACGAACTTTTCGATGAAGATGCGATCGTCGCCGAACGAGGCCTTGGCCTCCGCACGCACGGCTGGGAAGCCCTCCTGCACGTCCTTGCGGTTTTCTGCGATGCGAATGCCTTTGCCGCCGCCGCCGGCGGAAGCCTTGATCATCACCGGATAGCCGATCTCTTCGCTGATCTCGATGGCGTGCTGCGCGTCGCGGATTTCACCGATAAAGCCCGGCACACAGGAGACCCCGGCATCCGCCGCGGTCTTCTTCGACTCGATCTTGTCGCCCATGGCGCGGATGGCGTGCGGGTTCGGGCCGATGAACACGATCTTCTCGGCCAACAGGCGGTCGGCGAATTCCGCCTTTTCCGAAAGGAAGCCAAAGCCCGGATGGATCGCCTGGGACCCGGTTTGCCTGGCGGCGGCGACGATCTTATCGATCACCAAATAGCTTTCCGCCGCCGGCGGCGGCCCGATGGCGACCGCCTCGTCCGCCATATCGACCGCAAGGCTGTCGCGGTCGGCTTCCGAATAGACGATGGCGGTTTTTATGCCGAGACGCCGGCACGTACGGATAATGCGGACCGCCACCTCGCCCCGGTTGGCGATCAGAATTTTGTCGAACATGCAGGCGGTCTTATCGGCGATTTGAATTAAGCTGCAACCAATGAATCGCCGCCAAGCCCTGATCGGCGCCGCCGCCCTCGCCGCTTGTAGCGACGCCGCCCCCGCCCCGGCGCCGCTGTTCCCGATGCGCCGCGGCGTCAATCTCGGCAACGCGCTTGAAGCGCCGAACGAAGGCGACTGGGGCTATTGGATCGAGCCCGTCCACTTGGAGATCATTGCGCGCGCCGGGTTCGACGGCGTGCGCCTTCCTGTCCGCTGGGACGCCCATACGGCGACAGCCACGCCGTATCTGATCGACGAAGCCTTCATGCGCCGGGTGCAAACGGTGGTGTACGGCGCGCTGGCCAATGGCCTGCACGTTCAATTGGACGTGCATCATTTCGACGCGCTGATCGCCGATCCGCAGGCGCAGATGAGCCGCTTTCTTGGTGTCTGGCGTCAGATCGCCCGCGTCTTCGCCGACGCCCCGGAAACGCTTCTGTTCGAAGTGCTCAACGAACCGCATGGGCCGCACTGGGATGGCGCGGCCTTGACCACGCTGCAGAGCGAAGCGCTCAGCGTTATCCGCGAACACAATCCGCAACGCCTGGTCGTGCTTGGACCCGGCAATTGGCAAAACATCAACGCGCTGCGCCGCTGGACGCCGCCTCAGGACGAGCACATCGCCGTCAGCGTGCATTATTACGAGCCGCACGAGTTCACGCACCATGCTGCGGAATGGCTGGGCGCAGAGGCGCCGCGCTTCGGCCGCGAATGGGGGCGGCGCGAAGATATCCGAGCGCTCGAAGCGCACATCGCTGAAGCGGCGCACTGGGCGCGAAGGCGCTCGCTGCCGCTGCAGCTCGGAGAATTCGGCGTCAACCGCGCCCTGCCCATGGTGCAGCGCGCCGCGTGGACGCAAGCTGCACGCCGGGCCTGCGAGGCTCAGGGCATGGCTTGGTGCGTGTGGGATTTCGCCGGCGCTTTTGCGATCTGGGACCGCGACCGCCGCGTTTGGCATCCGCAGATGCTCGACGCCCTGTTCGCTCAATAATCGAACATCTTCTCATCGCGCGCAGCGCGGCGCTTGGCCTGCGTCACGACGTGCGCCGCCAACTCCGCATCGTCCATCGCGCCGGTTTCGCCGGCCGGATCGAGATTGTGCTCAACGATCAGCGCCTTCAACGCAACACCGTCGAGCGCCGCCAGCGCCTCCGTCAGCGCGTCCTCACCGGAGCGCTTGAACAGGCCCACGGGGTTTAGATCGATCGCTGGCCCAATCGGCGGCGCGATGTCCGCCGGCGGCTGCGGCGCGGACTGGACCACGGCGGCTGGCGCTTTGCCCTTGCGCTTGCCGGTGCTCGACGCGGGCGAAGCGTCGCTGGCGATGGTTTCGACGACATCGTCAGGCACGTCGCGGCGGCTCTCATGCAGGCGCAGCACCGCATCCAGCCGATCGGCGAAATCGGGGTTGCGCTTCGCCTCGCGGCGAATTTCGTCGAACAAGCGGTCGAGCGTCTTGTTGAGGCTCATAAGGCCGGCGCCAGCTCCACTTTGCCGACGAATTCCTCGCCCAGTTTGGCGACGATCGGCGCCATGGCGCCGTATTTCTGGTCGAACGTGCGCACGGTTTCCGACCATTCCGCCGCTTTGGCGATGTCGACATGCTGGGGAATGCGCACGTCGAACATGGCCTCGCCGAGATTGTCCTTGAGCAGCGCGGCCTCCGAACGGTGCAGCGAGAAGGTGTCGTCGTACTTGGTGGCCAGCACCATCAATTGCGACGGCCCGCCGCGGCGCTCATTGATGAGCCGCAGCGCGCGCTTGCGGAACGTGATCAGGCCGAGGCGTGAAACGTAATCCGGAATGCTGGGCACCAGGATCGCGTCCGCGGCGATCAGCGCCGCTTCGGCGAACAGCGATATCCCGGGCGGGCAATCGATCAGGATGTAGTCGAAATCGTTGACGACGCTCTTCAGGCCATTGGCGAAGCGCTCGCAAATCCACTTCTGGATCATGTCGATCTGGAAACCGCGCTTGACGAAACTCTCGATCATGTCGCGTTCGACGATGCGGAATTCCGGCGCCGACGCGCAGAGCGAAACGTCGGGTTTGCCCTTGAGATCGGTGACCTTGTGCTCCAGCAGCGATTTGAACGGCTTGGCCTTCTGCTGGACGATGTAAGCTTCGAAATAGAAATCGAGCGTCCGCTCGGCTTCGCGCAGCGCGTTCCACTTTTCCGGGCCCGCCACCATGATCGACGCATTGGTTTGCGGATCCAGGTCGATGACGAGCACGCGCCGGCGCTGATGCAGCGCCAATGTTTCGGCAAGCGAAACGGTCGTCGTCGATTTGCCGACGCCGCCTTTCATATTGATGACCGAAACCAGCCGCGCGGGCATTTCTCGCCCCCTCTGTCTACCGTCCGAGAGCGACGGACGCTGCGGGCGAGAGGGTTAGTTTTTGGTGAATCCGTGGTCAAGCAAGGGCGGCAGCGCGCTGACGCGAAACGCTCGCTTCATGTTGAAAACAGCACGAAATTTAAGCCGGCGCGGCAGGATCGAGCGGGATCGGCGTGTGCATCAGCACGAGCTCCTCGGCGGCCGTGGGATGCACGGCGCAAGTTTCGTCCCATTGCGCCTTGGTGAGGCCCGCCTTCACCGCGATCGCGGCGACCTGGATCAATTCGCCCGCGTCGGGCCCAGCGATGTGCACGCCGACGACGCGGTCGTCCGCCGAATTCACCACCAGTTTCATCAGGGTACGCTGCTCGTTGCCGGCGAGGACGTGCTTCATCGGCCGGAATTTGGCGCGGAACACGCGCACGGCGCCAAAGCGTTCCTTGGCCTCCGCCTCTGTCAGGCCGACGCTGCCGACATTCGGCCGGCAGAACACCGCCGAGGCGACATCCTTGTGATCGAAGCTCGACGACCTACCCATGAATTGCGTCTCGGCGAAGGCTTGCGCTTCGCGGATCGCCACCGGGGTCAAATTGATGCGGTCGGTCACGTCGCCCACGGCGAAGATCGACGGCGTATTGGTGCGCGAGAATTCATCCACGAGCACCGCGCCACGTCCCGAGAGCGCAACGCCCGCCTTTTCCAGGCCGAGCCCCTTGGTGTTCGGCTCGCGTCCTATCGCCAACATCACCTGATCGACCTCGAAGCGAGCGCCGGTGTTAAGCGTCACCAGCTTGCGTCCGTCCGAAAGCGGCGCGATTTCCTTCAGCACCGCCCGGCCGACGATGTTAACGCCTGAGCGCTTCAACTCGGATTGCACATGCGCGCGCACATCGTCGTCGAAGCCGCGCAGGATGGGGTCGCCGCGATAGACCAGCGTCGTTTCCACGCCAAGACCAGAAAAAATCGATGCGAACTCGGCCGCGATGTACCCCCCGCCCGCTATCAGGATTCGCGTCGGCAGCTCCTCCAAGAGGAACGCGTCGGTCGAGGTGATCGCCAATTCCTGTCCCTTGAGTTCGGCCGGCCGCAGCGTGTGGCCGCCCGTCGCGATTAGGATTTTGTCCGCGCTCAGCGCGGCGCCGGCGCCCTGCAAACGCACGGTGTTGGCGTCGAGCACCACGGCGCGATCCTCGAAGATGGCCACGCCGTGTTTTTCCAGATTTTCGCGATACAGGCCGGAAAGCCGCGACACCTCGGCCTGCACGTTGTCGCGCAAGGTCGGCCAATCGAAACGCGCCCAATCGACGGTCCAGCCAAAGCCCTTCGCGTCGCGGAAGTGCTGACCGAACTCCGACGAATAGACCAACAGCTTTTTCGGCACGCAGCCGCGGATCACGCACGTCCCGCCGATGCGATCATCCTCGGCGATGGCGACGCGGGCGCCGGCCGCTGCGGCCAGTCTGGCGGCGCGCACGCCGCCGGAACCTGCGCCAATCACGAAGAGATCGTAGTTCGATAGAGACATGGAAATCCTAGAATAGCCTGCGGAGGCTCGTCAGCGTCTTATAACGGCGCACATTCGCATCGCCATTGAGATGTTCATCGGCGAAGGCCGCATAGGCCTCCATGTCGGACGCCTGCAGCACAAGCACAATGTCGGCGGCGCCGGTGACATAATGCGCTTCGATCATATCCGGCCACGCCGCGATCTTCTTGGCGAAGCGCGTCATCGCCGTCTTCGATTCGTCCTGCAGTTCCACCAGCACGTAGAGCCGCAAAGGCTTGCCCAAGGCCGCAGGCGCAATTGTGGCCCTAGCGCCGGCAATGACGCCGGCCTCGATCAATTTCTCAACCCGCCGCTGCACCGCGCTGGGCGACAAGTTCACCGCCGCGCCCAGGTCCACGTAACTAAGCCAGGCGTCGCGCGCCAACGCGGTGACGATGCGCCGATCCCGTTCGTCCAATTCCATGAGCGCTAGTACGCAGGAAAGCTGCGTTAGGCGCAAGTTCTTTGCAGCCACGCAGGGCAGCGCCCGCGTTACGTTTGGCTACGAGAGGGAATCGCGAGCCATGCCCGACACCGCCCAGCGGCCGCCCGACGCAGCCACGTTGTTCGCTGACGTCGCCGCCGTCGCCAGCGCCTATTTCGATGCCAGGGCTAGCGGTGACGGCGCTCGACTCGACGCCCTCGCCACACCCATCTGGCACGGCAAGCGCGTAAACGCGACTGGCGACATCGTAGTTGAGCAGCGCTCAGCGCTCGCCACCCCGAGCGAGCTCATGCAGATCACCGCCATCGCGCCATGCTTCGACGATTTCGCCACTGTGCGCGGCGACAATTGGAACGGCTGCACCACAACATTTCTGCTGTTGTTCAAGGCGCATGGCGCATGGACGGTCGCCGGCGAACTCTCCGCCGATGTGGGCGCGCGCGCGAGGGATGCGCATTTCGCGGCACGAGCGGCCGAACACGAAGTGCTAAGCGTGCTGCATGAATATTATCGCGGCGTCACGCACGGCGACGGCGCCGCCATGCGCCGCATCTTCGCACCATGCTGGCACATGAAGAACCACGAAGGCGAGGCGCTCGTCAGCGAAGAAACGGAAGCCTTCGTTCAGCGTCTCGACGGCGACTATTCAACCTATTGGAACGACCGGCAGATCGCTGACGTGCATGTCGCCGGCGATCGCATCGCCTATGTGCGCGTCAATCGACCATCGACGCCGAGCACGACAGTTTTTCTGTTCGCGCGGACGCCTCCAGGCTGGCGTATCACCGACAAGGCTTGGACCGACGGGCGCAAACCCACGGCCTAATGCGCAACTTTCATATAGGCCGGCAGCCAGCCTTCGTGCTGACGGCGCAGATCGTCGAGCCCAATGCGCTCGCGGCCATGCCTCCCAAGATAGGCGACGTCGCGCCCACCCGCCTCGCCGACCACCAGAAACGCGACGCCCGCTGCGCGCGCCTTAGCCTCGAACGCTTCGAGCTTCGCCGGCGCCAGGCCGATCAGGTACCGCGCTTCGTCTTCACCGAACAGGAACGCGGCGTCCTCAAGGTCGCCCTGATAGCCTAGAGAAACGCCGATGTTCGACGCCAGCGCCATTTCCGCCGCCGCCGCCGCGAGGCCGCCATCCGAGCAATCGTGACACGCGATCACATCGCCGTCGGCGATTAGGCCGCGCACGAAATCCCCGTTCTTCTTCTCCAACGCCAGATCGACTGCAGGCGGCGGGCCGTCTTCGCGGCCGTGCGCTTCGCGCAGATACATGCTCTGGCCGAGATGGCCTTTGCTCTCGCCGACCATCACCAGCACGTCGCCGTCGCGCAAATTGGATGCGTCAGCGCGGCGCTCCAGATTGTCGAGGATGCCGACGCCGCCAATGGCCGGCGTCGGCAGGATCGCCTGGCCGTTGGTTTCGTTATAGAGGCTGACATTGCCGCTGATGACAGGAAAATCGAGCGCCCGGCATGCTTCCGCCATGCCTTCAATGGCGGCCACGATCTGGCCCATGATGTCCGGCCGCTGCGGGTTGCCGAAATTGAGATTGTCCGTCACGGCGAGCGGCCGGGCGCCGACAGCGCTCAGGTTTCGCCAAGCCTCGGCCACCGCCTGCTTGCCGCCTTCATAGGGGTCGGCCTCGACGTAGCGCGGCGTCACATCGCAAGTCATCGCCAGCGCGCGCTTGGAGCCATAGAGACGCACGATCGCGGCGTCGCTGCCGCTATCAGCCAGCGTGTCGCCCATTACGTGGCGATCGTATTGCTCCCAGATCCACCGCTTTGACGCCATGTCAGGCGACGCCATCAGCTTGCCCATCGCTTCGGCGAAGCCCATGCGCGGAACGCTGATCGCCTCCGGCGCGCCGGTGATGCGCTTTGGCGCTACGTACGGGCGCTCGTATTTCGGCGCCTCGTCGGCGAGCGGTCCGAGCGGCAGATCGCAGACGATCTCGCCATGCCATTTCAGCACCAGCCGCCCGCTGTCGGTGGTCGTGCCGATGACTGCGGCGTCCAACCCCCATTTGTCGAAAATGCGCTGCGCCTCGACCTCGCGGCCTGGCTTCAGCGTCATAAGCATACGCTCTTGGCTTTCCGAGAGCATGAACTCGTAGGGCGTCATGCCTTCTTCGCGCGCCGGCACTTTGTCGAGATCGAGCTCAATGCCCGCTTCGCCCTTCGACGCCATCTCCACCGACGAGGAGGTAAGCCCCGCCGCGCCCATATCCTGAATGCCGATAATGGCGTCTGTCGCCATCAGCTCCAGGCACGCTTCGATCAACAGTTTTTCCAGGAACGGATCACCCACCTGCACGGTCGGCCGCTGCGCGTCGCTGTCGTCGCTGAATTCGGCCGAGGCCATGGTGGCGCCGTGAATGCCGTCGCGGCCGGTCTTGGCGCCGACATAAAGCACCGGATTGCCGGCGCCTTTCGCTGCGCTTGTGAAGATTCTGTCGCGCGGTGCGATGCCGAGACAGAACACGTTGACCACGATGTTGCCGTTATAGCGCGCATGGAAATTGGTCTCGCCGCCGACAGTCGGCACGCCGACGCAATTGCCGTAGCCGGCGATTCCGCGCACCACGCCCTCCACCAGCCGGCGCGTCTTCGGATGATCCGGCGCGCCGAAGCGCAGCGCGTTCATGATCGCCACGGGCCGCGCGCCCATCGTGAACACGTCACGCAGGATGCCGCCGACGCCGGTGGCCGCGCCCTGATAGGGCTCGATGAAGCTCGGGTGGTTGTGGCTCTCCATTTTGAAGATCGCCGCCAACCCTTCGCCGATATCGATGGCGCCGGCGTTCTCGCCTGGGCCGTAAATCACGTGCGGCGCCTTGGTTGGGAATTTCGCCAGATGCACGCGGCTCGATTTGTAGGAGCAATGCTCCGACCACATCACCGAGAAGATGCCGAGTTCGGTAGCGTTGATCGGCCGGCCCATCTTTTTCAGGATGAGGTCGTATTCGTCTTTCGAGAGGCCGAATTCTTCGGCCAGCTCCAGGGTGGCGGGAGCGGTCGGGGCGATGGACATGGGGCGCATCTAAACCGTGTCGCCCGGAGCGGCAATCCGGCCCTCCGGGATAGCTGCCAGCCGTGGCGTCAAACTCGACAAGCGCCCCGCCGCCCCTTACCTCGGAGCGGCGAGGAGACGATTCATGCGCGAAATCGCGGTGTCGGAGCTGCCAGGATTGGCCGGTCAGGAGATCGGCGTCTCGGATTGGCTGGAAATCACCCAGGACCGAGTCAATCGGTTCGCCGACGCCACCGGCGACCATCAATGGATTCACGTCGATATCGAACGCGCGACCAAGGAATTGGGCGCCCCGATCGCACACGGCTATCTCGTCTTGTCGCTGATCCCGATGCTGGCCAAGAACATCGTCACCTACACCGGCGTCAGCCGCGGCATCAATTACGGCTCCAACAAAGTCCGCTACACTAACACCGTGCCGGTTGGCGCGCGCGTGCGCCTGAAGCTGAAGAACATGACCATCGATCGCCGCGCCGGCGCATTCCAAGTGATCAACGAATGCACCATCGAGGTCGAGGGCGAAGAACGTCCCGCCTGCGTCGCGGAAATCGTGTCGCTGATTTATCCTGAAGCCTGATGCTCACTTTCGTCGAGGCGCTCTCGCTCGCCGGTGATCGCAACAAACAGAACGACGATGCGCTAGGTTTCGCGCGCGGTTGCGCTTGGGTGTTCGACGGCGCCACCGATCTCGACGACGCCCCGCTTTCCGGCGCCGCCTCCGACGCCAGCTGGCTCGCCCATCACGCTAGCGCGTTTTTCCATGCCGAAGCGGGCAAGACCGATCCGCGGACCCTCATCCGCGCCGCCAGCGTCGCCGCCCGCGAAGATTTCGCGCGCATCGCCGATGGCGTTGCGTTCGAGCGCTGGAAATCGCCGATTGCGTCGGTGGTTTATTGCACCGAGACGGCGCGTGGCGTTGAGGGCGTGGCGCTCGGCGATTGCCGCGTGTTCGCGCTTGGCGCCGACGAGGCCGTGGCTGAAGCCGGCCCGCCGCCAGCGCACGCCGATCACGAGACCGCCCTCGCCGCGACGCAGACCGACGCCGACAAGCCGCTCCTCGCGCGCACGCAAACCATTGCCATGCTGCGCGCGCTCCGGGCGAGCCAGAACCAATCAGGCGGCGGCTGGACCTTCTGTCTCGATCCGCACTGCGCCGACCACGCCGTCGCTTGGCGGCTCGACCTCGCCCGTCCCGCTCACGTTTTGCTCTGCACCGACGGCTTCGCCGCTTTGGCGGACCGCTACCGTGCCTATGATGGCGCGGGCTTGGTGCGCGCCGCACTTGCGAAGGGCCTGCACGCGCTTGGAGAAGAATTGCGCGCGATCGAAGCCGAGGACGCCGCAAGCGCCCGCCATCCCCGCTTCAAACGCAGCGACGACGCCACCGCGGTGCTGATGCGGCTTTCCTGACATTGACCCGCGAGCACGCACCGTTAGCATCCGCCGCCAGTTTTCCGTGTGGGGTGACATGAATCGTCGTCAATTGCTTGAAGCGAGCGCAGCAGCAGCAGCGCTTACTGCACTTCCTGCCTGCGCTTCTTCTTCAGGAACCGAAATGTCCGAGCCCACACCGACCCCGCCCGTCGCACGCCGCGATCCGCAACGCATCGAGCAATTGGGCCGCATCCGCGTCGACGACTACAAATGGATGAAGGACGACAATTGGCAGCAAGTGATGCGCGATCCGTCGCTGCTGCGCGCCGACATCCGCGAGCACCTCGACGCCGAGAACGCTTATACCCGCGCGCTCATGGCCGACACCGAAGCGCTGCAGGAGCGCATCTATCTCGAAATGCGCGGACGCACCAAGGAAGACGATTCGAGCGTGCCCGCCGCGGACGGCCCCTGGGATTATTATCGCCGCTACGACACCGGCGCTCAGCATCCGATTTATGCGCGCAAGCCGCGCGGGGCCGAGGGCCCGGAGCAAATCCTGCTCAATGTCGAGGAGCAAGCGCAGGGCAAGGAATTCTACCGCGTGCTCTCCGCCGACCACGCACCCGATCACGCCAGCCTCGCCTATTCCGTGGATGAGCAAGGCTCGGAAATCTACACCGTGCACGTGCGCGATCTCGCCACCGGCGCCGATTTGCCGGGAGTGATCGAGAATTGCACCGGCGACTTCGTCTGGTCTCCGGATTCCCAATATATCTTCTGGGTCTTCCGCGACGATAACGGCCGCCCCGCACGCGTTTATCGCCGCCCCGCGCGCGGCGGCGAAGACGTGTTGGTCTATGACGAACCCGATGAGGGCTTCTTTATCGGCATGGAAGTCAGCGAAAGCCGCGAATTCATCCTCATCGCCACCGGTAATGGCAGCCAATCAGAATATTACGTCATTCCGGCCGGCGATCCGACGGCGGCGCCGGCGCTGTTCAGTGCGCGCGAGCCGGACCTGCTCTATTCGCCGACGCACTGGAACGGGCGCTGGCACGTCCTGACCAACGCCGACGGCGCCGTCGATTTCAAAGTCATGACCTGCGCGCCCGGCCAAACCGCCCGAGCCAATTGGCGCGATCTCATCGCCCATCAATCCGGCCGCTATCTTATCGGCCTCGGCGCAACCAGGGATTATCTCGTCCGCCTGGAGCGGAGCAACGCGCTGCCGCGCATCGTCGTGCGCCATACCAGCGGCGACGAACACGTCATCGCCATCGAGGAAGAAGCCTACAATCTCGAACTGGTCGGGGGCTACGAATACGAGACCGCCAATCAGCGCTTCATCTACGAATCGCCGACCACGCCGATGCAATGGTTCGATTACGACCTCGCCGCGCGCACACGCACCTTGCGCAAGACACAGGAAATTCCCTCCGGCCACGATCCGTCGCAATACGAGGCGCGCCGCTTCTTCGCCCCCGCCGCTGACGGCGCGCAAGTGCCCGTCACGGTGTTGATGAAACGCGGCACGCCGCTCGACGGTTCGGCGCCGCTCTTCCTCTACGGCTACGGTTCCTACGGCATCTCGATGGACGCCGATTTCTCCATCCGCCGCTTCAGCCTGGTTGATCGCGGCTGGATTTACGCCATCGCGCACGTGCGCGGCGGCTCGGAAATGGGCTTCGGCTGGTTCCTCGACGGCAGAGTCTTCCACAAAAAGAACAGCTTCGCCGATTTCGTCGCCTGCGCCGAAGAGCTGATCCGCCGCGACTACGGCCGCGCCGGCGCCATTGTCTGCGAGGGCCGCTCCGCCGGCGGCCTGCTCATGGGCGCTATCAACAATTTGCGTCCCGATCTCTGGGCTGGCGTCATCGCCGGCGTGCCTTTCGTCGATGTGCTCAACACCATGAGCGACACTTCGCTGCCGTTGACGCCGCCGGAATGGCCCGAATGGGGCAACCCGCTCGAAAGCGCAGAAGCGTACGATTACATCGCCTCGTACTGCCCCTACTCAAACATCGAGGCGAAGGCCTATCCGGCGGTGTTGGCGACGGGCGGCTTGACCGATCCGCGCGTCACCTATTGGGAGCCGATGAAATTCGTCGCCAAGCTACGGCCGCACACCACCAGCGACCGCCCGGTTCTTTTGCGCATGAATATGGGCGCCGGCCACGCCGGCTCCGCCGGCCGCTTCGAATTCCTGCGCGAACTGGCGCACGATTACGCCTTCGCTCTGAAGGCTGTGGGTGCGGAAGAAGCGGGCGGACCGTTCTAGAGGCCGCGTATGCCGAAATAACGGGCGCGGTGAATATCGTCCAAATTGTCCTCGTACCCGGTCAAATCCGGATGCACGAGGTTGGTCGAGTTCATGAACACGCTCGCGCACACCGGGCAGTCATTCAGAACCAATTGTTCGGCTTGCATCATCAATTGCGCACGGAGCGCGGCGTCGGGTTCGTTGTCCGATTGCAGCATGAGTTGATCATACGCGGGGTTTGAATAGCCGGAATAATTCTGCGGGCCCGTCCGCGTCTCCATCAGGTACAGGAACGTTTTCGCGTCGTTGTAGTCGGCCACCCAGCCGCCGTCGCCGACCTGAAAATTCTTGGCCCGTAGATTGGCGTAGTGGATTTGCGTCTCCACCCCAGCGAGTTCGACCGTCACCCACGGCGCGATGCGGCCCCAATCGTTCTGCGCGACGACGGCGACGCGCGGATTGTCGCTGGTGTTGCGGTGCGAAAGTTCGAAGCGCAGCGGATTGTTGGGCCCAAAGCCTGCCGCGCGCAGCAGGCGTTCCGCCTCCTGCCGCCGCTGGTCGAGCGAAACGTCCGCCCACGGATAACGCGCCGTCGATGGATAATCGGCGGTTCCCGGCGGCACGAAGGAATAGGCCGGCGCCTCGCCGGTCCTGAAAATCTGCGTCGCCAGGAATTCGCGATCGAGCGACATCGCCAGCGCTTGGCGCACGCGCGCATCGTTGAATGGCGCCCGCGTCGTGTTGAACGAGAAATACTGGATGTAGAGATAGGGCGCGACGCGGACGAAGCCCGGTAACGAGCGGCGCAGTTCCGCCACCTGATTGGAGGGGAAGCGCGTCGACCAGCCGCCCTCGCCGCTCTGAATTTTCCGCGCCGCTGCGTTCACATCGACGGACGGATAAAAATAAAGATGCTCCAGCTGCACGTTTGCCGCATCGAAGAAGCGCGGATTTTTTTCCAGGTGGACGATATAATTGGACCACCAGCGCTTCAGCACGAACGCGCCGTTGGTGACGATGTTTTCCGGTTTCACCCAATCCGTGCCGAACGCCTCCACCTTGTGCTTCGGCACAGGGAATGAGGTGTAGTGCTTCAGCATTTGCGGCAGGTACGGCGCTGGGTGCTTCAGCCGGATTTCCAGCGTGTGATCGTCGATCGCCGCCACCCCTAATTCGTCCGGCGCCATCTCGCCGGCATTAACGGCCTCGGCATTCAGGATCGGATAAAGGATCGACGCATATTGCGCGAGCGTGTTGGGATCGAGAATGCGCCGCAGCGCGAACTCGAAGTCGTGTGCGTCGCAGGGTTCGCCATCCGACCAAACCGCCGGGCGCAGGAAGAACGTCCAGGTCAGCCCATCTGCGCTCGTCTCCCAACGCTGCGCCATTCCTGGCGAGGGGCGCGCATGCTGATCCTCCGTCGTCAGGCCCGTCAGCATGTTGCCGATGATGTTGTTCTCCCAGGTCCCCGACGCCTTGTGCGGGTCAAGCGACAGCGGCTCGCCCTGATTGGCGATGTCGAGCGAGCGCCGTTCGCGGTCGAGCCCGACGATGCGCCCATTGGCGCAGGCGCCGAGGCTGGTCGCGGCCAAGCCCGCACTTCCCGTGAGCAGCGAACGGCGATCGGTGCGAAACTGCATCATCAGACTCCGCGAACTGGACTGCTGGCCTGGGCTGACAAGGCGTGCTGACAGTCTAAAGTAGCGCCCGTCTCGATGGGAGGGCGTGCGACATGCGTTTCATTTTGGCCGGCTTGTGTTTTTTCGCTTTGGCCGGTCCCGCCGCGGCGCAGCCCGCACCGTCCCCGCAAGTGCTCGACCAGGTCTATGCCTGCGCCAACGTCACCGACGAGAGTGAGCGTCTGGCCTGCTACGACGCCGCCGTCGGCCGCCTGCGCCAGGCGCAGACCAGCGGCGAACTCGTCGCCGTCGATCGGGCGCAGGCAGAGGAACTCAACCGCGACGCCTTCGGCTTCAGCCTGCCCAGCCTGCCGCGCATCTTTGGCGGCGGCGGAGACGGCGACGATCCAATCGACGAAGTCAGCATGGAGATCGCGCGCGTTCAGCCGCGGCCCGATGGCAAGCATTGGATCCACATGACCAACGGCCAGATCTGGGCGATGGTCGATTCGGCGCAATCGAACCGGCGCGCGCGCGAAGGCGCGCAAGTGACGGTGCGCCGCGCCGCAGTCGGCAGCTTCATGATGTCGTTCGGCGGCGGCCAAGCCTTCCGCGTCCGGCGCCAGGAATAGCGCCGTCACGCTCAGCGCTCCTTCGGGTCGAGCGCGTCGCGCAAGCCGTCGCCAAGGAAGTTCAACGCCAGCAGCGTGACGAGCATCGTCAACGCCGGCGCGATCAGCATCCACGGCGCCTGGATTTGGCCGACGCCACGCGAGATCAGCGCGCCGAGCGAGGTGAGCGGCTCCTTCACGCCAAGGCCGATGAAGGAGAGGAAGCTCTCCAGCAGGATGATGACGGGGATGTTGAGCGTGGCGAACACCACCACCGGACCCAGCACGTTCGGCACAATGTGTCGGAAAACGATCTGCAAGGGCCCCGCCCCGGCGGCGCGCGCCGCCTCGACGAACTCCTTACGCCGCAGGGCGATCGTCTGCCCGCGCACGATGCGCGCCATGGTCAGCCATTCCACGGCGCCGATGGCCATAAAGATCAGCAGCAGATTGGTGAGCGGGTCTTCAGCCGGGACCACGGTCATCAGCACGATAACGAAGAAGATGAACGGTATGGCGTAGAGCACATCGACAAAGCGCATCATTAGTTCGTCGACGGCGCCGCCGATGAAGCCGGCGATGGCGCCCCAGGCGACGCCGATCGTGAGCGCCACCACCGTCGCCGCAATGCCGACCAGAAGCGATATGCGCAGGCCAAAGAGCAGCCGCGCGACCATGTCACGGCCCTCGGTATCGGTTCCCAGCCAATGCCAATTCGTCAGCGTCGGCGCGATGCCGACTTCGTCCCGGAAGATGGTTTCGACGTTGTGCACCCACAGCATCGGCCCGAACGCCGCCAGCACCGCAAGCACGGCGATAACCCAAAGGCTCGCTATCGCGGCGCGGTTGCGCAGCAAACGCCGTCGCGCGTCATCCCAGAGCGAGCGCCCCTTGGTCGTTACGGCGTCCGCCGCCGCGGCCTCGGTGATGCTGATGTCGCTCATGCCGTGCGCGCACGCGGATCGAGCCAGCGATAGGCGAGATCGGCCAGCATGTTGAGGAAGATGATAAGCACCGCGTAGACAATCACCACGCCCATCACCAGCGTGTAATCGCGCGTCTGCGCCGCCAGCACGAATTGCTTGCCGATGCCGGGCAGCTGAAACACCGTCTCGACCACGAACGAGCCGGCCAGCACCCCGGCCAAGGCTGGGCCCACATAAGACACCACAGGCAGCATCGCGACCGGCAGCGCGTGCCGCAGCACGACGTCTCGCTCGGGCAGGCCCTTGGCCCGCGCCGTGCGGATGGCGTTAGAGCGCATGGCTTCGATCATGCTGGCGCGCATCAGCCGCGAAATGATCGCGATCAGCGGCAGCGAAAGCGTCACCACGGGTAAGACAAGATAGATGAGGCCGAATTCGTCGCGATGCAGGCCCTGCGTCGGCAGCCAGTGCAATTGCACACCAAACACGTATTGCATCACCGGCCCCATCACCAAAGGCGGCAGGCACACGCCAAGAATGGCCAGCGTCATGACGGCGTAATCTTGCGGCCGGTTCTGGCGCAACGCCGCCATCACGCCAAGCGCAGATCCCACGATCAGCGCAAGCGCCATCGCGCTGAAGCCCAACAGCGCGCTCATCGGCGCGCCTTCGGCGATGATATCGATGACGTCCTTATCCTTGTACGTCATCGAAGGGCCGAGATCGCCCTGAACCAAGCCTCCAATGTAGTGCAGCAATTGTTCATGCACCGGCAGATCGAGCTTGTATTCGGCCAGCAAGCGCCGCTCGATTTCCGGCGGCATTTGCCGCTCCGCCGTGAATGGGCCCCCAGGCGCCATGTGCATGAGCACGAACGCCGCGCAAACGATCGCAAGTATCGTCGGGATCGCGATCAGCAAGCGGCGAGCGATCTGCCGGAGCATTCAGACGTCCTGTTATGGCCGCATGCGCCGCCGGGAGGGCGCAACCTTGCGTCTGAGAAAGTCTGTGTCAACGCTTCGTCACGGCCTCACGCGCGCAGACGAACGCTCGTCGCGCGGAGGAACCATTCTGTCGCACGCGCACTTCGGCAGTATCTGCGCCTTCTCCGCTTGCGAAGGAACATGAATGCGTCAGGTTGCGCTGGCGCAAAGCCAGCGGCCGCCGCAGGATTCAAGCTAGGCGCGCCACGGAGTTTCAGATGGCAGAGTTCAAAACGATCACGCCGGAATTCTCGGTGGCCCCGCAACTCGGCGCCGAAGACATCGCGCGCGCCGCCGACGAGGGCTACGCCGCCATCATCGCTAATCGCCCCGACGGCGAGGCGCCTGGCCAGCTGACGCTGGCTCAGGCGGAGGCGGCGGCCAAGGCCGCCGGCCTCAAATTCCACGCCATTCCGTATTCCATGCCGCTGACGCCCGCGATTGTGGCCGAAACGGCCGCCGCTCTGGAACAGATCGGGGCCGGGCGTGTCCTGGCCTATTGCCGAACCGGGACCCGCTCGGTTACGGCGTGGGCGATGGCGCAGGTCGCAGCAGGCGCGCTGACCCCCGATCAGGCGATCGGGCTGGCGGAGCGGGCCGGTTATGATTTGAGTGGCGCGCGGGGGGTGCTCGACCGGTTGGCGGCGGGCTAGGTTAGGTCAGGGCCGGGGCGAGCAGGTAGAGCCAGGCCGCTTTCATCAACACGATCAGAGCCAGAGCGAGCAGCACGTTGCGAACGCGATCGAGCGCAAACAAAGTGAAGGTGAACGCAGCGTCCATGGCGCCTGCGCTAGCAAGCTCCGGGCCGCGGGGGAATTAAGCCTTGGACGCTCAAGCTTCGTCCCGCGCTTTTCAGACTGCCGGCCCGGTTTGGCTGCGCGATTTCAAATTCGGCCGCAACGGCGTCACCGTTCGCAAAACCGGCGCGCTAGTGCCCTATTCGCCGTCCGTGCTGGCGGAGGTGACGGCGTGGTTTCGTTATTTCTTCGCCGTGCGCCAAATCGCGCCGATCGGCGCGCCGTTCACCATTGCCTTCACCCCGGAGCGCGCGCGTCCCTGGTATCTGATCTGGGCGGTCGCCCGGCTCGCCGGCGCCAAGCTTACACAGGATTTCGCCCACGCTGACGTGGTGATGCATTTCGAAGACGCCACCTTCAGCCCCAATCCAGCGCCGGCGCAGACGCGGCCCGACGCACTGCTGATCAATTTCGGCTGCCGCGACGTATCGAAAACCTACATCGCCCAGGCCTTCGAAGACGTCTTCGGCTATCCGCTGCTGGTGGAGCCGGAGACCCATTTCGGGGCGGCGGTCAACAAATCCGAGATTAACGCGGCCCATGACGGCCACATCGTTCAATGCCCGGTCGAGCGCCAACCCAATCGCTGCTACCAGCGGGTGATCGACAATCGCGGCGCCGATCCCACCCTGGTCGACGACCTGCGCACGGCGACCGTGGGCGGGCGTCCCGCCGCCGTCTTCATCAAGCGCCGTCCTGTAACCAAGCGCTTCCAGAACACGAATGTCGAAGTGCTCCTGCGCACGCCGGAGCAGGTTTTCACCGCGGACGAATTGGCCAAGATCGCAGAGTACGCCCAACGCATCGGTCTTGAATGGGGCGGCCTCGACATCCTGCGCGACCGCAATGACGGACGGCTCTACATCGTGGATGCGAACAAGACAGACATGGGTCCGCCCATCGCTCTCAACTTGCCCGACAAGCTGACGGCAGCTCGGGCGATTGCGCGCGCCTTCCGCGACTATCTCGACGCGCGTTGGCGCCGGACCTGATCCGATGGCCGCCAAGATCGACTTCGTGCGCGACATGGACTTCGTCTATGGCGAGGCCCAACCGGTCAGCCCGCTGATCCGGCGCCTAGTCGCGAACAATCCCGGCCCGTTCACCTACAAGGGCACCGGCGTCTACATCATCGGCCGAGGCGAGGTCGCCGTGATCGACCCCGGGCCGGATAATCCGGAGCACATACAGGCCCTGCTGCGCGCGCTCAAAAGCGAGCGCGTCACGCATGTCCTCGTCACCCACCGCCACAATGATCACAGCCCGGCCGCGCATCCGCTCGCGCGCGCCACCGGCGCCCAGGTTTACGCCAGCAAGATTCCGCCGCGGCCAAGCGATTGCGACACGCTGCGCCTGGAAGCCGGCGACGATCATCGCTTCGAGCCCGACATCGACGTGAAAGACGGCGACCGCTTCTCGGGGCCCGGCTGGACGCTCGAGGCGGTTTTCACGCCAGGCCACACCGCCAATCACATGGCCTACGCGCTGATCGAAGAAAATGCGCTCTTTCCCGGCGATCACATCATGGGCTGGTCGACCACCGTCATCGGGCCGCCCGACGGCGACATGAGCGATTATCTCGCCAGCCTCGAAAAAGTCCGCGACCGCGGCTTCGCCACGTTGTGGCCCACCCATGGCCCGCCGGTGCGCAACGCCAGCGCGTTCGTACAGAGCTTCATCGATCACCGGCTTGAGCGCGAGGCACAGATCGTGGCGCAGCTGGCGCAAGGCCAGCGCCTGATCAAGGACATGGTCGCCGTGATCTATGCCGACGTCGACAAGCGCCTGCACCCGGCGGCTTGCCATTCTGTTTTGGCGCACATGATCCGCCTGGTGGAGCTTGGCCGCGTCGGCTGCGAAGGCCCCGCTTGCGTCGACAACGAATATTGGCTGAAGCGCGCCAGCTGACAAAATTCGTCGCCGGCTCGGAACGCAATCGCTGTTGGCCCGTTCTTTTCTGGCTGACGCAGAAGATAGCAATATCGGAAGCGAAAGCAGATGAAGGCGGTTTCGTGAAAGCGAAATCGCCTTCTTTGCGCGTGCTATTGCGGCAATCGGCTGCGCAGATCTTCACGGTAGGCGCGGATGCGCGCGGCGTTGGCGCCGAGATCGGACAAACCAACACGGCTGACTGAACGAACGTCGATGCGCGATCCTTCGCCTTGCGGGCGCACGCGGATGGCGATGTCGTCGATGAATCCGAACCAGAAGCTCTGCGCCGTCGCTTCGATGCGTCCTTCGGCCTCGTCCGTTTCACCGATGGTCCAGCCTTGCGCTTGCGCCGCTTCGAGCGCCGCCGCATAGGCCGCGTCCGGCGCAGCGCTCGTCAGCGTCGGCGCGATATCGGGATAGGCGCTGCGCTGCGCGTCCTCGAGGCTCATCCCGGCGAACGCCGCCCAACGCTCGCCCCCCGGCATCTCCACCCCTTCGCGTTCGAGGCTGTTGCCATCCTCCACCAGCGCACGTTGGGCCGTCACACGTTCGGAAAAATTCGGCGGATCGTCGAGATCGGTGCTGACGTCATGCAGCGGCGGCAGCGCCCCGGCGGTGCTGCGCACTTGCATCGCATAGCCCAGTCCGAGCGCCGGGATGAGGAGCGCTGCCAGCGCCGCGCGCCAACCGCGCCGCGGTTGAATCAGCAGCGCCAGCAACAGCGCCAGCACCGCCAGGCCCGCCGCGCCCATGAGCAGCAGCGGGCCCCAGCGCATCGTCATCACGCCAAGGCCGAACTGCCAAGTGATCAATCCGAAGCGCGAGCCCAGCGACGCGAACGCAAAGAAAATCGGGATCGCCATCGCAACCAGCAACGCCAGCCGCACAATCCAGTCACGCACCGACGCCATATTCGCCCCCGTTACGCCGCTCACTCGGCCGCTTGCGCGCTCGGCAGTTTGTAGTCCTTGAATTGCTCGCGCAGCGCCAATTTGTTGATCTTGCCGGTCGCGCCCAACGGAATTTTCTCCACCAGCGCCACGTCGTCCGGCATCCACCATTTGGCGATCTTGCCATCCAGGAAGGCCAGCATCTGCTCCTTGGTCGGCTGCGCGCCCGGCTTCGGCTCCACGATCAGCAACGGACGCTCATCCCATTTCGGATGCGCCACGCCGATGACAGCCGCGTTGGCCACGCCCTCGGCGCCCACGGCGATGTTCTCGATATCGATCGAGCTGATCCATTCGCCGCCGGATTTGATTACATCCTTGGCCCGGTCGGTGATCTGCATCACGCCCAGGTCGTCAATCGTGGCGACGTCGCCGGTGTCGAAGAATGTGCACGGCTCCAGGCATTCGCCCTTGTCGTTGCGGGCGCCGGCATTCTTGAAATAGGCGCGCGCCACCGCCGGCCCGCGCACCAAGAGCCGGCCGAACGCCTTGCCGTCATGCGGTTTCTCGACGCCGGCGTCGTCGACAATCTTCATCTCCACGGTGAAGAGCGAGCGGCCCTGCTTCAGCTTGGTGCGAATTTGCGACTCGCGATCCTGCGCATAATGCTCAGGCAGCATCTTTCCGATCGTGCCGATGGGGCTCATCTCGGTCATGCCCCAGGCATGGATCACCTCCACGCCATAATCTTCCTCGAACGCCCGCAGAACCGCTTCCGGCACCGCCGACCCGCCGATGGCGACGCGCTTCAGCGTCGAAAGCTTCAGATTATTCTCGCGCAGATGATTGAGCAGCATCAGCCACACGGTCGGCACCGCCGCCGTGAACGTGACTTTCTCGCTCTCGAGCAATTCGTAGACGCTGGCGCCGTCCAGCCTTGCGCCCGGCATCACCAGTTTCGCCCCGCACATGGGTGCGACGAACGCAATCGCCCACGCATTGGCGTGGAACATCGGCACCACCGGCAGCACGACGTCGCTGGCGCCGGCGCCAAAGCAATCGACGCTGTTGGCGGCCATCGCGTGCAGCACGTTGGAGCGATGCGAGTAGAGCACGCCCTTGGGGTCGCCTGTCGTGCCGGACGTATAGCAAAGGCCGCACGCAGTGTTTTCGTCGAAGCCGCCCCACTCCGCCTGCTGCGCTTGGAAGGCGATGAAGTCCTCGTACGCGACCGCGTTAGGCAGCGTCGTCTGCGGCATGCTCGCGCCGTCCGTGAGGATGATGTAGCCGCTCACCGTGTTGAGCAACGGCGCGATCTTCTCGACCAGTGGCACGAACGTCAGGTCGAGAAACAGCAGCTTGTCCTCGGCGTGGTTGATGATCCACGCGATCTGCTCTGGGAAAAGCCGCGGATTGACCGTGTGCAGCACCGCGCCCATGCCCATGGCGCCGTACCAGACCTCCAAGTGCCGCGCCGTATTCCACGCCAGGGTCGCCACTCGATCGCCAAGCCTGATGCCGCTCGCCTGCAGTGCGTTGGTCACTTGTTTGGCGCGGCCATGCACCTCGCCGTACGTGGTGCGTGTAATCGGCCCCTCGACGCTGCGCGTGACGATCTCACGCTGCGGGAAGCTGTTATTGGCGTGGTCGAGCACGCGGTCGACCGTCAACGGCCAATCCTGCATCAGGCCAAGCATCGCGAATGTCTCCCTGGGAGGCTTTTCGCGATGTTAGCCACAGCGGGGCGCCATGCGCAAATGCGCTTGCGGCGCGTTCAGGGATAAAGCCGCCGCTTCGTCCACGCCGCGCCGGGGCTCGCGCGTTCGAACAGCAGGCGGTCGTGCAGGCGAAATGGGCGATTGCGCCAGAATTCGAGCGCCGTCGGCGCAACGCGATAGCCGCGCCAATGCGGCGGCCGCGGCACGGCGCCAAGACCAAACTTCAACCCAAACTCCGCGATCCGCTTCTCCAGCGCCAGCCGATCCGGCAGCGCGCGCGATTGCGCGCTGGCCCAGGCGCCGATGCGCGCGCCGCGATCGCGGCTCTGGAAATAGGCGTCCGCTTCAGCGTTGGACGCAGGCTCGACGACGCCGCGAATGCGCACTTGGCGGCCAATGCTTTTCCAGTGCAGGCACAGCGCCGCACGCGGATTGGCCTCGAGTTGGCGGCCCTTGGCGCTTTCGGCATTGCTATAGAACGTGAAGCCGCCCGGACCGAAATCCTTCAACAGCACCATGCGCACGTCGGGCGCGCCGTCCGCGTCGGCGGTCGCCAGCGCCATCGCATTCGGATCGTTCGGCTCTTTCTCGCGCGCCAGCTTGAACCATTCGGAAAACAGCGCCAGCGGCTCGTCAGCGGCGAAGAAGACCGCATCGTCCGGGGGCGGGACATCCTCAGGATCGTAATGTGGTGATGGGGGTATGAGATCGTCGCCGGACAAGCAGGCCTCCGCGTGTGCCGCGGCGTATAGCACGCTTCGGCTTCGCGCCTAAGCGATCGCTTCGATCTCGACCTCTTCTGCGTTCAGCATCGCGACATCGCCTTCCGCCTTGCCCATCACCGCGCGCGCCAGCGGCGAAGCGTAAGACAGCGTGCCGTGTTCGGGATCGGCCTCATCTTCGCCGACGATGCGAAAGCTTTGCCGGCGTCCGTCCTGGCGCAGCACGGTGACGGTCGAGCCGAAGCGCACCTGGTTGGCGTCCTGCGGCGGCGGCATCACCTGCGCCGAAGCGCGGCGCGCGCTCCAATAGCGCATGTCGCGAGCGTGATGGGCCTTGGCGGCAGCGTCCTCGCCGGGGCCTTCGTCATGCAGGCGCGCCAGTTCAGCGTCGATGGCGTCTAGGCCCGCGGCGGTGACGAGATTGGGATGGGGCGAGAGCACGCGATCCGGGAGATCGTCCGCCCGGTCGCCGTCCTCTTCTTTAACGAAAGCGCGGCTCATGCGATTCATATCGGCCGAGGCGGGCGCGGCGGCAATGGCGCCCGGGCCAGGAACTGAAGCCGCCCTCGGCGGTTCACCCGGCATCTCGATCAGGAGCAGAGGCCGTGCTGGAACAACGCCCGATCACGCAGAAGGTGCTGGCAGGCGCAGGTGCGTTCGCTTTCGTGTTCAGCGCGGCCATGGCCGGCACCGCGTTCATGATATCGGGCGGGTTCGGGTTTGGCAGCGCCGCCGCCGAGGGCCCGGCGCCGATGCAATTGCAGCACTTGCAGGTCGTTGAGCGTCAACCTTCCTGGGACGACGGCGCGCGCTATGTCATCGACGACGCCGGCCGCGTGCGCAGCGAAGATGACGCCGTGGCCTTGCACGAATCCACGGCCTATTCCGCCGACGATCTGGATGGCGCCGCGCGCGGCGCGCCACGCGGCTATGAACGCAGCGAAGAAGAAATATTGCGTCAGATCGAGCGTGAATTTCTCGCCCCCTACGGCATGAGCGAGCACGATCGGCTTGAAGCGCAAGTCGCCGAGGCCGTGCAGGAAAATGACCCTTACGCCGCCTATGCCGAGGGCGGTTACGACAAGAATCCCGATCTCGCCGCCTACTAGCGGCGTTTGCGGAAGCGGATCACCTTTGTGAGG
The DNA here is from genome assembly GCA_050185805.1 of Hyphomonadaceae bacterium. Taxonomy (GTDB): domain Bacteria; phylum Pseudomonadota; class Alphaproteobacteria; order Caulobacterales; family Aquidulcibacteraceae; genus Vitreimonas. The sequence continues at coordinate 64,045 of JBFWZB010000013.1, forward strand.
AACGCCGTCTCCGTTTCCTCCGCAAAGAGCCCGTATTCGGCGAAAAGGGCCGGTAAGTCCTCTTTGAGATAGCTTCCGAAATACGGTTCGTGAAAACCGACCGGGAAATATTCCAGCATCCGGTCAAGGTCGGCGGTGTCGCCCGTCTGGATCGAATCGGCGAAAACCAGCACGCCGCCTGGCTTCAGCACCCGGGCGATCTCGCGCGCCCCTTCTCGTCGCACGCGCGGCGGCAATTCATGGAAAAGATAAACGCACGTAGCCGCCGCGAAGCTTTCCGCTTCGAATGGCGCTTGCTCGATAGCGCCGGTGACGATCTCGACGTTGCGCCAATCCGCCAATCGCGCCCGCGCCTCGGCGCAATAGGCCGGCGAAAGATCGAGCCCAGTCCCTGGTATGCGCGGAAACGCCGCCATCACCTGGCAGAGAAATCTGCCATTGCCACAAGCGAAATCGACCAGCGGCGCGCGTCTTTGATCTTGCCCGCGAAGCCCGCGCGCGAGCGATCCCAGCGCGATGCGCCGCATCGCGTCGGCGGCGCCGCCGAACAGGATTTCCACCTGCGTGTCGTAGAGCTTGGCGCTTTCCTCAGTAAGCCAACCGCCGGTCTGATAGTGGAAGTTCTGCAAATAATAAGTCGGATAGCGCCCTTCCTTCTTGCCTTCCTCGCGCACTTCCACGCCGCTGCGTTGCAGCCGCCGTCGATCCACGCGCGGCAGATCGCGAAAAAAGCGCGCAGAATTGCGCAGCGCCGATAGCGAACGCTCCACCCGCACATCGTTGGGCGCGGGATAATGGCCCGCTTCGATGTTGGCGCGGTCTTTGGCGAAGAGATCGAGAAACGCTGTACGGATCGCCTGCGGATCGCCTTCGGCGGCACGCGGCTGAAACCGCGCCTCGCCCGGCCGGTTGAAGGGCCCGGAGATGCGGCGCGCGAGCATGTATTGACTCATGTACCAGGCGACGCGCGCGCCTTGCGCTGCGGCATAACGGGCGCGGCCGATGTCGGTGAACAAACCCATGGCGGGCAGTCTATCGCCGACTGAGGCGACGTCGAGGCGGCGTTTTGCGCTTCTTTTTCGGCGGCTCAGCCAGCGGCTCAGGCCATTGCACGATGCGTTTCATCAGGCCCGGCACCTGGAGACGTCCTTGGGGGCGCGTCCGGTTGCGCGCCGACGCCCTGGCGACGTGCACGGTTTCCGGGTCGCCGGAAATCAACGGATGCCACCAGAACAGATCCTGCCCCTCCGACACCAGCCTGTACGCGCACGTCCGCGGCAGCCAATCCAGCTTCGGCACGTTCTTCGGCGTCAGCTTGACGCAATCGGGCACGTACTTCTTACGGTCTGCGTAATCGCTGCATTGGCATTTCTTGGCGTCGAACAATTTGCACGAGACGTCGGTCAGATAGAGCGTGCCGTTATCGGCGTCTTCCAGGCTGATGACGCAGCATTTGCCGCAATTGTCGCACAGCGCCTCCCATTCGCGCTCGCTCATTTGCGTCAACGTCTTGCGCCGCCAATAGCCATCTTCAAGCGGCGCCGCATCAGCCGCCGGGTCGGCCTTGCGCCGCGAATAGCGATAATCGAGCAGCACGCGCTTCATCGTTCCAGCGCTCCGACCACTTCGACATGCGGGCTCCAGCGAAACTGGTCCACCGGCGTCACGCGCGTAAGCTGGAAGCCGTGATCGGTGAGCACCTTCACGTCGCGCGCGAAGCTCGCCGGATCGCAAGAGACGTAAGCCAGCTTGCGGATAGGCGCGCGCGCAACCTGTTCTGCCTGCAGCCGCGCGCCTGAACGCGGCGGGTCCATGATGGCGGAGTCGAACTTCTTCATCTCCAGACTCGATAGCGGCGTTCGCAATAGATCGCGCCTGAGAATCGTCACCTGCTTCAACGCACCGCCCGCGCCGTCCGCCGCCGCCTTCAGCGCCGCCAGCATATTGGGATCGGATTCCGCCGCCACCGTTTCCGCAAATTCGGCGGCGCGCAGCGCGAACGTGCCTATGCCGGAAAAGAGATCGATCACACGCGCAGCGCCCGCAATCGCGGCCATCGCCAAATCCGCGAGCATGTCCTCGCCCGCTTGCGTCGGCTGCAGGAACGCGCCCGGCGGCGGCGTCACCAGCGCCTTGCCCATCCGCACCACCGGCTTTCGCCGCATCACGATCGGCTCGCCGTCGAGCGAAAGCCGGGCAAGGTCGGCAGCCTCGGCCACCGCCGCCAGCGCTTCGAGCGCGCTTCGGTCGAGGCTTTTCCCGGCGCCCTTCACGGCTACATCGAGCCCCGCTTCCGTCAGCAGGCATTGCAGCGTGACGTCGGCGCGCGCAGGCGTCACCAATTCGGCCAGCGGCGCAAGGCGCGGCAGCGCGGCTTCCAGCGCCGGCGCAAGGGCGGGACAATGTTCGACGGGCGTCAGACGCGCCCCGCCGCGTTCGATGAAGCCCAGCCGTAGCCGCCCGCCCTGGCGGCTGGCGTGAAACGCGGCGCGCCGCCGGCCGTCGCCCCAGGCCGGAACCACCGCCTCGACGACTGGCCCCAGATTGCGGCGCGCCAGGGCCGTGACCACTTGCTCATGCTTCCAGGCGAGGTAGGCGTCCTCACGCCAATGCTGCAGCTGGCATCCGCCGCAGCGGCCGAAATGGCGGCAAGGCGCGTTGACACGCTCCGGGCTCGCCTGGAGCATTTCCAGCACCTCGGCCCGGTCGCCCGCCACCCGCGCCCGCACCCGCTCGCCCGGCAGCGTGAACGGCGCATAGACCGCGCCGCTGGCGTTCTCGGCGACGCCGTCGCCGCGGGCCCCAACGGCGGCGATGACGAGTTCCCGCTCCTCGGACGGGCCCAGGTCCGCGCCGGCGCGCGCCTGGCCCGGCCGGGCTCTGGCTAACCTGTGTAGGCGCTTCATGCGGCGTTCAGGCGGGGTCTGCTTTCATCCCGGCCGTCAGTCAGGGAGTTGCACATGCGTGGTCAAGCTTTTGTCGCCGCCGCCGCCCTCAGCGCGGCTCTGATTGCGGCGCCCAATGCCTCGGCGCAGCAATATCCGTCCTATCACGACGCCCACGTCGCGCAGCAGCAATACTGCTCGCAGAACGCCAACCGGAACACCGCCCTTGGCGCCGCCATCGGCGGCATCGCCGGCGCCGTGCTCGGCAGCCAGGTCGCCGCGCGCGGCCACCGCACCGACGGCAGCGTGCTCGGCGGCGTGGTCGGCGCAGCCGCCGGCGCCATGATCGGGCGCTCGAATGCCCAGCGCAATTGCGCCAGCCAACCGGCTCAGCAGGGCGCCTACGACCCGTATTATGGCCAGCCTCATGGCCAACAGCCGCAATATGGTGGCCGTCAGAACGACCCGTATTACGGCGGCGACGACAGCGGCCTCTATGGCGGCCCGGGCTATCGCCAATCCAGCTACGGTTATGGCCGCAACGACGATTGCCGCATGGGCGAGCAGATCGTGCGCGATCCCTATGGCCGCGAATACCGCGAAGAGGTGCTGATGTGCCGTGCGTCCGACGGCCAATGGTACCCCGCGCGCTAACGACGAAAGACGCTTCCTGTCCTCAACCTTCCAGGCCTCGGCGATAACGCCGGGGCCTTTTTCATGCGCGGCGCAATTGCGCCAGCATTTCGAGATTGCCGTCGCCGCCGCGGATGGGGCTGTCGCATTGCGCGACAAGGCGAAAGCCTGCGAGCCCGTTGAGCGAACGCAGCGCATCGGCCGCCACCGCGCGCGCGTGGTTTTCGTCGAGCACGCCGCCTTGCCCAGGCCCCGCCTCGAATTGCGGCTTGATCAGCACGACGAGATCGGCCTCTGGCGCTGCGAGCAATAGCGGCGCACCCAGCGCCTTGGCTGCGCCGATGAAGCTCACGTCACACACGATCAGGCTGGGAGCGTGATCGATCTGCGCGCGCGTCAAGCTGCGCGCATCGGTGCGCTCGAGGCTCGCCACGCGCTCATCGCCGCGCAGAGACGCATGCAGCTGCGCCTGCCCGACATCGACGGCGTAAACCCTCGCCGCGCCGCGCACGAGCAGCACCTGCGTAAAGCCCCCGGTCGATGCGCCGACATCGAGGCAGACACGCTCCGCCGGGTCGATCGCGAACACCTCCAGTGCATGCGCCAGCTTTACGCCCCCGCGCGAGACCCACGGATGCGGCGCCGCCACCGCGAGCTCGGCGCTTTCGGCGATCAGCTCGGCGGGCTTGGTCACCGGCGCCCCATCGGCGGTGACGCCGCCCGCTTCGATGGCCGCGCGCGCTTTGGCCCGGCTTTCGGCCAAGCCGCGGGCCACGATCAGCTGGTCGGCGCGAATGCGGGTCATAACCGGCGATGTCGCCCTCTCTTGCCGTGAGGGCAAGGCTTGCGCTTCGCGCTTTGCGCGCCAAGCTGGCGCGGCCGCATCGGCCGGCGCTTCGGGGAGAAGACCATCATGGCTCACAGAATTTCGCGCCGCGCGCTGATGCTCAACGCCGCGGCCCTGTCGAGCCTCGCTGCCTGCGGGACGGTTTCGCAGCCCGTTGAGCAAGCGCTGAGCGCGCCCAGCGACGCTCTGGGCGACCTCGACGCGACCGGCGTCGCCGCGCGCGTGCGCGCCGGCGAGGTCACCGCAGCGGAAGCGCTTGAAGCGGCGATCGCCCGCGCCGAACGCGTGCAGCCGCAACTCAATTTCATGAGCGCCGACGCGTACGATTACGGCCGCGCCCTGGCGGCCACCCCGCGCAGCGGCCCGCTCGCCGGCGTCCCGACCCTGATCAAGGATTTGATGGGGCTTGAAGGCGCGCCGCTGCGCTACGGCAGCCGCGCCTTCGTCAACAACGTCACCGCCGAGAACCCGCCTTACGTCGAAGCGTTGCAAACAGCGGGTCTGGTGCCGTTCGGCAAGAGCACGACGCCGGAATTCGGCTTCACCGCCACCACGGAGCCGCTGCAAGGCGGCGTCACGCGCAATCCATGGGACGTTACTCGCTCCAGCGGCGGCTCCTCCGGCGGCGCGGGCGTCGCCGTCGCTGCGCGCGTCGTGCCGATCGCGCACGCCAGCGACGGCGGCGGCTCGATCCGCATCCCCGCCTCCTGCAACGGTCTTGTCGGCCTAAAATATTCGCGCGGCCGCGACCTCGTTTCTGCGGGCGACACCCAGCCGATGGCGCTCTCGGTCAATGGCTGCGTCAGCCGCAGCGTACGCGACACCGCCGCCTGGCTCGCCATCACCGAAGCGCAGAGCGGGGGCGCGCACGCGCCCGTCGGCATGGTCAGCGGACCCAACCGCCGCCGTCTCCGCATCGCTTTACGCATCGAGGACGGGATCGGCCGCGACCCGGCGCCGGATGTGCGCGCCGCCACCGAAGCCGCCGCCGCACTCTGCCGCTCGCTCGGCCACGAGGTGCGCGACGCGTATCCCGAAATTGACGGCGCGGCCTTCGCGCAAGCCTTCACCTTCCTTTGGGCCGCTGGCGCCGCCGAGGTGGTGGCCGAGGTGTCGCAAGCAGCCTCCGGCGCGCCGCTCGATCAATTGTTGGAGCCCCTCACGCTCGAACTGGCGCAGCACTTCCAGCGCGAAGGCGGCGAGGCGCAATTGCGGCCCGCCATCGCCACACTGCGCGCCGCCGAAGCGGCGTACGCGGCCTTCTTCGCGGACGCAGACGTGCTGCTGACGCCCGTGCTCGGCGATGTGCCGCCGGTGCTGGGCGAAATCTCACCCGCGCTCGGCATGGCAGGTTTCGAGCGCGTCTCGGCTTATGTCGGCTACACGCCGGTGCAAAACGTGGCGGGCGCCCCGGCCATCTCGCTGCCGCTCGGCTGGTCCTCCGGCGGCTTGCCCATCGGCGCGCATTTCTCGGCCGCGCCGGGCCAGGAGCGAACCTTATTGGAACTGGCGTACGAATTGGAGCAGGCTCAGCCCTGGGCGGCGCGCAAGCCGCCCGTGAACGCGGCCTGAGGCGGGATTCCACACTCCCGCCCCGTTTGGGAGCTACCGCCCTGCCCATGATCCGCATGATCACGACAACGCTGTGCTGCGCCGCCCTGCTGGCCGCGCCCGCCGCGGCCCAGGAGCAGCGGGAAGCGCCCATCCGCAGCGAGGCTTGGTACGGCGAGCAATTGAGCGAGCTGGCCGAGGTGCTGGGCGGGGCGCATTATCTGCGCATCCTGTGCCAGGGCCGCGGCGACCAGCGCTGGCGCGATTACATGCGCGGCGTCATCGCCCGCGAGCCGAGCTATAACGACGCCCTGGTTGAAGGCTTCAACCGCGGCTATCGCCAGGAGGAGGCGCGCTTCTCCACCTGCGACCGCGCCGCCTCGCAGATGGAAGCGGAATTGCGCGCGCGCGGACTGCGCGTCGCCGGCGGCTTGAGCGCCCGCCACGGAGACTGAGCCGATGGCCGATGCCGACACCGATCAGCAGAAGGCGCTCGCGCTCGATCTCATGCTCGACGCCTGGGACAAAGCGCTCGCCCAAGGGGTCGAGCCGGAGGTGCTGGCCTCAGTCGGCATCTACGCGGCGCTGGTCGACATGGTCGATCGCTTCGGCGCCGAGAACGTCGCCGATTTCTGCGCCACGCTGCCCGAGCGCGTGCGCAACGGCGAATTCACCCTGAGCGAGGAAGACCCCGGCGCCGCCTAGCGCGCCGCCCACACCTGCTCCAGCCAATCGCGCGGCGGCGCATCCGCTTCGGCTTCACCGATCCGCGCCAGATACAAATGCCTCGCGATCTCGGCCTGGCGCTCGATATTGTAATGCTTCAGCGCCGCGCCGGCCTTCGCCTGATAGCGATAGGCCCTGGCCCCGATCGCCTTCAGCTTCGACAGCGCCAGCGTCTTGCCGCGCGCGGCCTGCCACACATGCATCAGTTCGTGCACGAACCAGCCGCGCTCGCCCGCACCGGTTTCGGAAAAATCTCGCGCCGCCGGCCAGCGCGAGAACACGATGGTGCGCCCGCGCGGCACCATCGCGCCGAACCCCAAAACCGGCGCCTGCATCACCCGCACCCGCGCCCAGTCAATCTCGTCGCCGAACATGGCTTTGCCGATGGCGATCTCGCCTTCGGTCAAGCCGCGCCGCTGATACGGCCGCATGCGAGGAATAGGCGCGCTCATCGCCCGCCAATGTGGCCCGCGCCGGCGCGGGCGCAAGGGATCCAAGGTGAGATACACGCACCGACCTCACGCATGAGTGTGTGTTCACCGCTCCCCGGCGTCACGTATGAGTGTCGCGTTCGTGAGCCGCGATGCGATTCAAGACGAAAATCTGGGGCTTGTGTTTCCAACGCGGGTGGAGCTGTCGCAATTCGCCATCAATGTGGGCGGGCGCTTGCAGCCCTTGAGCGCCGGCATGGCGGCGACGGCCGAGATCAAAACCGGACGCAGGCGGATTATCGAGTTTCTGCTCTCGCCGCTGCAGCGGCGCGTCGAAGAAGCGGGGAGGGAGAGGTGAACGTACGTGTCACGCGAACAGAAATGTGGCGTTCTACGAGTTTGCTGATCGGCATGTTTGCCATCGTCGGATGCGGCTTAGCAAGGGAACGGGCAATGACGTCGCCGCCCACATGCGAGGGCGCGCCGCCCACGCAATGGTATTTGAGCGAGATCGCGCCAACGTTGCCGCCGTGGCAGCAAAATCCGGATCGATTGCCGCCGGCGACGACAAACGATCACGCGTATCAAGGCTTAATCGAAGTGCGTCGTTTCGATGTTTATGGAGACGAAGCGCTCACTTGCTGGGCTGAGAGTGGCGATAAGTTGGCCGCATTCAGCTTTGCGGATAGATTGAACCGAGACCTTCCCAGAACGTATATGCCCGATAGGCGTGTGCTCTCAATTCACCGTTCTGTGAGGGCGTGCCAAACGCTGCTTATTACCTCGCTCAGTACAGACGCGTTCATGATGACGAGTACTTTCGTTTGATGCGCTTAGCGCGGGAGGGTGGACTTGGTCTGGCGGCATGGGAATTGGCGGGACGCCAGCCGCCGCAGTTGTGAAATTCCGGAAAAGGTGAAAAGGTGACACACACTTTTCCGCCCTACCCTTAGAAGCCCGCGACGGCGCTGCGCGCTTCCGCTAAACTCACGGAATGAATCCGCGCCTGAGCGTCATCGTTGGCCGCATCGAGCAGCTTGCGCTCGACGCCGTAGTCAACGCGGCCAATCGCGAATTGCGGCCGGGAAACGGCGTCGACGGCGCGCTGCGCGCGGCCGCGGGCCCCGAACTCACCGCGCTGACGCGGACATTGGCGCCGATCGCGGAGGGCGAAGCCATCCTCACGCCGGGCTTCAAGGCGCCCGCGCGCCACATCATCCACACCGCAGCGCCGATCTATTTCCTGCCCGGCGACAAACTGGAGAAAATCGCCGCGCTCGCGCGCTGTTACGCCAACGCCATCGCGCTGGCGGAGACGCATCGCTTCGCCACGCTCGCCTTTCCCTGCCTTGGCACAGGCAATTTCGGCTGGCCGCGCGAGATGGCGCGCGACATCGCCATCGGCGCGACGACACAGGCGCTCGCGGCCGCGCCCAACATCGCCTCGGTGATTTTCTGCTGCTTCACCGAGGCTGATGCTGCACTTTACGGATCGACGTTAAGGCAGCGCCTCTAGGAAGCGGATCGGCGCGCCGCGGCCGGGGTTCACCACCTCGCCGTCATGCATCACCACCTCGCCGCGTATGATGGTCGCCATCGGCCAGCCCTGGGCGATGAAGCCGTCGAACGGCGTCCAGCCGACGCGCGTGGCCTGATCCTCGTTTTTGATCTCGCGCCGCGCCGCCAAATCCACCAGCGTGAAATCGGCGTCGTAGCCCAAGGCGATGCGCCCTTTGCCTTCGATGCCGAACACACGCTGCGGCCCCGCGCTGGTGAGGTCGACGAAGCGTTGCAGGCTCAGGCGCCCTTCGGCCACGTGCGTCAGCATCACCGGCGCCAGCGTCTGCACGCCCGGCATGCCGGAAGGCGATTTGGGATAGGGCCGCGCCTTCTCTTCGCGCGTGTGCGGCGCGTGAT
>JBFWZB010000014.1:0-72958 GCA_050185805.1 Hyphomonadaceae bacterium
CGGCGAACGGATTTTAAGGAGGCCGATCCGATCTATCCTTTTGCGGCCTAGAGCCCCTGAGACTACGACAAGCCATTGAAGCGTCTAGCTTTTCTGACTTGCCTCGTCACTCTGGAGTTTGCGGCGGATCGCCACCGCGAGATTCCTCTTGGCTCCTATTTGGCTCCTGGAATCCCGCCCAAAAGGATAGAGGCAATGGCCACCATCAAGCTCACCAAAACCGCCGCCGAAAGCGCGCAGCGGCAATCGGACGACTACGAACTCCGCGATACGACCGTGCCAGGGTTCTTGCTCAAAGTCACCAAGGGCGGCCGCAAGATATTCATGCTTCAATACCGGACGAACGCCGGCCAGCGGCGCAAGCCGGCGATCGGTAAGTTCGGCGAAATCACCGTTGAGCAGGCCCGCGCCATCGCCCAGGACTGGCTGGCCGATGTCCGCAAGGGCCAAGACCCCGGCGCCGAAAAGGCCGCGCTACGCGCTCAGCCCACGGTCAGCGAACTCTGCACGCGCTTCATCGAGGACTATTCCCGGCTGAAAAACGGTGAAAGCACGGTTCGGAGCAACGAGGGCTATATCGCGCGCGCCATCAAGCCCGCCTTCGGAAAGAAGAAGGTCAGCGAGGTCACGCGCGTCGATGTCGCTAATTTGATTCTCAAATTGAAGGACACGCCCACCACGGCGAACCACACGCTCGCCTGCCTGCGCAAGATGTTCAATCTGGCCGAATTGTGGGGCTATCGGCCTGACGGCACCAATCCCTGCCGCCATGTGCCGAAATTCCCGGAAGGGAAAACAACGCGCCTCATTACCGACGACGAAATGATCGCGTTGTTCGACTACCTCGATCGGGCCGAAGCCGAGGGGCTTGAGCATCCGCTCATCATCCTGGCCATCCGGCTCCAGTTCGCCCTCGCGGCGCGCATGTCGGAAATCCTCACGCTCGAATGGGAGTGGATCGACTTCCGCAATCGGCGGATCGTTTGGCCCGACAGCAAGACCGGCCGGATTTCAAAGCCGATGAGCGAGGAAACCTACGCCCTGCTCGACAATGCGCCTCACTTGGAGGACAGCGCATTCGTCATCCCCTCCGTGTTCAACCCGCACATGCACATGAACCAGGCCACATATGCGAGTGGTTGGCGCCGCATCTTGGAGCGCGCGGGCGTACCGCACATCGGAACGCACGGCATCCGCCATCGCGCGGCGACCGAGATCGCCAATTCCGGCGTGCCTACCAAGGTCGGCATGCAGCTCACGGCGCATAAAACCGTGACCATGTTCATGCGCTACGTGCATCCCGAAGACGATGCAATCCGCGCCGCCGCCGAAACAGTGGCGAAGCGCCGGCAAGCGCTGGTCGGCCCCGCCGCCCAAGCGGAGCCGACGCAGGCGCCGGAGCCAAAGCGTGACTTGCCCACGATCGCCCCTAAAACCGCGCCGGCGATCGAGCACGCTTCGCCGCTTGGTCTGGAGGACGGTCGGTACGCATCGCGGACCAAGCTCGCAAGCTATCGTCCCTTCCGTCATCGCTGCGGCGCAAACAGACCGATCCCGCCAAAGACGAAGCGCAGCGCGCCAGTCGAGGAGCCATCCAATGCCCGCTAAGTCGCAACGATCGAGTCATTGGCCCTCCGCCGACATCATGCGGCGCGCTGTTCTCGTCGAGGAAGCGGGCCCCATTCGCTTCGTGGATACCGATGCCGCCGCGCGGTACCTCACGCTTACCACACACTCGCTTGAGTGCTATCGGTCGCTAGGAACCGGCCCGACCTTTTACAAGTTTGGTCGGCATGTCCGCTACGCCGTGGATGACCTCGACGCCTGGGCCGGACACTGCAGGCGCTTAGGAAAGGCCGACGCTTAAGCAGGCCGCTTGCAAACTTGGACGGATGGGCTGGGCACCACGGGGGTTTGGCGGGGCCGCACAGCTCGGTTGTGACGCGAAAAACGTCGCTGTTAGAAACGACGAAGAAGCTGTCGGCTTCCAGCAAGCCAGTACGATAGAGCCAACGACCCTGAGGCCAGGACACACTTCCATCACGGCGTGGCCCGCATCATCACGGTCCACCTCGCCGCGCGTTGGCTGCCGGCTTAAACACGACCTCCTGACATCGGTCGTCACTGACGCCGATCGCCGTTTCGAAGCAATACGCCAAGCACAGGCTACGCCAGCGCACGCGCCAATCGGCCTGAGATGATCTGCTGGGCTTCCCCAATAATGCGCGCTATCAGCACGGCGCATGTTGGAATGTCGTGGATAAGACCCTGCACCTGCCCAGCCCAGATCAGGCCGGCGTCGAGATCGCCGGTCTCCAAGGCCACGCGCCCTTTAGCGCCCGAAACCAATGGCTGGATGTCCTTGAACTCGGCGCCATCGCGCGCGGAGATCTCGTTCACTTGATCGGACACGCTGTTCTTGGCGACGCGGCCGGTATTGTGGAATTTGCGGAAGATGAGATTGGTGCCGCGCTCGTCATTGTCCAGGATCAATTGCTTCACCCTGTCGTGGATCGGCGCCTCGACGGTGGCGCAAAAGCGCGTGCCCATATTGATCCCTTCCGCGCCCAGCGCCAGCGCCGCGACCAGGCCCCGGCCATCGCCGAAGCCGCCGCTGGCGATCATCGGAATCTTCACTTTGTCGGCGGCGGCGGGAATGAGAATGAGGCCGGGAATGTCGTCCTCGCCGGGATGGCCGGCGCATTCGAAACCATCGATCGAGATCGCGTCCACGCCCATGCGCTCGGCCGACAGCGCGTGGCGCACGGAGGTGCATTTGTGGATCACCTTGATTCCATGCGCCTTGAAGTGATCGACATGCTCCTGCGGCTTGTAGCCGGCGGTCTCGACGATCTTGATTCCGCTCTCGATGATCGCCTTGCGGTATTCGGCGTAAGGCGGCGGATTGACCGACGGCAGGATGGTAAGGTTCACGCCGAAGGGCTTGTCGGTCATGGCGCGGCAGCGATCGATCTCGCGCTTGAGATCGTCGGGCGTCGGCTGCGTCAGCGCGGTGAGGACGCCGAGGCCGCCGGCGTTGGACACCGCCGCCGCCAGTTCGGCGCGGCCGACCCACATCATGCCGCCCTGCACGATCGGATGCTCGACGCCGACAAGCTCGGTGAACCGCGTCTGGATCTTCATGCTCTCGACTCCCCGCGCTTCCGCGTCGCAACCACGTCGCTCAGCGCGGAAGCGTACGAATGGCCACAGCCGGCCCGATTGCTCGCCATTTGAGCATCGGATCGCCAGCGCCGTCAGTCCCCTTGCGGGAGACTTGTAGGAACAACACCACCCCGAACCCGATTTCGGCGACTTCGGTCAGCCGTCAGAGCCGAGACGGTTGCGGAAAAGTGGTCCCTTCGGGCGGCGCGGACGCTCCGGTCAATACGCCATAGGGGTCCCCGAAACAGCCCGACGCGCGGCGGATCAAGCCCGGCGACGTCGTGCAATCATCACCCCTAAGCGGCGCCGCGGATTTCTTTGACCGTGGCGCGCTGGGCGCCAAACCACTGGTTCGATCAATGTGTGCTCTTAGCCTTTGCGCCTCATTCGGCTTGTATCGAAGCTCCGTACTCCTTCCTCAATTCGTGCTTCATGACCTTTCCGATTCCGCTTAACGGAAGCGGCGCGGTTCGGAAGGAAATGCTCTTAGGACATTTATAGCCGCCTATGTATCGGCGGCAGTGATCCAGCAAGTCCTCTTGAGAAGCTATCTGATCTTTTTTCAATCTAACGATCGCATGGACAGCCTCTCCCCATAATGGATGGGGAACGCCGATCACCGCGCAACTGTCTACGGCCGGATGCGCGCAAAGCACATTTTCGACTTCGCTCGTGTAGACGTTTTCGCCTCCGGAGACGATCATGTCTTTGAGGCGATCGACCACAGTCAAGAATCCATCCTCATCCAGTCGACCGACATCGCCTGTGTGAACCCAACCGTCGCGGAACAATTGGGCTGTGAGCTCGCCCTGGCGCCAGTATCCGAGTGAGACCGCCTCGCCGCGGACAACGATCTCGCCTGTTTCGCCATCGCGTAACAAGTTGCCTTCTGCGTCGGCGATCCTGATTTCATAGTGTGAATGCGCGCGACCGACGGTTCCTAGCCGACCGGACTTAGGGCCATCCAACACATGCCGATCGGCTGGAAGCACGCTGACGGATCCGCAGGTTTCAGTTTGACCGAAAAACTGCACAAAGCGCGTGTTTGGCATGGCGCTGAGCGCGCGACGCAATAGCGCCTCGCTGATCGAAGCCGCGCCATAGCCAAAAGCGCGAATCTTGCGGAGGAGCGTCAAGTCGTCCGAAGGCGCATCCAATAGCAAGGCCATTGAAGTGGGAGCCCCGCACAGATGATTGACGCCTAGATGTCTGATCGCCTCGAATGTGGCCGCCGGTCCCGCGGCCGTCGGAAAAACGTGGGCTCCGCCAGACTGGGTGACGCCAAGAAACTGCGCCATCCCAGCGACATGAAACATCGTCAGGCCATGGAGGTACACGGTGGCGTCGTCGTAGCCCAGGCTGTCAGCCATCGCTTGGCCTTCCACCGCCATGGCCTTGTGCGGCAGCATCACGCCCTTGGGGCGACCGGTGCTCCCGCCCGTGTAGATGAGCGCCGCGAGCGCAAGGTCCGGCCACTCGACGGGCGCGGCCGGTTCCGGCTGGAGAAGCGCCAGAGAAGAAACAGTCCCCGCGCCTCCGCCGCCCAGATAAATCCGATGGCGAACACCCAAGGCCTGAGCGATGGCTTGCGCGCGACCCTCAAAGGCGCTGTCGAAGGCGATCGCTGCGACATCCGCGTCCTTGCAGATTTCCCTCTGTTCATCGGGCGACAACCGCGTGTTCATGGGAGCCACGACAAGGCCAGCCCACGAGGCCGCACACTGCAAAATGGCCTGCTCCTCGGTCAGCGCCGCCAGGATCGCCACGCGGTCGCCCGGCCGAAGGCCCAGTGAACCCAACCCTGCGGCCGCGCGGGACGCCCGTTCGGCGACCTCTCCCCAAGTCAGCGCACGCCCCGCCGAGACAAGGGCTTTGGCAGCCGGATTGCGCGATGCGGCGCTCGCCAGCGCCTTGGCGTAAGCCATGTTTATTTCCAACCTGTCCTTGAAAGGGACTGCGCCAAAGAAACGCAATTTGCCCAGACCATCCCGTCCCCGCGACAGGGACTGTTGCGGCGTCAAACCTGGTTACCGTCGTACGGCGACGATGTGCGACGACGGGCCAGCGTCGCGAAACCGGGTCGGGTGGATGCTTCAGCTTTTGTACGACGCAACGCCCAATGTCTGGAAGGTCACGATCCTGCTCGAGGAGTGTGGCTTGCCATACGATCTCAAGCTGATTGATCTGCGCGCGGGCGACCAGTTCACCGACGCCTACCTTCGCATCAACCCAAACGGAAAAGTCCCGGCGCTCATAGACAACGGATTTTTTGAGCCTGGAACGGCGCCCGTCACAATTTTCGAGAGCGGCGCCATAATGCTCTACCTTGCGGAAAAGACCGGAAAACTCGTCCCAAAGGATGCGCCGGGGCGATACCAAGTTGTTCAATGGCTGATGTGGCAGATGTCGGGCCTCGGACCAACGCTAGGCCAGAATGGCCACTTCCTCTTGTACGCTGCCGACAAAATCCCTTACGCCGTCGAGAGATTCGGCGCGGAGGCGCGCCGCCTCTACGGCGTGGCGGAACGCCAACTCAAATCGACAGGCGCCTATTTCGCAGGCGAATATTCCATCGCGGACATTGCGTGCTTTCCTTGGATCATGACGCATAAACGCCAAGGCATAAGCCTGGACGAATATCCAAGTGTTCGTCAGTGGTTCGCCAATGTGCGGGCAAGGCCTGCGGTTCAACGCGGCCTCGCCGCAGCCGGCGGTCCCGGCTCGTCCGCTCGCGCGCCGGCATGAGCCATTCTGTGCGCGTGGACGCCTTCTATGATTGCGCCAGCCCTTGGTCCTACATCGCCTTCGAGCGGCTATCGGCCGTCGCCGCACAGCGGCGTTTTACAGTCGATTGGCGTCCCGTTGTTGTGGGCGGCGTGTTTTCGAAGGCCAACCCAAACTTCGTCGCCAACCGAGCTCAAGCATCCGCCGCCAAGGTCGCCTACACAAATAAGGATATCGCAGATTGGGCGGCGGACACGGGAATTGCTATGGTTTTTCCTCCGGAGAACTTCCCAGTAAACAGCGTCAATTGCATGAGGGTTTGCTTGGCGGCGGGAGAGCTTGGGCTTCTGCCACAAGTATCGCGCGCCTTCTTCTCCGCATATTTTCAAGACAATCGCGACATTTCCAACCCCAAGGTCATAAGCCAAGTCCTCATTGCCCACGGTGCCCCTGAGAAACTGATAGACCTATCCCAATCCGAAATTATTCGACGCCGTCTCATCGCGAATTGCGATGAGCTTGTGGAGCGTGGGGGGTTCGGCGTGCCGACTATGTTCTTGAGCAGCGATATGTACTTTGGCGCCGATAGAATCTGGCTGCTTTTAAAGGCCATCGAACGGCAAGGCGGCGTCCCCGCGTCTGAGCGATTCGTCCCTTAGCCACGATCCCGCCGGGCGCCCGCAAGCCGCGACGCGGTTCGCCGGGCCCCGGCGCCAAGAACTGGCCCAGCAACAAAAGCGTAATCCGCCGGCCGGCCGCGCCCTTTCCGGGCTGAGCCCCAGCACTGAACCTGTCACTCCGACAGACGCTCTACGTCGCCCGCGGGGGGGACAGACGCCCGAGATGGGCTCGGCCAATCCTTCATCAAGCGCTCGCTCCAGAGGCGTTTTAGGGGAGGATTGAGAATGCGACAGGTTTCGCTGGCCACAATCTTGTGCATGTCCACGGCGTTGGTCTGCATCGATACAGCGCGCGCGCAAACAGCAGCGCAGGATGATCCGCCAACGCGCGCGGAGGCGACGCCTGCGAGGGGCGCTGACGAAAGCGAAATCGTGGTGACCGCCCAGCGGCGGTCCCAAAGCATCGCCGACGTGCCGATGTCCATCACGGCGGTGAGCGGGGAGCAATTGAGCACCCTCGGCGTCACCGATGTGGCGGAGTTGGTGAAAATCACGCCCGGGCTGAGCGCCGTCGAAAGCGGCGCCGCCGTGCCGGTCTATTCGCTGCGCGGCGTTGGGTTTTTCGACACCTCCATCGGCGCGCGCCCGACCGTGAGCATCTACCTCGACGAAGTGCCGCTCCCGTTCTCGATCATGACGTCGGGCACGTCTTTCGACCTGCAGCGGGTCGAGGTTCTGAAGGGGCCGCAAGGCACGCTGTTTGGACAAAATTCGACGGGCGGCGCCATCAACTACATCGCCAACAGGCCCACGGACGTGTTCGAGGCGGGCGTCACGCTGGACTATTCCAGATTCGATCGCATCCAGACCGAGGGCTATCTGTCCGGACCGCTCGGCGACGCGCTGCGCCTGCGTCTCGCCGTTCGGGGCGATAATGGCGGCGCCTGGCAGGAAAGCTACACGCGCGACGACAGCCACGGCGAGCGTCGGTTCTGGCAGGGCCGCTTCACCGCCGATTGGGATGTGACCGAGCGGCTGGATCTGTCCTTCACCCTGAGCGGCTTCCGCGACGAGTCCGACGTTCAGGCCTCGCAGCTCACCCAGGTGCTGCTGCAACGCCCGGCGGCGGCGGCGGCGGTTCCGCTGCTGATCGCTTATCCGCTGGCTCCTCACGAGGCGCGCGCGGCGGACTGGAACGACCAGGACTTCCCGTTGCGACGCGACAACAGTTTTTATCAAGGCGCGATCCGGGCCAACTGGGCGCTGTCGGATTCCGTGAGCCTCGTGTCATTGACGTCCTATGCCGACATGGACGTGCATCAGCGGGTGGACCTCGACGCCACCAGCTTAGCTGCAATCTTCACGGAAAATACAGGCAGCGCGACCTCGTTCGCGCAGGAAGTCCGCCTGATCGGGGATCACGCGCGGACGAACTGGGTGATCGGCGCGAGCTACGCCGAGGACGACACCCACCAGATCGACGATTATCAGATCCCGTACGGCACGGGCTCCTCCCTCCCCACGGGGCCGTTCAATCACTTTTTTCTGGATTCCGAACAGGCCTTCAGAACGGCGGCGGTGTTCGGCAATTTCGAACACGATCTGACCGACACGCTGACCGGATCGGTGGGCGTACGCTACACGCAGGCCGATCTCGACTACGCGGCGTGCAGCCGCGTCGGCAACGCCGTGACCGGCGCAACGCTGACGTCGTTCTTCAACATCTTGCGGGGGCCGGGCAATCCGCTCCCCGCGCCTCTGGCGGTGGGCGATTGCCTGACCATAGACGCAACCACCACGCCCGGCCAAGTCACCGGCGAACTGAACGAAGATTCTCTCTCCTGGCGCGTGAACCTGTCCTGGTCGCCCGCGCCTCGGACCCTGGTCTACGCCAATGTCAGCCAAGGCTATAAGTCCGGCAGCGGGCCTGTGCTGCCGGCGTTGGCGGCGAACCAATTGTCTCCGGTTGTTCAAGAATCGGTCCTGGCCTACGAACTCGGCGTGCGCGCGCCGCTTGCCGGAAACTGGCTTGACGCGAGCGGCGCCATCTTCTTCTACAGTTACGAGGACAAGCAGCTGAAGAGCCGCACCCTGGTCGAGCCAGCGGTTCTCGGCGCCCTGGAGGCGACGGTGAACGTGCCGGAGTCGGAGATCCTGGGGGCCGAGCTTCAACTGAACGCGCGCCCGATCCCGGGCCTTACCCTCTCCATCACGGGCACTTACATCGCATCGGAAGTCATAAGCGACTTCCAAGGCTATACGATCACCGGCGCGCTCGCGAATTTTCAGGGCGAGTCCTTTCCCTACACGCCTGAATATCAGATCGTGGCCGACGCGCGTTATTCGTGGGGGCTCTCCGACAATCTGGACGCCTTCGTTTCCACCAACATCAATTACCGCAGTGAAACAACCGCCGGCTTTGGGCGCATTCCAATCCTGGACATCGATGAATACACGCTCGTCGATCTCCAAGGCGGGGTGAGCGCAGTGGATGGAAGCTGGCAGGTCGTCGGCTACGTCCGCAATGTGACCGATGAATATTATTGGACCAATATGGCGCGTATAAACGACACCGTTCGCCGCTTCACCGGCATGCCGCGCACGTATGGAATACGCGTGAGCAGGTCTTTCTAGGACGACCTCCCCGTCCGCAACTTGGGCCCCGCCGTCAAGTGGCGGCGGGGTCCGCTTCAACAAGCACGCCGCAGGCTGGACAGATGCCACCGTCGATCAGCACCTATCCCACCGCCACCGCAATGTTTCGGGCCGCCGCTGAACGCAACCCGGACGGCGTGTTCATCCGATATTTCCAGTCCGAGCTTCCCTATCGCTATGTCGACCGACAGAGCGACAGCCTCGCGGCCGGTCTCGCGAAGCATGGCTTCTCGCACGGGGACCGATTGTGCGTTCAAGCGCAGAGCCTCCCGCAGGCCATCATCGCCATGCTGGCGGCCTGGAAGCTCGGCGGCGTTTTCGTACCGATAAATCCCATGTATCGGCCGCGTGAAGCCGCCCTGATCCTCAAGGACGCCGAGCCCAAGGTTTTCATAGCCGAGCCTCACCTGCTCGCGGACGTTTATGATCGTCTTCCCGCGGACAGCCATCGAGCGGCGCTGGTTCTCTCCGCCGACGCCCTCGCGTTCGGTCCCATCGATGGCCGCGTCGCGCCGCCGGACTCAGCGATTTCGTCCCCCTACGAGGACATCAACGCCTTCATCGATCGGCATCGCGATGAGAGCTGGGATGCGCCTTCGACCGGCGAGGGCGATATCGCCGCCCTTGTCTATACGTCCGGCACCACCGGCCTTCCCAAGGGAGCGATCATCACGCAACGCGGACTGGCTTTGGGAGGCGAGCTGTCCCGACGGGCTCAGGCCCTTCCTGAGCAGGGCACGGTGCTGACGCTGGCGCCGTTGTTTCATGTTTCAGGAGTCGCCATGAGCGTGGCTACGGCCATCCACGCCGCCGCCGACGTCATTATCGGCTATCGCTTCCACCCCGATATCGTGGTCGAGGCCATTGAACAACACGCCCCCCAAGTCAGCGCCGGTTCGATCACGGCCTTCATCGCCATCATGAACGCTTCCGGCGCCGCGCCAGAGGTGATCTCGAAGCTGAAAACGCCGATGAGCGGCGGCGCGCCGGTGCCGGCCGCCGTGGCGGACGAATATGAGCGGCGCTTCGGCGTCGCCTTGCGAACGGGCTACGGACTCACTGAGACGAGCGGTGCGGCGTTCATGGAGCCGCACAACGAGCGGCGGCGCATCGATCCGAACAGCGGCTCTCTCTCGGTAGGCCAGTTGCTCCCGTCCTTTGAGGCGCTGATCGTGGATGAGGAAGGCCGCCCCTTGCCAGCGGGCGAGGCCGGAGAAGTCGTCTTGCGCGGGCCTTGCGTCTCGCCTGGCTACTGGCGCAACCCGCACGAGACCGCCGGCGCGATGCGTGCGGACGGCTTCCACACCGGAGACGTGGGTTTTCTCGATGCGGATGGATGGCTCTATCTGATCGATCGCAAGAAAGACGTGATCATCGCCGGAGGCTACAAGATTTGGCCCCGCGAGGTTGAAGACGTGATATATGGGCATCCGGCCGTGCGCGAGGTCGCCGTCGTAGGCGCCGGCGACGCCTACCGAGGGGAGACCGTAAGGGCGGTCATCAGCCTGAAGCCCGGCGCTGAGGTTTCTGTTGATGAACTCGCCGCTTATTGCCGAGACAAGCTGGCCGCCTACAAGACCCCGCGGATCATCGACATTGTCGACGAATTGCCCAAAAATCCCGCCGGCAAAATCCTCCGGCGCGAGCTGCGCGGTTGAACCGTTCAGGTCTGCGCCTTGGCGTAGATCTGGGCGACGATGGCCGCCGTGAGCGCCGGCCTCGACTGGCCTTCCACCATGATCAGCGAGTCCAGAGTCAGCCGAAAGACCCCCTCCCGCAAACGATTGACGCTTGAAACGGTTTGCACCAGCTGGATCCGCCGCCCCGTTTCCACGGCCAGCGGATAGCGCAAGCGCTCCAATCCGTAGTTGAGCACGCGCTCGAAGCCTTCAAAACGGAGCAATTGAGCCTGCAGTGTCGGCAACAAGGAGAGCGTGAGGTAGCCATGTGCGATCGTCCTGCCGCCTGGGCTCTCGAATTCCGCGCGCTTGGGATCCACATGAATCCACTGGTGATCGCCGGTCAGATCCGCGAACCGGTCCACCATGTCCTGGGTGATCATTAGCCAAGGCGAGGGGCCAAGCTGCTTTCCCATCAGCGCTGGAAGCTCAGCGGCGCCATTTATCACCCAGGGCGTCACAGGCTCACCTTGCGAGCCAGCAGGACAGCGGCGGCGCCGCCGACCAGAGCGAAAGGCGCAATGGCCGGCAGCAGCGCACCCGTCGCAACGCCGAGGTCGAGCATCACGCCGGCCAGAAGCGGACCGGCAATGGCGCCGACCCGGCCCATGGCCGTCGCCGCCCCCACGCCAACGCCTCTGACGCGAAGCGGATAGAGATCGGTGGCGAGCCCGTAGAGCAGAACCGTCGCGCTGAGGATGAACATGCCCGCGAAACCGCTTATGATGGCGAGGCTCAGGAAACTCTGGCTTGGCGCTCCGTAAGCCAAAAGGCTGACCACCGTGCCGACGAACACGACGGCGACCGCGATCCATCGTCTGGATCCGCTCACGAAACGCGCGATGGCGATATTGCCGACGACCGCCGCCGCCATGAAGACGCTCATGGCTGTCGACGCCTCCCACCGCTCAAGCCCCAGATCGCGCAACAGGATCGGCAGCCAGTTGAACATGATGTAGGTCAGAACCTGGGTGGCCAGCAGGCCCAACCACAGAAGGCACGTCAGCACGCCGCGCCCCTCGCCCAGCAGCGCCCTTAGCGCGAAACTTCTGGTCGGCGACTGGTCCGCCGGCGCCGGCGCGGCGGCGTCTCCAGCTTCCAGTTCGGGGCGGGCGGCGAGGCCTCGCCACAGCAACGGGACGAGCAACAAGGGGCCTATTCCGCCAAGAATGAACACGCCCCGCCAGTCCGCCCCCCAGGCGGAGGCCACGAACAGGCCCGCCAATATCCCGCCCAGCGGCGAGCCGCTGAGCATGACGCTGACGCGGGCCACGCGTCCCGCCGGAGCGCCGGACTCGGCCGCCAGGGCGATGAACATAGGCATGGCCCCGCCGAGGCCTACCCCCGTCAGCGTGCGGAAGATGAACATGGTTTCAAAGCTTGAGGCGGCCGCGGTCGCCAGTGAGAAGACGCCGATGATCGCCATGGATGCGACCAGCATCACCTTGCGCCCGTAGCGGTCCGATCCCCGTCCGGCCGCCAGCGAGCCAAGGATGAAGGCGGCCATGTTCGCGCTCGCGGTAATGGCGATTTGTTCGGTGGTGAGGTTCAGCGCCGTCCGCATCTCCGCGGCGGCCAAGCCAAACGCAATGATGTCGATCCCTTCCATCACAGCCGCGAGAAAGCACAACAGCAGGCTATGATTGATACGCGACGCCATGAGCCGTTCTTTCCTTGCTTCAGCGTCGACGGCTCTGGCCGGCGTCACACGGTTTGCCGTTGGCTTCAGCGGCCTATGAAACGCGCCGGACGCTTCTCCAGGAACGCCGCCAGCCCTTCCTGAAAATCTGCCGTGGCCGCCGCAGCCCTCTGCACCTCCACCTCGAGCGCCAGCGCCTGATCCAGGCTGGATTGCGTCGCGGCCCAGGCCATCTGGCGGATTTTGCCAAGCGCGAAGCTCGCCCCTTCGGCCATTTCCTTGGCCAACGCATCCACCGTCGCATCGAGCTGATCGTCGGCGGCGACGCGCGTAACCAGGCCCCATTCCAGCGCTCTTTGCGCGGAAAGCTTTTCGGCCAGGAGCATCAGTTCAAGCGCCCGCACCCGACCGATGGCCTGCGTGAGAATGAAGGGCGCGCCGCCGTCCGGCGCCAGGCCAATGCGCCGAAACGCCTGCAGAAAGTAGGCCGTATCGCTTGCAATGATGAGATCGCCGCTCAACGCCAGGGAGGCGCCCACGCCGACCGCCGCGCCGCGCACCGAGGTGATCAAAGGGACAGGCAGATTCCGTATCGTCTGGATCAGAGGATTATAATGGCGCTCCAGCATGGCGCCGCCGTCTGCTCTGGCTTCTGGGTCCGCTAGGACGTCCGCCAAGTTGGCGCCGGAACAGAAATGCTTTCCTGCGCCCGCCAGCGCGACGACGCGCACCTCGTCGCCGATTGCTTGCAGCTTTGCGCGCAGATCATCAGCCAGCGCCGGCGTCATGGCGTTCAAGCGTTCCGGGTCGCTGATGGTCAGGCGCAGCACGCCTGCGGACAGCGAAGATTCGATCGAGCCAAGCATAGGGCGTCTTGCTCCTGCAAACACGTTCAGGCGGCTGTCTTGACCAAAGGGCCGGAGGCGCGCTTCAGCGTCTCCGCGAAATCCGCCGGCGGCTGGAAACGCGGCCCATAGGCCGCGGCCAATTCTCCCGCCCGCGCAAGGAACGCGTCCACCCCATAGGATGGGATGAACTGGAACACGCCCCCGGTGTGAACGGGAAAGCCGAACGCCAGGATCGAGCCGACATTGCCGTCCCGCACATGGCTGACGACGCCCTCGTCGAGGCACCGCGCCGCCTCCACCACCATGCGAAACAGCAGGCGGTCGCGAATGTCGGCAAGGGGAATCGAGACATCCCCGCCAAAGAATTCCTTCAGGCCCGGCCACAGAAACTTGGCGCCGCCGTCCTTGGGATATTCGTAAAACCCGGCGCCCGCGCTGCGGCCGGGCCTTCCCCTTGCGGACATGAATTCGCAGAGTTCGCCGCACACCTCATAGGTGCTGGCGTAGTCGTCGCCCAATTGGGCGTCGAGCGCCTGGTTGGTCTTGAAGGACCGCAGCAGCATGTCCATCATGACTTCGTCCTGGACGGCCAGAGGACCGACCGGCATGCCGATCTGACGCGCAAGGTTTTCGATCACGACCGGATCAATTCCGTCCTTGAGCAGGCGGTCGCCCTCGTCAGTAAAAACGCTGAACACGCGGGAGGTGAAGAAGCCCCTGCTGTCGTTGACGATGATCGGCGTCTTGCGGATCTGCTGCACGAAGTCGAAGGCCCGCGCCAGGGTTTCGGAACTGGTCGCTTTGCCGCAAATGATCTCGACGATGTGCATCTTGTCGACGGGCGAGAAGAAGTGCAGCCCAATGAACCTGTCGGGGCGCTGAGACGCTTCGGCCAGCATTGAAATCGGCAGCGTGGAAGTGTTGGTGGCCACGATCGCGTCGGACCTCAGCACGCTCTCGGCGTCGCGAATGATCGATTGTTTGAGCGCGACCTCCTCAAACACCGCCTCTATGATAAGATCGCAATCGGCGAGCGCGGACATGTCGGCGGCGGGCGTGATCCGTGCGAGCACGGCTTCGCGATCCTCAAGCGAACGCTTGCCGCGCTCCACCTCCTTGTCCAGCAGAGCCCGCGCATAATCCTTGCCCTTTTCGGCGGCTTCAAGCGTGAGATCTTTCAGCACCACCTTGAGGCCGGCCGACGCCGCCGCATAGGCGACGCCGCGCCCCATCATGCCCGCGCCAAGCACCCCAACAGTGCGAACCTTGCGCTTTTCAGCGTCGGCGGGACGGCTGGCGCCGGCGCCGATCTCATTCATCTGAAGGAACATGGTCCGGATCAGATTCTCGGCGGCGGGCGTCATCAGCAATTCCGCAAAGCCGCGGCTCTCGATGTCGCACGCCGCGTCAAAGCCTACCTGCGTGCTTTCGGCCGCGACGCCAAGGATGCGTTCCGCCGCCGGCAGCAGCCCCTTGGTCTTCTTGAAGATCATGCTGGGAAACATGGCGATGGCGCCGGCGTTGGCGGGCGCGAACATATCGCCGCCGGGGATCGTGAACCCTTTCCGGTCCCATGGCGGCGTGCTTTGCGGGTTCGCCAGGATCCAGGCTTCGGCGCGCGCGATGGCCCCGTCGCGATCAGGCGCCAATTCATCAATCAGGCCCTCCTTAAAGGCCTGGGCCGGCGTAAGCCGTCGCCCTTCGGTCAAGAGCGGCAGCGCCTTCATCAGGCCGAGCATCCGCACCGTCCGCACGATTCCGCCGCCGCCCGGCAACAAGCCCAGGCCGACTTCGGGAAAGCCAAACTGGCTTTTGCCGTCGTCGATCGCAACGCGGCGATGAGCAGCGAGCGCCAGTTCGAGACCGCCGCCGAGCGCACTGCCGTTGAGCGCGGCGACCACGGGGCGACCCAGCGTTTCGAGGCGGCGCAATTGCGCCTTAAGACCCTGGACGAAGCTGAAGCCCGCCTCGGCGCCCTGCGCGCGAAGTTCAAGAATCTTGGCGATGTCGCCGCCCGCCACGAAGGTGCTCTTGGCGGAGGTCACGATGACGCCGGCGATCTGTTCGCGCTCCGCCTCGAGCCGCGTCAGCACCTCGTCCAGCATGGCGGAGAACGCGTCGTTCATGACATTGACCGCAGCGCCCTCCAGGTCGATCGTAACGAGAGCGACGCCGCTGGGACGGATTTCGTAATTGGCGTTCTTCATGGGGTCTCCTCAGATACGTTCGACGAGCGTGGCGACGCCCATGCCGCCGCCGATGCAGAGCACGCAAACCCCTCGCTTGAGCTTGCGCCGCTCCAATTCGTCCAACACGGTTCCGACCAGCATGCCTCCGGTCGCGCCGATCGGATGCCCCAGTGCAATGGCGCCGCCATTCACGTTGATCTTGTCTTCGGGCACATCCAGCTCGTCGCGGAACCGCAAGACCACCGAAGCAAAGGCTTCGTTGACCTCGAACAGATCGATGTCGTCGATCGATAATCCCGTGCGGGCGAGGAGTTTGACGACGGCTGGGCCGGGGCCGGTCAGCATGATGGTCGGTTCAGTGCTCACCGTCGCCATGGAGACGATGCGTCCGCGCGGCGTCAGATGGAGCTCCTTGGCCGCCGCTTCCGAACCGATCAGGACGGCGCTCGCCCCATCGACCACGCCGGACGAATTACCCGCAGTATGGACATGATCGATGCTGGCCGCCTGCGGATATTTGGCCAGACAGACGGCGTCCATGCCCAGCTCGCCGACCTTGGCGAAAGACGGCTTGAGCGCAGCCAGCCCCTCCATCGTGGTGTTCGGTTTGACGAATTCGTCATGGTCAAGGACGACTTGGCCGACAGCGTCCCGAACCGGCACGATGCTCTTGCCGAAATAGCCGCTCGCCTTCGCTGCGGCGGCTTTCTGCTGCGAGGCGAGCGCGAAAGCGTCGACATCTTCGCGCGTGTAGCCGCCAAGCGTTGCGATCAGATCCGCGGAGACGCCTTGCGACACGAATCCCGTCTTGCCCATGAGTTCGCTGTCGAAGAACATGGCGCCGCCGCTCGCGCCCATCGGAATCCGCGACATGGATTCCACCCCGCCCGCCACCATGAGGTCTTCCATGCCGCTCATGACCCGCGTGGCCGCCATGTTCACGGTTTCGAGGCCTGAACCGCAGAAACGATCAACCTGGCATCCGGCCACGCCATCGTCCCAGCCGGCGAGCAAGGCCGCCGCCTTGCCGATCGCGCCGCCTTGCTCGCCGATGGCCTGCCCACAGCCCAGAACGACATCGCTGACCCTGGCGGTGTCGAGATCGGAACGCCGCTGCAGCGCCGTCAGAAGATCGGCGATCAGACGCACAGGTTTGACCTCGTGCAGCGAACCATCTGGTTTGCCTTTGCCCCGAGGGGTCCGAACGGCGTCGAAAATGTAGGCGGCGTGAGGCATAAAGGATCCCAGGAGATGAAACGCGAAACGCGACCCAACCCATTAGCGACGGGCGCCGCTCGCTGCTGTCCCCGCGCCCGGTACAATCAGGCGGTCAGGACAATCTTTCCGACAGCCCTGCGATCGGTAAGCGCGCGGATGGCGTCCGCCGCCTGACGCAGCGGCAAGACTTGGCTGACCACGGGCTTCAGCCGATTTTTGGCGTAGAGGGCGAGCAGATCTTCGACATTCTGTTCATAGATGTCGGGCTCCTTGTCCATGAACACGCCAACGATGGCCCCCACCAGCGAGGCGCTCTTCAAGAGCGGAAGATTGAGCGGCAGGCTCGGAATCGACCCTGCGGCAAAACCGATCACGACGTATCGGCCATTATAGGCGATGGATCTGAAAGCCGGCTCAGCGAACGCACCGCCCACCGGATCGTAGATCACGTCAGGCCCACGTCCGCCCGTGGCCTCGGCGATGAGGCTTCGCAACGTCGCGGGCTCCCCGTATTCGACAAGAACGTCCGCGCCCCGCGCCTTGCACGCCTCGAGTTTGTCGGCGCTTGACGCACACGCGATGACGCGCGCGCCCATCGCGCGGCCAACCTCCACCCCCGCCAACCCAACGCCTCCGCCGGCGCCCAGGATCAACAGCGTCTCTCCGGCCCGGAGAGCGGCTCTCTGCTTGAGCGCATGATAGGCGGTCGCATAAGCGAGCAGGAATCCGGCGGCGTCTTCATCGGGCATGGCGTCCGGAATGAGATAAGCGGAACGCGCTTCAACCACGACCTCTTCGGCGAATGCGCCAAAGGTGGTTGAGAACATCACGCGCCGCCCAGGCCGCAGCCGGGTCACGTTGCGCCCCACAGCACTGATGACGCCCACCCCCTCGCACCCCGGCGAAAAGGGCAGCGGCGGCTGCACTTGATATCGCCCCGCGATCACCAGCGCGTCCGGGAAATTCACCGCCGCCGCGCCCAGCTTCACCAGAACCTGATCCGGTCCAGGCGTTGGCGTCGGCGTCTCGCGCCAGACAAGTTCCTCTGGTCCTCCGTGGGCGATGCAGAGGATGGCTTTCATGGCGGCTCCAATCTCGTCCAACGGTGGCTACAGCCGCGGGGCCGATCGAACGCGCCCCGACGCGGGGGACACGGGCGGCCCGGCGCCCTCGCCGCCGTTCCAGGGTATTTACTGACCGAGCGCTTGGTATTATCGTGGCGTTTCGTCCCAGGGGCGAATGACGTCTGTCCGCCCCCCTGGCGGGCGGAGTCCAAAAAAACACAAATGGGAGACGCGAAATGCAGATCACGCAGATTGACGGGCCTATTTTCGGGCGTTCTCGGGCCCATCGCGGACTAGGCGAGGTCGTTGAACGAATAGGCGGCGAGACCTTCGACCCTGCCTTTATGCGCTACATGACCTCGCTTTGCGCAGCGGAACACTTCGCCATGTATGTGGTCAGCGGGGATCAGTGTCGGGCGATCGGAAGCGGCGGGCCGGGCGTGGGGACCACGGCGAAGAAGCAGGCAAGCCTCTATGCGTCGCGGAATTTCTGGCGCGTTGATCCTGGTCTGTCGCCGGTGTGGTCTAGCGAACCCGATTGCCGACCGATCCTGGCGCACATGGATATCGGAGAAATCTCACACGATGAGATGCGCGAAAAGGTCTATGGGCCACATGGCGTGCGCGAGCGCGTGGTCCTGTCGGCCCGGAATCCCAAGCTGACGATCGTGATCAGCCTCATCAACACCTTCAAAGCCGGCCCTTTTTCTGAAGACCATTTGGCGGCGCTTGAACGTACGGCCGACAACATCGTGGCCATGACCTTCAAGCACGCCGACATGCGACGCGCGGCCGACGAAGCGAGTTCCGCCTTGACTTCGCTGCCGGTGATCGAAAGGTGTCTGGCGCTCAGCTCGCCACGCCTCGCCCGGCGCGAAGCCGAGGTCTGCGCCAGAATCCTCTATGGAATGACGTCTTTAGGAATTGCCCTTGATCTCGGGATCGGTGAGGAAAGCGCGATGACCTATCGCAAGCGCGCCTATAACCGCCTGAATATCGGCAGTCAGCGCGAATTGCTGCTTTGGTATCTTGAGCAGTGGGCGCGCCAAAAGACGACATCGTCGATCGGCATTCAGTAACCGCATGTCGAGTGCAGCGATCAACTCCGCCTCAATTAAAGCGGCTGGCTCCCGTCTTGGGCGGAAAAGCCGTCGTGAGGCCATCGTCAATCAAGCCGCGCTGAGCTTCTATGAGCGCGGATTTGACAGAACGACCGTACGAGACATAGCCGCCAGCGCCGGGATGACCTCGGGCAGCATCTTCTATCATTTCGCCACCAAGGAAGATTTGCTCTCCTGGGTCATCCGTGAAGGATTGAAGTTAGGGCACGAGACCGCCGAACGTGAGCTGCGGGGCAAAACGTCCCCAATTGAGCAATATCACGCGCTTATTCTAGGTCACTTGAAGGCGCTGCACGACCAGCGGCACACGCATAAGGTGTCGGTGCGCGAATGGGATCGGTTGTCCGCCGCCGCGCGCGCCGAATTGAAACAGATCAACAATCGGTATCGCGAACGATGGCTGCTCGTGCTTTCCGGCCTTCGGGAGGAAAGCCTCTTGCGGGCTGATCCAGAGACAACGCGGCGCATGCTGATCGCGTCACTGAACTGGACCCTGCATTATAGGGAATCCGATCTGGCGGACCTGGACGCTCTCGCGTTGCGCATGGCGGCCTCGGGGCTCAACCTCTCGACGACGGAATTGGACAGGCTGCTTCAGCGCCGCGTTCCGATGCAGAAGTGAGGCCGACGCAGAATTGGGGTTCGCGCGTCGGCTTTTGAGAGGCGACAACCGCGACGCGTCGTGGTCTCCAATCGCAACTCATTGAACCGCCGCGTCGGCTAGACGCCAGGCCGGATGCTTTTGAAAATGAGATTTCTCTGAACTTCGCTCGTGCCCCCAAGGATGGTGTAAGCTCGACCGAAGAGGTACTGAAGCATGGCCAACGCGCCGCCCGGGCTTCCCAGCATCTGGTCGGGCCGATAGTCCTCAATCAACGCCGATTGATCGCGCGCCGCATCGCGTCCAAGGGCCCGAACGCCAATTTCCGCGATTGTCTGCTGCAATTCAGTGACCGCCAGCTTCAGGATCGACGGTCCCGCCGGCGACGCCGCGCCGCGTTCGGCAAGCGCCGCCTGGCGGCGGTTGAAGGCGTCCAGCGCCGCCAAATTGATCTCGGTCTCGGCGAGCGCCGCTTCAAGGCGTCCCCTCTCGAACGCGAGCGGCGGTTCGTCGGGCGGATAGTTCTGCTCGATCAGGTCTCTGACGGACTGGATCTGTCCTGACACGGTCAGCAGCGAGCCCACGCCGTTCCGCTCACGCTCCAGCAGGAACTTCGCAATCGCCCACCCGCCGTTCTCGTGTCCCACCAGGTTCTCAACCGGCACACGAACATCCGAAAAAAACACCTCGTTGAGATGATGAAGCCCGTCGATCGAACGGATCGGCCTGATTGTGATGCCGGGCGTGCGCATGTCGATCAGCAGGAAACTGACGCCCTGTTGCGGACGGCCTTCGCCGCTCGTGCGGACCAAGGCGAACATCCAATCCGCCCTATGCGCGTACGTCGTCCAGATCTTCTGGCCATTCACGACAAAGGCGTCCTCCTCCCGCACCGCCTTCGTCCTGAGAGAAGCAAGGTCAGAACCCGCGCCGGGCTCCGAATAGCCCTGGCACCACACCACCTCCCCGTTTCTCAAGGGCGCCAGATGGCGCGCCTTCTGCTGCTCCGTCCCGAACGTATACAGCACAGGACCGATCATATCCACGAACACGCTGATCGGGGGCGCTTTTGCGCGCGCCAATTCCTCTTCGAACACCGCCAGCCAGACGTCGGGCCAACCGCATCCGCCATGCTCCGCCGGCCAAGACGGCACGGCCCAACCCCGCTCAGCCAGAATCCGGTGCCAGCGCTGTTGCACCTTTTGGTCGATCAATTGGGTCGTCCGCGGCGCCTCGGCGATTTCCGCAGGCAAGGCGGAAGCGAGAAAGCCGCGCACCTCGCGGCGAAACTCGTCGATGGCTGGCGTGTCGTTCAGCGTGGCGTCAGGCATGCCGGCTCCGCATCTTCGCAAAGCGGATAAATTAGCCCCGCAGCGCGCCCGGGTAGTCCCTTGAAGCAGGGACAAGCACGCGGCGGGGCGCCTCTTCCAGCTAAACGGGTTGTCCCGCCTGCGGGGACATCACGGGAGTCCTCGGACGCCTCATACAGGCCAAACACTAGACCGGAGGCGAAAAGTGCCCTTCGACAGCTCCAGCGAACAACGCCTGCTGAGAGATACGCTGCAATCCTTCTTGGCGGACGCCTATGATATGGACGCCCGGCGGCGCATCACGCAATCGGTCCATGGATGGTCTCCCGACATCTGGAAACGTCTCGCGACGGATCTAGGGATCCTGGGGCTGGGTTTCTCCGCCGACTGGGGCGGTCTGGACGGCGACGGCCTCGATCAAATTCCGGTGATGGAGGCGTTCGGCCAGTCGCTTGTGATCGAACCCTATCTTGAAACGGTGATCCTTTGCGGGAGCCTGCTGCAAACTTCCGGAACCGCCGCGGCGCGCGCCTTGGCGGGAGAGATCATGGCCGGCGAAGCGCGCCTGGCCCTGGCGCATCTGGAAGGCGGCGCCTTCCGTCCCTATCAGATCGAGACCCGCGCAGAACGGCGGGGCAAGGATAATTGGCGCCTCACAGGCCGCAAGTCGGTCGTGATCGGCGGCGCCTGGGCCACGCATCTGCTCGTCGTCGCCCGCCTCGACGGTTCGCGCCTGGATCGGAGCGGGCTCGGGATTTTCGTCGTGGAAGCCGAGCGCCCAGGTGTCGAGCATGTGGCGTACCCGACGATCGACGGCCGCCGCGCTTGCGATCTGCAGCTTGATGTCGAATTGCCCGCCGCCGCCCTTCTCCTGGGCGACGCAACGCCAGAGGCGCTGGATCTGGCTTTGGACCGCGCGGTCGCGGGCCTTTGCGCGGAAGCGGTCGGCGTCATGCGCAGATTGCTGGGCGAGACCCATGCCTACATCTCGGAACGCCGGCAATTTGGCGCGCCGCTAGCGACCTTCCAAGCCTTGCAGCATCGCATGGCCGACATGCTGGTCGCCCTCGAATTGAGCTCCGGTCACGCCTACCAAGCCGCCAATGTTCTGACCGCGCCGACGCCACAACGCGCCTCTGCGGTTTCAGCGGCCAAGGTTTTCATCGGGCGCGCCGCCCATCGCGTGGGCCAGGCGGCGGTTCAGCTTCATGGCGGCATGGGGATGACGGACGAACTCCTCATCGGCCATCTGTTCAAGCGCGCCATCGCCATTGAGGGCCAATTCGGCTCGTCCGACTATCACCTGCAGCGATTCCAGACGCTGCAAGACAAAGCGCGGCGGGCGTTCCATTGACGACAGACGTCCTGACCACAAGCGCGCACGGCGTCGCCACCATCACGCTGAACCGTCCGGAGGCGAGCAACGCGCTGACCTTTGGAATGCGCGACGATCTCAGTCTTGCGTTAAGCGAACTCGCCGCTGACGCCGCCATCCGCGCCGTCGTCCTGACAGGCGCCGGCGACCGCGCCTTCTGCGGCGGTCTCGACCGCAACGAATTGCCGATGATGATGGCGCGCCTCGAAGACGAAAGCGGCGCTTTGGATCAAGACATCGCCGCGATCGTCGCGGCCCACCCGACGCCGGTCATCGCCGCGGTCAACGGCGTTGCGATGACCGGGGGCCTGGAACTCATGCTTGCGTGCGATTTCGCGCTTGCGGCGGATCATGCCCGCTTCGCCGATACGCACGCGCGGCTGGGCATCGCGCCGATGTGGGGCATGTCGCAGCGGCTTCCCCGACGCATCGGCGCAAGCCGCGCCAAGCAGATGGCGTTGACCGGCGACTGGATCGACGCCGAGCGCGCTCTTTCCTGGGGTTTGGTTAACGAAGTCGCGCCGCGCGAGGCGCTCATGGCGCGCGCGCGCGCCCTGGCCGCCGCGATCGCCCAATGCGACGCGGACGCCGTGGCTGTCGGACGGCGACT
The DNA here is from genome assembly GCA_050185805.1 of Hyphomonadaceae bacterium. Taxonomy (GTDB): domain Bacteria; phylum Pseudomonadota; class Alphaproteobacteria; order Caulobacterales; family Aquidulcibacteraceae; genus Vitreimonas. The sequence goes on from JBFWZB010000014.1 coordinate 22,819, forward strand.
GATCGACGCCGGCGACGGGACAAACTTGGCCGCAGGCTTGGAACGAGAAAAACAGGAGGCGTCGGCCTTCAACCGCGCCCAATGGAAAAGGTCAAGGGAGGCATGAATGAACAAAGTAGCGCACGCTGCTCGCCTGCGGGTTCATGGCAGCGTGAGCGATCTGATACGGACGCACGCCGAGATCCGTCCATCACACGACGCGGTCGTCTTCGGGGACAGACGCATCAGCTACGGCGAACTGCATGACCTGGGCCGGCGCATCGGCGCAGGGCTTCTCTCTGCAGGTGTGTCGCCCGGCGCGCGCGTGGGTCTGCTGGCGAAGAATTGCGACTCCTATTTCGAGCTGCTTGCCGGATGCAGCGCGGCGCGCAGCGTCCTGACGCCGGTCAACTGGCGGCTCTCGGCGGATGAAATCAGCTTCGTCCTGAAGGACGCGGACATCCAAGCTCTGTTTGTGTCCAGCGCGTACTTCAACATCGCGCAACGGCTCATGAGCGAATTGGGCCGTTCAGACCGTCTGTTTCTGCTCGACGGCCCCGAACAAAGCGATTGCATCTATTATCCGAGCTGGCGCGACGCCGCCAAAGATGAGTCAGCTTTGGAGCCGACCGCTTCGGACGTCGTCCTTCAAATCTATTCCTCGGGAACCACCGGATCTCCGAAAGGCGTGCAGCTCACCCACGCCAATTTCCTGGCCGCGGCGGAGCAAGCGCATCACGGCCTTGTGGGCCGTTGGTCCGATCAGGATCGATTGCTGATCGCTCTCCCCCTCTTTCACGCCGGCGCGCTTCTGACGGCGAGCTACGCGTTGCAGGTCGGCGCAACCAGCATTATTTTGAAGGACGCCGACATTGAAGCGTTGATGCGGGCCGCGTCGCAGCATGAGGCGACCAAGATCGGTTTCGTCCCAGCCCTCATGCAATTGGTGATCGACCATCCTGGGTTCAGCGCAGATCGCTTTCCCGCGCTTGACACCATCATCTATGGCGGCTCCGCCATCACGCCCGAATTGCTGCAGCAGGCGGTGCGCGCTTTCCGCGCGGACTTTGTGCAACTCTTCGGCATGTCCGAAACCTTTACCGCCGGGACGGTGCTGACCGGCCCGGACCATCATGATCCTGCGCGCCTCGCCACCTGCGGCCGACCGATGCACGGCATTCAGGTGCGCGTGGTTCGGGGCGATGGCGGCGAGGCGGACACAAACGAGCCCGGCGAGATTCTCATCAAGTCCGCCACAATCATGAAGGGCTATTGGCGGCGCCCCGAACAGACGGCCGAAGTGATGCAGGACGGCTGGTATCATACCGGAGACGTCGGATCGATCGACGCCGAGGGATATCTGACAATTCGCGACCGCCTTCGCGACATGGTCATCTCGGGCGGCGAGAACATCTACCCTGTCGAAATCGAGAACGTGCTGATACAGCATCCCGACGTGGCCGATTGCGCCGTCATCGGCGTTCCCGATCCCCGTTGGGGCGAAACGGTCAAGGCTGTCGTGGTGGCTGCTGCGGGAGCGCCAAAGGATGCTGAGGCGCTGATCGTCTTCCTGCAAGAGAGGCTCGCGCGCTATAAATGTCCCCGCTCGATCGCCTTCACGGAAACCCTGCCGCGCAATGCGACCGGCAAGGTGCTGAAGCGGGTTTTGCGTGAAGCCTACGCGCAACCGACCGCGCCATGACCACGACGGGCGCGCTGGAAAGCCAAGTGCTCTCGGCATTGCAGCGTCGAAAGCTGCCGGTGACGGGTTTGGCCGGCATGCGCCGGCTCACCGGCGGCGCCATGCAGGAAACGTGGCGTATCGAAACACAGGCGCCGCCGCCATTCGATCGCTTGATCTTGCGCCGCGCGCCCAGCCGAAGCGAACCACGTCCGGGCACGATCAGCCTGGCCGCCCAAGCACACATCAGCGAAACCGCGCGCAAACATGGCGTTCCTGGCCCAGAAGTCATCGCCATCCTCGACGAGGATGACGGGCTGGGAGAAGGATTCCTGATGACCTTCGTGGAGGGCGAGACAGTGCCCCAGCGCGTGCTCAGGCAACCCAATCTCGCGCGCGCGAGAGAACGGCTCGCCGGCCAATGCGGCGCCATACTCGCGAAGCTTCATGACGCGCCGCCCGCGGAACTGCCTCCGCTCCCGCGCTTCACCGCAAAAGACAAGCTCGAGCGCCTACATGATCAATATCTTCGACAGGGCCGGCCTCGTCCGGTGTTCGAACTCGCGTTTTCGTGGCTGCGCCGCCGCCTTCCCCAGGACGAGCCGGAGGCCCGGCTCGTTCACGGAGATTTTCGGAACGGCAACTTCATCATCGGCGAAAATGGTCTTGTCGCCGTGCTCGATTGGGAGCGCGCTTTTCTGGGCGATCCGATGTTCGACGCAGGTTGGCTCTGCGTCGGCTCCTGGCGTTTCGGCGCCATCGACTTGCCGGTGGGCGGATTCGGATCCCTCGCCGATTTTGTTGAAGCCTACGAGGCCGCCGGCGGAAAATTCGAGCCGAAGCGAGCGCGATACTGGGAAGCCTACGGTATTCTGGATTGGGGCGTCACGACCGTCGACCTGGCGATTGAGGCGCAAGAAACCCAAGCGCTTGAGCTTGCCGCGATTGGGCGGAGATCCACAGAGACCGAGATCGATCTTATTCGCCTGATGAGGGATCATGAATAGTCAGGCCGCCCAAATCGCCGAATTGATTGGCGTCGTGTCCCGATACCTGCGGCGCGATCTTCGCCCCGAACTCGAGGGCCGCCATGTTTTTCTAACCCTTGTCGCCAGCAATCTGCTGGAAAGCTTGGCCCGCGAGGCGGTGCTCGGCGATGCAGCGCAGCGTGATGAAGTGACCCGCTTGACGGTTCTGCTCGGCGCCGACGGCGACGTCGCGACGCTCAACGCTGAACTCTGTCGGCGCATCGCGCGCGGCGACATCGACGAGACCTCGCGCGATCTGATGGATCACCTTGCCGCAACGGCATTGGACCGGCTGGCCATCGAACAACCGACCTATGAAGCCTATCGGCGCGAACGCGGCGTCTGACTGCGCTCGTCCCCCGCGCGGGGACAGAGCCGGCGCGCACGGCGCTTACAAGTCATTGAGCGCAGGAGGCGGCCATGATCGTGCCCGAGGGAATGACGCTGAAGCTCGATCCGAAGGACGAACGCCAGCACGAGCCCGAGCCCGCGTCGAACTACAATGAAAGCGCATATTTCGACATGTTCGACAGCCGCAGCGCCTTGGGCGCGTGGCTCCGGATCGGCAATCGTCCCAACGAAGGTCATGCCGAGGTGACAGTCTGCGTACACCTTCCCGACGGGAAGGTCGCCTTCTGGTTCGCCCGCCCGGAGATTCACGGCAACGCCGAACTCAACGCCGGCGGTTTGCGCGTTGACGTCGTTGAGCCGTTCAAGACGCTCAACCTCTCCTACGACGGGCCTGTCATCCTGCTGGACGACCCGATGGCGCTCGCCGACGCGCGAACCGCGTTCAGGGAAAGCCCGCGCGCGCGCGCCGCCATTCGATTCACGCTCTCGGGCGTCTCGCCGGTGCATGGCGGAGAGATCGTCAATCCGGACGGCTCGCCCTGGAATCTCGACCCCGAGGCCTCCGCCTATCGCGGTCATATGGAGCAACACCTCGCCGTCACGGGCGAGATCCGCATAGACGAGAACGTGTACGGCTTTGACGGCTACGGCTTCAGGGACAAATCCTGGGGGCCGCGGCATTGGGGAAATCTCTATTGGCACAAATGGACGCCGATCACGTTCGGTTCGGATTTCGGCGTTCTCCTCGCCCTGATGGGGCGCCCAAATCAAGCGCCTCTGGTTGTGGGTCATATCTGGCGCGGCGAGCGCCTGGTTCCTCTGACCGACGCCAAACTCGACGTGACCTACGATCGCGATTTCATCCAGCGTCGCTTGACGCTTGCCTTGTTCACCGCGGAGGGCGCCGCAACATTGACCGGGGAGGTTCTGTCGGCGATTCCGCTGCAGCACCGCCGCGCCGCGGAGAACGGCGCGGAAACCCGCGTACGCATCGTCAAGGCCATGACCCGCTTCGCGTGCGAAGGCCGCACAACGCTTGGCATGTCCGAATTCCTCGATGTGATGCAGGGCGATCATCCGATCTCGCTGCCCCAGGCTGCGGCGCATGTCTGATCCCGCCGCAGGAACGGATGCAACCATCGATCCTGCTCAGCTGACGGACTGGCTTGAACGCGCGCTTGACGGCTTTGAAGGCCCGCTCACCATCGTGCGTTTCGCGGGCGGGCAATCCAATCCCACCTATCGCCTCCATACGCCTGGCCGCGATTATGTCATGCGCAGCAAGCCGCCGGGAACCACCCTGAGCAGCGCCCACGCCATCGAACGCGAGTTTCGCGTGATGAAGGCGCTCGCGGGACAGGGCGTGCCCGTCCCGCGCGTGCGCCGCCTCTGTGAGGATCCAGCCGTGATCGGCCGCAGCTTCTACATCATGGATTTTGTGGACGGCGACATTCTCTGGCGGCCCGACCTGCCGGAAATCGCGGTTGAAAGCCGCCCGCATTATTTCGACGCGCTCAACCAGACCCTGGCTGATCTGCACACGCTCGATCCCGCCGCGCTGGGCTTAAGCGATTATGGCAAGGGCGAAGCCTATCTGCGCCGACAGATCGATCGCTGGACCCGCCAGTACAAATCTGACGAGCAAGCCGGCCGCATCGAACGGATGGACGTCATGGCCGCGTGGCTGGCCGCCAACGCGCCTACGGGGAACGCGCTGGCCATCGTCCACGGCGACTTTCGCATCAACAACATCATGTTCGAACGCGGCGCGCCAAAGGTCGCGGCCGTGCTGGATTGGGAACTCTCGACGATCGGCGATCCGATCACCGATTTCGCCTATCATTTGATGATGTATCGCGTCCCGGCTGGCATCCAGGGCGGCGGCTTGAAGGGATTGGACCTTCAAGCGCTCAATCTTCCGTCTGAAGACGACTATGTTCGCGCCTATTGCGACCGCACCGGGCGGGTCTCGATTCCGGATCTCCAATTCCATCTCGCCTACAATCTGTTCAGGTTCGCCGCTATCGTCCATGGCATCAAAGCGCGCGCGCTGCGCGGCAATGCGTCTTCCGACCGCGCGCTCGACGTCGCCGCTGCGCTCGAAACCTATGTCGACCTCGCCTGGGACCAGGCCGTCCTGGCCGGCATGCGATGACGGCGTTGCAGCTGAAGGACATTGCGCCAGGACACGCCGATTCCGATTTGGCGCGCTATCTGGACTTTACATTTGACCGATTGGACGCCGACGGCGTGCTTGTGCGGCTCCCCCCGTCCCCCGCCGCGCAAGACGAAGACGCCCGGTCCCATATCGACGACCGCGCATTGCTTGCGACCGCCGACCATTGCATGGGCGTGGCGATCCATGCGGCGCTGGAGGAGAAAGCGCCGCTCGCGACGGTCGATCTGAAGTTCGAGAAGTTTCGCCGCACTTCCCCCGGCGAGATATTTCTTCGCATCGGCCGCGCGATCACAGTGTCCAAGCTCGCTTTCGTCGCCGCTTGGCTCGATCAGGGGGACGCCCAGCGCCCGATCGGCCATGTCAGCGCCCGCTTCATGATCGGCGCCTGGCCTGGCGGCGGCGCCATGGCGCTCCCGCAGCCTCTGCAGAGCGCGATCGACCTCAGCGGAATTGAGACGTTCGCCAGCTTCGCGGGCCTGCCGCCTCGATCAGCCTGCAAGCCCCGTTTTGAACTCGCCCCGCTGGAGCGCACCATCGGCGCCCGCGCCGTGCCGGCGTTTCACGGCGGCGTGGTGGCCGCGGGCCTCACGACCGCAGCCGCGGCCTTGGCCGAAGGCCAGCGCGGCCGCGCCGCCGTGATGGCGAACTGCTCAATCGACTATCTTCGCGCGGCGCTCGCGACCCAAGCCTTGCATTTTGACGCCGAACTCATCTCCAGCGGCCGCAAGACGATGCGCGTCCGCGCCGTCGCCCGGCAGCGCGCGCAGCAGCAGCCGATCGCGCAGGCGCTCGTCCTTTTTGCGATCGAGCAGGATTGATCGTCCCCGGCGCCGGGACATTCCTTCGGCTGCGTCCGCCGGCATCCTCTCCACGGCGAAAGTGAGAATCAGGTGTCCCAGGTCTATGACGCGATCATCATCGGCGCCGGCGCCGGCGGGCTTAGCGCCGCCGCCCGGCTGACCGTCGCCGGCAAGTCCGTCCTGCTGATCGACGAGCATGACCGCGTTGGCGGGCGGGCGACATCGTTCGAGAAAGACGGCTTCATCCTCAATGTCGGCGCCATCGCCATCGAGCGCGGCGGAGTGTTCGACGAGACCTTCCAACTCGCCGGCGTCCCCCTCGACATCCGCGAGCCCAATCCAGCGACCGTATTCCGGATCGACGGAAAGACGATCAATGTCGCCAAAGGCGGCTGGGCGGTCTTATTGGGCGGCTTGACCAAGCAGGCCGCGAAAATCGGCGCGCAATTCGCGGACGCCCGCGCCGGCGATCTGCCGCAATCCCATCTCAGCACCGCCGAATGGCTCTCCACCATGACCAAGAACAAAACCGTCCACCGGCTGTTTCGCAATCTTTGCGCGGCGATCTTCGCCGCCAATGCCGATGAATTGCCGGCGCGCGCCTTCCTGATCTATTTCGCCACCAAGGGCGCCTTCAAGCGCTTCGGGTTTTGTCCGCGCGGCACGATCGGACTTTGGAACGATCTCGCGGCCGCCATCCGCGCGAAGGGTGGCGAAATTCGTCTGAACACCAAAGCAGAGCGCATTCACGTCGAGCAGGGCGTGGCGAACGCGGTGACGCTTCGCGCGGGCGCGACGGCCGAGCGCGTGGAAGCCAAGCTTGTCATCAGCAATGCCGGCCCGGTCGCGACGATCGGCTTGGTCGGCGAAGAAGTTCTCGGCGCGGACTATGTCAAACGCGCCGAACAGATTTTGCGGCCGGCGGCCAACATCGTTATCGATTTCGCGAGTCGGGAGCGTTTGGTCGACGCGCCCGGCTTGGTCACGTTCGGCGACACCGATCGACTCTGCAACATCGCCGAGATGACCGCGACGTGCCCCGAAATGGCGCCGGAGGGATGGCGCCTCTACAAAGCATACGCCGTCCCCCTTCCCGCGCTTGGCGACTTTGACGACGACAGGGAAGTCGAAGCGGCGCTGGAGGAGTTGGCGGCCGAGTATCCCCAATTTGCAAACGCCCGCGTCCTCAACGTCAAGGTGATGCGCGACGCTTGGCCCGCGCAACGCACATGCGCCGGCTACGACCTGGAGCAGACGACTCCGTTGCCGAACCTCTGGAATGTCGGCGACGGCGTTAAGACCTACGGTTCGGGGGGTACGGAAGCCTGCGCGGAAACCGCGCGCATCGTTTCCGCCCAGGCGCTCGGCTGGCTCGGGCGCGCCGCATGACCGGCGGCGGCGACACCGAACACGTTCGCCTTGCAATCGAAGGCGGCCTGGCGATCATCACCCTCTGCAGGGCCGACGCGGGCAATGCGCTGGACGATCAGTCCGGTCGCGCGCTCAAGGATGCCGCGTTGGCGTGCGCGACCGCGCGCGAGGTTCGCGCCGTGCTGCTCCGGGCCGAGGGCAAGCACTTCTGCTTTGGCGGCGACCTCGCCCATGTGAGCCGGCAAGACGATCCAGGGCGCGCCGTGCGGGAAATGACGCAGGATTTCCATGCGGCCATCTTGTTGTTCACGCAGATGGCGGCGCCGCTGGTTTGCGCGGTCAGAGGCGCCGCCACCGGCGCCGGCCTGTCCCTGGCGGCTGCCGCCGACTACGTCATCGCGTCCGACACCGCGTTCTTCGCGTACGCCTATACAAGCGTTGGCTTCAGCGCGGACGGCGGGCTGACCTGGACGCTGCCGCGCCTGATCGGTTTGCGCGCCTTTCAATCGCTTTATCTGACCAATCGTCGCGTGCCAGCGCCCGAGGCGCTCAATCTGGGCATCGTCAGCGAGATGGTCGATGACGCCGCCTTGGACCAAAGAGCGCTCGCTTTTGCGCGCGAACGCGCCGCAGGACCGACCCTAGCGTTCGGCGCCGTCAAACGCCTGGCCGGGTCCGCCTTTTCCTCCACCCTACCGAGCCAGCTTGAGGCGGAATCCGACATTCTTTGCCGGCTGGCCCGCTCGGACGATTCCGCTCAGGCCATTAAGGCCATGCTTAACCGGCGACAGCCGACCTTCAGCGGCTCCTGAAGTCAGATCGGAAAAAATCCGCATGAGCGATATCCTCAATATCGACGGCGCCTTTCTGACCGACGAACATCGCATGTTGCGCGGTCAGATCGCCCGTTTGGTGCGCGAGGAGATAGCGCCCGCGGCCGACGGCTGGGAAACGGATGGGCGCGTGCCCGCCGCCATGTTCAAGCGCCTTGGCGCACTCGGCATGCTGGGCCTGGCTTTTCCCGAAGCCGACGGCGGCGCGGGAATGGACGCTGCGGCCTCGGTGATCCTGAACGAAGAACTCGCCCGCTCCGGCTATGGCGGCCTCACCGCCTCGCTGACCGTCCATACCGATATGTCCGCCCTGCACCTCGCCAGGGTCGGCACGCCCGAACAGAAGGCCCGCCTCCTGCCGGGGATTTTGTCCGGCGACACGATTTGCGGCCTCGGCGTCACCGAGCCGCGCGGCGGCTCCGACCTCACGCGCATCGCCACAACCGCGCGGCGCGAGCAGGACCATTATGTTTTGAACGGCGCCAAGACCTTCATCACCAACGCCAACATCGCCGACATCTTCTTCGTCGTCGTCCGCACCGCCGACGAAGCGCGCGGCGGATCCGGATTCTCGCTGCTGATGGTCGAGCGCGACACGCCCGGATTCAGCAATGGCGAGCGTTTCAAGAAGACCGGATGGCATAGTTCCGACACCGGCGAGCTGCGTTTCGACGACGCCCGCGTTCCCGTCGCGAACCTCCTGGGAGAAGCAGGCAAGGGCTTCTATTACATGATGAAAGGCCTCGATCACGAGCGGCTGTGCGCGGCCGGCCAGGTTCTGGGGCTGGCTCAGGCGGCGATCGATGCGACATTGGCCTGGACGCGGGAGCGGCCCGCCTACGGACGCACGCTGTGGGATCTTCAGGTAATCCGCCAGGAAATGGCGAAACTGGTCACCGAGCTCCTGGCCGCGCGCGCGCTGACCTATCTGGTCGCCCTGAAGGCCGCGCGCGGCGAGCCGATCCAATTGGAGGGCGCGATGCTGAAAGCCCACGTCCCGGAGCTGGGCAATCGAATCCTCTATAAATGCGTCCAATACCATGGCGGCGGCGGCTATATTCAGGGCGCGGCGGTGGAACGGATCGCGCGCGATATCCGCATCCTCAGCATCGGCGGCGGCGCGGCGGAAGTCATGTATGACGAGGTCGCCAAGCGCCTTTGACGTCGTCCCCGGCGCCGGGACATCTCGCCCCTGCCCAGCCCGCTAGGCTGCATGACCGTCAATCAGAGATCTGGCTCGCCACAACCATGACCGAACCGAACGAGGGGCCGCGCGTGCGCGTGGAAACAATTGCGGCGAGCGTCGCACTGGTGTCACTGAACAGGCCGGAAAAGCGCAATGCGCTCGACATTCCCATGCGCGCCGCGATTGCTGACGCCTTTGCGCGTCTGGAAGCGGATGGCGAGGTCCGATGCGCCATCATCACCGGCGGAGACAGCGTGTTCGCGGCGGGCGCGGACCTCAGCATGCTGGTCGACCTCGGCGCGCAACAGGCGGCCGCGCTTGATCTGCCGCAATACTGGCGCCCGGTCTGGGGATTCTCCAAGCCCCTGATCGCCGCGGTGAACGGCGTGGCTCTGGGCGCGGGATGCGAACTGGCGATGATGAGCGACATCATCGTCGCGGGCCCCGGCGCGCAATTCGGCCAGCCGGAGGCGGCGGTCGGCATCATGCCCGGCGCCGGCGGCGTACAGCGGCTGGTTCGATTGGTCGGCGCCAAAGCGGCCGCGCTCATGCTGTTCGCCGCCGAGCCCGTCGACGCGCGCCGGGCCTTTGATCTCGGACTGGTCAGCGCTCTGGCCGAGCAGGACGAGGTCCTCGCCAGGGCGATCAAGATCGCCGAGCGTGTCGCGCGGATGCCGCCCAAGGCCATCGCCGCCATCAAACGCAATCTCGCAATGGGCGCCGATCTGCCGCTCGACGCCGCGCTCGCTCTGGAGAACCGTGAATTCCTCTTGTTGTTCGACACGGCCGACAAGAGCGAAGGCATGCGCGCTTTTCTCGATCGCCGCAAACCCACGTTTGTCGGCGGATAAGATGACGAAAGCGCCTCCAGCCCAAAACCCTATCGGCGTCGTCGGCGTTGGAATCATGGGTCGCGGCATCGCCCAATTGTTCGCGGTCGCCGGTTGCGACGTGAAGCTGTTCGACGCCAAGCCAGGGGCCGCGGAAGCCGCGCGCACGCAAGTCTTGGACATGCTCGACCAGTTGGCGAGCAAGGGCCGCATGACGGCCGAGGCGTCGAAACTGGCCGCGGGCCGCCTTGTCGTCGTCGATGATCTGGCCGGATTGTCGGCGTGCCGCGTCGTCGTCGAAGCCATCGTCGAAGATCTTGAGGCCAAGCAAGCGCTCGTTTCCCAACTGGAGGCGATCCTTGGCGACGACGCTGTCATCGCTTCCAACACCTCCTCGCTGCTCATCGCGCAAATCGCCTCGCGCAGCCTTCATCCCGAACGCGTCGCGGGCTTGCACTTTTTCAATCCCGTTCCCTTGATGAAAGTGGCGGAGGTGATCGCGGCGGTTCGCACCGCGCCATCCGTGATTCAAAATCTTAAGGCCCTGGTCGAATCTGCCGGCCATCGCGCGGTGATCGCGGAGGACCAACCCGGCTTTCTCGTCAACCACGCCGGACGGGGCCTCTACACAGAAGGCTTGGCGATCCTCGAAGATCGCATCGCCTCGCACGGCGCCATCGATCTTATCCTCCGCGAAGCCGCCGGCTTCCGCATGGGGCCGTTCGAACTGTTTGATCTCACCGGCCTCGATGTCTCCGGGCGTGTGCTGCAGGGGATTTTCGAGCAATTCCAGTTCGAGCCCCGGTTCCGGCCCTCGTCCTTGGCGCCGCCGCGCATCGCCGCGGGCCTCTATGGCCGCAAATCAGGTCAAGGCTGGTACGATTATCGGTCTGGCGCCGCGACTCGAACAGCGGCGCAAGCCGGGCCTTCGCCCGCCGATGGCGGACGCGTCTGGGTGGCGCCGGACTGCGAACAGCATGAGGGCCTGATCGCCGCCGTGATGGAGCGCAACGGCGTCATTGCGCCCGATCCGCACGATCCGGATGTCCTTATCCTTGTACAACCCTGGGGCCGGGAGATTTCCGCTGTTTGCGCCGAGCGCGCGCTCGATCCCGCGCGCACGGTGGGCGTCGATCCGCTGCCGGGTCTTGACCGCCGTCGCACGCTGATGGCGACGCCGGCGACAAGCGCGGCCGCGCGCGCAAAAGCATTGAGCCTGCTGGGCGGCGGCGATACGCCCGCCACCCTCATTGCCGACAGCCCTGGCTTCATCGTGCAGCGCGTGCTGACGACCATCGTCAACATCGCCTGCCATATCGCCCAAAGAGGCATCGCCAGCGCATCGGACATCGATGACGCCGTGCGCCTCGGTCTGGGCTATCCCATGGGGCCGCTGGCTTGGGGCGACACGATCGGCCCGCAGCGCATCGTCGCTATCCTTGACGCCATCCGCGCGACCACCGGCGACCCGCGCTACCGCGTCTCGCCCTGGCTCCGTCAGCGCGCCGCTTTGGGGCTTTCCCTAACCGATGAGGGAATGGGATGAGCGACGCCGCCTACGGAGACTGGATCGGCCGCACCCAAACGCGCGCCGATCTGATCAGCCCCTTCCCTCCTCAGGCCCTGGCGGCCCTGCTTGAGGCGCCCGCCGCCTCTGTCGGCATCGGCGCCGCTCTGCCGCCAGGTTGGCAATGGCTGTACTTTCTCGACGCGTTGACTCCCGCCGAAACAGGTCCCGACGGACACCCAAGGCGCGGCGGCTTCCTGCCGCCGATCGCTCTGGAGCGACGCATGTGGGCCGCCGGTCGGTTCGAGATGCTTCGCCCGCTTGTCATCGGTCAAGCCGCGGAAAAGACCTCCCGCGTCGTGTCCATCACGCCCAAGAGGGGCGCGTCAGGCGAGATGATCTTCGTCTCGGTCGAGCACCTCATCAGCCAGAACGGCGCACTCTGCCTTCGTGAGGAACAAACGCTCGTCTACCGCGCCATGCCAACCGGCCCGATGGACGCGCAGGAGGTCGTCGATTCCACGCCGTCCGACTGGAGCGCCGCCGCGCCGACCGATCCGGTTTCGCTGTTTCGCTATTCCGCGCTGACCTACAACGGCCACCGCATCCATTATGACAGCGCCTATGCGCGCGAGGTTGAACATTACCCAGGCCTGGTTGTCCAAGCGCCGTTCCTGGCGACGCTGCTGCTGAATCTGGTTGGCCGCCGCCACGCTGACGCCGGTCTGCGCACGTTTGAGTTCCGCGCCATCGCGCCGACGTTCAGCGGAGACAGCCTTTTGCTGCACGGAAGCGATACCGAAAACGGCGCCGTGCTTTGGGCCAAGAGCAATCGAGGCGTCGGCATGCGCGCGATTGCGCGCTTCGACAAAGGAGCAAGCCATGGCGGCGCCTGAATCCTGGCGTTCACTCATGTTCGTGCCCGCGCATGTGTCGCGCTTCATCGACGCCGCGCCGCGCGCGAAGGCGGACGCTTACGTGCTGGATCTGGAGGACAGCGTCCCCGACGCGCAGAAACCGGCCGCGCGCGAGAACCTGCGGACGGCGGCGGCGAAGCTCGCCGAATCCGGCGCAGACGTCCTCGTGCGGATCAACGCCGCGCACGACTTGGCGCGGGAGGATATCAAAGCGGCGGCCGCATCCTCTGTCCGCGCGATCGTCGCGCCCAAGATCGGCGCACGCGACCAACTCGAGGGCCTCGACACCGTTATGAGCGCGCTGGAGGGCGCTGCTGGGCTGCTGGCCGGCCGCGTGGGCGTCATAGCGCAGATCGAAGACGTACATGCGCTGGCCGCGCTCGACGAAATCTGCCGCGCGCCCCGGCTCATCGGCCTGTCGCTCGGCTCCGAGGATTTCTCGCACTCGGCGGGCATGCGCCCGACGCTGCAGACGCTCTACCACCCCAACCAGCAGATCGTGTTCGCGTGCCGTCGGCATGGCCTGGCGCCTTATGGGTTCCCCGCTTCGATCGCCGACTACTCGGACCTGGATGCGCTGCGCCGCGCCGCCGACCTCGCCGCCGATATGGGCTTTGGCGGCGCTTTCTGCATTCACCCGCGCCAAGTCGCCGTGCTGAACGCCGCCTTCGCGCCCACCGCGCCTGAGTTCGAGGAGGCCCGCCGCATCGTCAGAGCGTTCCATCAAGCCAAGAGAGACGGTCGGGGCGCGGTCCAATTGGACGGCAAGATGATCGATCCGCCCGTGGTCGCAAGGGCGCAGGCCCTGATGCTGCGCGGCGCCGTTCACCTCCACGGCCTGAATTTGGACGAAGTGGATTTGGATCGGCTTTGCTGGATTGACGCGGACGATCTTCAAAAGCCCCCGCCAAAGAGCTGAGCCCATGGACCAATTCCTGTTTTCCGTTCCGGGCGAGCCGCTGTGTATTGGCGCGCAGGGACGGATGCGCCGCGCGGGGTCTGCTGAGGCATGACCCGAACCCTTTCCGGCATGCGCGTGGTGGAGGCTTCGGCCTTCGTCGCCGCGCCGCTCGGCGGCATGACCCTGGCGCAGCTCGGCGCCGAGGTCATCCGCATCGACGCGATCGGCGGCGGCCTGGATCAGCATCGCTGGCCTGTGACCCGCGACGGCGCAAGCCTTTTCTGGGCAGGTTTGAACAAAGGCAAGAAATCCGTCGCCCTCGACCTGACCCGCGAGGAGGGCCGTGAATTGGCCAAGGCGATCGCTTGCGCCAAAGGGCCGGACGCGGGCATTTTGCTCACCAATTTTCCACCGCGCGGCTGGCTCGATCATGACGCGCTGCGCTCGGCCCGGCCCGACCTCATCCAATTGACCATCCAAGGGGACAGAAACGGCGGCTCGGCGGTGGACTACACCGTCAATCCCGGCGTCGGGCTGCCCTATTTGACCGGACCAGACCCTCGCCGCGCGCCAGTCAACCATGTGCTCCCCGCCTGGGATCTCATCACCGGACAAATGGCGGCGGTCGGCATTCTGGCGGCGGAGCGCCGCCGCCGGCGCGACGGGCGCGGCCAACATGTGACCCTGGCGTTGGAGGACGTCGCGCTCGCGGTGATGGGCCATCTCGGGTTCATCGCCGAAGCCGAGCGCGGCATCGTGAGAGAGCCCGCCGGCAACGACCTGTTCGGGGCTTTCGGACGCGACTTCGTCTGCAAGGACGGGGCGCGCATCATGGTGGTCGCACTGACCTCCAAACAATGGCGCGCTCTTGTGGCCGCCACCGGCATCGCCGGCCAGCTTGCCGCGATCGAAGCCGCTGACCACCTTGACCTCTCCCGCGAAGGCGACCGCTTCAAGGCGCGCGCGGCCATCGCCGCCCTGGTTGGCGCTTGGATCTCGGGCCGCCCCTTGGCGAAGGTCGCCGACGCGTTTGACAGGCGCGGCGTCTGCTGGGGGCGCTATCGAACCGTGGCCGAAATGGTCGCCGGCCATCCCAATTGCTCGGCCGCAAACCCCATGTTCTCAAAGGTGGAACATCCTGGGATTGGCGAGGTGCTGACCCCCGGCATCCCCCTCGCGTTCAGCCAGGAGGCGCGCACGCCGCCTGGCGTTGCGCCGAGATTTGGCGAGCACACGGACGAGGTGCTGCTTGAGGTGGTGGGCCTGACATCGGCCGCAGTCGGCGCGCTGCACGACCGCGGCGTGGCCTGACGGTCGGCCGCGATAGTCGCCCTGCCCCCGACCAAGGGGACATGAGGGATGCGAATTGCGCGTTACCCAACAGCAGGAGCTTGATGCATGTCCATCACCTTAGACCCCCTTAAGCCCGACCTTTCGCGGCTGGTTCAGCGCAATCGCGTGCATGGCTCGGTCTACACCGACGAAGCGCTCTTTCAGGCCGAACTGGAGAAGATCTGGTATCGCGGCTGGGTCTATGTCGGCCACGAGAGCGAGGTCCCCAACAAGAACGACTTCGTCATGAAGTCGATCGGCCCGCAGCCCATCATCATGACGCGCGACAACACCGGCCAGATACGGCTGCTTCAAAATCGGTGCTCGCATCGCGGCAACCAGGTCTGTCTCAAGGAAAAGGGAAACGCGCGCTCGTTCACCTGCCCCTATCATTCATGGACCTTCTCCAGCGCGGGCGAACTGATCGGATACGCGTTTCCGGACGGCTACCGGGACCATCCCGAAGCCGACAAGAAGACGCTCGGTCTTGGCGTTCTGCCGCGCGTGGAATCCTATCAGGGCTTCGTGTTCGGCTCGTTCGCGGCGGAAGGCGTCTCCCTGAAGCAGCATCTGGGCGGCGCCGCCGAGACGCTCGACCGCCTTGTGCAGACCTCGCCGCAAGGCGAGGTGGAGATCACGGCGGGCTTTCTGAAGCATAGGGCCAAGGCGAACTGGAAGTTCATTCTCGAGAACGAGTGCGACGGCTATCATCCCGCCTTTGTCCATAGCTCGATCTTCTCCGTCGCCGACAGCGCGATCGGAACCTATTATGGCGACCGATCGACAGCGCTCACCCGCGACTTCGGAAATGGGCACACTGAAGTCGATCTGCGGCCGGAATTCCGCAAGGCCGACGTCCCCATGCGCTGGTTCGGCACCACCGCTGACCGGCTGCCCGACTATGCGGCGGCGATGGAAGCCGCTTACGGGGAACAGAAGGCCCATGAAATCATGATCGACGGCACGCCGCACGTCATGATTTTCCCGAATCTGTTCATCGCCGAGATTCAGATCTTCGTGATCCAGCCCATCTCGGTGAACGAGACGATCCAGCATGTCACCGCCCTGCAATTCAAGGGCGCCCCCGACCTCAATCGCCGTTTGCGCCAACAAACCATGGGATCGGTCGGCCCGGCCGGATTGCTGCTGGCCGACGACACGGAAATGTACGAACGCAACCAGCGCGGCGCGGGCTTCCTTACCCCACCCTGGCTGTTCCTTGGCCGCGGCGAACAGCGCGAGCGCCGCGATGAGAACGACTATGTCGTCGGACACTCGACCGACGAGGTGCCGTCGCGCGGGATTTGGCGCCATTACGTCGCGTTGATGGAGGCTCAGCCTTGAGCAACGCTTCGCCGGATTTGCTGCAACGGGTCACGGCCTTCATCTACCGCGAGGCCCGCTTGCAGGACGAGCACCAATACGACGCGTGGGAAGCGCTCTGGACGGACGACGGCGTCTATTGGATTCCAGCCAACGCCGACGACATCGATCCGGAGAAGGAGATGTCGATCATCTACGACAACCGCTCCAGGATCGCCCTGCGCATCCGCCAATTGCATACCGGCAAGCGGCACGCGCAGGCGCCACCGTCGCGGCTGCGCCGCGTGGTGTCGAACATTGAAATCGCCGAGGTGACGGAAAATCAGATTCGCGCCTTCTCCAACGCGCTGGTGTTCGAATCGTCCCTGCGCGCCGATACGCTGTGGTCGACGCGCAATGAATATTTGCTGCGGCCCGACGGAGACGACTTTCGCATGGCGCGCAAGAACGTGTTCCTCACCAACAACAACCGCGCGCTCTTCACGCTCGCCTTTCTGATCTAGCCCGCCATGACAACCGCCTCGCAAAACGG
The DNA here is from genome assembly GCA_050185805.1 of Hyphomonadaceae bacterium. GTDB lineage: Bacteria > Pseudomonadota > Alphaproteobacteria > Caulobacterales > Aquidulcibacteraceae > Vitreimonas. The sequence continues at coordinate 39,569 of JBFWZB010000014.1, forward strand.
CCAACGAATCGAATTGATCTCTGACGGCCCCGCCCTCTTGACGCTGGAGAATGGCGTCGCGCGCCTCACACTTAATCGTCCCACCGCGGCCAATGGCATGAGCGTGGAATTGCTCAAGGCGGTGCATGCGGCGATCATGACCTGTCATGGCCGGCCCGACCTGCGGGTGCTCATCCTCAGAGGCGCGGGCGCAAATTTCTGCGCAGGCGGAGACGTCAAAGATTTCGCCTCGCGCGGCGAAGGCTTGCCGGACTATCTGCGCGAAGCGACCGCCTATCTGCAGATCGTCTGCGGCGGCCTCGTGCGTCTGGAGGCGCCCGTCGTCACCGGCGTACAGGGCTATGCGGCGGGCGGCGGCGGTTTGGGACTGGTCTGCGCGTCCGATTTCGTCATCGCCGGCGCTTCGGCCAAGTTTCTCGCCGGCGCGACACGGGCGGGCATGGCGCCGGACGGCGGCAGTTCAGTCACGCTTCAGCGGCTGGTCGGCTTCCGGCGCGCCATGGACATCGTTATGAGGAACCCCGTCATTGGCGCGGACGAGGCGCTGAGCATCGGCCTCATCACCGCCGTCGCGCCCGATGATCGCCTCGATCACGACATTGACGTCCTTGCAAAGACCCTGGCGCAGGGCGCGCCGAAGGCGCTTGCCGCGGCCAAGCGGCTTTTGTGGAACGGGCTGGGGCTCGGCTTCGAGGCGTGTCTGCCTGAAGAAGCCCGTACTGTCGCCGAACTCGCCCGCACGGCGGATGCGAAGGAAGGCTTGGCGGCGGTGATCGAAAAACGCCCGGCGCGTTTTACCGGACAATGACCGCCGACCCAGAGAAGCTCGCGGGGCGGCGCGCCTTCGTCACCGGCGGCGGGCGCGGCATCGGCGCGGCGATCGTTCTCGAATTACTGCGCCGCGGGGCGAGCGTCGTTTATGCCGATATCGCGCTCGAAGCCGCCGAGCCGTCCATCTCCAACAGCAGCGCCGCGGGCATCGCGCTTGACGTCTCCGACCCCGCCGCCGTCGCCAGGACGGTCGCCACGCACGGTCCCTTCGACATTCTGGTCAACAACGCCGGCCGCGATCAGCACGCGTTCTTCACCGACACCACGCCGCAGGATTGGTCCGATCTGCTCGCGGTCAACCTGATTTCGGTGCTCGCCTGCACCCATGCGGCGCTGCCGGCGATGCAGCGGTCCGGTTACGGGCGCATCATCAATATCGCTTCGGAGGCGGGCCGCATCGGTTCGAAGGGCGGTTCGGTCTATGCGGCGGCCAAGGGCGGGGTCATCGCCTTCACCAAATCCATCGCGCGTGAAAACGCCCGCTACGGCGTCACCGCCAATGTCGTCGCGCCGGGGCCGATCCGCACACCGCTTCTGGAAAGAGCCGTCGAGGCCGGCGGACCGCAATTGCTGGCGGCGATGGAGCAGGCGACGCTGATGCGCCGCCTCGGCGAGCCCGCCGAAGTCGCCGCTTTGGTTGGTCATCTGGCGACCGACGCCGCAGGCTACATCACGGCGCAAACCATCGGCGTCTCGGGCGGCATGGCATGCTGACGCCGCTCGACCGCGTCATCGCGCGCGTCCAGGCCGTGTACGGAGGCTGGAAACGCGACACCTCCCCCGCTCAAATGCGCGAGGAATGGGACGCCCTGTTCGGGCGCGCCGCCGTCGACGCCGCGATCGAGCCCGACGTCTTTGCCGGCGTCGCGGTCAGCCGCGTGACCGCGACGGGAGCCGATCCCAGACGCGCGTTCCTCTATTTTCATGGCGGCGGCTATCTCGTCGGCTCGGCGCGATCGCATGCAGACCTGATCGCGCGCATCTCGGCGGCGGCCGACGCGACGGGGCTTTGCGTGGACTACAGACGGGCGCCCGAACATGCTTTTCCCGCCCCCATCGACGATGCGCTCGCGGTCTGCCAGGAATTGACCCGCCGCGGCGTCGATCTCGGTCGGGTCGCTTTCGTGGGCGATTCCGCCGGAGCCAATCTTGCGCTCGCGACGACGCTGGCGCTCAGGGCGCGCGGTCAACCGACGCCGTCGGCGCTCGTGTTGATGTCGCCCTGGACCGACCTCCAGGCCCGCGGGGAAAGCTATCGCACCCGCGCGGATGCGGATCCGATTCACCAGCGCCGCATGATCCTCGCCATGGCGGCGCGCTATCTTGGCGACGCCGATCCCGCGCAGCCGCTGGCGTCGCCGCTCAACGCCGACCTGTCGGGCCTTCCCCCCATGCTGATCCAGGTCGGCGACCGCGAAACCGTGCTTAGCGATTCCATCGACCTTGAGGCGGCGGCCCAGCGCGCGGGCGTCGACGTGCGTCTGCAGGTCTGGGACGGCATGATCCACGTGTTCCAGCAATTCGGGGAAGACCTGCCGGAAGCCCGTGCGGCGGTGGCCGACATCGGCCGCTTTCTCAAGCCCCGTCTGGGCGCAATCAAGGAACAACGACCATGAGTTCGGGCATCGTCGGATACGGGGCGTATCTGCCCCGGCTGCGGATGAGCCGGCAGGCCATCTATCAGGCCAACGCATGGTTCGCACCTGGCCTGAAAGGCAAGGCGAAGGGCACGCGCTCGCTGGCCAATTGGGATGAAGACGCGATCACGATGGCGGTCGCGGCGGCGCGAGACTGCCTTCCGCATTCGGAAACGCCGCCCTCGCTGGATGCGGTGATGCTGGCCTCAACCACCTTCACCTTCGCGGATCGTCTCAACGCCGGCGTCGTCGCCGCCGCGCTCAATCTCAACGAGGAGATCGAGGCGATCGACATCGCCGCGAGCCGCCGCGCCGGGCTTTCGGCGGTCAACCAGGCGCTCGCGCGCGCGCGAGCCGGCGCAGCCCCGGTTCTGGTGGCCGCTTCCGATCTGCGCCGCACGCGCGCGGCCAGCGCGCCTGAGCTCGAATTCGGCGACGGCGCGGCCGCCCTGCTGATCGGGACCGAAGACGTGATCGCCGAGCATCTCGGCTCGTCGGCGTTCACCATCGATTTCGTGGATCATTTCCGCGAGGCGGGCCAGGACGTCGATTACGTCTGGGAAGAGCGCTGGATCCGCGACGAGGGCGTGGCCAAGATCGCGCCGCGCGCGGCTGCGGCGGCGCTGGCCAAAGCCGGCCTTTCCGGCGCGCAGGTCGATCACTTCATCTTCCCCGTCGCGCTCAAGGGCATGGCCGCGCAGGTCGCGCGCGCGCTCGGCGTGCGCGCCGACGCTGTCGTCGATGACCTCGCTGAACAGGTGGGCGACACCGGCGTCGGCCACGGCCTGTTGCTGCTGGCGGGCGTGCTGGAAACCGCCCGTCCGGGCGCGGTGATCCTCATGCTGGAGTTCGGCAATGGCGCGGAAGCCGTCATCTGGCGCGTGACCGACAAAATCGGCAGCGTCAAGCCGCGCCGCGGCCTCTCGGGATGGCTGACGCGAGGGGCGCAGGAAAACAATTACACCAGACTTCTCGCCTATCGCGGGCAGCTCGATCTCGACAAGGGCATGCGCGGCGAGCAGGATAAAAAGACCCCGCTCACCACCCTCTACAGGCACCGAAAGGCGATCATGGCGCTTGTCGGCGGCAAGTGCCGCGAGACAGGCAGCGTGCATTTTCCGCCCTCCCGGCTCAGCTATGATCCTCAGCACGCCGCCCTGGACACGCAAGATCCCTATCCGCTCGCTGACCGCAGCGCGCGCATCCTGAGCTGGTCGGCCGAATACCTCTCCTATTATCCCGCGCCGCCGCAACACTACGGACAGATCGATTTCGACGGCGGCGGGCGCATCCTGATGGAGTTCACAGACGTCAGTCCCGGCGACGTGGATGTCGGCGAAGCGATGGAAATGGTGTTCCGCGTCAAGGACAGAGACAATACGCGCCACTTCACCCGATATTTCTGGAAAGCGACGCCCGCGCGCGCCGCGATTGAAAGGACCACGTGATGGCCAGCGGCATTAAGGACAAGGTCGCCATTCTGGGCATGGGCTGCAGCCGTTTCGGCGAGCGCTGGGACGCAAGCCCCGAAGACCTGATGGTCGAGGCGTACACCGAGGCTCTCGCCGACGCCGGCATCGGGCCCCAGCAGATCGACGCCGCGTGGTTCTCCACGCACATGGACGATGTCGGCGTCGGACGCGGCGGCACGCCGATGGGAATCGCGCTGCGCTTGCCGTTCATCGGCGTCACCCGCGTGGAGAATTTCTGCGCCGGCGGTTCAGAAGCGGTGCGCGCGGCCGTCTATGCGGTGGCGTCTGGCGCGTGCGATATCGCCCTCGCGCTCGGCGTGGAGAAGCTGAAGGACACCGGTTATGGCGGCCTGCCGCTGCCGTCCGTCGGCACGCTCATTCCACAATGGTATCCCAACGCCGTCGCGCCCGCTAATTTCGCGCAGCTGGCCAGCGCCTACCGCACCAAGCACGGCGTCAATCGCGACGACCTGAAGCGCGCGATCGCGCATGTGTCCGTGAAAAGCCACGCCAATGGCGCGCTCAATCCCAAGGCGCATCTGCGCAAGCCGATCACCGAGGAGCAGGTGCTCAATGCGCCCATCATCGCCGAGCCGCTCGGCCTGTTCGATTGCTGCGGGGTCTCGGACGGCGCAGCGGCGGCCCTCGTAACCACGCCGGAGATCGCCAGATCGCTCGGCAAGACCAATCTCGTGACGTTCAAAGCGCTGCAGATCGCGGTCTCCAATGGCTGGGAGATGCACTCGAACGCCTGGGACGGCAGCTATGTGCATACCGCGCGCATCGCCGCCAAGCGCGCCTATGACGAGGCTGGGATCCGCAATCCGCGCGATGAAATCAGCATGATGGAGGTGCACGATTGCTTCTCCATCACCGAACTGGTCACCACCGAGGATCTGTTCATCTCTCCCGAGGGCGGCGCCATTCGCGACGTGCTGGACGGCTTTTACGACGCGGATGGCAAGATTCCGTGCCAGATCGACGGCGGCCTCAAATGCTTCGGCCATCCGATCGGCGCCAGCGGCCTGCGCATGCTCTACGAAATGTACCTGCAAATGCAGGGCCGCGCCGGCGAGCGCCAATTGTCCGATCCGCGCCTGGGCCTGACCCACAATCTCGGCGGCCAGCCTTCGCAGAACGTGTGCTCCATCTCCATCGTCGGCGCCTATGACGCCTGACCAGGACCCCGCCGCGCCCGTTCTCGTCGATCGCCCTGCTCAGCATGTCGTTCGTCTACGGCTCAACCGTCCGGACAAACGCAACGCCATCGATCAGGCCATGCGCGAAGCCCTGCTTGAAGCGGCGCAGGAGATCACTTGCGACGAGAGCGCGCGGGCCATCGTGTTCGGCGGCGCCGATGGCGTGTTCTCCGCCGGCGGCGACCTGCCGAGCATGGCCAACCTCACCAAGCAGCAAGCACAGGCGCGGCTCGATCACATTCACAATGTCTGCCGTGCGTTCGCCGGTTCGAGCGCGCCGATCGTCTCGGCGATGGAGGGCGTCGCCGCGGGCGCGAGCGTGGGCCTCGCCCTCCTGGGCGATCATATCGTTGTCGGCCCTTCCACACGCATCCTGTTTCCGTTCATCAAGCTCGGCCTCACGCCGGACTGGGGTCTGATGCGTTCGCTGCCGCAGCGCATCGGCCTTTCCCGCGCACGGACGATCTTCCTCACTGGCGCAAGCGTCGATGGCGCAAAAGCGTTTGAAATCGGCCTCGCGGACGAGCTTGTCCCCGACGACGCGGTGATGAGCGCCGCGCTTGAGCGCGCGGCCGCGTTCGCCGCGCTGCCGCGTCTGGCGGTCGCGCGCGTCAAGGCCAAACTGCGCGCGTTCGGATCGCTGGATTTGGAGACCGATCTCGAAATCGAAGCCGCCGACCAAGTGGCTTGCCTCACCCATCCCGAATTCGCCGAAGGGCTGGCGGCGCAGCTTGAGCGCCGTCCGCCGGATTTCTTGAGCATGCCGAAATCGGTGCGTGTTGAGTGATCGCGCCAACATCGCCAATCGCGAAGGCGAAGCCCGGCAGGTGAAGGACGGTTGATCGCCTTCGATTGCGTCAACGCCGCTAGATACCACGTCCAAGCCGCAAACCGCTTGAAAGCTGGGTTGCGATCTCCCCGGAGCGCCTAACTGATGCAAGGCTCCGCTCAAGGATTTCCTGGACCAACCAGCAAATGGAGATGCGTAAGCCAATGAGAAACGCCGCTCACCTCACAGTGAATGCGACTTGTTGGCGACAGATACGTGGTTGTCGCCATTTCGCTTATCAGACGGCACGTATGTGAACGATGGAGCTAAGACACCTCCGCTACATTGTTGCGGCCGCTGATCATCCCAGCCTTCACCAGGCCGCGATCAGCCTCAACGTCCAGAAATCGACGATCAGCCGTGCGATACGCGCTGTCGAAGCATGGCTTGGCGTTCCCCTTTTCGAGCGCACCAATACCGGCACGAGCGTGACCCATGCAGGGACGCCGTTCGTGGATGGCGCACGTCTGATTGTCGAGATCGCCGACCGCATCATCACGGACGCCAAGGCTGTCGGGCGCGGCGCCGCCGGGCGGCTGCAAATCGGCATTCACGCTTCCATGTCGGCCGGCCATTTGCGGGCGACGCTTGCATCGCTGCACGAAAAGGCGCCGGACGTTTCGGTTCAGCTTACGGAAGCGTCGGGCCGACGCTTGCTGGCGCATACCCGCGCCGGCGTGCTCGATATCGCCATCATCGGCGGCGAGCATGCCAACGCCAATCTTGAGTACCTGTCAGCGTGGTCCGACCGGATCGTCGCCATTCTTCCGGCCGAGCACCCCCTGGCCGGCCGCGAGTCGATCTATTGGACCGATCTTGCCGGCGAGACCCTTTTGTTCAGCACGCGCGATCCGGGGCCGCAATTGGAGGCGCTGCTCTTGGGTAAGCTTCCCTCCGTCGGCATCGAGCGGCGTATTTCCCGCCATGCCGTCGCACATTCAAGCATGCCGCAGCTCGTGGGCGCGAAACAGGGCGTCACCCTCGTCTGCGCGGGAAGCGCCGAGTTCGGGCCGCATGCGGTTGCGGTTGATGTCCGCGATGCGGCGGGCGTCAGCGGGCTGCCCTATATCGCCTATTTCCGCCGCGATCACCGCAATCCCGCGCTTGGCGTGTTCTTGAAGATTTTGCGCGAGCGCTATCCGTCGCGCGCGTGAGGCGCGTTCTTCTTCCGCTTGGCGCGGAACGCGCGATCGGTCGCCATGAAGCGCGCCAGCATGGGCGCAATGATTTGGTCCGGCTTCGGTGCAGATCCGCCGCTCTCGGCCGCCAGCGCCGCCGCATAGGCCAGAAGATCGCGATGCACGCTTGCGGGCAGTTCGACCGTGAGCTTGACCGGCTTGTCGTCCAGCAACGGTCCCAGCTTGAGCTTGCTCATGGAGCGGCTCGCGGCGAGAGCACAAGGTCGCGCGTCACGATCACGCGCAGCGGATGGCCTGGCCGGATGGTCAGCGTCGGGCGGATGCCGAGTTCGCGCTGCACCATCTGCTGGCCGGCCTGGTTGATCGTGTCCTGCGCGCCGCGCCGGATTGCGCGGGCGATGTCGTCGTCGTCGCGGCCGACCTCCGCGCCGATCCCCAGCAAGGTCGAGACGAACGCCGCGCGCGCGACATTGCCCCAATGATGATCGACGCGGTCCTGCAAGCCGGCGAAGCCCGCCGCATCGGCGCCGGGCTGGCGTTCAAGCACGATGGACTCGCCGCCCGGAAAGATCAGCCGGTCCCAGCCCAGCAAAACGCGCTCCTGGCCGAACGACACCTCGGACTCATAGGTTCCGATCAGCCGCGAGCCTTGCGGGATAAGCAGGAAGCGCCGCGTCGGCGAGTCATAGACGTGTTCGGTCACAAGCGCCGTGATCTGGCCGGGCAGATCTGAGCGTATGCCGGTGATGAGCGCGGCGGGAATGACGCTGCCCGCCTGGATCAGATAAGGCGAGGCCGGCGGCTGGATGCGCTCGGCGCTCACAGTGCGCCGATCAGGTTCGCGATTCAGAAAGTCCGCACGCGAACCTTGCGCCGCGCCATCAGCAAGAGCCGCCGGCGCTTGAAGTAGAGAGAGCGTCTGTCCCGATCCGGCCGGCTCGCTGCGGCGCGCGGACGACGCCGCCAGAAAGAGCTGGCTGGTGCGCGCCGCATCCTGCTCCTGCACGCCGCGATCCGCATCGGCGCCCGCTGCGCCTGCGCCGATCGGGGGAACCGGGACGCTTTCGCCGCGCGCTTGCGCATCGAGAATGGGCCGGCCGAGATCGCCCGGCAGCGGCGGCCCCAGCGGCGGCGCCTGGCTATAATCCTGTGGCGCATTTGCCAAGACATCGGAACGCGCGCGTCCTTCGGCGACATGAAGCTCTCGTTCTGTTTGGGGTGGAGGCGGTTGCAGCGCATAGATCACCACGCCGCCGAGGGCGGCGCCGGCGGCCACGCCCATGATCGCCAGCGCTCTGCGCGAAAGCCGCACCACGCGCGGCGGCTTGGCGCGCAAGCGCAGATCCGGGCTTTCGGTTTCTCCCAGCGGTTGCGCCGGTGCGGGCGTGTCCTGATCTTCGCTCATGGCCGCCCCCCTCCGATGGGGCGCGTCCGCGCATCGCGCACGATGCGCACGCGCACTACCCCGCGCCGATCGCCGAGGCGCAGCTCGGCGCGGTCGAACAGGCGATCCACGATCATGTGACGGCCGGAAACGCGGAAGTTCACCAGCGCCACCTCGTCTCCAGCCGCGATGATAAAGAGCGGCGGCATTTCGCCTTGGGCGATGTCGGGCGGAAACTCGATGAAGACCTGCGCGCCGTCATCGAACACGCGCACCGGCCGCCAGGCCGGCCTGTCTCCCTCGACGCGATAGCGGAAATCGAGCGCCGCGAGATTGATGTTCGAGGCGATCGGCGCGGCATCATCCCGCGCCCGCCGCGCGGCGCGCAAGGCGAACAGCTCGTCATGCGGATAGGTCCACGATACCGAGGCCATATAGGTCGCGGGCGTGGCGCGCAGCTCGACATGATAGGTGCGCCTGTTGGTGTTGATCACGAGATTGGTGACGAGATTGGCGCGCGTCGGTTTCACGAGAATGTGGACGCGCTCGCCCTCCGCGGTCCCGCTCAGCGTGTCGCCGATAATCCAGCGAGCGGTGTCGCCGGCCGCGATCGGACCTGGCCCGACCAGGCGCTCGCCTTCCTGCAAGGCGATGTCGGTTATCTGGCCCGGCGCGGCGTAGATTTGATAGAGCGCTCCGCTTGTGAACGGATAGATTTGCATGGCGTTGATGAAGCCGTCGCGCGCCGGTTCGATGCGGGCGGCGACATTGGCGTCGCCGACGCGGCGGCGCGGGTCGGTGGGCTCGGGCGGCTCGTTCGGAGCGCCTTCAAGCGGCATGAGCTGACCTGGTAGCGGCAGCGGCGTTGGTATGGCGACGATCGCCGGCGGCTCATGGTCGGCCAATCGCACGGCCGCGATCTCGCGCGGCGGCTCCGCTTGCGCTGTCGCGCAAGCGCCAAGCGTCATGATAGCGGCGAAAGACGCAGCCGCCGCCGTGCGTTGAAGGACGATCATTGTTCAAGCTCCCGAGACCAGTGAATAGCGGTGACGAAGACGCCGAGCGGATTCTTGCGAATGGCGTCGGGCGTGCGCGGCTGCTGGATCGTGGTGGTGAGGATGGCGGTCCAGCGCGAGCGTTCCGCCAAGGAGCCGTCGCGATAGCGCCGCTCGGTCCAGGCGACGCGGAACGAATCCGGCGAGGCGCGAATGACGCTCGACACCTCGATCGCCACGCGCACATTCGCCTCGCCAAACGGATCGTTCTCGCGCGCATATTCGTTGAGCGCCTGCGCGCCGCTCGTATTGGTGAAGTCATAGGCGCGCAGCCAATTCTGCCGCGTGATGATCGGATCGGCCGAAATCGTGCGAACGTGCTCGACGAAGCGGGCCAAATGAAACGCGGTCTGCGGATCGGTCGGCCGGTAGTCGGCCGTCGCCGGCGCGACCGCCTGGGCTTCGCCCAGCTCGTCCACTTCCACGACCCAGGGGACGATCGTGCCGCGTGCGTTCTGCCACACGACGACGCCAAGCAGCAGCACCACGACGCCAAGGCAAGCGAACGCCATCATGCGCCAGCTATGGGCCTGGACGCGCGCCGAACCGATGCGATCGTCCCAATCTTGCCGCGCGCGCTGATAGGGCGTTTCAGCCGGCGGGGTTTCGCCATAGCGAAGGCTGGGGCGTCGAAACATCTTTTAGTCCTTCTGCTTTGCATCAACGGAGACGCCGGGGCCGCGGCTGTCGCCGCCGGAAAGCGTGTGCGCGGCGATGGTCGCGCCATGAATGAGAGCCTGCTGGCGCTTCATGCGCTGCGCCCAGGCGGGCTGAGCGGCGCCGGATGAAGCTGCTTGCGGCGTCGCGCCCACGATCGCGCCGCCAGTCATCGACACGGACGCGCGCGAGCCTTGTGTGGCGCTTTGCTGCAAGGCGCTCGCCATCTTGCGCAGCGGCGAGAGCGCGGCGCCGCCGGCCGCCGCAACGACGCCGCCAACGCCGCCCGCGAAAGCGGCCGCGCCGCTCTTGCCGGCCGTTCCAAGACGATAGGCGCCTTGCGCCGCGCCGCCCGCATAAGCGCCACCGCGCGCTGCGCCGCTTGCGGCGCCAAGCCCCATGCGCGCGCCAGCTAAACCGGCGGCGCCCACGGCGCCGGCCGCGAGCACGGTTCCCGCCGCCGCGCCTGCGCCGAGTTGAGGACCGCCCGAGATGAGGCCATTGGCGACGGCAGGGCCGAAAATGCCCAGGCCCAGCATGCAGAGCGCGCCGAGCACGATGGCGAGCGCTTCCTCGATCGTGGGCTGATCGGCGCCGATGGCGCTGGTGAATTCGTCAAACAGGGTCGAGCCGATGCCGACAATGGCGGCGAGCACCAGCACCTTGATGCCGCTCGACAGCACATGGCCGAGCACCTTCTCCGCCATGAAGGATGTCGGATTGAAGAGGCCGAACGGCACCAGCACGAAGCCGCAGAGCGTGACGAGCTTGAACTCAATCAAGGTGATGAAAAGCTGCACCGACAGCACGAAGAAGGCGAGAATGACAATCAGCCAGGCGATCAACAGAACGACGATCTGGATGAAGTTCTCGAAGAAGGAGATGAAGCCCAACAGATCGGAGATCGACTCGATCAAAGGGGCGGCCGCATCGATGCCGACTTGCGCGACGCGGCCGGGCCGCAAGAGATCGTCCGTCGTGATGGCGCCGCCCGAAGCGAGCAAACCCAAGCCGGCGAAACTCTCGAACACGATGCGGGCGAGCGCGTTCCAATTGCCGATGATGTAGGCGAAGGCGCCGACGAATAGCGTCTTCTTCACCAGCCTGGCGATGATGTCGTTGTCGGCGCCCCAGGTCCAGAACAGCGCCGCCAAAGTCACGTCGATGACGATCAAGGTGGTGGCGATGAACGCCACCTCGCCGCCCAACAGGCCGAAGCCGGAATCGATGTAGGAGGCGAAGACCGCCAGAAACCGATCGACGACGCCTGTGCCCTCCATTTCACCGCTCCCCGGCGCGGAAGAAGCGGCGGCGGTTCTCGGCCCAGGCGGCTAGGCAATCGCGATCGTCCCCGGCGGCGGCCCCTAACGCTTGGCAGCGGCGCAATTCCTGGCGCAACGGGTCCGCTTCCCGTTCCGGCTCAAGCGCCGCCGCTACGGTTGGCGCTGGGCGCGCGGGCTTCCGCGCCGCTTCGATCACCGCCACGGTGATCGCGATGGCGATGAGCGCGACGGCGCCCAGGCGCGCGAGGAGTTTGCCGTCCATCGCGGCGCTCAATCGTTGAACATGCGCGCATCGCCCGGCTGGTAGCCGTTCGGGCGCTCAAGGAAGCGGCGCATCTGTTCGCGGGCCTGCGCTTGCGCCGCGGCCTGGCGCGCGGATTCAAGCGACTCCGCACGCGCCTGCGCAGCCATGAGCGCTGTCAGATCGGCGATCTGCTGCGATTGCAGCGCCAGCAATTGGTTGCCAGCCTGTGCGGCTTGGAGCGCGCCGGTCGCGCTTTGGCTGGCGCCGACGAGCTGGTCCATCGTATCGCGGGCGCCGTCGAGATTGCTGACAACGCCGGCCTGAACGCGCAGCGAATCCTCGAACGCTGCCACGCTATTGCGCCAGCGGCTCATGGCGCCGTCGGCAAGCGCGCGATCCGAGGCGCTCATATCGATGGCGCTGTATTGCTCCGCGAATTGGCGCTCGATTGCTTCAACGCTGAAGGCGATGCGCTGGGCTTGCGCCAAAAGCTGCTGGGTGCGCTGCACCTGGGCTTGCAGGGTCGAGAGCGTGCTGAGCGGCAAGCTGGTCAGGTTGCGCGCTTCGTTTATCAGCGACTCGGCCTGCTGTTGAATCTGCGTGATCTGATTGCTGATCTGTTCGAGCGCGCGGGCGGCGGTCAGCACGTTCTGGATCAGATTGGTTGGATCGATTACCGCCATCTGCGCCGACGCTGGCGGCATTGCGGCGAGCGGAACGGAAACGGCAAGAACCGCCGCGAGCGCAGCGCGACGAAGCGATCGCAAGGTCATGGGATCATCTCCTGTTGGATGGTGGGAAGCAGCTCGACCGCCCAATCGGCGCCGCGATGCTTGAGCCAGGCGGCGGCGAAGCCCTCCTGGCCGTGTTCAGCCAGAAGCTCGGCGATGCGGACTTGGTCGGATTTCGCGGAGGCGGCGGCGAAGGCGAGTGCGATTTCGCCCAGCCCCAATTCAAACAGGCGATTTCCGCGCTGCGGCGCCGTGTAATAATAGTCGCGCTTGGGCGTGGCCCTGCTGAGGATCTCGATCTGGCGCGTATTGAGACCGAACCGCTCATAGATTTTCATGATCTGCGGTTCGAGCGCGCGCTCGTTCGGCAACAGGATGCGGGTCTTGCAGCTTTCGATGATCGCCGGCGTCACCGCATTGCCTTCGATCTGCGCCAGCGATTGCGTGGCGAAGATGACGCTGGCGTTCTTCTTCCTGAGCGTGACGAGCCAGGCCGAGAGCTGCTTTGCGAAGGCGGGCGAATTGAGCGCCAGCCAGCCTTCATCGACAATGATCAGCGTCGGGCTGCCGTCGAGCCGCCCGGCGATACGATGAAAGAGATAGGCGAGCACGGCCGCCGCCGCGCCGCTCTCCATCAATCCTTCCGTCTCGAACACTTGGATGCGCGCCGAACCGAGCCGCTCGGCTTCCGCATCGAGCAAGCGGCCCCAAGGCCCGCCGACAATCCAAGGGCCGAGCGCTTGCTTCAATGTCTGCGCTTGCAGCAGCGCGGCGAGACCCGAAAGCGTCCGCTCTCCCGGCGGGGCGCTGGCGAGCGATCCAAGCGCCGACCACAGATGCTCTTTCGCCTGCGGATCGATAACGACGTTCTCGTGCGCGAAGATGGCGGCGAGCCATTCGGCGGCCCAGGCGCGCTCCGCGGCTTCGTCAATACGCGCCAACGGCTGCAAGGCGACCGGCGCATCTTCTTCCGAAAGGCCGCCGCCCAAATCCTGCCAATCGCCGCCCATTGCGAGCGCGGCGGCGCGAATGCTGCCGCCATAATCGAAGGCGAACACTTGCGCATTCTCGTAACGGCGAAACTGCATCGTCATCAAAGCGAGCAGCACGGATTTTCCGGAACCCGTTGGGCCAATGATCAGCGAATGGCCGACGTCGCCAACGTGCAAAGAAAACCGGAACGGGGTGGAGCCTTCGGTCTTGGCGTAGAGCAAGGGGGGTGAACCGAAATGCTCATCCCGTTCCGGACCCGCCCACACGGCGGAAAGGGGGATGATGTGGGCGAGATTGAGTGTCGAGATCGGCGGCTGGCGCACGTTCGCGTAAACGTGGCCTGGTAGAGAGCCGAGCCAGGCTTCGATCGCGTTCATGCCTTCCGAGATCGAGGTGAAGTCGCGGCCCTGGATCACTTTCTCGACCAGGCGCAATTTTTCGGCGGCGATGGCCGGATCGGGATCGGACACGGTGATGGTCGCGGTGACGAACGCCTGGCCGACTTCGTCCGAGCCCAATTCCTGCAAGGCGAGATCTGCGTCGGCGGCCTTGTTGGCCGCGTCATTGTCCACCAGCGCCGATGCTTCGTTGGTGAGCACCTCTTTCAAGATGCTGGCGATGGATTTGACCTTGGCGAACCATTGCCGCCGGATGCGCGCGAGCAGCTTCGCCGCATCGGTCTTGTCGAGCATGATGGCGCGCGTCGCCCAGCGATAGGGAAACGCAAGCCGGTTCAAATCGTCGAGCACGCCGGGAAATGTCGCGGTCGGAAAACCGATAATGGTCAGCGTGCGCAGATGGTGCGCGCCGAGGCGCGGTTCCAAGCCGCCGACCAGCGGCTCGTCGGCCAAGAGCGCGTCGAGGTGCATCGGCGTCTCGGGCACACGGACGCGCTGCGCCTTGGTCGAAATGGTCGAATGCAGATAAGTGAGCGTTTCGCCGTCATCGATCCAGCGCGCTTCCGGCATGAAGCCTTCGATCAGGTTCAAAACCCGAGACGTGCGGTCGATGAAGCCGCGCAGCAATTCGTGCGGATCGACGCCGCCACGGTCGCGGCCTTCATAGAGCCAGCTCTCGGCGCGCGCGGCGTCCTCGGCGGGCGGCATCCACAAGAGCGTCAGGAAATAGAAGCTCTCGAAATGCGCGCCTTCTTCCTTGAATTGCTCGCGCCGCTCCAATTCGACCAAGGCCGAGACGGGATCGGGGAAAACCGAGTGCGGATAGTCCAGCGCCGGCACGCGCTGGGCCTCGACAAAGATCGCCCAGCCCGAACCCAAACGCCGCAGCGCATTGTTGATGCGATGGGTGACGGCTACGAGTTCGGCGGGCGTCGCAGAATCGAGATCGGGACCGCGAATCCGCGCCGTGCGTTGAAAGCTGCCGTCCTTGTTCAGGATCACGCCTTCGGCCACGAGCGCGGCCCAAGGCAGAAAGTCAGCGAGCTGACTGGCGCGATTGCGATATTCGCGAAGGAGCATCATCGCTTCGCCCTCACACGCGCATGAAATTTGGAAAGCGCAGGTGCCGGCGCGCGACGTCCATGAATTGGGCGTCGCGCTTGGCCGCCCAAACGGCGAGCGCATGGCCGATGGCCCAGAGCACGATGCCGACCAGCCAGAGTCGGAAGCCCAGCCCCACGGCCGCGGCGATGGTGCCGTTAGCGATGGCGACGGCGCGCGGCGCTCCGCCGAGCAGAATGGGCTCGACCAAAGCGCGATGCACCGGCGCGTAATAGCCTGCGATCTCGTCGGCGTGCGGGGCCATCAGACGAGCGCCCCGCCGCCAAAGCTGAAAAAGGTGAGGAAGAACGAGCTGGCTGCGAACGCGATCGAGAGCCCGAACACGATCTGCACCAATCTGCGAAAGCCGCCGGACGTGTCGCCGAACGCAAGCGTCAGCCCCGTCACGATGATGATGATCACGGCGACGATCTTGGCGACGGGGCCTTCGATCGATTCCAGAATCGATTGCAGCGGCGCTTCCCACGGCATCGAGGAGCCGGCCGCGTGCGCGGGCATAACGAAGATCGGCGACGTGACGATCAGGCCGGCGGCGGTGATGCCGGCATGGCCGAGCCGATCCAGCATCGATCCACGCAACAATTTCTGCTTCAAGCTCATGCGATGTCTCCTCGTTCTGCGGATGTGAGCCGGGTGAGCCGGTAATCGCCGTCGGGGCGCAGGCCCTCGACGCGGGCGAGTTCGGAGAGCCGCCGCCCATGCGCGTCGCGCACCAGTACGGCGATGAGATCGATCGTCTCGGCGATCAGCGCGCGCGGCACGGTGACGACCGCTTCCTGGATGAGCTGTTCCATGCGCCGCAGCGCGCCGAGCGCCGAGCCGGCATGGATGGTGCCAACGCCGCCCGGATGGCCGGTGCCCCAGCCCTTGATCAGATCGAGCGCCTCGCTTCCGCGCACCTCGCCGATTGGAATGCGGTCAGGCCGCAGGCGCAGCGAGGAGCGCACGAGATCGCCCAGCGAAGCGACGCCGTCCTTGGTGCGCAGCGAGACAAGATTGGGCGCGGCGCATTGCAGTTCGCGCGTGTCTTCGATCAGCACGACGCGGTCGTTCGTCTTGGCGACTTCCGCCAGAAGCGCATTGACCAACGTGGTCTTGCCGGCGCCGGTCGCGCCGGCGACGAGGATGTTCTTCTTGTCGGCGACGGCGCGCGCGAGCAGCTTCGCGTCGGCCTTCGTCATGATCCCGCTCTCGGCGTAGTCGTCGAGCGTGAAGATCGCGACGGCGGGTTTGCGAATGGCGAAAACGGGCGCGACGACGATCGGCGGCAACAAGCCCTCGAAGCGTTCGCCGGTTTCAGGCAGTTCGGCCGAAACGCGCGGCCGCGCCGCATGCGCTTCGACGCCGACATGATGCGCGACCAGGCGGATGATGCGCTCGCCGTCGGCGGAATTCATGCGCTGGTTCGTGTCGGACAGCCCTTCGCCCAGCCGATCGATCCAGAGTTTGCCGTCTGGATTGAGCATCACCTCGATGACGCTTCTGTCCTCAAGCCACGCTGCGATCGACGCGCCGAGCGCCGTGCGCAACATGCGAGCGCCGCGCGCTTCTGCTTCGGAACGGATCGGATGAAGGCTCATATCGTCCCCTCGTGCGCCGCATGAGCAGCGCGGGGACGATTAAGAGGAGCGGAAACGCGCGCGTTTCAACAACGGAGTCGTGGGCGTAAAAAGCTGGCGTAGAGAAAGTAAGAGACGGCGCGTTCGACTATTCGCCGTGGGCGCCGTCGTCATCGCGCGCGGGGGCGTCGTGAGCCAGTTCGCGCGGCAAACGCGGACCTTGCTCTAAGCGACGCATCAGCGCGTCGATGAAGCCCGCATAGCGTTCCTTGCCCTGCGCTTGCGCGGCCGCACGCGCCGTATCCGGCAGCGGCGGTGTGGTCGTGAGCCAGTGGCGCACGAACAGCGCCAACGCCTCGTTGCCGAGTTCGACGTGGTAAGCGAGCTTGTCGGCTTGGCGCGTCAACCGATCGAGCCGGCGTCCGAGCGCCGCCTCCAGCCGCTCCGATCCGTCCGGCGACAGGAATGACGCCAGCGCCGTTTCGACAATGAGCGCCTGGGACACGCGCTTGCGCGCGGCGTAATCCGCAAGCTGACGCGACAGATCCGGCGGCAAGCGGAACGTATGCTTGATGCGCCGGCTCAAAGGCTGATCCCATCGTCGGGATCGAGCGCCGCCTGGCGCGCGACGCCCTGCATGCGCTCCTGCAGGCGGCGAGCGCGAGCCGCATCCTCGTCCTCGGTTTCGGACTCGAAGCGGAATTCATCGGCGGGCTTGGGCGGCGGCGGGACGATTTCCTCATGCTCGCCCAATTCCGGTTCGCGGCGAATGCCGCCGTCCGCGTCGGCCGTTTCCGTGCCGCCGGCCGGCCGCGCGCGGTGCGCCAGAATCGGCGTGATCGGCGCCAAGCCGCTCCAATCGTCTTTGGCGGCCCTCGCCTTGCGCGCCCCCATTTTCGGCGGCGGCAGGATGCGCGCGGTGAAGCGCCGGTCCTCGTAGTAGCGCGCCTTCTTCGTGCGGATGGGATGGACGCCCGACACCATGACGATCTCTTCGCGCGGCGGCAATTGCATGACTTCGCCGGGCGTCAGCAGCGCGCGCCCTGTTTCCGAGCGCGAGATCATCACGTGACCGAGCCAAAGCGAAAGCCGATGGCCGGCATAATTGCGCATGGCGCGCTGTTCCGTCGCCGTTCCCAACGCATCCGAGATGCGTTTGGCTGTGCGTTCGTCGTTGCTGGCGAACGCCACACGCACATGGCAATTATCGAGAATGGCGTTGTTGAGCCCATAGGCTTTCTCGATCTGGTTGAGCGATTGGGCAATCAAGAAGGAGCGAATCCCGTATCCCGCCATGAAGGCGAGCGCCGACTCGAAAAAGTCCAACCGCCCAAGTGCGGGGAATTCGTCGAGCATGAGCAGCATGCGATGGCGCTTAGCCTTGGGCGCCAGTTCTTCGGTCAAGCGCCGCCCGATCTGATTGAGCAGAAGCCTTATGAGCGGCTTGGTTCTGGAGATGTCGGACGGGGGAATGACCAGATAGAGGCTGGCCGGTTTCTTCGCGTCCACGAGATCGGCAATACGCCAATCGCAGGTGCGCGTCACATGCGCGACCACCGGATCGCGATACAATCCCAAGAACGACATCGCGGTGGACAAAACGCCGGAGCGTTCGTTGTCGGCTTTGTTAAGCAATTCTCTCGCTGCGCCAGCGATAACCGGATGCACGCCGGCTTCGCCCAGATGCGGCGTCTCCATCATCATCCGAAGCGTGACCTCGATCGGGCGGCGCGGATCGGAGAGGAAATTGGCGACGCCGGCGAGCGTTTTGTCCTTCTCCGCGTAGAGCACATGCAGGATGGCGCCTACGAGCAATGAATGGCTGGTCTTTTCCCAATGGTTACGCCGCTCCAAGCTCCCCTCTGGATCGACCAGCACGTCGGCGACATTTTGCACGTCGCGCACTTCGGTTTGGCCTTTGCGCACTTCGAGCAGCGGATTGTAGGCGGCTGAACGCGGATTGGTCGGATCGAACAAGAGCACGTCCGAGAAACGCGCGCGGAAACCCGCGGTCAGCGTCCAGTTCTCACCCTTGATATCGTGAACGATCGTGCTGCCCGGCCAGGTCAGCAGCGTCGGCACTACCAGCCCCACGCCCTTTCCGGATCGCGTCGGTGCAAAGCACAGCACATGCTCCGGCCCGTCATGGCGAAGATACTCGCTATCCAATCGGCCCAGCACCACGCCGTCCTCGCCGAGCAGGCCGGCCTCGCGGATTTCACGCTTGGTCGCCCAGCGCGCCGAGCCATAGGTTTGCGCCTTGCGCAATTCGCGCGCGCGCCAGAGCGAGAGCGCGATCGACGCCAGGATGGCAATGAAGCCGCCGGACGATGCGATATAGGCGCCGCGCACGAACAGCTCCGGTGCGTAAGCGTCGAAACTGAACCACCACCAAAAAAAGGACGGCGGCGCATAGATCGGCGTCTCGCCGAACATGAACCAGGCCGGGCCGAGCGCGGCCTGATAGCCAAGCTCCGCCGCAATCCATTGTGTCGCCCACCACACCGCGCCGATGGCGATGATGAAGACGATAAGGAGCTGACCCCATAGAACGCGACCGCCGGACATGGCGCCTCCTTTCAGACCGAGAAAGGATCAAGTCGCGGGCGGATGGACGCGCGTGCAAGCGCGAGCGGCGTGCGATCGCACGCGCGGCGGCGATGGCGCGCAAAGACAGGCGCGAGAGGAAACCGGCGCGGCAACGGATACGCGCGGATGCGTTTGACTCAGCTTTCTTCGTCTTGATGGTCACGCAAGACGCCAATCAGTTCGGTGAGGCCCTGTCGAGCCAGCGCTTCAAGGAAATCCTCACGCGCCGGCTTTGTGGCGCGCAGATTGAGACGCGCCCGATCAACAACAGCAGCGAGCGCATCCGGCGACGCTCCATAGAGCTCAACGAGGAACGCATCGGGCGTCTTGCACGCCACGCCATAGGGCGCGAGCGCGTGCGCCGGAAAATCGGCAAGGTTCCAGCTCACGATCACCGACGCCTTGGCGGCGATGGCGGCGGCGAGCACATGGCGATCGTCCAAATCAGGAAGAACGAGGTCCGCGATCAACGGTTCGTGGTTCGTGACCAGCGCTTCGGGCAAGACCGCGTTCATCAGTTCGCGCGTCGTGCGCAGCCGTTCGATCGGCAAACTTGGATTGCGCGCCGCGAGCGTCCGCGTCCATTCGTCGTGGATTGTGTTGGTCCAGCGCGCTTCGACCAGGCCATCTACCGCGCACTGAACCAGCAGATTGCGCAGATGGAAAGGGAAGAGGACGCACGCATCATAGACCGCGACCGGCGCTTCATACGCCATGATCGCGAGCCAGTTCCTCGGTGTCCTCGGCCAGCGCGTCGAGCGCCTCTTGCCGCTTGTCCAGCTCAGCCTTCAACCGCAGCACATCTTTAAGTCGGGCGCGACGATGCGCGCCGACATAACGGAACGGCAGATCGCCGCGATCCATGCGCAAAACCACGAGCGGACGCGAGACGCCCAAGATGATAGCCGCTTCGCTCGGACTGAGTTCCTGATCCTCGGTCAGCACCACTACGCGTTCGCCGCGCGCCAAATGGGCGAGAACAGCCTCAACGGCCGCAGCCGCTTCCGGCGGCAGGGAGACGCGCTGCTCGCCGCCATCGGCCTGGGCGACACGCAATTCGACCCGGTCGCCGGGCGCCAGCTTCGGCAGCGCGGCGGCCGCTTCACGGTCGCGTTCCGACAATTCCGAGAAATGGAGCACCTGGGTTGTCATGGCTGGCCTATCCGTCGCGGAATACATAAGACATTCTCCTTTTAACTGCAATAACTGAAAATCCTATACGCTCAGGCCCTTTGAACGGCCGAGCGTCCAGTCGATCCCGCCGCCGCCAGCCACGATCCCACTGATCTGCTGGCCGAGATGGGCGTCCAGTGCCGGGCGCCAGGGGACCAACATGAAGCCCAAACCGTCGTCGATCATGGCGAACCGCCCCGACGCGAGCGTGAGCCGCGTGCGGTAGATCCCGCTGACTGGCTCGCCCGGAATCTTCGGCCTGGGCGCGAGGCCGGTTTCGCCCATGATGCGCACGGAGGCTTCGTGCAGGTCGCGCGAACGCAGCGTCTCGATGAGACCGCGGGCGGGCCGAAACGCGCCGCCCTCGCGCATCACCAGCCCTTCCTTGGCGAGATGCTCGGCGCGCGCGATCACGGCGTCGCGGATTTCCTGTCCGAAACCGTCGCCAGTTTGTGCGATCCCTTGACCTATGAGCTGGCGATCGAGCCAAGTGGCGCCACGTGCCGTGACCTGCTGGTCAAGCGGTAAATCGGAGCGTACCGCGAGCGCCCGATTGGTGCGGCCTTTCGCATCCTCCCATGTCCGCAATTCAACGATGGCGCCGGGCTTGGCGTCGCCGGTCAATTCGATGTCGGCGAAACGCAGATGATGCGTGCGCCCGTCCGCACCTTCGACGATGGCGTAAGCACGACCGGACAATTCGTCATGCAGGCCGCGATCCACCAGCCTGCCGATTACAGGATCGGCGGCTTGATCGGGGTGGAGGGCGAAACGCGACACGTCCGCCGTCCGGCCCGCCGCGCTCATGGCCTTGTGCAGGGTCTTGACGACATCGTTGCGGATGGCGAGATCGCGCAGCGTCGCTTCCGCCTCCGAGCGCAACGTCCAGCAGGCCGGTGCGATCTGACGCGCCAGGCCCAACGATTCCAGCTTCGCCGCGCGGCCTAACAGGAGCAGGCGCCGCCGATCCGCGACATTCGCCGCCGGGCGGAGATCGATGACACCCGCGTTTTCGTCACTCATGCGCTTCAGGCTGCGGTCCAGGCTGGTCCAGCGCTCGGCCAGCATCTCCTTATCGAGCGCCTGGGCGATCTCTTGTTGGCTGCGAGGCCCCAGCTCCCAGGTCGCGCGCTCCTGGGCGCGGGCGCGGATGCCGCCGCTGATATAGTCGCGCGCGATCACAAGATCGCGGCCGTCCTCGGCGACGCCGCGCACGAGCATCTGGATGTGCGGATTGTCCGTGTTGTAGTGGTCGATGCCCAGCCAATCCAATTTCGTGCCGAGATCGCGCTCCATGTCCGCCATCAGTTCGCGGGTAAAGGCGCGCAGATCGGCCATCTTGCCTGCGTCCTCGGGCGAGATGGTGAAACGGAAATGATGCCGATCGTTCTCGCAGCGTTTCGCGAACGCCGCCGTGTCCGCTATCTCCTCTTTGGCGTCGAACATCGCGCCTTTGCCGCCGTCGCGGGTGACGCCTTCTCGTTCGAGATAGTAAATGTGCCTGGCGATGGAGGCGGCGCGGAAGCGCGTTCCTTTGTGCTGTAGAATGCGCGCCTTGACGACGACGCGGCGCGCGAAGCGCGATGTCCGTGTTTGCAACGCCGCGCGCCGGCCACGCGCATTGTGGCCCGGTCCGCCGCCGCTCCGCGTGGAGCGCCGGCCGAAGCCCGCCTTCGTCGCCGCGCGCCTTACGTCCCCCGCAAGTGTGCCGATATGCGCCTTGCCGCGATTCCCGACGCGCCCCGGCCGCAAGCGGAAATCATCGTCGCCCGAGTTCATCGCCGGAGCCTCCGTTGAGGCGACGGCGCTCTTGGCTTTGTTTTCAAACAAGAAAGCGCGCGAAGCGCCGCAAGAGCTGATGCAGAGACGGCGCAATTTTTCCAACCATCCCAACCATCTAGGCCGCCGGCGACGGCGGCCCTTTTATCTTGCGGTGCCGCTCTCCCCCGTTTCTGCATCAGCCCAAACCTTTTCGTGGAATTGATGAAGCACGCTATTGCGCGCCAGAACGCGCTTGCGCGCGCGTCTCACCGAGGCCGTGTTGAACGGGCTACAAACAATGCATTTGACACGCCTGATTGTTGTTCGACGCTTGCGCTGGGCGTGCGTTCGCCGTGCTGTTCCGGCGCATTGGCGGCGCGTCCGACGAACAACGCAGCGTGCGTCCAATCGCGCTGCTGGTGCGTGCGCGCCGTCATTCGCAACGGCGATTCCACGCCAAGCCGCGGCGCGATCTGCGCAACATAATTGCGCGTTTCGCCGGGCAGCGCGCGGCCGCGATTGAGGTAGTCCTCATACCGATCCGGCCCCGCATTATAAGCGGCGAGGAAGCCCGGCGAGCCGTAAGCATCGTGCATCTCGCGCAGATACGCCGCGCCCGCCATGATGTTGTCGCGCGGATCGAACGCATCGCGCCCCAGCGCGTAGCGCGTGCGCAATTCGCCCCAAGTGCGCGGCATGATCTGCATTAGCCCCATCGCCCCGGCGCGCGAGACGGCGCGCGCATCGCCTGCGCTTTCCGCGCGCATCACCGCCCAGATCCATGTCTCGGGAATGCCGAAGCGCTGCGCCGCTTCGGCGACATGGCGCGCATAAGGATGTTCGTTGTGCTGCGCCGCCTCGGCCGCCGCGGACTCCGCCGCTGTGGCGGCGGGGTGCGCGGCGAGCAGCAGCGCGAGCGCGGCGGCCGCACAAGCGGACGCCGCGCTCGCCTGGCGCCGGAGGCTGGGGCGAACGCGCAAGGTCAGTCAGTGCTCGGCCGCGTCCAGACAAGGTGATAAGTATCTTCCTTGTTGGCGACGCGAAACAGATTGGCGCGCAGCGGCCGCGCCAATAAAGGATCGTCGAACTGCAATGCCAGATACTCGCCGGCGCGTTCGCCGGTGCGAGTCCACGCCGCGCCGATTTCGAGCGCTTGGTCGCCTTCGCCAAGATAGACGCGCCAGTCCGGCGCGTTTTCGGCGTCGCTTGTTTCGGCTGGAAGCAGCACCAGCTCGGCGTCGAAGCTGGGCGTGCGCAAGCGGCCGCGATAGCCGTCCGCCGTGCGCGTGAAAATGCCGATCTGCGTCATGGGTCAATCTCCTGTGGTGAGGAAAGCGCGTCACGGACGCGCCAGGTGAAACGGCCGTCGCCGTCGGGATCGGTGAAAAGCGGAATGAGCCGGCCGCGCACGGCGCTTGCCGGCAGCGGGCCGAAATAGCGTCCGTCCAGGCTATCGGGCGCGTCCGCGTTCATGAGGAAGATTTCGCCGTCCATCAGCACGCGGCAGCCCTGCCAATCGGGCAGCGGACGCCCCTGCGAGTCGCTGGCGCGCGCACGGCCGAGCGTTGCGCCGTCAACGCGCACGCTGTCGCCATCCCGGCAGACACGTTGTCCGGCGCGAGCGGCGACGCGCTTCAGCAGCGGCACGCCCGCCGGCAGATAGCCGCGCGCGGCGATGAAGCGCGCCACGCGCGGCGGCGGCGCGACGCTGACCAAATCGCCGACGCTTGGCTCGCCGCCGACATCTACAATGTAGAATCCGATCGGCGCGCTGGCGCTGGCGTTCCAGATGAGCCGCGGCGCGAACGCGACGAAGGCTGGCGCGAGCGTCGCGGCGACGCCCGCCAGCGCTAACGCGGCATAGAGCCTCCGCGTCACAGCGCGATCTCGCGCCGCATCAGCCAGGCGCGATGGCGTTCGCGCGTGTAGGCGCGCGGCGCCTCGCCGGCGAAAATGCGGTTGTGAACGTGGCGCCAATAATCCGGCGCTGCGTCCTGCGGCGCGATCCCGGCTTTCTCGACGGCGTCAATCACCGCCAGAACGCCGCGCACTTTTGTCCAGCCATGCTGGCTCAAGAGCAGGATAGCGCCCTGGGTCACGAACGGGATGAAGGTGCGCGCAGCGCTGGGCGTTGCGGCGCGCGCGATGTCGATGCGTGAGAACTCGGTCCCGAAATCGTTGGCTTCCCAACGGACCAGCGCGAACACGGCGCCGGGCGCGAAGCTGAATACGCGCCGGCTTTGATCGAGGATTCGCTTCTCTGCCGCCGCGCCGAAGCGAATCCAATATTCCTTCCGGTCCCTGATCCAGATCAGGTGAACGTCGGTGAGCGCCGCGTCACGCGGCGGCGGCGCGTTGTCCAGCCTGCTGCACATGGTCAGCGCCGCGCGTCCGGTTGCCGCTTGGCCGGAAGGACGACGCCCTCTCCGGGATCGGAGGTCGAGCGGCGCAGGCCAAGTTGCGCCCAATCATCGAGATCGCTGATCGCATAGACGATACGGCCGCCGAGCTTGTAATAGCGCGGACCTGTGCCGTAGCAGCGATGCTTTTCCAACGTGCGCGGCGATAGCCCAAGACGCGAAGCGGCTTCGGGCGTGCGCAGGTAACGCGGTGCGGCGGGAGAGTTTGGAGCAACCATGAGCGCCTCCGAGAAGCGCCGGACGCCCATGCGTTCTAGCGCTGATCGAAGGCGAGGCTCGCGTATGAGTCCCGGTCGGAGGGATGAACAAACTTAGGGGGGTGAATCCGCGTTCCCACTGCGCCGACGCCGCGGTGCGGCGAGCAGCGCGCGGTAGCCACCCTGCATTAGGGCGAGTCCTGCGCTGATAGCACGCTTAGTGCGCGCTTGGAGATCGCTGCCGATCCAAGCCCGTCCCGATATGGTACGCCCAAACAAGACTAGCGCGATGGCGCGTTGACTAACGCCCTCCAGATGCCCGTCAAGAGCGCGTAGCGCGAGCGCAAGTTGACTACGCTGGCGATCCGTCAGGCGCCAAGGCGTCGGGGCCGGTCCAGCGGCTCGTCCGGTCGCCGACCGATAGAAGCGCAAGGCCGCCGCTGCGCGCACTTCGAAATCGGAATCCACGGGCAACAGCACTGCGAAACGTCCGGCTATGGCCTGACCGTGCAAGCTGATGTGGTGTTGTCCGTCATCCGCGCGGAGCACGAGCGCATGCTCATTGACGCCGCTTGCATGAGCGTAGTGCGTCGTCACGCTCGCAAGATCGATTGATCGCACGTCCTCAAACGTATCAGGGGCGCCGACGAGCATAACGCTGACGGGCAGGGATTCCGCCGGCCAGTGCGCCGGTCGATCGCGGCTTGAAAGCCGAGAATCAACAACGAAACTGCAACCCCCAACGGCGCACGAGCGCCCGCTCCGCTGCAGCAGCGTCAGTCCTACCCCGTGCGATGAGACGCTCAAGGGCAGCCTCATCACGTTGATAATCTGGATTTCGCCGCAAGAACTCCAGTGCGAAGTCGGGACGCTCCATGCCCCTAAGATCGTCAGCCCCGACAGGCGTGCGCCAATTGTTGAGAAAGGACATTTGTTCGCCCATCACTCGATGCTGGGCGATCAATTTGTCCTGCCATTGTTCTGCGCCGGTAGGTCTGTTGTCGTTTCTGCCTGGTGCACGCGATGTGTTCGTGACGCACGTTGCGCACGAGCGAGAGAACGAACGCAGCAATCATATCGTGGTGAACACAATTTTCGCACGGTGCGTTATAGCGCAAGCGGCTCAAAGCCAGGATATGCTTAACGACAGCGTGCGAAGCGTTCGATATGGTTATTGCGATCGCGCCTATTGCGCGGCGCGATCTGCACTGCAGGTTGCAGAATGAGGAGCAAGGCGACACGGGGAGAAGCGCGTGTGAAAATGCCACTTGAAGCTCATCTCGACGTCTCCGAGACGAGATCGTAGATGGCGATCCAGTGCGGGCCATAGACGGCGGCTTCGCCGCAATCCTCGCAAATGTATTGCTCGGCGTCGGGCTCGCATGCTTCACACATGGCGCGGCAAGCGAGGCAGAAGCCGAACATCAGCGCGTCGGCTTCTTCCAATTCTTCCAGCGTGAAGCGGAAATGTGTGGTGTCGGGAATCATGGCGTTCTCCCTCACCGCTGCCAGAAGATATGCACTTCATCGAAGCGCATTTCGATAACAAGAATGCCGCCATTCATTTCCATGTCGCGGGCGAGCGCTTCCCAATCTATGTAGTGTTCAAGGGAGTCTGGGATCGGCGTTCCGCTCTCGCGCGTGATCTCCTCGGCAAAATCTGCGGCCGTCTTGTATTCTCCCGCATAATCCTCAAAGGCGGCGTTCGCCGCATCGAGGTCGCTTCCGAAGTGTTCATAGACCTTTGCGCCGAGCTTGCCGTGCTCGCTAAGAAATTCAGCCAGCGCGCACACGGTTTCAAACGAGGCGTATTCGGAAAGGCTGACGCCCTCGAACCCCTCATGATCATGGATCGCCCATTCCTCCGCATCCGGGATCGGCGAGGCGGCGAGCATGTCGCGCACCTCCTCCCTGATCTGATCGGGATCACTGGCTGCGATCCATTCGCCATGCAGGATGCCGTTATTGTAGGCGGCAAGGCAGGCCACATAGATGCGTGGCGCGTCAGTACGCGGCGCGGTTCTGCTCGTCATGTCAGTCTCCTTCGCCGCCCGAAGGTTGTGACGCTCCCTTTGGCCTCCCGTTCGATCTTCAAAATCTCACGGGCCTGGCCCAGGGAGGGGGGTGGGCGGCGAGAAGCGCCCGGCTAGGCCCGCTCAAAGAGGCGCGTTGCACCCTTCAGGGCCCAGCGAGCGCCGGACGCGGGGGCTTGTCCCCCGCGTTGCAACGCGCCGGAGCGGGCCTAAAAGGGCGTGCCGGCCACCTCCCGACCGGGAGTCAGGCCAACAGCAAAGCCAGCGCCGAAGGCGATGTCCGCTGCTCTCCCGCGGGCGCGCGCCTGCGATGCGCGCCCGCCAAAGTCAGAAACCGACCCGGATCGCGGGTTCTATCTGCGGGCTTCCCGCGCGCACGCCCGAACTGACGCGCGCGCGGGGTAAACTTCAAGCCGGGGGCGCGAGCCGCCGTCCGCTGCGCCTGTGCCGCGCTTCAAGCCGTGCAAGAACGGCAAGCGGCCAACGCCGCCTGCCGTCCCCTCACACATTAGTCGGTGTCCGGTCCCCACATGGGGCTGTTCTCCGGCTGGTCGTCATCGAGCAAATCCAGAATGTCGATCACGACGCGAAGGCGATAGCCGTGCATTTCCCTGCACGCCACCGAGGCCAGGATGAGAACCGCCATTCTGTTCTTCTCCATGCGACGCATGGCGTCCACGAAGTCCTCGCACGGCCCAAGGTTCTCAATTGGGATCGCATCGCCATGTTCGTCATAGCCGCCATGCACGTAGAGCGGGGATTGATTCATCCGCTCGCCCGCATCTTCGGCTTGGCGAATAAGGCTGAGCGCCTCCACGACCTTCTCCCAATACTCACCGTCTCCGCCTTCGATCTGGGGAATGTTTTGCTGCTCCATTTTCGTGCTCCTTGGTTTTCTGCGTATGCAGGCCCCGCCCTGCAACGCTGCCTTCGCGGCGAGCAGCCTGGGGTGTGGGGGGCAACGAGAATCCGCAGCGGTTGGTGCGGGCGCAGCGAAGTGAGCCACGGCCCTGCTGATTGTCGTTGCTGGGGAGCGGGGGCGGAGCGTCCCGCTTCCCTCTCCAACAAAAAGAGGTCGCGATAGCGCCATCGGCCGTCAGGCCGCTCCGCCAGATGACAACGCCTGTTCACAGACGTGCTTCGCGCGGCAAGTTTAGCGCAGCCGAGCGCCTCCCGACGCCGCGTGGAGCCGCCGGCGCGCGATATCGCAATGTGCGGCGTCCAGATCCATGCCGAGATACGAGCGACGCAGCGTGTGCGCCGCCACGAGCGTCGAGCCCGATCCGCAGAAGGGATCAAGCACGACATCGCCCGGCTTGGAGAAAGCGCGAATGAGCGGCGTCAGCGCCTCGACCGGCTTCTGCGTCGGATGCAGACGATTGCCCGTATAGCTGAAGTCGATCACGTCGGGGATCGGCGTTACGGGCATGGCCGGTCGGCCTCGCGCCAGCAGATACGCCTGTTCGTGCTCATAGCGCAGATAACGCGCCGACGACGCATAGCTCTTGCGAAACACGATATGGCCGACAAGCTGGAAACCCGCCGCGCGCCAGGCGGCGATGAAGCGGTCGGCTTTGCTCCAGCCGTAAAAACTGACGCAGAGCGTGTCGGGCTTCAGCACGCGGTGCATTTCCGCGAACGCCGGCTGAAGCCAGCGATCGTTATCGTCATTGGCGACGGTGCGTCCATCGCGGCCGCGATAGTGAACCAGATAAGGCGGATCAGTGACGATCAGATCAACCGACTGGCTCGCCAGCTTGCGCATCAGCGCGATGCAATCGCCGTTGAGGACGCTGTTCTTGAGTGCGGGCGCGGCTCCGTGCGCGCTTGTGTCGAGAGCGAGGGTCATCGAAGACTCCTGAAGAATGAGGGTGGAGAGATGCGCTCCCGCGAGGATCGCTCGCGGGAGCGCAAGGGCGTCATGCGGATTGGTTCGCCAGCCCCTTCGAGCGGATCGTGCCGGCGGCGGGGTCGATGGCGACAAAGACCTTGCCGGTCCACTTGCCGTCCTTGTCCTTCCAGCGGTCGTGGCGCAGCACGCCGGCAGCTTCGACGAGAACGTCCGCCTTCAGCTCCTTCGCGGTCGCGCCCGCTTTCGGGCAATTGACCTCGACGGTGAAGCGGTCGGCGCGATGCTCGTCCTTCACCTCGATCCAGAGCGAGACGATTTCGATCGTGCCGCCGCGGGCCTCGAAGGAGCGGATTTGCGGCGCCTTCAGCAGCTTGCCGAGGAGGGTGACGCGATTTGTCATGTGACTTTCTCCTTTGCGTTCCCGGTTTCGTCCGGGGCCGCGGGCGTCGCCCGCGACGGCGCTTGGAGAGCCCGGCCATCAGGCGGCGCAGGCCAGGTGAAAATGGTGGGAGCCCGCGTCCAAAGGTCCGAAGGACAAAAAAGACAATCTTCGCGGGGAAACGATTTTCTCCTTGCCGGCGGCGACGGCCGGGCGACAAAGGGCGACGGCGTGGGTGATGGTTGCGTGTTTCGGCGATCGGAAATGTAAAGGAGTGTCGCGTGACTTCTAAACGTCACTCTTCTCGCGCATGTGCTTGCGCGCCCAATCGTTCCAATCATTGAAGTCCTCGGGCGGACACGCGAACTCGACCTTCATCGTCTGGATCGCCCGTTCAGCGAGAGCATCCGCCGCCCTGCGTCCCGCGACGTCATTGTCCGGAGCGATAACGAGACGCGCGACGGATGAAGGCGGCTCGAACATTGCGAAATTGTCGGCTGTCAGCGCAGCCCAGGCTGGAAGATAAAGTGCGGCCGATGCCGACAGCACGGTTTCAACGCCTTCCCCCACCACGAGCGCCGATCCCGCCTCGTGCAAGCGAACCGCTCCGCCCATGAGCCTGCCGATCACGCGCCGGGGCGTCGCCACGGCCGCTTTCTCCCCGCCATAAGGCGTCAGCAGCGTGACCTGCACGCCCTGCACGGCGCCATCCTTGCCGCTGATCGCCGCTAGCAGCGCGGGCCTGCGACGGCGGTCGTCGATACCGGTCATGCGCGGATGAAAGCCCAGCGCCGGGCTGCGCTGGACCGCCTTCGGGATGGCGCGGCGCAAGAGATGGCGCTCGCCAGCCGTGCCGCCGATCGACCGGCCTTCCGTCCAGATGCGTTGCGCGCGCGCAACGCGCTCCTCGCCGCCAGGCTGCACGATGATGCGGCGCTGCGCCGGCGCGCGATCATCGCGCGGCGCGTGCGATGGCGTTGAATCCAGCAGGCCGCGCGCGATCAGCAGCGCCTTCACCGCGCGCCAATCGTCACGCGGGCTGAAGCAATGGATGAGGATGCGCCCGTCATCCGTCTCGAACAGCGAAACCGAGCGGTCCCCGGCGCTGTGGCCGGGACCGGGGATGAGCGCGCGGCGTCCATTGTCGAACAGATCGCCGCCGAACGCATGCACGATGCGTTCAAGCCGCGATGCGGAATGTCTCGTCATGCTCATGACGATCTCCATGTAAGAAGAACGCCGCCCAGCCCAAGGACCGGACGGCGCTCTCCTCGTTCGAGCAGGCTATTCAGCCGCGATAGCGTTCGCTGCGGCTTCGCCGTCGGCCGTAACCGCGAACGCGCCAGCGTGCGCCGGCGTGATCAGCAGCTCCGGCAGCCAACCGGCTTTCTGCAGCTTCTTGGCGGCGGCGCCCGCCAACTCGCTCCGTTTCATCTTGGCGAACTCGGCGTGCAGCTTGGCCCGCTTCTTCGGCGTCAGCATGGTGATGGCGGGCGCGGCGTCCAGCGCCGCCATGGTATAGCTTTTGGGTGCCTTCTCCCAGAAGCTCTCATCGGCCTGCCAATGCCGCCTCATGTCGAGATCGACCGCCGCGGCGAGCGCGTCGGCCATCGCCTGCAAGCGCGCATCGCTGGAGCCT
This sequence comes from Hyphomonadaceae bacterium, assembly GCA_050185805.1. Classification (GTDB taxonomy): domain Bacteria; phylum Pseudomonadota; class Alphaproteobacteria; order Caulobacterales; family Aquidulcibacteraceae; genus Vitreimonas. The sequence continues at coordinate 70,145 of JBFWZB010000014.1, forward strand.
GCGCCCCGGTGCGTGAAGTCGACCGTCTCGGCCACGAGCGCCGCGAGCGCGCCGATCAGCGACTCCGTCGGACGGTCCAGGCAAAGCGCCAGATGGGCCGCCGGGTCGAGCGGCGTGTCTTCCGAGCCCAGCGGAATGTCGCCGCGCTCGAAATCCTCCGCGTCGTCGAGATTGACCGGCGCGTTCTCGATCGCCACCCCCGGCGCGAAACCAACACGGAAGCTGCGCTGCGCCAGCGCGGAGACGAGCAGCGCCAACGCGACATGCGGGGTTTTCGCGATGTCAGCGCGGAGCGCCCGCGTGCGGGCCAAGGTCAAGCGCTCGTTCAGGCTCTTGGGCAGGCGTGGGCCTGCCGGTTCGATGCCCTGATCGGCGTCTTCCTCGGCTTCACCGGATGCAGGCTTCTCGGCCGCCGCGCGCAACTTGCGCACGGCCCTGAGATCACCGCGCTTGATGAGGCCGCGCGTGATGATCGGATCGCCGTTCGGTCCGATGGCGATGAGCGCGCCTGCGTGCTGAACCTCTTTCGCGTCCCATCTTTTCGCCGTTTCGCGCAGCGCGGCGAGCTTCGCTTCTGCTTCGTCTCGCTCCGCTGATGCCGCATCGTCATCCTCGCCTTCCGACAACACCGCATCGAGTCGTTCGATCTCCGCTTCCAAGGCGGCGATCTCTTTCTTCTCCTTCGGCGTTAAGCGACGCTGGCGTGGTGAGAGCCGCTCGGCCGCCAAGCCTTCCGCGTGGCCGTGGCCGAACAACACCTCCGCCCAGCCCCAGCCTTCATCGAGCAGCCCATTGCGCAACGTCTCAGCTTTTTCGCCGGCCAGCCGCTGCACCAGCTCGCCGTCATCGAGGAAGATGATCCCGTCCTCGAAAAAATCGCTGGTGATGCGCCCGCCGGCGGCGCGATATTCCTCCAGCCCCACGAAGCGCGCGAGCCGGTGATTGGCTGGCACGCGGCCTTGCGTCAGCGCTTGGCGCACCGATTGCGGATGCGTGATCGGCTTGCTCAATTGTTTGAACACGCGCTCCTGCTCGCGATGATCGTCGGTGATGCAGAAAGCGCGTGCGACATCAAGCGTCACATCACCCTTGCGGCAAGCCGTGCGAATCTTCGGGCTGAGACGCGCCAGCGCCAGGCGCTGTTCGACATGACGGACGGTGTGGCCGAAGCGCTGCGCTATGTCCTCGACGCTGCGGCCCTCATCAATAAGACCCGCGAACGCCTCCACTTCGTCCATCGCCTTCATGGCGCTGCGATTGACATTCTCGTCGAGGCTGATTTCGAGCGGGCTGTTCTCGGTGTCGAGCAGGCAGCGGATCGGTTCGTCCTTGCCGATCTGCTTCAGCTTGACCCGATGCAGATAGGCGAGCCTCCGGCCCTCGCCGATGGTCACGAGGTAGCAGCCGGTTTCGCCGCCTGTGTCGTCGCGCTCGGGTTCGACGACAAGGTTTTGCAGCAGGCCCTTGGCGTGGATGCTGGCCGCGAGCGCCTGGATTTCCTCCTTCGTATGCGGCGTCTTGCGCGCATTCTTGGGCGATTTCTTGAGCTGGTTGAGCGGGATGAAGATTGTCTGTGACATAGGGAGCCTCTTGGGCTTCCCGACGGCGGGATGCTCGCCGGGGTCGCGTGTGCGACCCCTTCGCCTCTCGCCCGCGATCAAGGCCGACGGGTCAAGGGCTTGTCGCTTGATGCGGCGGCCGCGCGGGCGATCATCACCCACGCGCGCGCGAGCCCGGAGACGGCGGCGAGGCGAAGGAGAGAGGACGGTGACGCCCTCTCTCCCGCGATCTCACCACGAACTATAACAGAAGCCTCTCAAGTCATGCGGGATCGCTTGGCGGGCATTGGCGATGAAGGCAAGATCATCGACGAACTCAGAACCGTCGCTGACGCCAAAGAAAAATCCTCCGCCCTTGAGCAAAGCACGCCTCAGAACCGCTCTTTCGAGCAGAGCGAGATCGCCACTGTGGAGTTCGACGGTGACGCAATTGAAGCTCTGCGCGGCTCCGCCTTTCTCGTAGTAGAGACGACGCTGCGTTCGACGCCGAAGGCGTACATATCCAGTTCCATGATGGGCTCCTGTCGTGGAGCCGCACCCCATGCGCGGCTGACGGAGCCCGCCCACGCGCGCCATCCCTGGCGCGTGCAGGACGCAACCGGTCCCGCGTTGCGCGGGAGTGGTGCGGGGACGCGTCTTGCGCGCTTGAGCCGGTTGGCGCGCTAAGAGCCGATGTCAGCCGCGTTGGGACCGCAAACCGGAACTGAGCCGCTGGACTGGTCAGCTGGCCGCTCAAAGACAGACATATCGGAGTTGGTGCGGACGGCGGGACTCGAACCCGCACTCCCCGTAGGGAAACAGATTTTCTTACCACTTCGGCTTTCGCCGCCGCCTTTCGGCGTTCGTGGTCTGGACTGTCCCTTCGCCTTGGCCTTCGGCTTTAGGCGCCGCCCGTCCAGTCTCTACACCTTCCCTGAAACAGGGCTTGGCTCGGGATCGGCTTGGAGCGCAAGGCTCGTTAGCGTTCCCCGACTTTGAGCGGTTCTACTCCGCGGATTTCCCCGCGGGCACTCCAATTGAAGTCTGCTGCGTCTACCGATTTCGCCACGTCCGCATCGCTCGGGTCGTGCCACAGCGCGGACATTCGCGCCACAGCGAAGCATCTCGCACGCTTTCGCTTGGCTCCTAGTTGGCTCCTAGAAGCAAAACCAGCTCCATGCCCTCCAATGCTTCCCAAGATTTTGCATTGATCTAGTTGAAGTTATTTATCCCCAGATAAGGCGAAAACGGGTAAACAAAAGGGTTTTTAAGTCCG
>JBFWZB010000015.1:0-68014 GCA_050185805.1 Hyphomonadaceae bacterium
TTGCGCGGCTTGGCTCAGGGTGGCCATGGCGACCGGGGCGAACACTGCGCAGGCGGCGATCAGGGCGTAAAACTTGGTCATTTCGGTTGCTCCTCCGTTCGAAGCGCCATCGCTTCGATGACTGGAAGCTACCGAGACCCGGGCCGGGGCGATGTGACCGAGGGCACAGGCCGATCAGGCTGGTTTTTTGAACGCCTTCCGGGCTTTCAGCGCCTTGGCGCGGATGACGCAATCGGCGGCATGATCATTCACGAGACCCATCGCCTGCATGAAGGCGTAGACCGTCGTGGGCCCGACAAAGGCCCAGCCGCGCTTCTTCAATTCCTTCGACAGCGCGACGGATTCCGGCGTGGTGGCGACAAGCTGCGCCGGCGCGGGCGATTTAGCCGGCTCGTAGCGCCAGACGAAGGCCGCGATCGAGCCTTCACTTTGCACCATTTCCTTTGCGCGCTTGGCGTTGTTGATCACCGCTTCGATTTTGCCGCGATGGCGGACAATGCCTTCGTCCTTGAGCATACGCGCGATGTCGCGTTCGCCGAAGCGGGCCACGCGTTCGAAGTCGAAGTCGCGGAAGGCGGCGCGGAAGTTCTCGCGCTTGTTGAGGATCGTGCGCCAGGAAAGCCCGGACTGAAATCCTTCCAGGCTCAGTTTCTCGAACAGGCGCTGGTCGTCTCGAACCGGAAAGCCCCATTCGGCATCATGATACGGCAGGAATTCGGGCGCGCCCCCGCACCAGCGGCAACGCGGCTTTCCGTCCGGGGCGATGTAAGCTTCGCTCATGCGCCTTGTGAGCCGTAAGGCCGGGTGATGATCTCGAGGTAGTGGCCGGACGGGTCTTTGAAGTAGCAGCCGCGGCCGCCGTCATTGTGGTTGATCTCGCCTTTGCGTGCTAGGCGGGGATCGGCCCAATACTCCAAACCCCGCATCTGAATTCGGCCGAAGATGTCGTCGAATTCGGCCTCGCTGACGAGAAAGGCGTAGTGTTCGACGATGAAGTCCTCCTCGGTCGAAAGGTAATCCAGGCTCACGCCGTTGGCGCAATCGACAACGACAAAAGGGCCGAAACGCCGCGGCGGCGGCAGGGCCAGCAATTCGGAGAGGAAGGCTGCCGAGGTTGCGGCGTCTTTGGCGTGGACGATGGTGTGGTTGAGCGCGGCGGGCATCGCCGTGATATACGCTCATGATGGCCGTGACCAAAGCTCGCGTGCGTAGGTTGGCTCTGTCGCTCGAGGGCGCCAGCGAGGTCCGGCACGTTGATCGCCCCGCCTTTCGCACCACGCGAAAGATTTTTGCGACGTTGCCGCCGGATGAGCGGTCGTTGAACCTCATGTTCGATCCTGCCACGCAGGAATTCTTCTGCGAGCAAGCGCGCGAGGTGATCGCGCCGCTGCCGGGCGGCTGGGGGCGCATGGGCATTGCGCGATGCGACCTTAGCTGCGCCGACGAAAGCCTTGTTTTGTCGGCGCTAAAGGCGGCGCACGCGCTGGCTTCGCCAAAGCCGAAGAAGGCGCGCGCTGCACGCAAGGCAGGCAAGCGCTAGCCCGCCCGACCTAACCTTTCGCACTGCGGCGCCGCGATCACATGCGTGTGCGAAAGCGAGATGGCGGCATCCGGTGCGGACCTTGCATGCATCTTCTGCGTTAGCGTGCAGTCAAGGTTCTGTTCAGCATTAACGCGGTAACCTCGCGTTATCGGAGATTGCGATGCTCGAGAAGAAAATCGGCGAGCCCTGTCCCACCTGCGATACGCCGCTGCAGCGTCGGCGTTCGACCTTCCGCACCATCGTCGGCGACGTGGCGTTCTGCGCTCGATGCTGCTCTTCATTTGAGATCGCCGCGGACGCGGACAATGACGGCGTGATGCTGGTGACGCCGGGCTTAGCCCCGGTCTGACCGGGCGCGTTCGCGGCCAATCTAAGCCGCGGGCGCAAGCGTAAAAGCGCACGGGAGGACACCGATGCGCACCGCTCTTTTTGCGTTCTTTCTTTGCATGACCAGCCCCGCTGTGGCGCAGACGCCGCAAGATTTGCTCGCCGGACTTACCGGGCAATGGACGGGCGCCCTGGGCTATCGCGACTATCAGTCCAATGAGCTGTTCGAGCTTCCGGTCGAGACGGAGATCGTTCTCGCGCAGGACGGCAGAACGCTGGTGCGCACGTCGCGGTTCGACGAGGGCGACGCGCCGGACGTTTTCATCGTTTCAGTATCTGGTTTTGACGATGGGGGCGGACTCTACGAGACGGCGGGCTTTCGCGCCGGACGCGCCATGAGCACGACGCGGGAAGCCGTGCAGATCCGCGACTTAAACGACGCCACGCATTGGACTTTGGAGTTCACGGAGCGCGGGAGCGATGATGAGCGCGCCGCCGATATCCGCGTCACCCTCACGCGCGATGGCGAAGAGACCTTGGCCGTCAAAGAGGTCGACTATCTCGACGATCCCGCCGTCAGGTTCGAGTTCCGAAACCAGACGCGGCTGCGCCGCATTCCCTAGGCGGGAGCGCGTTCCAGGCTCGCCTCGGGGATCAACTCGCGCATGCGTTTGCCGAAGGAGATGAGGCACACTTCGTGCGGCGAGAGCGGGCCTGTCTTGTAGCTCGAGCTTTCCATGCCTTCCTGCACGCCTTCGATTAGCACCGTGTCCTCAGCGTTGACCTGGCGATTGATGCGCCAATTCAGATAGCGCGCTGCTTTCATCTCGCGGCTGGGGTTGGGGTGAACGTAGGCGATTTCCCGGATCAGCGTTTCAGTCGCCGAGACCGGTATGAATTGCATGAAATCGACCTGATCCGGATAGATGTCGAAGGCGAGGTTCGGCCATAATTTGTAATACGCCCAGCGCCGGCGGCGCTGAGCCGGGATGTGTTCAAATCCGTCAAGCAGCGCCTGATACGATCCTTCCGACCAATTGTTAGAGCGCTCGGCGGTGATGTCGCCCCACATTTTGTCGATCCACTCGCGCGCCTCGGTTTTATAGGTGCCGGCAAACAGACGCGACAGCCCGGGATGGGCGACAGGAATGTGCATGCCGTCGGAATAATTGTCGGCGACATTCTTCCAATTCACGGGTCTCGGCCGCAACGTAACGCGGCCGTTCGGGATGAGCTTCTCCAACTCGAACGCCGCGAGCTCGTCGGCGTAGGGCGCCATCATCTCGGCAACGCTCGGCAAGCCGGGAGCGAAGCGCACATAGATGAAACCCAAATAGATTTCCTGATCGACGGGCGTGAGGCCCAGGTCCGCCTTGTTCAAATCCTCGAAGCCTTGCCATTTCGGCGCGCCGGCGAAGGCGCCCTCGAGTGTGTAGCTCCAAGCGTGGTAAGGGCAGACCAGGCGCTGACCGCACGAACCGCGCGCTTCGCTGGCTATCTTGCCGGCGCGATGACGGCACACATTGTGAAAGCTGCGTACGTTTCCGTCCGCGCCGCGCACGGTGACGACACGCTCGCCCAGGATGTCGAGCGTGAGATAATCTCCCGGCAGTGGCAGATCGTTGAGGTGGCCGACAATATGCCAGGCCTGGCGGAAGATTTTCTCGCGTTCGAGTTCGAAAAAGCGTTGGTCCGTGTAGAGCCAGGCCGGCAGGGAGAGATGCTGCTGCATGGCGCCTCTATACCGCAAGTCGCGGCGCGTAAGCGAGGCCCCGAGGCGAGCGCAGGCCTAGAGCGACAAGCCAAAGCTTTCGAATTCCGCGACAATCTGCGGATCAAGGGCCGTTGCAGCGATGGCGTCGGCTTGGCTCTCCGCGGATTGGCCGAGGCGCGCCCGGGCGATCGCGCGGCCATAGAGCGAGCTGACGAGGTTTGGCTCGGCGGCGATGGCGGCGTCGTAGTCGACGATGGCCGCGGCGTAATCGCCGCGCTGCAAGTGCACGAGACCGCGGCTGTCAAGGGCGAAGGGCGTGCGCGGACGCAGCTCAATGGCCGTGTTGCAGTCGCTGAGCGCGCTATCAAGCTCGGTGCGCGTCGCCGCCCGCACGCGGCAACGGCTCAGAAGGGTGGTGAAGTCACGCGGCTGCGCGGCATCGGCGTCGTTCAGGTCGGCCAATGCTTCTGTGGTGCGGCCGTAGGTGATGTGGGCGTTTGCACGGAGGCGATAAGCCCAGGACAGCGATTCTAGGTCATCGACCGAAAAAAGCGGGCCGCCGCGCGCCGGGAAGCAAGTGTAGGCGACGATGCCGTTGCAGGCCGCCATGACGTCGGCTTCGACAATCGAACCCTGCTCGTTGGTGCAGCGCGCGACCGCGAGGTTGAGGTCGTTGCGATTGAGCTGTGGGCGAGGCGCGTCGTTCCGGGGCGGACAGGCCGCAGCGGCCACGCCAGGCGCGAGCACGCACGCTAATGCGGCGGCGACCGCAAAGCTCAATTTTCCGATGCGCGGCTTGTCCATTTCCCCTCCCAATCGGGCGACTTTCGCAGCCGGAACCCGCCTGTGCAACCGCTACGCTGCGTTCACAAGTCGCAGGACAGCAGTTCGGCGAGGCGCTGGCGAAAGCGGCGGTCGCGTTTAAGCGCGACTTCACGGCTCATCGCTTCGTTTCGCGTCGCATGGCGCTCGGCGTAGAGCAGCACCCAGGCGCGTCCGCGCGTCGAACGCGCGCCGCGCCCCGAATTGTGAGCTGCCAGGCGCTGATCGAGATCGAGGCACCAGCCGACATAGGTGCGCCGGTCTGGGCCGCGTACGCTGCCGATGACATAGACGAAGCCAAAATCGCTCACGGCAGCGTGAGTTCGGCCCATGTGCTCGAGTCGTCAATATCGGCGTTCACCGGGTAGTCCAGCGTACCGGTTTGATCGGCGTTCAGCGCGCGCAATTGCAGCGCCACGCGCCAGACATCACCGCCGAAGCGGCTGCGGTCCAATTGCAATTCGCGGGCGGCGCTATCGGCGAAAGTAAGGGCGCGAGTCCCGTCAGACTGCGCAGTGAAGCCGGCGAAGGCGACGGGTGGGCCGTACCAGCGATCGTAATTGTTGAAGCCCGACCATTCGGGCCAACCTTCCTCGCCGCGCGTGCGTTCGCCGGTTTGGGCGGAGACGTGAAGGTTCACCGGAGCGCCGGAGCCGCTATCAATGTAGAGGTCCAATGTGCCGAGGCTCTGCGGCGGGAGCGGAATGCACAGGAAGAGGTAGTCAGCGTCGGCCATGGCCTTCAGCTCAAGTCCCTCCCCGATGGGCGTAGTTTCGGCGTCGCTCCAAGCAGGCTCGCTACAGGCGCCGTCCAGCAGGATAGGGCCGCCGGCGGGTGCGGCGGTGAGGGCGAGCGCCAAGGCCAAACCAAGCATGCGTCCTCAATCGCAGCGGCGAACGCGAGAACGCAACGACAATGCGGCGAGCGGCGTCAGAAGCCGCCGAAATTGATGAATTTCGTTTCGAGGTATTCTTCGATGCCTTCGACGCCGCCCTCACGGCCCAGCCCGCTTTCCTTCATGCCCCCGAACGGGATTACCTCGTTTGAGAACACGCCTTCGTTGATCGACACCATGCCGTATTCGAGGCGCTCGGCCACGCGCCAGGCCCGGTTGACATCGCGGGAGAAGAAATAACCGGCAAGCCCGAACTCGGTGTCATTGGCGATAGCGACCGCTTCATCCTCATCCTTGAACCGGATCAGCGGGGCGACAGGTCCAAAAATCTCTTCGCGGTTGACGCGCATGTCGCGCGTGACGCCGGCGAGCACCGTCGGCGTGTAGAATTGCGCGCCTGCAGCGTGCTTCTTGCCGCCGGTAAGGGCGACGGCGCCGTCCGCAAGCGCTTCGGCCACCATGCTCTCGACTTTCTCGATCGCCTTTCGATCGATCAGCGGGCCGATTTCGACACCGGATTCATCGCCAGCGCCCACCTTAAGCTTGGAGACTGCCTCAGCCAGCTTTTTGGAGAAGGTGTCGTAGATGGAGTCTTCCACCAGGATGCGGTTGGCGCAGACGCAGGTTTGACCAGCGTTGCGGAACTTCGAAGCGATGGCGCCCTTCACGGCGCTGTCCAGATCGGCGTCGGCGAAGACGAGCAGCGGCGCGTTGCCGCCGAGCTCAAGTGAAACTCGCTTCACGGTCGAGCCCACACAAGCGGCGCCAAGCTTCTTGCCGACAGCGGTCGAGCCGGTGAAGGAGAATTTCCGCACCAGCGGACTCTCACACATCACGCGGCCGACATCGGCGGTGTGATCGTGCGTCGTGATGACGTTGAACACGCCCTTCGGGAGGCCCGCTTTCTCACCCAGTTCGGCGAGCGCCAGCGCCGTCAAAGGCGTTTGCGAAGGCGGCTTCAGCACGAGGGTATTGCCGGCGGCGATGGCGGGCGCCGCCTTGCGGGTGATCATCGCCATCGGAAAGTTCCAGGGCGTGATTGCGGCGCAAACGCCAACGGGCTGGCGAATGCTCACATAGCGGCGGCTTGTGGTGGTGGTGGGAATGGTGCGCCCGTACGCGCGCTTGGCCTCTTCGCCATACCATTCCATGAACGATGCGCCGTAGGCGGCCTCGCCCTTCGCCTCGGCCAGTGGCTTGCCGCCCTCCATGGTGATCAGGCGCGCCAGCCGATCGATGTCGGCCATCATCAAGTCGTACCAGGCACGCATGATCTGCGCGCGCTCCTTGGCGGTTTTCGCGGCCCAAGCGGGGAAAGCTGCGTGCGCGGCGGCGATGGCGTCCTCGGCGTCCGTCGCGCCAAAGTCCGGAACTTCGGCCAGCACTTGCTGGTTGGCCGGGTTGAGCACCTTGAAGCGCGTCTTGGCGGAGCGCCATTCGCCGTTGATGTAAGCGTCGGTTCGCAGCGCGAGCGTCATGTCTCATCCTCTAGCGCGGGGCGCGCATTTTTGCGCGGGCGCAATCTCTCGTGTTGTGCGTTAGACTAGTATGGCTTTCATGAGAGCCAGGTCCATGCCTGGAAGACATAGGGGCTATGCCGATGAGCTGGAAGGACATTCTCGTCATCGTGGCCGAAGCCGAACAAGACGAGCCAGCGATTGCGCTGGCGGAGGCGCTTTCGACGCAGATGCAGGCGCAGCTCAGCGCAGCATTCCTGACGCCTTTGCCGGACGAACCGCTGGCCTATGAGCCAACCGTCGTGGCCGGGGTTTGGGCCGAATTGCTGAGCCGCGCGCGGCAGGCGGCGGAGGCGGAGCGTGGGCGGGTGGTGCAGCGATTGGAACGCCTGCAGCAGCCCTGTGACCTGGTCAACGCGGAGGCGCTGTCGCGCGATCTGGGGCGGGTCGCCGCGGTGCATGCTCGTTATGCCGACCTCGCGGTAATGACGCGGCCGCAGGACGGGCCCGGCGGAGATTTACGCGAGGAGATCATCGAGGGCGTGCTGTTCCACTCTGGCCGTCCGGCATTGGTGGCGCCGCCAACCTGGAAGGGCGGTTCGATCGGCAAACGTGTGGTGATCGCGTGGGATGCGAGCCGGGAAGCCACGCGCGCTGTTTCGGAAGCCGCCCCGATTCTGGAGTCCGCCGAAACTGTGACGGTGCTGACTGTGGACGCGAAGCCGAAAATGTTCGGCCATGGCGAGGTTCCTGGCGCCAACATCGCGGCGCACCTCGCGCGGCGGGGACAGAAAGCGGAAGTGCGCAACATCGACGGAATGGGGCGAGGCGCTGCCGCCGCCATTTTGGAAGAGGCTCAATCGCTCGGCGCCGACGTTTTGATCATGGGCGGCTACGCGCATTCGCGCTTGCGTGATTTCGTGTTCGGCGGCGCTACGCGTGACCTTCTGCGCGCGACGACCATTCCCGTGCTGATGGCGCATTGATCCGGCCATTGGCGGCGCTCGGCGGTTGATCCGTCGCTCCTCGCTTGCAAAGCTCCGGCCCAGCCGCGTGTTGGCGCTTGGAGGCCGGCGATGAAGTTCCTGAGCGATGACGACAAAGCCAAGCTGAACCGCGCCGAAGAGAGGCTGCCGCGTACGCCGTTGCCGACGCAAATCGTGTCGAGCGACGAATACGCCCCGCCGCCGCAAACGCACCAGCAGCGCGAAGCCGAGCAGCGCCTGTATGCGCTCGCGGATGAGATTGCGCCAAAGCATGGGCTCTCGCGCCGGCGCTTCTTCCAGACGCCGATGGGAATGGCGGCCGCTTTCTTGGCGATGAACCAGGTCTATGGCTGCGCGTTCGCTGCATCGGACGAAGAGGCGCGCGATCCCGACGCCGCCGCGGCGCGCGCGGATTCACTCGCCGATCAATTCATCATGGACATGCACACGCATTTCCTGCGCGACGACACGCGTCTGACCGGGTTTGTGAACATGCGCGCGGCGGTGGGCCGGGAAGGCTGGAATCCCGATCTCGGCGGCGAGCAAACCATCGCGCATCTGAAGTTCGCCAATTACCGGCGCGAGATATTCCTCGATAGCGACACAAAGATCGCGCTCATCTCTTCAGCGCCGTCCGACATTCCGGAAGACTGGTTCCTCACCAATCAGCAGATGGCGGATGCTCGCGCGAGGGTGAACCAGGAGGCGGGCTCGCGACGCCTGATGACGCACGCCATCTTTACGCCGGGCGCACCCGGCTGGCTCGACGATCTCGATGCTGCGTTGGCGCTGCGCCCGGATTCGGTGAAGGGCTATACGGTCGGCGACAACACGCACAAGGCGACCAGCCGCTATCCGTGGCGCATGGACGATGAGGACGTGACCTATCGCGGCTATGAGCGGATGGTCGCCGCGGGGGTGAAGAACGTTTGCGTCCACAAGGGATTGTGGGCGCCGGCGCTGGATGCGCGGTTTCCGGAGCTGGCGCCGTACGCGGATGTGCGTGACGTGGCGAAGGCGGCCAAGGATTGGCCGCAGCTGAACTTCATCATCTACCATTCGGCCTTCCGGCACATCGGCAACGATCCGGCGGAAGCGCTCGCGGAGTTCGAGCAGACGGGCCGGCTCTCCTGGGTGAGCGATCTGGCAGAGATTCCGCAGCGGGAGGGCGTCAGCAACGTTTATGGCGACCTCGGGCAAATCTTTGCGCAAACGCTGATTTCTCAGCCGCGCGTTTGCGCCGCGATCATGGGCATTCTGGTGAAAGGCTTGGGCGCCGAGCGCGTGGTCTGGGGTTCGGACGCGGTGTGGACCGGCGCCCCGCAATGGCAAATCGAGGGCCTGCGCCGGCTTGAGATTCCAGAGGAGATGCAGGCAGCGCATGGCTTCGCCGCGCTTGGCGCCGCGAACGGCCCAGTGAAGAACGCCATCTTCGGTGACAACAACGCTCGGCTCTATGGTTTGACGGAGGCCGATCGGAACGCATGGCGCGCCGACAGGCTGACACAGGAAAAGGCGGCCTATCGCCAGCAGGGCGGCCTGCCAAGCAATCGGCGCTATGGCTATGTGGCGCAGGGCTGATACGACGGCGCTGTGATCCACATACGCCGGTATCAGCCCGCTGACCTTGAGACGCTGCAAGCGCTGCGCGCGGCGGCGTTTGCGCCCGTGTTTCAATCATTCCGGGACATCGTCGGGGTGGAGATCGCAGCTATCGCGTTTAGAAGCGCCGAAACTGAGCAGGCGAGTTTCCTCGACCAGATCGCTGGCCCAGACTCCGCCCATGAACTCTGGGTCGGGGACATGAACGGCGCGATCGTTGGATTTGTGTCCCTGAAGGTGGACAGCGAAAGCGGCGTTGGCGAGCTGGACCTGAACGCGGTCCATCCTGATCATGCGAACAAGGGGGTCGGTGCGCAGCTGCACGCCCACGCGAAAGCGCTTGGTGCAAAAGTCGCGACGGTGGGCGTTGGCGGCGACGCGAGCCATGCGCCGGCGCGTCGCGCCTATGAGAAGGCCGGATTCGGCCCGGCGATACCCTCGCTCTGGTATTACCGGACGCTCTAAAAGCGGCCCCCTTGTGTGGTCCTGACGCTACACTAAGTCTAAGGCGCAACATCACACATGCCACGTTGACCGGCCGCAATGGGGGTTAACGCGGGACGCCTTACGAGGGTCGCTCATGGATATGGAAAAGCTCACAGAGCGTGCGCGCGGATTCGTTCAGGCTGCGCAAACGATCGCGCTGCGCGAACAGAACCAGCAGCTGGAAACCCAGCATCTCCTGAAAGCGCTTTTGGACGACCGCGAAGGGCTCGCGGCCGGCCTGCTGCGCGCCGCCGGCGCTGATGCGAAAAAGGCCGCCGATGAGGCCGACGCCGCTGTGCGCGCGCTGCCCAAAGTGCAGGGCGGCGGCGACCGCATGTATATGGCGGCTTCGCTGGCGCGGGCGCTCGACGCCGCCGATCAGGCCGCGACGAAGGCGGGCGATTCTTACGTCACGGCGGAGCGCCTCCTGTTCGGCCTCGCAATAACGCCGGATGGCAAGGCCGCTGAAATTCTGAAGAAGAACGGCTTGACGCCGCAAAAGCTGGAAAGCGCTATCGCCGAGCTGCGCAAGGGCCGAACAGCGCAATCCTCGTCCGCCGAGGATCAGTATGACGCGCTGAAGAAATATGCGCGCGACCTGACCGAAGACGCGCGCAAGGGCAAGCTCGATCCCGTAATCGGCCGCGATGAGGAAATCCGCCGCACGATCCAGGTTTTGAGCAGGCGGACTAAGAACAATCCGGTGCTGATCGGCGAGCCGGGCGTAGGTAAAACGGCTATCGCGGAAGGCTTAGCCTTGCGGATCGTCAATGGCGACGTGCCCGAGAGCCTGAAGCACAAAAAGCTGCTGGCGCTCGACATGGGCGCGCTCATCGCCGGCGCGAAATTCCGCGGTGAGTTCGAAGAGCGGCTCAAGGCGGTGCTGAACGAGGTGACGTCTGCCGAGGGCGCCGTCATTCTTTTCATCGATGAAATGCACACTCTCGTCGGCGCCGGCAAAGCCGACGGCGCCATGGACGCGTCCAACCTTCTCAAGCCGGCTCTAGCGCGCGGTGAATTGCATTGCGTCGGCGCCACCACGCTCGACGAATATCGCAAACACGTCGAGAAGGACGCCGCACTGGCGCGACGCTTTCAGCCTGTGTTCGTGGACGAGCCCAGCGTCGAAGACACCATCTCCATTCTGCGCGGCCTGAAGGATCGCTACGAGCAACATCACGGCGTGCGCATCTCGGATGCAGCCATCGTCTCCGCGGCTCAGCTTTCGCATCGCTACATCACCGACCGCTTCCTGCCGGACAAGGCCATTGATCTCGTCGATGAGGCGGCCGCGCGCTTGCGCATGGCGGTGGATTCCAAGCCCGAAGAGCTGGATGAACTCGACCGCCGCCTAGTGCAGCTGAAGATCGAACTCGAAGCGCTCAAGAAGGAAAAGGACGCGGCTTCGGTCGATCGCACGCAGAAGCTGGAAGCCGAGATCGGCGATCTGGAAGCGCGCTCGCGCGAACTCACCGCGACATGGTCGTCGGAAAAACAGAAGCTGGCCACCGCTGCCAAAGCCAAGGAAGAGCTGGATCGGCTCCAGACGGAGTACGATAATGCCGTCCGCCGCGGCGATCTCTCGCGCGCGTCTGAACTGAAGTACGGCCAGATCCCCCAAGTCGAGAAGCAAGTCGCCGAGCTTGAGTCAAAGGGCGGCGGGCTCGTGCAAGAGGTGGTCGATGCCGAAGCCATCGCCAGCGTCGTCTCGCGCTGGACCGGCGTGCCAGTCGAGAAAATGCTCGAGGGCGAAAAGGCGAAACTGCTGGCGATGGAAGACCAGTTGCGCGCGCGCGTGATCGGCCAGGAGCCGGCGCTACGCGCTGTCGCGGACGCCGTTCGCCGTGCACGCGCCGGCTTGCAGGATCCGAACAGGCCAATTGGCTCGTTCATGTTCCTGGGTCCAACGGGCGTTGGCAAAACGGAACTGACCAAGGCGCTGGCCGAATTCCTATTCGACGACGAACACGCGCTCACGCGCGTTGATATGTCGGAGTACATGGAGAAGCATTCGGTGGCGCGCCTGATCGGCGCACCGCCCGGCTATGTCGGTTATGAGGAGGGCGGAGCGCTCACGGAAGCCGTGCGGCGGCGGCCCTATCAAGTCGTGCTGTTCGACGAAATCGAAAAAGCGCATCCGGATGTGTTCAACGTCCTCTTGCAAGTGCTGGACGACGGGCGCCTTACCGACGGTCAGGGCCGCACGGTGGATTTCAAAAACACGATCCTGATCATGACCTCTAACGCCGGCGCGCAATACCTCGCCGACCAGCCGGAGGGGACCGACGTCGAGGATGTTCGCAAATCGGTGATGGACGAAGTGCGGGCGCGCTTTCGTCCGGAATTCCTGAACCGCATTGACGAAATTATCCTGTTCAAGCGGCTGGAGCGCGCACAGATGAGCGCAATTGTGGATATTCAATTGAAGCGCCTGGAGCGTCTGTTGGCGGCGCGCAATATCACGATCGAGCTCGACGCGCGCGCCAAGGCGGAGCTTGCCCGGCGCGGTTACGATCCGGCCTGGGGCGCACGACCCTTGAAGCGCGTGATCCAGAAGGACGTGCAAGATCCGCTGGCTCGGCTCATCCTCGAAGGCGCGATCAAGGACGGCGATCAGGTGCGCGTCACGTTCGACGGCAACGATTTCCTGTTCAACGGCGCCAGTGACAAGCGCGCCGCTTAGGCGCGTTAGTCCAGCGTTCGGCGGAAGCGAAGCAGGGCGAGCGTCGCCAGCACGCACAGGATGAGCGCGAGCGGCAGCAGGTCGCGCCAGATGTCGCCCAGCGCCGCGCCCTTCAGCACAATTTCGCGCACCATGCGCAGGAAGTGGGTGATGGGCAGGCATTCGCCGATCGCCTGTGCCCAGCTCGGCATGGCCCGGAACGGAAACATGAAGCCGGAGAGCAGGATCGACGGCAGAAAGATGAAGAACGTCATCTGCATGGCCTGCATCTGTGTGCGGGCGACGGTGGAAATCAGATAGCCGAGCATCAGATTGGCGAGAATGAACAACGTCACTGCGAGCAGGAATGCGAGAAATGACCCCGTGAACGGGATTCGGAAAAGCAGCGTCGCGACGATCAAGACGATTGCCACCTGGATGGCGCCGACGCCGACATAAGGCGTCGTCTTGCCGATCATGACTTCGAGCGGGCGCACGGGCGTCGCCAGCAAATTCTCCATCGTACCGCGCTCGCTTTCGCGCGTGAGCGCGATCGACGTGATCATCACCATCGTCATGGTGAGGATGACTCCAAGCAGCGCCGGCACGATGTTGAAGGCGGTGACGCCGGCAGGGTTGTAGCGCCGGTGAACGACAATGTCGTAGGGCTGCGGGCCAGGTGCGAGGAAGGCGAGCGGGCCCGAGAATTCCGGCGCGAATGCCGATTGCGCCACGCGTTCTATGGCGCTCAAGGCGCCGCCCGCGGCGACCGGATCGCTGGCGTCGGCGGCGATGAGAATTTGCGGACGCTCGCCGCGTACGAGGCGGCGCTCGAAACCCTCAGGAATGGAGATCAGAAAATTGGCCTCGCCGGAGCGCAAGGCATGTTCGCCTTCCTCTGGCGTACGCGCGATAGCGACGATGTCGACATAAGTCGAAGCGTGTAGCGAGGCCAAGAAGCTGCGTGTCATTGGGCCGTCTTCGCGCATCTCGACGATGGCCGGTAGGTGGCGCGGGTCGGTGTTGATGGCGTAGCCGAACAGGACGAGTTGCATGATCGGCATCATGATCATGATGGCGAATGTCGGCCGATCCCGCCGCATCTGCACCAATTCCTTCAGGAACACGGCGAACACGCGCGACCAGGAAAGGTCGATGAAGGGGGGCCGCGCGGGAGCGATTTCGGCGCTCACTGGAAATTGTCCATGGCGCCTGACATCAGGTAGATGAAAATTTCCTCGAACCCGGCTTCGATCGGGGCGATTTCGACATGCGGTTGCGCCGCTTTAACGCCGCGGACCGCACGCTCAAGTGCCGCGGCATCTTTGCCGCACACATGAATCTCTGCGCCAAAACGCGCGACAAGATCAACGCCTTCCACTCCTTCGAGCATTTCCTGCGCTGGCATCAACGGACGCCCGGCGATGCGCCAGCCGTGAAGCCCAATCTGCTTCGGGATGTCCGCCGTCGGGGCGTCGAGCAATTTCTTGCCGTAAGCAATGTAAGCGATGGAGTCGCATTGCACCGCTTCATCCATGTAGTGCGTCGAGACCAGCGTCGTGACGCCCTGCGCGGCATAGCGGCGAATAGCGTCCCAAAAATCACGGCGCGCCTTTGGATCGACGCCGGCAGTTGGCTCATCAAGCAGAAGCAGATCGGGCTCATGGATCATGCACGCCGCCAAGGCGAGACGCTGCTTCCAGCCGCCCGAAAGCTTTCCGGCGAGTTGACCTTGACGTTCGCTCAATCCCAGATCGTCCAGCGCTTGATCAACGCGCTCGGCGCGCCGGTCCAGCGCGTAGAGGCGGGCGATGAACTCAAGATTCTCTCGGATCGAGAGGTCTTCGTAGAGTGAAAATCGCTGCGTCATGTAGCCGACGCGTTCCTTGATGCGCAGGCTTTCGTTGAGCACATCGTAGCCAAGCACGCGCCCAGCGCCGCTCTCGGGTTTCAAGAGCCCGCACACCATGCGGATCGTCGTCGTCTTGCCCGATCCGTTCGGACCCAGAAAGCCATAGATTGCGCCGCGCGGCACCTGCAGGTCGAAATGATCGACCACGACACGCCCGCCGAAGCTCTTGGTGAGATCGCGAACGTCGATGACCAGGTCGTCACTCATGCTGCAGCACGCGCACATCGACAGGCATGCCAGGACGGATTGCACCCGGCTGGTCGACGCGCGCCTCGACGAGGAAGACCAGCTTCTCACGCTGATCCAGCGAATAAATGACGGGCGGCGTGAATTGGGGTTCGGCCGCAACGAAGATGACGCGGCCCGTTATGCCCTCCGCGCACCCGTCGCATGTGATGGACACCGCCGCGCCGACCGGCAATTGCGCCAAAAACGGTTCAGGTGCGAAAAAGCGGACCTTCATATTCTCGGGGGTCAGCAGCGCCGCGATCGGCGCGCCGGCGGCGACGACTTCGCCGGGCCGATGATAGATGCGCTCAATCGCCCCGGCGGCGGGCGCTGCGCCGCTTAAATCTTGCAATCGCGTTTCGGCCAACCCACGCTCGGCGCCGGCGGCGGCGAGCTCCCCGCGGGCGCGATCGACTTGCGCTTCGGCGGCGTCGCGCGCGGCTCGATCAGCGTCGAGCTTCGCTTGCGAGGCAAAGCCGCGCTCCGCGAGCTCGACGGTGCGCGCATAGGTCGTGCGCGCCAGCGAACGCTGCGCTTCGGCGGCTTGAAGCGCTTGGGCAAGCGCCGCGCGCTGCGCATTGGCGGTTTGCGCCTGCAATCCCAGCCGGTCCGGGTCGAGCCGAAAGATAGGCGCGCCCGCATCCACTTGGTCGCCTTCTCGCACGAGCAGCGCTTCGATGACGCCGCTCTCCTGGCTAGCCAGATAAATGTAATCGGCTTCACCATAGCCCTGCATGGTTTCGCTGGGGCGCGCTGTGCAGGCGGCGGCGAAGGCCGCGAGGACGACGAGAAGGCGCTTCATGCGCGTGGCTCCAACCCCTTGAGGAGGATGTCGAAATGCGATTCGATCAGCTTCTCGGGGTGATCGAGAGCGGTTTCTCCGCGCAGGACGTGCGCCCACATTGCCTCAAAGAAGATCGGTCCGATGAATGCGCGCGCGGCGGCGCGTGGCTCTACGGCGCGAATTTGCCCCTCCGCCGCGGCTGCTTCGACCAATCGCGTAAGCGCCCCAAGCGCGATTTCCACGACATTGCGCCGATAGTGCTCGGCGACCTCTGGAAAACGTCCCGACAAGCTGATCACCAAACGCGGCACGCCGAACAGCCGCGGGTCGCGGATGCGTTCGACGCCGACGCGCGCGAACATGCGCAGCGCGAGCAGCGGATCGCCCATTCCGGCATCGGCCAGGGCGCGGGCCTGGTGCGCCAGCGGGGCGACTTTGGCTTCGATCAGCGCTTTGAGCAGCGCCTCCTTGCTCTCGAAATAGAGGTAGACGCCGGCCTTCGAGAGCCCGGCGCGGCGCGCCACGTCCTCCATGCGCGCCGCGTCAAAGCCGCGTTCACTGAACTCATCGAGCGCCGCCTCTAGAATTTCTTCGGGGCGGGCTTCGGCGCGGCGGGTCCAGCGACGAGGGGTGGGCATGTCTATTTATAACTGACCAGTCAGTTATAAGCAAGAGAATTGTTGGCTCGAGACGGGTTTTGGAGGCGTGGCGACGTCCGGGCCCAAGCCTTGGCCCAGCCATTGAGGCGGCGTCCCACCGCAACATGGTCAACGTCATATTAGAGAAATTCGAACACAAGTGGCTCCGCGCGCCGGGGCGGACCGGCGCCGGGGATTAGCCGCGCCATGAACAGCGCCAACCTGCCGAGCCATCTCAGGATCAATCTTGAGCAGTCGACCGTGCTGCTGATCGATCACAATCCGATGACGCTTGAGATCATGTCATCGGTGTTCGCGGGGTTCGGCTGCAAGGATCGTGTGAAGTGCATGAGCGTGGATGACGCGCGCCATATCCTGTTGGCGCAGCGTGTCGACCTCATCTTCATCGATTCCGGTTTTCCGAACGAAGGCTCCTTCGAGTTCATGAATTGGCTGCGCCGCGAGGCGCCCGATCCCGCCTGCTTTGCACCGACGATCATGATCTCGGGACATTCCACGCGGGCGCTGGTGAGGCGCGCGCGCGACAGCGGTGCGCATTTCGTCGTCGCCAAGCCGATCACGATCGGCGTCATTCTCAATCGATTGGCCTGGATCGCGCATGAACAAAGGCCCTTCGTGAAGCACGAAATCTATGCCGGGCCGGATCGCCGCTGGAAGAACAATGGCGCGCCGCCTGGTTCCGCCGGCCGGCGCGAAGGCGATCCGCAAGAGCAAGAACAGAAGGCAAGCGCATGACCGCCGCCTGGAAGCAATACAAGCCGAAACTGGCGATCTACGACATTCTCGATAAGCCGGGCGGGATCTCTGTCGATGCTGCTATGCAGCGTGCGGAACAGGCGGTCGAGAATTATCGCGGTCAGGCGATGAGCGCTTTGGGCGACGCCGTGGCGAAGCTGGAGCGAAGCGTGCGCGCGGCGGACGCCGAGCGGACCGAAGACATTTACGCGCAATCATTGTTCGTTCTCGACATCGCCGGCATCTACAATCCGGCATTGTGCCGTGCCGCGAACTCTCTGTGCGATCTGGCGCAGCGGATGAAGACGGCCGGACAGTGGGATTGGCCCTCGGTTGCGGTGCACGTGTCGGCGATGCGGCTTCTTATGCAGCGGCCTGACGAAACCGACCCTGCGGCGCAGGCTGTGCTGAAAGGGCTGGGCTCTGTTGTCGCCAAATATCCCGATCCCACGCCGGAACCGCCCCCGAAAGTGTAGGCCCGCACCCGTGCGCGGCGACGTGACTGAAGAAACATCCGCCTGACCCGAGCGGCATGTAGAAATGGCCCGCTGAGCGGCTTATCCTAGTCCCGTGGGGAGCGAACGGCGTGTCGGAACAACAAGCACCAAGCGAGCGCGAGGACCGGACAGTCAGGCTGGCCTCGATCGTTGCTGTGGACATCGTCGGCTTCTCGACCATGTCGGAACGCGACCAGCGCAAAGCCGCGCGCCATGTCGAGTCACTGCGCGATCGTATTGAAAGTATCGCCGCGGCGCGGGGCGGGCGCCTGTTCAACACGGCGGGCGATGGCTTCATGCTGGAGTTCGCATCCGCCGGCGCTGCGCTCGAAGCCGTGCAGGATATTCTCGACAAGCGCGTGCGTGGCGAGCCGCGCGTGCGCGTCGGCGCCCATGTCGGCGATTGCGTCGTCACCATCACCAATGACCTGCTTGGTCACGGCGTCAACGTCGCTGCGCGGCTGCAGGAATTGGCCGCGCCGGGCTCGGCGCTGGTGTCCGCTGAGTTTCGCTCGATGGCGCGCAATTCGCCATCCGCTGCGTTCCAAGCCAAGGGACGCCAGCCGCTCGACAATATCGAGCAGCGCGTACAGACATTCGAGATCCTTTCGAAGCGGCAAAAGTTTGCGCGCCTTGCGCGCCGCGTCGGCTGGACCTCGGGCGCGCTCGCCGCGGCGGTGGCGTTGATCTTCTTCAGCCCCGTAGCGCTTCGTTTTGTCGATGAGCAGCTCAATCTTCGCGGCGACGCCGACGCGAGCGCACCGTCTGCACCGGTGGTGCAAGAGGCGCCGTCATCGCTGGCGCAAATCACTGTGCCGCAGACCCGCGCCGGTGAAACGTTCCGCGATTGCGCGTTGTGCCCGGAAATGGTGGTGCTGCCCGGCGGCCTGTTCGTAATGGGATCGGCGAACAACGAGGCTGGGCGCGGACGCGATGAAGGGCCGCAACGCGAAGTCTCGGTCGCGCCCTTCGCGGTCGGCCGCTACGAGGTCACGTTCGCTCAATGGGACGCATGCCTTGCAGGCGGCGGATGCAACGGGTTTT
The DNA here is from genome assembly GCA_050185805.1 of Hyphomonadaceae bacterium. Taxonomy (GTDB): domain Bacteria; phylum Pseudomonadota; class Alphaproteobacteria; order Caulobacterales; family Aquidulcibacteraceae; genus Vitreimonas. The sequence continues at coordinate 18,354 of JBFWZB010000015.1, forward strand.
CACCGCAGGATCGCGGCTGGGGCCGCGGCGATCAGCCTGTGGTCGGCGTTTCGTGGCAGGACGCGCAGGCCTACCTCGATTGGCTGAACGAGCAGGCCGGCGGTTTGCGCTATCGGCTGCTTACGGAAGCCGAGTGGGAATATGCGGCGCGCGCCGGTGCGATGTCGCCCTACGCGTTCGGCGACCGGCTGACCGCCGAGCAGGCCACCTTCCGCACACGGCGTCCAAATGCGGTCGGTGCGCACCAAGCCAATGCATTTCAAGTGTTCGATCTGCACGGCAATGTGAGCGAGTGGGTCGAGGATTGTTACGCGCCGAACTATCAGCTGGCGCCGATCGATGGCGCAGCGGTGCAGGCGGACAATTGCCGGCAACGCATTCATCGCGGCGGTGGCTACGCCGATCAGCCCGCGTTGTTGCGCGCCGCCGCGCGCCGCGCAGCGGCGGCCGATCTGCGGGCGCCCGGCGTGGGTTTCCGCGTGGCGCGCTCGATCGACTAGCGTTGGCTCAAACGCGCCCGCAGTGTGTGACCGCGGGCACAGACAAATCCGGCTGAAGCGGGCATGGCCCCGGTTCAAGGGAGCCGACAGGAAACGCTCATGATTCAGTTAGGGAGCCGCGCAGAATGAGCGCGCGCTTTATCCTCGCTCAGATTTCGGACACGCACGTGCGGCCTGAATCGCCGGAGGCGACGGCCAATTTGCGGCGTGCGTTCGATGGCGCGCGCGCCTATGGCGCCGATGCCATTATGCTGACGGGTGATCTCATCAATGATGAGCGCCAGCCCGAACAATATGACATTCTCGTCGATGCGCTGCGCGACCCGCCGGCCCCGCTCTACCTTCTCCCCGGCAATCACGATCTGCCGGACGTAATGCGGGCTCGATTCCCTGATCATGGGTATCTGCCCAAGCAGGGGCCATACTCCTTTGCAATCGACCGCTTTCCGGTTCGCCTTGTCGGTATCGATCAGCACGCGCCTGGCGCGGTCGCCGGCGTTTTCACCGAGGAACACGCCCGCTGGCTCGACGAAACGTTGCAGCGCGCGTCGGACAAGCCAACCCTGGTGGCGCTGCACCACCCGCCGTTCCCCACCCACGACCTGCTGTTCGACACGATCGGCCTTCTCGGCGCCGACCTGTTTTCAAGCGTGGTCGGCCGTCATCGCCAGGTGCAGCGGATCATTTGCGGCCACCATCACCGCGTCGCAGTCGGGCAAGTGGCGCACGCGCCGGTCGTCATCGCGCCGTCGACGTCCTGGGTCTATGGACTGGCGCTTCAGGACGGCCAGGAGATCGCCCCGCGAACGGGCGAGACCCCCGGTTGGATGCTCCACGCCTGGACTGCGTCGGGCGGCTTCGCCAGTCATTTCATGGGGCTTTAGGGCGCGCAGCAGTTGGGCCGGATCCGAGGGATCCGGCCCGTGCTGCGGTGGCGCCTGGGCGGGGGGAGTAGGTCGGCGCCGGGTAATGAACGCCCGGGCGGGGTGGTCGTTCCGCCGGCTCGATAAAAAATTCGCCACCCTGGCGGCCAGAGCCTAGCTCCCGGCGCGCCCCGAGGGAAAATCATCGTCGTGTTCCCACCGCGCCGGCGCTAAGAGGAGGCCGGGAGGACCGGTATGAAAACCAAAGCGGCGGTGGCGTTCGAGGCGAAGCGGCCATTGGAAATCGTCGAACTGGATCTCGAAGGCCCGAAGCCGGGCGAAGTGCTGGTCGAGATCAAGGCGACCGGCGTTTGCCACACCGACGCGTACACGCTGGATGGCCTGGACAGCGAGGGCATTTTTCCATCGATCCTAGGCCATGAGGGTGCTGGCATCGTGCGCGAGGTTGGCGCCGGCGTCACCAGCGTCGCCGTGGGCGATCACATCATTCCGCTTTACACGCCGGAATGCCGGCAATGCAAAAGCTGCCTCTCGCGCAAGACCAATCTCTGCACTGCAATCCGCGCCACGCAAGGCAAGGGCTTGATGCCGGACGGCACCTCGCGTTTCTCGCACAAAGGCAAGCCGATCGCCCATTATATGGGCTGTTCGACCTTCTCCAATTTCACCGTGCTGCCTGAGATCGCGGTGGCGAAAATCCGTAAGGACGCGCCGTTCGAGAGCGCCTGCTATATCGGGTGCGGCGTAACCACGGGGGTGGGCGCCGTGACCAACACGGCGAAAGTCGAGCCAGGCGCAAACTGCGTTGTATTCGGCCTCGGCGGCATAGGCCTCAACGTCATTCAGGGGCTCAAATTCGTCGGCGCCAATATGATCGTCGGCGTTGATATCAATCCGGCGCGCGAAGAATGGGGCAAGAAGTTCGGCATGACGCACTTCGTAAACCCAACGAAGATCACCGGTGATTTGGTGGCGCATCTGGTCGAACTGACCGGCGGCGGCGCCGACTACACATTTGACTGCACCGGCAACACGACAGTGATGCGCCAGGCGCTGGAGGCGTGTCACCGCGGGTGGGGCGAAAGCATCATCATTGGGGTCGCCGAGGCCGGCAGGGAAATCGCGACGCGCCCATTCCAGCTCGTCACCGGCCGGGTCTGGAAGGGAACTGCTTTTGGCGGCGCCCGCGGGCGGACAGATGTGCCAAAGATCGTCGACTGGTACATGGACGGCAAAATTCAGATTGACCCGATGATCACGCACAAGCTGCCGCTCGAGCGCATCAACGAAGCGTTCGATTTGATGCATGCCGGCGAGAGCATCAGAAGCGTGGTGGTGTATTGATGATGATGCGACAGATCTTGATTACGTGCGCCGCGCTGACGGCGCTTGCAGCGCCCGCCTTGGCGCAGGAATCGGCGTTGCAGCCGATGGAGGCGCCGCAAACCGCGCCGCCGCCGCCGCCGGAATTGTGCGGCGTTTTCTTCGTCGATTCCGAGCGCGCAACCTATGTGCCGGTGCCAGATTATTTCGTGTTGACCGCTGCGGCGCCGCTCGCCGCGCCGGTTAACCAGCCGCGCATGGACGCGCTGATCTGCGACCGTCCTGCGCTGGTGATGGGCCCTAACGATCATCGCGTGCTGACCGACCTGCATGTACCATTGTTCATTCGCAATGGCGGACGCGTCGCCGTGCTCGAATATCGCGACAACCAATTGCATCTTCGCTTCAGCGAGGGTGCGCCAACGGAAGCTGAAATGGCGGACCTGCGCGCGGCGCTCGATCGCGCTCAGGATGACATCGCCCGCATGCCGGCGGCGGCGTCCCCCGGGTGAGCGAATGGATGCTTCCTTGGACCGCGTCTTGCCTGTGCGGCCAGGTGCGGATGCGTGTGACGCAGGCGCCGATGGTGTCGATGGCGTGTCATTGCCGCGCCTGCCAGAAACTGACGGGCGGGGCGTATTCGCTGACGCTGCTCGTTCCGCGAGAGGGCTTTGAAGTCGTTTCGGGCGCGCCGGTCATCGGCGGCTTGCATCGCGCGGAAATCGCACACTCGTTCTGCCCGCACTGCAAGAATTGGCTGTTCTCGCAGCCGCAGGGCCGGCCTTTCGTGAATGTCCGCTCGACGATGTTGGATGATGCGAGCTGGGTGCGGCCTTATGTGGAATCTTGCGTCGAGGACAAATTGCCCGGCGTTGTTAGTGGCGCAAAGCACGCGTTTGAGGGCTTCCCGCCGCCTGAGAGATACGGCGAGCTGACGGCGGGTTTTGCCGCTGAGGGCGCGCGCCCGGGCCAGCAACGCGTCGGCTAAGAATTCGGGGCGGACAATGGTCGAGACCAGAGCGCAGCATCGCGTCCATGGCGGCATGCTGACCTACGCAGAGCACATGAGCGCATCAACCGGCACGCCCATGCGTCTCTCAGTCTTCACGCCTCCGGGCGGAGGGCCGTTTCCGTATTTGATATGGCTTTCGGGGCTCACCTGTACGGAGGACAATTTCACCACCAAGGCTGGCGCGTACGGCGCCGCGGCGCACCACGGCCTCGCCATCGTTGCACCCGATACGTCTCCGCGCGGCGAAGGCGTGGCCGACGCTCCTGGCTACGATCTCGGCCAAGGCGCCGGATTTTACATCGACGCCACTGAGGCGCCCTGGTCGGCGCACTACAAAATGGAGAGCTACGTCACGCGCGACCTGATCGCCGCAATCGAGGCCTCGTTTCCTTTGCAGGCGAAGCGCTCCCTATTCGGGCATTCGATGGGCGGGCACGGCGCGTTGACGCTCGCAATGAAGCATCCGCGCTTGTTCAAAAGCGTCTCGGCATTCGCCCCGATTGCGTCGCCGACGCGCTGTCCGTGGGGCGAAAAGGCCTTCAGCACTTATCTTGGCGCCGAGCGCGGCCTCTGGGAGCCGCACGATGCATCGTTGCTGATGCAGGCGGGTAAGGCCGCACCCTTCGACGACATTCTCATCGATCAAGGAACTGGTGACCAATTTCTGGAAAGCCAGCTCAAGCCAGAATTGCTTGAAGCCGCCGCGCGCGCGTCAGGGCAAACGCTCACGCTGCGCCGCCAAGAAGGGTACGATCACTCGTACTTCTTCATGGCCAGTTTTATCGCTGACCATGTGGCGTTTCACTCAATGCGGCTGAAATAGATCGCCGCGCGGCGCAAGCGCGCGTGCGTTGAAGCGGCGCGCCAGCCAAGTGACCAGCACCAGAACCGCGCCGAGGCCGATGAACGAGGCGGCGCGTACAACGCCGTTCAGCGCCTGCATGTCGAACAAGAACACTTTCGCCGTGACCATCATCAGCAACGCCATGCCGCACCACCGCAGCACGCGATGTTGGCGCATGGCGCCAAGTGCAAGTACGCCGGCGCCGAACGCCGCCCATAGTGCGGAATAAGTCCAAGTCTCGAGGCCCGAGCCTTCGGCCGATGCGCGCATCGCCGCACCATGGAAAAGATAGCGCACAATTAGGGAGAGTGCGACGAAGCCATAAGCGACGCACAAGACAATGGCGGTGTTGGCCAGGGCCGGCTGGAAGCGCACATGGGGCACGGCCTGCGCGCGCCAGCTGAGCCAAGCAGCGGTAACAATCAGGGCGAGCCCGGCGACGGCGTGCCACGGCGTTTCGAGGCGGCTGAGGTAAAGGCCCCACCACGGATTATATATGAAAATGATGCCGAGGGCGCCGAAGGCGAGCGCCGGCCAGATCGCGGTCGACCAGATCGCCTCCAAATCATAGAGGTATTGCCGGATCGTCTCGCGGCCAGGCGCGTGCAACGTCGCCCATGAGCCGCCGATGACCAACGCCAGCGGCCACAAAGCGTGGGCAAAGCCTTCAACGCCGGCGAGTGGCGCGCCATTATCCGCCTCGCCGAAATGGTGCAAATAGCGAATGAGGGCGTGGCCGAAGCTGAGAGCGAACAGCACCGCGGCGGATGCTGCAGCAAAGCGCGTGAAATCGACGGGACGATCACGCGACAACACGCGCCCTAGCAACAGACACAGACCGACCGCGACAGCCTGCGCCAAGACCGCGAATGCGATCTCCACCGCGTCGGTGAAACCGGCGCTGTGCGCGCCCCACCATGGGTGGCGAAAGATCAGCAGGATGAAGACGCCAACGGCGATCCCTGCATAAGCAGCGATGTCGGCGACGCGGACAAGGTCGCGCGTGAAGGGGCGATCGGGGTTCGCGCCGGCGCGCACGCGCGCCGCCAGCGTGAGGGCGAGCGCCGCGCATAGTGCGATGAGACCGTAAAGGCCGCCTTCAAGCAAGCCGATCGGGGCGGTGGCGATCGAGGCGCCCTGGAAGGCGAAGCGCACTTCCAATACCGCCCAAAGCAAAGCGAAGAGAAGAGCGCCGCCGGCATAAAGCCGCGCGAGACGCAGGCGTTCGTCGTAGATGCGCCGCGCCGCCAACGCGCAAAGCATTGCGGGCGCCGCGAAGGCGATGGCGTTTGCGTTGATGAAAGGAACGCCCCACGGCGCGACACGCTCCGCACCCCACCATGGATTGAAGGAGAGGCAGGAACTGAGCAGGGCCAAGAGTGCGCCAAGGGCGAAGAGCGCGTGACCTCGAAAACTGGCGATGCGCCCATACGGCGCACCGGGCCGCGGGGTGAGGATAAAGCCGGCGGCCATCAAGGTGAGCGCACGGAGCGCGTTTTCGGTGAAGCCGTTCAGCGTGGCGCCGGCGCCGCCCGCGGCGAACCAGCGCAGCGCAAGGAAGAAGGCGATGATGGCGACGATCAACGCCGCCGTGTGAAGGCCCTCGCTCGCCACTCCGTTCGGTTCGCGTCGCGCGCTGATCTGACTGGCGCCGTAAAGAAAGATCGCCGTGGCTGCGAGGATCAGCAGCGCGCTCCAAAGCGGAGTGTCGCCAGCGATCACATCGCCGCTGAAATCCGGCGAGAGCGCATGAGCGATAGAAAGCGTGGCCGCGGCTAGCGCGGCCCAGCCAGCGCCGCGCCAGCCGCGCTGCATGACAAGCAAGCCTGCTGCAAATCCCAACGCGGCGTGCGCCGCCGGCCGAGCCGAGGCCGGCGCTAATGATTCCATTCCGATCAGGGCGAGAACCGCGCCGGCGTAGACCCAAACATCTACAGGCCAGTCGTTGCTTTCGTCGGCAGCATCGCGCGCCGCGAACCACGCCGCGCCGAAGGCAAGCGCAGCGCTCAACAAGAGTACGGCCCATACCGCGGGAGCGGCGAAGATGGGCCGCGAGAAGACGGCGAGAATGATCAGGAGGGCGGCGCCGGCTGCTCCCGCGGCGTGGGTTAGGGCGCGCTGTCCGGCATGCGCGCGCGCGCCGAAGGCCGCAAGCGCCACCATCGCTGCAGCCGCCAACGGCCAGACATAGAGGTCGGGCGCACCGGGTTCGAAATAGGCTCGCGCCCGCATGTAGAGCACCAGGCCGATCACCAGTCCGCCGACGCTGACGGCGAACGCTGGCGCTTGCGCTGCGCCACGGCGAACCGCGAGCGCGGCAAGCGCTACGTGAAGCATGGCTACGAGCGCAGGACCCGCCGGTGAAGCGCCGACGACAGGCGCGACTGAAAGCCATGTCCAGAGCATGAATACGCTGCTGACGCAGATGACGACAGTCGGCGCCAAAGCGTTGGCGCGCGACCATGTGAACGGCGCCTCCGTTTCTTCAGGTTTCGGGGCGCGCAAATGCATGGCGACGCCACCGATAGTGGCGACGCTCAGAAGCGCGAGGGAGCGCCAGACCGCGTCCTCCACGATCGCGCTTGCGAACCAGAAATAAAGACCGAGCAACGTGGCGGCTGCCGCCCATGGCCAACGCTTGTAGGCGGCGAGGGCCAAGGCGCTGGCGCCAACCGCGCATACGAACAACGTCAGGGCGAGCGAAGGCCAAACCGCGACGCTGGCTAGCGCCGGCGCGAGCAAGGTTGCGCCGGCGGCGAGCACCGCAAGCGGCTCGCCGTGCCAATGCGACAATACGAACAACACAACGGCGCAGGCCACGAGGGCGCATGCGGCGAGGCGCCAATCGATATAGCCGTATAGAGCATGCGCGGCCCACGCCGCTGCATAGAAAGCGGCGACGCCCGCGCCAGCGAGCAAGGCCGCTGCGAGCGGATGCCCGAACCCGCCGCGTTCGGCCTGCTGGCGCAGAAACTCGCCCAAGCCGATCAGCACAAGGCCGAGGACCACGGCTGCGCCCAATCGCAACGGCGGCGTGAAGAAGCCTGATTGTGCCGCGAAGCCGACAAGGAAGACTGCGCCCAGCGCGAGCGCACCGCCGCCGATCCAAGCAAATCCGTTCTCCGCGAGCCATTTTTCCAGCGCCGGCCCGCGCGGGATCAGGCGTGCGGCGTTGACGGCCCGCTGCGCGAGAGACGTTGTGGCGATGGCTGGCGCCGCCGCGATTGGCTCGGGCGGGGCAGTCTCGTTGCTCCTGTGCGCTTCGCGCACCGGGAACTCGAGCAGCAATTCTGACTCGTCTTCGCGATCGTTAGAGGGCTCCGGCAAAGGCGTGTCGAGGAGGAGCGGCTCAGGTGCGGGCGCTGGCGCCGGCGCTTCGTCCTGGGGCATGAACGGCGTCGGCACCGGCGCGGGCGGCGCGACCGGTGCGGGCTCGCTAAGACCCAAAAATTCCTCGAGATCGGCGAGCCGTTTCGTCAACGCGTCGATGCGTTGCGATTGTAGCCAAGCGAGGCCACCCAGCGCGACGATAAGCACCCATTCCATCCCGCGCCCAGCCTCCGGCAGAGCGCCGCTGCGCGCAAGCCCTTGCGAGTTCGCAAATCCCCGCGCGCGCGAGGTTTGCGCGGCCGCCTCACTCGTGCTCAAAGCGAATTATGAACTACGCCCTCACACCGCCGATCTGTCCATCCGCCGCAATCGTCGGAACCGATGCGCGTTTTCCCGTTCGCCGCATTTTCTGCGTCGGCAAGAATTACGCCGATCATGTCAAGGAAATGGGCGGCGGCTGGAAAGGCGATCCGGTTTTCTTCACCAAGCCGGCGGACGCCCTCGTGGAAAACGGCGCCGCGATTCCGTTCCCGACGCAGACCGACAATCTCCATCACGAGATAGAACTCGTGATCGCGCTGAAACACGGCGGCGCCAATATCGACGAAGCGCGCGCACTGGATTGCGCGTTCGGCTACGGGGTCGGGTGCGATTTGACGCGGCGCGACCGCCAGCAAGAAGCCAAGGATAAGGGCGCGCCCTGGGATGTGGCTAAGGCGTTCGACAATTCGGCGCCGCTCTCAGCGCTAACGCCGGTTGAGAAATGCGGTCATGTCGACGCCGCACGCATCTGGCTCGGCGTCAATGGCGTGACGCGGCAAGACGCGAGCGTCAGTGACATGATCTGGAGCGCGCCCGAGATCATCGCCTCGCTCTCGCGTTGGTTCGAGTTGAAGCCGGGCGATCTCATCTTCACCGGCACCCCCGCGGGCGTCGGCAAGTTGGCGCCGGGCGATGTCGTCACTGGCGGCGTCGAAGGCCTCGACGAGCTTAGGTTTTCGCTGGTGCGCTAGCGGCGCGCCTCGGGGCAGGATTGGATCATGAAAATCACCGCCATCAGCATCTACCAGGCAGATCTGCCGCTGCATGAGGGTTCATACAAATGGTCGGGCGGTAAGTCGGTCACCGTGTTCGATTCGACCGTGGTCCGCATCGAGACCGATGCAGGCGTCACCGGCCACGGTGAAGTCTGCCCCCTTGGGCCCGCCTATCTGCCGGCCTATGCGGCGGGCGCGCGCGCGGGCATCGCTGAATTGGCGCCGCCGCTGATCGGCTGCGATCCGACCCAGCTCGATCGCATCACGCGGACCATGGACGCCACACTGAAGGGCCATCCGTACACCAAGTCGGCGCTGGACGTGGCGTGTTGGGATATCTTGGGGCAGGTGGCGGGCGTGCCGGTCTCCACGCTGCTGGGCGGGCGTTATGGCGACGATTTCGTGCTTTACCGCGCCATTTCGCAGGAAGCGCCCGAGGCGATGGCCGCACGCGTGGAGCAATATCGCGGCGAAGGCTATCGGCGCTTCCAATTGAAAGTGGGCGGCGATCCGGACGTGGACATCGAGCGCATCCGCGCTGCGTCGGCGCAATTGAAGCAAGGCGACCGGCTGATCGCCGACGCCAACACGGGCTGGCTTATGCACGACGCGATGCGTGTCGTGCGGGCCGTGCGCGATATCGACGTCTATATCGAGCAGCCGTGCCTCAGCTATGAGGAGTGCCTCTCGATCCGGCGCCATACCGACCATCCTTTCGTGCTCGACGAGGTGATCGACGATATCGGCATGGTCACGCGCCTGCACGCGGACAAAGCGGCCGACGTCATCAATCTGAAGATCAGCAAGGTTGGCGGGCTAACACGCGCGCGCCGCATCCGCGACCTCTGCGTTGAACTCGGCATCGCGATGACGATCGAGGACACGTGGGGCGGGGATATCGTCACCGCCGCGATCTCCCATCTCGCGCACAGCACGCCGCCGGAATTCCTGTTCACGGCGACCGACTTCAATTCCTACGTCACCCTCAGCCTGGCCGAAGGCGCGCCGCAGCGGCGGAACGGGCGCATGGCGGCGCCGGCGGCGGCGGGCCTGGGCGTCACGCCGCGCGCCGACGTGCTGGGCGAGCCGGTGCTGCGCTTCGATTAGGGCTTAAGGCTCGTGCTTCTCGATCGCGGGATAGGGAGGCGGCTTGGCACTTTAAACGACAATTGTCCGAAAGAACGCCTGTAGCATAACCTGATAGATTTCGGCGTGTTTGCGCTTTGCCAAAAGCAGGCAGGCGTCTCCGGTTCGGGTCAAAAACAACCCCAACAAACTGGGAGCGCGCTCGCCTTTGGCAACGCCGTTCGCTCTGCACCAGTCCGCGATAGTCGAATTATCGGCCAGGCTTTTCTCCCCCGGCGATGCAAGGAAGAGGGTCTTCGAAAGGTAGCGCTCACCGAGCATAGCGCGGGTTTCCCAAGCGATGCCGTCTGTTGAATCCGCCACAATCACGATACACAAGGCGGAATCGGCCAGTTCCAGCACACGCTCCCTCCAGATCTCGTCGTCGACATAATGACGCGCCGCGCCGTAAGGTAGATCGCGTTCGCCCGGCCGGCCAATCGCAACTACGGGACCGAATCTCGAGAAGTTTTCGATGAGCAAGTGGTCCAACCGCAACGTCTTCGGCTCACCGGTAAGCGTGCGCCTCCAGAAATTGTTCTGGCCTAAAGTCACCTGATCGTCTGCAAACGAGCGCAAGAACAAGATCGGCGGTCTGATGTCGCGTGTAACGAGACTCTCGTAGGATTGTCGGGTAAGCGATCTGGCGCGCGATCGCAGTATATTGCTAAGCCAGCGGCTGCCCAGCCAGATCGCCGGGACTACCGGGAAAAGCACGATAAGGATAGACGCGACCACAAGCGTCTCCCACGGCTCCGCCAATAGCCCAGGCAGCGCAGAGATCACGGCGGCAACGATGACCAAACTAAGCCATAAATGGACGCTCCAAAACATAAGCGCAAAGTACTCCGTCAGAGCAATCAAAGCACTTCTTGCGACAGACAGACGAAATCCCGGACGAAGTTGAAAGATGACGCGCAAGAGTGATCTATACGTGCGCGCAATCGGTAAGGGGCGAGCGATCTTGCGTGTGCGCCGGTCAACAAAGAGCGCTGTGATCGGCGCGTACAACAACAGGCCGAGCGTCGGCACAAACCAGTTGATGCTTTCTGGATCGGAAATCGAGGATAGGAGAGAGGTCTCGCCGGAGAAGCGAAGGTCGTAAAGGACCAAGGCTGTTAGGACAGCGACCGCAACGAGAGGTCGCAACGCGCCGATCGATATCAGCAGGAGCGGGGCTACGACAATCGCGCTCACCGCGAGGCCCGTCGCGCTCGACACCATCCAGTCCCGTGTGGCGTCGGTCGTTGTCGAAAGCGCTTGAATTAGTGCGAGACAAATCCAAAAGAAAAAAAGCATAGCCATATGCGCGAGCGCGATCTTGGCCGCAACCAACGCGGTCGCCGCGCCGTCGAGCGGTATCGCGACAGCGCGTCGTCTCGTGGCTGTCTCAGTCGCGACCATCTCCTGCCGCCCCCCGAAACGCGAACCTACGCTTCTAGCGCTAACAGCGCGAAGGTGGCGAGCCAGTGCTCGCCCATATAATCGCCGGCGACGTGCGGCAGGCTGGCGGCGATGTGAGCGTTCGCTGCGCGCCGCGCCGCATCAGCGGCGCCGCCTTCGCCGAGCGTTGCAGCAATCGCGCGCCAGCACCAGGCGCGGGAGAAGTTGAGACCGTCGAGATGCGCGATCTTGCCGTCGCTGCGGTCGCTGACGAAGGCCGGCGCAAACAGAGCCGCCGGGCGTTCGTCGGCGGCATTCGGCAAGTAGCGTGCGAACCAGGCGCGGAACGCGTCCGGCGCCAGGAAGCGGCGCATGCATTCGGCCTGCATCAGCGTCGGCGACAGAAAATCGTCCTGGCTCGGTTCCCAAGCTTGCGCTGCTTCTTCGCCGCCATGCCAGGCGAATGTCTTGTCACGCATCAGCGCGAACAGATCGCCCTCGGCGCCTTCGGCGTAATCCGCGGCAAGGCGCAACGCGAAGGCGGTTGAGGAATGGACGCCGGTGCGGATCGGGTAGGTGGAGCGCTGCAGGTAGGATCGGAAGCGCGCGACGAACACATCCGCCAACGGGCGCAGGTGCTGCGCGGCGCGCTGGCCGGCGCCGGCGCTGTGTTGGTCCAGCTCGTGCTGCAGCGCCAGCAGCCAGGCCCATCCATACGGTCGCTCGAAGGGGCCGCGCAGCGGATGATCGAGATAGGCGCACTCACCGGCGACTGCGTCTGGAGTGATGCTTTCGTCGAACAAGGCCGCGATCTGCGTCGCCAGAGACAAGGCAGGATAGCGGCGCAGCAGTCGCGCTAGCAGCCAATAGCCGTGCACGCAGGAATGCCAGTCGTAACTTCCGTAAAAGATCGGGTGCGCTTGGCGCGGGGTCGCGACCTCACCTTCATCACGCATCACGTGTTGCATGATGTTAGGGTATTCGCGCCGCACATGGGCGAAGGCGAGCGCTGCGAATTTTTCGGCGATGGGTTGGGTGAGCGTGTGGGTCATGCCGGAAACGCCAGCAAGCGCATGAGCAGGATGTTAGCGATCAGCAGCGGGACGGCAGTGGGAATTTGTGCGCGGATGACGCCGTTAAGGGCTGCCTTGCGGTCGGGCAGCTCGAGCAGGTTTGCCGGCACGACGTTGAAGTTCGCAGCCATCGGCGTCATCAGCGTGCCGCAGAACCCCGCCAGCATGCCGATGGCGCAGACGCGCGCGGGATCGCCGCCGAGATCGTGAATAACGAAGGGCAGCCCAACGGCCGCCGTCATGACCGGAAAGGCGGCGAACGCGTTGCCCATGATGATGGTGAAAAGCGCCATGCCGATGCAATAGGCGGCCACCGCCATGGTTCGCGTATCGAGGGGAATATATTGGCTGAAGATCGCGCCAACTTGTTCGCCGACGCCGGCTGCGAGAAATACGGCGCCGAGCGAGGCGAGCATTTGCGGCAGGATTGCCGCCCAGCCCACGGAATCCATCAGCCGCCGGCCTTCCTGCAACGGCGCCAGCAGCGGCGGGCGCAGCCACACCATGATGACGGCAATTGCAGTGATCACGCCGAGCGTGAGCGAAACCAGCGTCGCCTGCGTGTCCTGGATAAGCAGCGGGCCCCAGCTGGTCTGCTTGACAATCAGCGTGCCGGCAAGCGCAGCGGCTGGGATGATCAGGGCGGGCAGAAACAGGAGATTGCCGCGCCGCTCGGCGCTGGCGCGGCGCTCTTCTTGCGTCGTCGTCGGAGGCTTGCCTTGGCCTAGGCCGAACGTGGCGATTGCGACGAGCCCCAGCGCCAGCAAGCCGTTGCCGAGATCGCCAAAGTATCCGCCGCCGAGAAAGCTCGCCGACATTAAGCCCCAAAATGCGGCATTGCGCAGACGGCGCGGGTTGGCTTCATCGCGCGCTGAGAGAATGACAAGCGCGAGAAAGAAAAGCCCGGCAACGATGTAAGCGTGCTGTAGCGTGATCATGGCGCGGCTTCCCCGGCCGCGGCGGACGCCGGGGGAGTCGCCGCGGCAAGTGCTCGTTTCAGGCCTCGATCGAGTAGGAAGAGCCGCACGCTGTGAATGATCAGCGCTGCGATAGCCGTGGGGATCGCCCAAACCGACAATTCCAGCGGCTCGACGATGACACCGTTCGCCTCAAGAAATCCCTTGATAAGCAGGATCGATGCGATGGCGATGAAAATATCCTCGCCGAAGAAGAGGGCGATGTTGTCGGCTGCTGCTGCGTGCGAGCGGATCAAGAAGCGTTCGCGGTCCGGCAGTGCGCCGTAGCGCGCTTCGGCAGCGCCTTCCGCCATCGGCGCCACCAGCGGACGCACCATTTGCGCGTGCCCGCCGAGCGAGGTAAGCCCCAACGCCGCCGCCGCCTGGCGGATGACGAAATAAACCCAAAGCAGGCGCCCAACAGTTGCGGCTTGCACCTTAGCGATGGCGATGCGCGCGCGCTCCTGCAGCCCCGCGCGTTCCAACAAGCCGATCGCAGCGAGCAGAATCCAGGTGAGGCTGATGTAGCGGGCGTCGTTAAACGCCTTGCCGAATTGAGCAAGCGTGTCACGCGCAGCGGTCAACATGATTGTGATGTCGGCGGCGGGCGTCCACGCAGCCGCGAGGCCGGTGGTGAGGGCGGCGGCCATGACCACGAGCAGCGGATTGGCGCGCACAACGAAGCCGAACACAACGACGGCGATGCCGAGTAAGACGAGCACGCTATCCCCCAATGTGCAGTATCAAGGCGCGCCGTAGCCGCCGCCGCCTGGCGTTTCGATCACGAATACATCGCCCGGTGCAAGCTCGGCTTTTCCGGTAGCATTCAATGCTTCGACACGCCCGCCCGCGCGCTCAATGCGATTGGCGCCGGGCGCGCCCGATTCACCGCCCGCCAGGCCGAACGGCGCGGTGTCCCGGCGATTGGCGAGCATGGCCGCCGTCATCGGCGCGCGAAAGCGTACGCGCCGCACGGCGCCGTCGCCGCCGTGATGCTTGCCTCTACCTCCTGATCCGCGCCGCACGGCGAACCGCTCAACCAGGACTGGGAAGCGCTGTTCCAGAATCTCCGGATCCGTAAGGCGGGAATTGGTCATGTGCGTTTGGACGGCGCTGGCGCCGTCAAACCCTGGACCGGCGCCCGAACCGCCACAAATCGTTTCGTAATATTGACGCTGGGCGTCGCCGAACGTGAAATTGTTCATGGTGCCTTGCGAAGCGGCGAGCATGCCGAGTGCGCCATAGAGCGCATCGACCACGATCTGGCTGGTCTCGACGTTTCCGGCGACGACGGCCGCGCCGCGCCTCGGATTGAGCAACGACCCGTCCGGTACGTTGATCTCGATCGGCTTCAGGCAGCCTTCGTTAAGCGGAATGTTGTCATCGACCAGCGTGCGAAAAACGTAGAGAACGGCCGCACGGGTGATGGCGAGTGGCGCATTGAAATTGCCAGCGTGCTGCGGCGACGTTCCTGTAAAATCGACAACGACGCTACGCGATTCTACGTCAGGGCGGAGAGCGACGCGCACACACGCGCCGTTGTCCATCGGGGCTTCGAATGCGCCCGGCTTTAATCGGGCGATGACGCGGCGGATCTGTTCCTCGGCATTATCCTGAACATGGCGCATGTACGCGGCGACGCCGGCGCGGCCGTATTGTGCGACCAAGCGCTGCAATTCATGCGCGCCGCGCAGGCACGCAGCGATCTGCGCTTTCAAGTCGGCGATGTTGCGGTCGATATCGCGCGCAGGGAACGGTGCTGAAGCGAATAGCGCACGCGTTTCCGCTTCGCGCAGCCGGTCGCCTTCAACGAGCAGAAAGTTCTCGATCAGCACCCCTTCTTGTTCGATGTTTGTGCTCTCCGGCGGCATTGATCCGGGGGTGATGCCGCCAATGTCGGCGTGATGGCCTCGCGCCGCCGTAAAGAAGGCCGGTTCATTCTCCCCATCAAGGATGACCGGGGCGATCACTGTGATGTCGGGCAGATGAGTGCCGCCAGCGTGCGGGACGTTGAGCATGTAGAGATCGCCGGCCCGTATGCCACGCCCGTCACGGCCATCGCCGCGCTCTTCTAGAATGGCGCGTATGCTCGCGCCCATCGATCCGAGATGGACCGGGATGTGGGGTGCGTTGGCGACAAGGCCGCCGGTCGCGTCGAACACGGCGCAGGAAAAGTCGAGCCGCTCTTTGATGTTGACGGACGAGGCGGTCACCTGCAGGGCCAGGCCCATCTCCTCAGCCACGCCCATGAATCGATTGTTGAACACTTCGAGCAAGATCGGATCGGCTTCCGTGCCGATCGCCGTGTGCTTTTCCAGCTCTTCGACGCGCTCAAGAATGAGGTCGCCAAATTGATTGAACGACGCACGCCAACCCGGGGCGAGGTAAGTGGTCGCGCTGGCTTCGGTGATCAACGCCGGGCCGTATATGTGCGCGTCGGATGGCAATTCGGCGCGTACGAACAGGGCCATGCCGTTGCCGGCGCGTTCCCCGCTGGCCGCCGGCAGCGACGCCGTCTCCCGGTCCCTTGGCGCAGTGGGTACTGATCGCGGGGGCTTGCTGTGCGAATTTGGCGTGGCGGATTCACCTCTGCTGCTCAGCGCCTCCGCCGTCAGCGAAGCAATCCTGAGAGCGCGGTTCGGGTCAGTGAAGCCGAAGCGCCGGCGATGCTCTTCCTCGAATAGTGCGGCGAGGACGTCAGCCTCATTCAGTGGCAGCGGCAGCGCCACGTCAGTGCCCTCGTACTTGACGTGCGCAGTGATCGAGGTGCGGATATCGGACGCGCCTTGCGCCGCCAGCGCCTCACGGGCAGCCTCCGCCAGCGCTTCAGCGCGGTGGCCGATGTCGGCTTCGCTGAGCTGTTCTTCGATCGTCAGTTCACGCACCGCACGCAGATCGGCCAGTCCCATGCCCCAGGCCGAAAGCACGCCGGCAAGCGGGTGCAAGAGCACGGTCTTGACGCCGACCGCGTCTGCGACGGCGCAGGCATGCTGACCGCCCGCGCCGCCAAAGGCGACAAGCGCATAGCGTGATGGATCGTAGCCACGTTGGATCGAAATTTTCTTGATCGCTTCGGCCATGGCTTGGTTGGCTATGGTGAGAAAGCCTTCGGCGGCCTCACGCGCGGCGAGGGGTGAGCCGGTGGCGGCTTCGATCTCGGCGCAAAGCGACGCGAATTTTCCCTCGACCACGCCACGGTCCAATGGCTGATCGCCGCTTGGGCCGAAGATGGCGGGGAAGTGGTTAGGCTCTATGCGGCCGAGCAGGAGATTGCAGTCGGTGATCGTAAGCGGGCCGCCCCGCCGATAGCAGGCTGGTCCTGGATCGGCGCCGGCGGAGCGCGGGCCTACGCGCAAACGAGCGCCGTCAAAAAAGCAAATCGAACCGCCCCCGGCCGCGACGGTGTGAATCTGTAACATAGGCGCGGTGAGGCGAACGCCCGCGACAAGCGTTTCATTGGTCCGTTCGAATTGGCCGGCGTAGTGCGAGACATCGGTGGATGTGCCGCCCATATCGAAGCCGAGCGCATGCTCGAAGCCGGCGCGGCGTGCGGCTGCGGCCATGGCGACGACGCCCCCGGCGGGGCCGGAGAGCACCGCATCGCGGCCGCGGAAGGCGTCGGCATGGGCGAGGCCGCCATTCGATTGCATGAAATAAATGCGTGGTCCGCTTGCGCCGGCGATGGCTTTGCGTAGCCCAGCGCTGAAGCGCTCTACGTAGCTGCGTAAAACGGGTGAGAGGTAAGCGTCGGCCACTGTGGTGTCGGCTCGGCCGATGAATTTCGCCAAGCCGCTGATTTCGGCGCTCACCGATATTTGCGTGAAGCCGATGTCGCGCGCGATTTCGGCCAAGCGTTGCTCGTGCTCCGGGAAAGCCCAGCCATGCAGGCAAGCGATGGCGACGGCGCGGAAACCCTCATCGTGGGCGGTGCGCAAAGCTGCCTGTGCATGTGGCTCATCAAGCGACACGAGCACCTCGCCCTCAGCGCTCACGCGCTCGCGGATTTCGATGACGCGCCGGTGCAGCAGATCGGGTTTGACGATATGCCGGGCGAAAATATCTGGCCGCGCCTGAACGCCGATTTCCAAAGCGTCGGCGAAGCCCTCGGTAACGGCGAGCGCCACCGCTGCGCCTTTCCGCTCGAGCAGGGCGTTGGTGGCGACTGTGGTGCCGAGGCGCACTTCAGCGACGGTGTCGTCGCCGTGCTCGCGGAGGATCGCCCCGATCGCTTCGACGGCGGCGTCCTCGTAGCGCTCCGGATTCTCGGAGAGCAATTTGCGAACGATTTGCACGCCGTTGGGAGCGTCGGCCACCACGTCGGTGAAGGTGCCGCCGCGGTCGATCCAGAAACGCCAGCCTGCTTTCGTCATTGCCGCAGACCATGGCGGCGCGCGTGCGGCGCAGCAAGCGCCTTGCGGCGGGTGGGCGGCTTGCTTCGGGCGCGCGGGAGAGTAGGTTGGCCGCCCCTAAATCAGGAGGCGTGATTGAAGCCCACCGATATCGGCAATCCGGACTATTTTCATAAGGTCGTGGACTGCCAATGGGCCTGCCCAGCGCATACGCCGGTGCCGGAATACATTCGGCTCATCGCGGCGCAGCGGTACGACGACGCCTTCATGATCAATTGGAAATCGAACGTGTTCCCCGGCATTCTCGGGCGCACGTGCGATCGTCCTTGCGAGCCGGCTTGCCGGCGTGGGCGCGTCGAAGAGGAGCCGGTCGCGATCTGCCGCCTGAAGCGCGTCGCGGCCGACAACAAGCAGGCCGGTATCGAGGCGCGCATGCCGGCGCCAGCTACGCGCAAGAACGGCAAGCGTGTCGCTTGCATTGGCGCTGGGCCCGCTTCGCTGACAGTCGCGCGCGATCTCGCGCCGCTGGGCTATGACGTCCACATTTTCGACGCCGACAAGCGCGGCGGCGGCATGATCCGCACGCAGATTCCGCGCTTCCGTTTGCCCGAAAGCGTCATCGACGAAGAAGTCGGCTTTGTTGAGCGGCTTGGCCCAACCACCCATTATGGCGAGCGCATCGAGAGCCTGAAAGATTTCTTGGCGCTAGGATGGGACGCTGTCTTTGTTGGCACCGGCGCGCCGCGCGGGCGCGACCTGAAGCTGCCGGGCCAGCAGGAAGCCGGCGCGAACGTTCATATAGGTATCGACTGGCTATCTAACGTTTCGTTCGAGCATGTCGACAAGATCGGCAAGCGCGTCATCGTGCTGGGCGGGGGCAACACCGCCATGGATTGTTGCCGCACGTCGCGCCGGCTCGGCGGCGAAGACGTCAAGGTGATTGTGCGCTCGGGCTTCGAAGAGATGAAAGCAAGCCCGTGGGAAAAAGAGGATGCGATGCACGAAGGCATCCCGATTGTGAACTTCCTCAACCCCAAGGAAATCACGCACGAAAACGGCAAGCTCACCGGCGTGACGTTCACCAAGATGCACTGGGTCGAAGAAGGCGGGAAGCGAAAGCTTGCGCCAACCGGCGAGCCGGAAGTGCATTACCCATGCGATGACGTGCTGATGGCGGTCGGTCAGGAAAACGCCTTTCCCTGGATCGAGCGCGATATCGGCATGGATTTCGACAAGTGGGACATGCCGGTTGTCGATAGCGTGACGATGCAATCGACCATTCCCAACGTGTTCTTTGGCGGCGACGCCGCGTTCGGCCCAAAGAACATCATTTGGGCGGTGGCGCACGGCCATGATGCGGCGGTGTCGATTGATCTATTCCTGAGTGGCAAGGACGTCGCGGCGGACCGGCCGCCGCCCGGCGTCGCGATGATGTCCACAAAAATGGGCATCCACGAATGGAGCTACGATAACGACGTTTCGCTCGATCTTCGGTTCAAAGTCCCCCAGGTCGACAACGAGATCGCGTTGCGCAACGTGAAGGTTGAAGTCGAAAAGGGCTTCGACCCATTGCTCGGCTACAAGGAGGCGCAGCGCTGCCTGAATTGCGACGTGCAGACCGTGTTCGAGGCGAAGCTCTGCATCGAGTGCGACGCTTGCGTCGACATTTGTCCGATGGATTGCATCACGTTCACAGAGAACGGCGACGAGGCGGAGCTGCGTCAGCGGCTCAACGCGCCGGCGCAGAATGTGACCCAGGATCTCTACGTGGCGGACGGCCTGAAGACTGGCCGGATCATGGCTAAGGATGAAGATGTGTGCCTGCACTGCGGCCTGTGCGCGGAGCGATGCCCGACCGGGGCCTGGGACATGCAACATTTCTATTTGGAAATGACTCAGGCGGGGTGTGCGCCGAAGCCGGCCAAGCCCGCTCGCGCCGCCTAAGCGGGAACTCCCGCTTACCGCGATTTGCCTTGCCTTAACGATTCCGCAGCCTAACTTTTGGCGTGGGTGGGGAACCTGTTTGTGCGCGCGAGCGCATGATTGCGGCTGCAAAACAGTAGCCGCCAAGAAGACGGCGCACCGACCTTTCGAGGCCGCTTCGGCGCCGCTCAGAGACGTTGATTGAGCAACCGAAGGGGAATCTCATGAAGTTTTTTACCGCGTCCGCCCTGGCGCTGAGCCTGGCTGTTTCTTCCGTCGCCGCGCCAGCGGCTTTCGCGTCCGAGCAGACGCAGTTCCGCAGCGTCGAAGCGCAGACGTTCTCGACTGCAGACCTGCAACGCTATGGCCTTTCCGCTGACGACGCGACGCAAGTCGCTGCGTATCAGGATCAAGGCTATCAGGTGCAGGTGATCACGCAGGAAGAAGCCGAGCAGCAATATGCCGGCCAATTCTCCGACAGCCAGTGGCTGGTGATCGGCCTCATTGTTGTCGTGGTCGTCGTGGCGGTCGCTGTCGGCGACTAATGTCGGATCGCAAGCTCGCCTTGCCGCTGTTGTTGGCGCTTGGCGCCGCGGGTTGTGCAACCAACCCGACGGCGACGCTGGACACATTCGCCCAGCGGAGCGCTAACAACAGCTTCGAGGTGCTCGATCGCGAGGTTGATCCGCCATCGACGCTCGTTCTCCCGGTCGTGCATGACCGCCAGACGCAAGGCCCGTCCTGCGGCGCGCACGCCCTGGCCAGCGTCATAAATTACTGGAAGGGCGCGGGCACGGTCACAGGCGACGCGCTTTTCTCGCGCACGCCGCCCGCCAATGCGCAGGGCTATTCGCTCGCTGAGCTGATGACGCTCGCCCGCGCCAATGGCCTGATGGCCAGCGGGGTCCGGATCGGCCACGCCGACATTATCCGAGAACTTGAAGCTGGGCGGCCTGTGCTGGCGCCCATCAAGGCGCCCTCCGTTTTTCTCCAGCCTTGGGCTCTGCCGGGGGCGAATGAGCGTCTGTTGGGTCTGCCATCGCGCATTGTCTCGGCGCGGGTGGGCTGGATTTCCGAAACTACCGGCATGGCTATGCTCGACCATTACGTTCTTGTGGTGGGCTACGAGAACGATCAATTCATCGTGCTCGAACCCATCAACGGCTTCCGCACCATCTCGGCGGAGCGGCTGGAGCGCTATCGCGAGCCTTTCGGCGACGCCGCCATTGTCTTCAGTGCGCAGCCGCCGCAATCGGCGCAGGCGCCCGCGCCCCAGCCGGGCTGAGGCCTCCAGTTTGCAGCTGCGAAGGGCGGGTCGCTCTTCTACTCAGCGCGGCGACCCGCTATGAGTGACCCGGCCGCGCCGCTGTCGTGCGTGGCGTTTTGAGGCGCACTCCCGGGTCATGACGAAGCCGATTTCCGCGATCAACGATTTCGTCGTCAAATTCGCCAACGTGAACGGGTCCGGGTCGGCCAGCGCCAACGGCTTGTTCGCCAAGATCGTGCTGCGCATGGGCGTGCCCGTCGGGGCGCGCAACATCTTTCCGTCGAACATCCAGGGCCTGCCGACCTGGTACGAAGTGCGCGTGAGCGAAGCCGGGTGGCTGGGCAGACGCGGCGGCGTCGACCTGATGGTGGCGATGAATCCGCAGACCTGGGACGCCGACGTGAAGTCGATCGAGGCTGGCGGATATCTGCTCTACGATTCGTCGAAGCCGTTGCCGGCGTCAAAATTCCGCGAAGACATCACCGTCATTGGCGCGCCGCTGACCGAGCTGATGGCGGCGGAATTCAACATCCCGCGCGAGCGGCAACTGTTCAAGAACATCTGCTATATCGGCGTCATGGCGTATTTGCTCGACCTCGATGTCGAGGTGGTGAAGCAATCCTTGGCGGTGGAGTTCAAGGGTAAGGACAAGCTGATCCAGCCCAACCTTCGCGCCTTCGAAATCGGCCGCGCCTATGCAGCCGAGAACATCTCCCCAATCGGACTCAAAGTGCGAAAGGCGGACAAGGTCGGCGACCGCATCTTCGTCGAAGGCAACGAAGCCGCCGCGTTGGGCGCCGTGTTCGGCGGCGCCACGTTCTGCGCCTGGTATCCGATCACGCCGTCAACCTCGCTGGCCGAAGCATTCGAAAAGCACTGCCAGATGCTGCGCACGGATCCGGACGGTTCGCGCCGCTACGCCATTGTGCAGGCGGAGGACGAGATCGCCTCGATCGGCATGGTTATGGGCGCGAGCTGGGCGGGAGCGCGTTCCTTCACCTGCACTTCCGGGCCGGGCATCTCATTGATGAATGAGTTCGTCGGCTTTTCGTACTACGCCGAGGTGCCGGCGGTGATCTTCGATGTGCAACGGGGCGGGCCGTCCACCGGCATGCCGACGCGCACGCAGCAATCGGATCTGCTGCTCGCAGCTTACGCTAGTCACGGCGACACCAAGCACCCCATGCTGTTTCCAGCCAATCCGAGCGAGGCCTTCGAGTTCGGCGCGCAAGCCTTCGACCTTGCGGATTTCTTTCAGACGACTGTTTTCGTCATGCTCGAACTTGATATCGGCATGCAGGAATGGCTCTGCGCGCCGTTTAAGTGGGACGAGAATAGGACGCTCAATCGCGGCAGAGTGCTGAGCTACGACGATTTGCAGGCCGGCAAGGAGTTCGGCCGCTATCTGGATGTCGATGGCGATGCCGTGCCGTACCGCACGCTGCCGGGTACGCACCCGACGCGCGGCTCATACTTCACGCGGGGATCGAGCCACGACCGCTACGCGCGCTACAGCGAGCGGGGAGAGGATTACATCGACGGCATGCAGCGCCTGCTGCGCAAATGGGAAACCATGAAATCCCACGTGCCTGGGCCGGTGCGACGCGACGCCAAACGCCGCACGCCGGATGGCGTGATTTACTTTGGCTCGACGGAGCCGGCGATGGATGAGGCCCTGGCTTCGCTGGAGGAGGATGGCGTTTTCCTGGACGCTCTGCGCGTGCGCGGATTCCCATTCTCGGACGAGGTTTTCGCCTTCATCCGCGATCATGAACAAGTGTTTGTCGTCGAGCAGAACCGTGATGCGCAGCTGAAGGCGCTGTTGGTCAATGAGGGCGGTGTGCATCCAGCGCGGCTGGTGTCTGTGCTGCATTTCGACGGCACGCCGATCACGGCGCGCTTTATCAAGAAAGACATCGCCGAGAAGCTGCGCGCGGGCCGCGCCGTTGTGCAGGAAAACGCCGAATGACGTACATCGCCAAACCGCCGCTGCACCATCCTTCCTTGGAAAAGAACGCGCTGGGCTTTACGCGTCGCGACTATGAAGGGCGCATATCCACGTTGTGCGCCGGTTGCGGCCACGACAGCATCAGCGCTTCGATTATCCAAGCGTGCTACGAGATCGACCTGCCGCCGCACCGGCTGGCTAAATTCTCCGGCATCGGCTGTTCGTCGAAAACGCCAGATTATTTCGTGGGCCCAGCGCATGGCTTCAACGCCGTCCACGGGCGCATGCCTTCGGTGCTGACGGGCGCGAACATCGCCGCCAAGGATTTGATCTATCTCGGCGTCTCTGGCGACGGCGACAGCGCTTCCATCGGCCTCGGCCAGTTCGCGCACGCGGTGCGCCGCGGCGTCAACATGACCTACATCGTCGAGAACAATGGCGTCTACGGCCTCACCAAAGGCCAGTTCTCGGCCA
Source organism: Hyphomonadaceae bacterium (assembly GCA_050185805.1). Classification (GTDB taxonomy): domain Bacteria; phylum Pseudomonadota; class Alphaproteobacteria; order Caulobacterales; family Aquidulcibacteraceae; genus Vitreimonas. The sequence goes on from JBFWZB010000015.1 coordinate 41,782, forward strand.
CCTCCGACAAAGGCTCTAAGGCCAAGAAGGGGATGGAGAACAAGGACAGTCCGATCGATCTCGTGATGCTCGCGCTGCAGTTGGGAGCAACGTATGTGGGCCGTTCGTTCTCCGGCGATAAGGACCAGTTGGTGCCCCTCATCAAAGGCGCGTTGACGCATAAGGGCACGGCTATATTGGACGTGCTTTCACCATGTGTAGCGTTCAACAATCATGTGGGTTCCACCAAGAGCTTTGATTATGTGCGCGAGCACAATGAAGCTGTGAATCGCCTCGACGTGATCACGCCGCGCGCGCCTATTCATGCCGACTACGCACCAGGCGAACTCAAGGAAGTGACGCAGCATGACGGCTCGATCCTGCGGTTGCGCAAAATCGAAGAAGAATACGATTCAAGCGATCGCAATTCGGCTTTGGCCTATCTGGCGAGAAAGGCTGCGGAGGGCGAGATCGTTACCGGGCTTCTCTTCGTCGATCCGCACGCGGGAGATCTGCATGACGGACTAAACACGGTGCAGACCCCACTCAATCGCCTGACCGACGCTGAATTGGTGCCGCCAATGAGCGCGCTGGACAAGATCAACGCCGGCTTTCGCTAGGCGAAGCGCTCTACGCGGAATGGCGTCAAGTCGATCGTCGCCGCTCGGCCCGTTGCGAGCGCCTCAATCAACTCGGACGTGATAGCGGACATGGTGACTCCGAGATGCTGGTGGCCGAAAGCGTAGAAAGCGCGCGGATCGCGTTGTAGCCGTCCGATTGCCGGCAAATAGTCCGGCAAGGTCGGGCGCGGTCCGACCCAGCGATCGGGCGTTGATGCGAAGCGCACGCCTAGCTCGCGGAGATGCCGCTCAAGCGTCGCCCATTTGCGCGGGTCTGGAGGGGCGTCGGGCGCGCCAAATTCCAGAAAGCTCGTCGCGCGTAGTCCGCTGGTGAAGCGTGACAGAACCACCGAGCGTTCCTCGAACACAGTTGTTGGCAAATCTTCCGGCCAAATATGCTCGGCGCTCTGCACGGAATAACCGCGTTCGCCAATGACCGGGGCGTTCACGTCCAGCATGCGCATCAGATCACGTGACCATGCGCCCGCCGCCACAAGTAGAAGGTCGCCGTCGCGCGTCGCGCCAGAACTCAGTGTTGCCGTTATTCGCGCGCCTAGCCGAAGCCCGACGACGGCGTCGGCCACGATCTCGCCGCCGCCACTGCGGAGGCTGCTGAGGATTGCATCGCGCGCCGCCTGAGGATCGCGCAATTGTCCGGTGCCGTTGACATGCAGGCCTGCGGCTGGCGCGCGCGTCAGGACGCCTTCGTAGCGCGCAAGCTCTTCGCTGCTCATCGGTCGCGCGCTGCATTCGCCGAGGTGAGCCTTCGCCCATGCCCGCTGACCGCGTTCGGCCTGCAGTGGCGACATCCAAACGTTATTGTGGCCGTGTGGACGCACCAAGTCCGGCGCGCCGGCATCGGCGGCGAGTCGCAGCCAGGCCGGGACGGCTTGAGAAAGAATGGTGCTGAGCGCGCGGCGCCCGGCTTCAACGCGTTGCGGGGCGCACGCCGCCATAAAGCCGAGCGACCACGGGCCCCAAAGCGCCACATCGCGCAATCGAAAATCAAGCGCGCCGCCCGCGCCAAACAGGCGCGCCGGGGCGCCGCGCAGATTTTCCCAAGTGGACCAGGGCGATACCTGCTCGGCGCCGAGATGTCCGGCGTTGCCGAACGACGCCGCCCGGCGCATGTCGCCAGGGTCGATCAGCGTCACGTTGAAGCCCGCGCGCTGCAGCCGCAGCGCCGCAGCCGCGCCGACAAATCCGCCGCCAATTACCAGAAACGAACTCATTCAGCGCCCCGCTTGATTCCTGGCCCCCAAGATCGTATACGATATTCAAGCCGCCTTGGAAGCGAGGATTTCATGAAGGTCTCTTGGGAGGGCGTGTTCCCCGCCGCGACGACGCAATTTGCGCAGGACATGTCGATCGATTTCGATTCCACGCAAAGGGTGCAAGATGCGCTGGTGCGCGACGGCGTCCATGGTTTGATCATCATGGGCACGGTGGGAGAGAACAATTCGCTGGAGCCAGACGAGAAACGCAAGGTTCTGAAGGCTGCCGCGGAAACTGTGAATAAGCGGGCGCCCATTATCGCCGGCGTTTCTGAATTTGACACGAACCGCGCCATTGCTTTCGCGAAAGACGCCGAGGCGCTGGGCGCTGACGGCCTTATGGTGCTTCCTGCAATGGTGTATGTGCCGACCGAGGATGAGTTGGTGGCGCATTTCACGGCGGTCGCTAAGGCGAGCAAGCTGCCGATCATGCTCTACAACAATCCGCCAGCTTACCGCGTCAGCATTGGTCTAGCGGCGTTGAAGCGCCTTGCGACGATCGACAACGTCGTGTGTATCAAGGAAAGCGCGCCGGATACGCGCCGCTTCACCGATATCCACAATGCGGTTGGCGATGATCTGATCATGTTCGCCGGTCTCGACGATGTCGCACTCGAGGGACTTATGCTCGGCGCTCGTGGCTGGGTTTCAGGCCTCACCAACGCGTTTCCGAAGGAATCGATTGCGCTATACGACGCGTTCAAGCGTGGAGACCTGACGACGGCGCTTGCGATCTATCGTTGGTTCATGCCGCTCCTGCACCTGGATGCCGAGCACGACCTCGTCCAATCGATCAAGCTGGCTGAGCAGATCATGGGCCGCGGCAGCGAGCGGGTGCGCCCGCCGCGCTATCCGCTCACCGGCGCGCGCCGCGCTGAAGTCACTGCAATGGTGGAGAAGGCCGCGGCTGAGCGGCCGACGTTGAAGGTCGCCGCGTGACGCGTCACGTCTTCCGCTGCATTGATGGCCATACGGCGGGCAATCCCGTCCGCCTTGTCGTGGAAGGCGCGCCCGTGTTGCAGGGCGACACCATGAGCGCGCGGCGGCAGGATTTCCTCGCCCGCTACGATTGGATTCGCACGGGGCTTTGCTTCGAGCCGCGTGGACACGACATGATGTCGGGCGGCTTCCTTTATCCGCCCAGCAGCGCGGAAGCGGATGTCGGCATTCTGTTCATCGAAACCAGCGGCTGCCTGCCGATGTGCGGTCACGGAACGATTGGCATCGTCACGTTTGGCTTGGAGCAGGGGCTAATCAAGCCGCGTACGCCCGGGCGCTTCTATGCCGAAGTCCCCGCCGGTCTGATCGAACTCAACTATGTCCAAGAAGGGCGGCGCGTCCGCTCCGTGCGCATCCGCAACGTCGCTTCTTACCTCGCGGCAGAGGATGTGCGGATCGACGTTCCGGGATTCGGACCACTCAGCATTGATGTCGCGTACGGCGGAAACTACTACGCTATCGTCGAGCCGCAGGGGCCGTACGTTGGGCTCGACCAACTAGGCGCGGCGCGCATCCTGCAGCTTTCGCCAATCGTCCGTGAATTGGTGCGCGCAGAGCTAGAGCCCGTGCATCCGCTCGATTCTAGCATTCGCGGCGTGAGCCATGTGCTCTGGGCGGATAAGCCCAAGGGCGAGGGCGCAACCGGTCGCAACGCGGTCTTCTATGGCGATAAGGCGATCGACCGCAGCCCGTGCGGCACCGGCACGTCGGCGCGACTCGCGCATCTCCACGCCAAGGGCAGGTTGAAACTCCGAGAAGCTTTTGTGCACGAAAGCTATATCGGCAGCCGCTTCGTCGGCCGGATTGAGGCGGAGACTGAGATCGGCGGCCAGCGCGCGATTATTCCTTCGATTGAAGGCTCAGCGATCGCCACCGGGCGCAATGAGATCTGGATCGACGACGAGGACGTGTTCGCGCACGGCTTCCAGGTGGTGTGATGAAGACGCAAGCGCCCGCCCGCTCGGACCGGATTTACGATGAGGTGCTCGAGCGCATCCTCTCCGGGCAATTGCCGGCGGATGCGCCCATTCGGCAGGACGCCTTGGCGGAGGAGTTGGGCGTCAGCAAAATTCCTCTACGCGAGGCGTTGGCGCGCCTGGAGAGCGGAGGCCTCGTCGCCTCGCATGCCAATCGCGGCTTTGTCGTCCGGGCCTTATCGGCGCGTGAGGCCGAGGACGTATTCGACTTGCGCTTGAAGCTGGAGCCGGACGCCGCCGCACTTGGCGCTCTCGAAGCCAATGAGGTGGATCGCGCTGCAGCGATGGCGACGCTTGAAGCGCTTAACGCCGCCGTGAAGCAGCGCAGTCTGGACGTCGGCCGGCGCAATCGCGCTTTTCACTTGGCGCTCATTCGGCCGGCAAGACGCGTCGTCACAACCGAAACGTTAGAGCGCTTGCTGGCATTGTCGGAGCGGTACGTGCGCGTCCATCTTGGCGCACGCGGGCGTGCGGGGCGTGCTCGTAATGAACATGAAACCTTGCTCACTGCTTGGTTGGCGCGGCGCGAGCCCGCGGTACGGCGAGAAGTGACGCGTCACATTCGCATGACGCTTGCGGACTTGCGCCGCGAACTGCCGCCGCTTTAGGCCCGCGGCCACGCGGGCGCATTCGCGAACGGATCGTCAAGGCTGGCTTGGGGCGGCGTGAACCATGCGGCGCCTGTCTCATTCATATAGAAATGATCTTCGAGGCGAACGCCGAAGCGGCCGGGGATTACGATCATCGGCTCGTTTGAAAAACACATGCCGACGTCGAGCGCGGTCTTATCCCCGCGCACGAGGTTCGGCGCTTCGTGCACGTCGAGGCCGATGCCGTGCCCTGTGCGATGCGGCAGGCCGGGCAGGCGGTAGTCGGGCCCGAAGCCGGCGCCGGCGAGGACGGCGCGCGCGGCGTCGTCGACGCTTTCGCATGGTGCGCCAAGCCTGGCGGCTTCAAACGCGGCCGCTTGGGCCGCCTTTTCAGTGTCCCAAACCCGCCGGATTTCTGCGCTCGGCTCGCCGAAAACGTAGGTTCGTGTGATATCGGAATTGTAGCCGTCGAGCTGGGTGCCGGTGTCGATCAGAACGACGTCGCCTTCGGCCAAGGCGCGATCGCCCTCGCCGCCGTGCGGCAGGGAGGTATCCTCGCCAAACGAGACAATGCAGAATGTGCTTCCGGCCCCCGCGAGCGCGCGGTGTTGCTCATCAATGAAGCGGACAACTTCGGACGCGCGCTGACCTGCATGTAACTGCGCATGCGCGCGCCGATGCACCTCAAGACTTATGTCTTTGGCGCGTTGCATAAGTGCGATCTCGGCTGCCGATTTGCGACTACGCAACCGATTGATCAGAGGTCCTGCGTCCGCGAGCTGCGCGTCGTCGATTTCGCGGCGCAGGCCGCGATAGGTGAAGAGCTGGACCTGGTCGTCGATCGCCAACAGACCCTTGGGAGCGCGCCCGGCGATCAGCCGGTAAGGGCTCTCTTCCTCTTCCCAAGTGATAATTTCTCCCGGGACGGAGATGAGCTGCTCGACCTTTTCAAGTTCAAACCGCGGCGCGACATAATCGACGCCGCCGGCATGCACGAGTGCGCCGAGGAAGCGCTCGGAGGGATGCCAAGCAACGCCCGTGAAATAGCGCAAGCTCGCCGTGGCCCCTAGCAGCACCGCGGCAACACCCTCCGCATCCATGATGCGGCGCAGCGAATCGAGCCGCTGCCGGCGTTCAGCGACGCTGATAGGCGGAGGGGCTGTCATGGGCGGGCTCCGTGGCTTTGCGATGCGCGCTTCTTGTAACTCGTATACGATCGTGTTCAATTGCCCAAAATTGCTCGGGGGAGGGCCAGCCTTTGATATTGACCGTTCTTTTGGCGTTGCTGGCCGTCATCGCTGTCGCCTTTACAATCGCCCTGATGCGGGCGGCTTTGGCGCGCCGCGAAGCCGCGCCAAAGCCGGAGGCAATCGTTCTGGGCGCCGTGACGAATTTCTTCGACACGCTTGGTATCGGCTCATTCGCGCCGACGACTGCATGGCTCAAGTTCCGCAAGATGGTGCCGGACAGTTTCATTCCGGCCATTCTGAACAGCGGTCATGCGCTGCCCACCGTCGCCCAATCGGCCATCTTCCTCGTTCTTCTCGGCGTCAGCGTTGAGCCCGTTCTTCTGGTATCGTGCATTGTCGCCGCGGTCGTTGGTGCGTTCGCGGGCGCACCCATCGTGTTGAGGGCGCCGGTGCGCTTGGTCCAAGCTGTAGTCGGCGTCGCGCTGCTCATAGCTGCGGCGCTCTACGCCATGAGCAATCTGGATCTCATGCCCGTGGGCGGCGACGCCAACGGCCTCGAAGGCGCCAAGCTCTATGTCGCGATCGGCGCGCATTTCGTGATGGGCGCGTTGATGGCATTCGGCATCGGCCTTTATGCGCCGTCATTGATCCTGCTGAGCCTTCTGGGTTTGGATCCGCGTCTGGCCTTCCCGATCATGGCCAGCGCCTGCGCGTTCCTAATGCCGACGACGGGCTTCCGCTTCATCCGCTCGGAGCGGATCGATCTTCGGGTCGTGCTCGGCCTAGCCATCGGCGGCATCCCCGCCGTGCTCGTCGCGGCTTTCATTGTCAAATCATTGCCGATCGAACCATTGCGTTGGGGCGTGGTGGTGGTCGTGCTTTACGCGGCGCTGCTGCTGCTGCGCTCCGCCCTCGTGGGCGAGCGAAAGCCGCAGCCGGACGCGCCGGTCAGACCATAGGGGACGAGACATGAAGCCTATTCTGTTCGCGGCCGCCCTGCTGGCGGCATGCACAAGCTTTGCACCGGCGGCGATGGCGCAAGACGCACGCGCGCAGCTCATCCAATTGTTCGACGACGAGCGCGCCCAGACTTGGCGTGCCGATCCGCTCGCCGCGACCTATGACGGCGTGCGCGACTTTGATGACCGCCTGCCTTCGGTGACGCCGCAGGCGCAGGCGGAGAGCCTATCGGCCGATGAGCAATTCATTCGCCGCTTACGCGGCATAGACCGCAGTGCACTCAGCAATTTCGATCAAGTCAGCTATGATCTGTTTGACTTTATGATCACGCAGCGCGTGACGCTTGCGCGCTATCGGCCTTGGCGGACGCCGCTGAACAGCGACAGCGGCTTCTATGCCGACATCCTCCAGCTCCACAATACACACTCGCCGCGCACCGTTCGCGATTACGAGACCTACATAGCGCGCCTTAATGATGTGCCGCGTTATTTCGACGAGAACATAGCCAACATGCGGCTCGGCATCCGCGATGGCTTCACGCTTCCGGCCGAGATAGCGGGTGGCATCTCCAGCGTCATCGCCGCTGCGCAATATCAGCGCGCAGAGGATTCGCCGTTCTGGACCCCGTTTGCAGACTTTCCGGCCACCGTGCCAGAAGCGGAGCGCGCGCGCCTAGCCGAAGCAGGACGCACCGCCATCACCGACAACGTCATTCCGGCTTATGCCGAATTTCAGACGTTCTTCAACGATGAGTATCGCCCGCGCGCGCGCCGCAGCATCGGCGCCAGCGAACTGCCCAATGGGCGCGCTTATTACGCCGATCTAACGCGCTATTTCACCACGCTGCCAAACGCCACGCCGCAACAGATTCACCGGACCGGCTTGGCCGAGGTGGCGCGGATCCGCGCTCTGATGGATGGCATTATTCAGGAGGTCGGCTTCCAAGGCAGTTTCGACGAATTCCTCGTGTTCTTGCGCACCGACCCGCAATTTTATGCGACGACGCCGGAGCAATTGCTGCGCGAGGCGGCTTGGATCACGCGCGAGGCGGATGCGGAGATGCCGAACCTGTTCGGCACACTTCCGCGCGCGCCCTACACCGTTCGGCCCGTACCGGCCGCGCTGGCGCCCAATTACACGGGCGGGCGCTACAATCCGGGGCCGCTTGGTGCGGCGGGGGAATATTGGGTCAATACCTATGCGCTGGAGAACCGGCCGCTGTACGTGTTGCCAGCGCTAACCCTGCACGAAGCCGCGCCAGGTCACCACACGCAAGGCGCACTCTCGCGCGAACTACAGAACGTGCCTCGCTTCCGGCTGAACTTTTATCCGCACGCTTTCGGCGAAGGCTGGGGCCTTTACGCTGAGTACCTCGGCGAAGAAATGGGCATCTACAACACGCCATATGAACGGTTCGGCCGGCTCACCTATGAAATGTGGCGCGCCTGCCGTTTGGTTGTGGATACCGGCATGCATTCGATGGGCTGGTCGCGCCAGCGCGCGCTCGATTTCATGACCGCGAACACGGCGCTTTCTAACCATGAGATCCGAACCGAGATTGATCGTTATATCGCTTGGCCAGGCCAAGCACTGGCGTACAAGGTCGGGGAGATGGAGATCATTCGCTTGCGCCGGGACGCCGAACAGCGTCTCGGAGAACGGTTTGATGTGCGCCGTTTCCACGATGCGGTTATGGCTCAGGGCGGCGTCACGCTGCCCGTCCTCGGTACGCAGATCGAGGCGTATGTCGCGTCTACGCAGGCGGAAGGCGGCGATTGATGATCGTGTGAGAGCGGCGAACGGATCGCCGCTCTCATTTTCCCTCTAGCAGTTCGATCATCGCCATCGCTGCGGCGGGGTTTCGCTCCTTTGCGCCGCTTATGAAATAGAGAAAGACGTCGCCCGATTTCTCCCAATCGCGCGCGGTCTTCGACCACGCGTTCAAAGCCGCCTTCGGATAGCCGGTTGCCTCGTTCGATTGCGTCAGTTCAAGGCGCGCGTAGGCGAAATCCGCGGTGGGCTCGACGATCAGCGGATGTTTCTCGCTTTCGACGGTGACGACGGCGACATTGCGTTCGCGCGCGAGTTCCAGAAAGGCGGGGTCAGTGAAGCTGGCGTGACGCACTTCAAGCGCATGGCGTAGAGTCAGCTTTCCGAGCTTCTTTGGCAGCATATCGAAATACGCGCGCATCTCGGCGTCGTCATATTTCTTGTAAGGCGCCATCTGCCAAAAGATCGGACCGAGCTTGGCGCCAAGTTCGCCGACGCCGCTACTGAAAAACCACTCGATCGACTGCGCCGCTTCACGCAAATCCTTGCGTTGCACCGCGGCGCGCGGCGCCTTTACCGAAAACATGAAATTGTCAGGCGTGGCGGCCGCCCATTTCTTGAAGGAGGCGGCGCTTTGCGTTCGGTAAAAGGTCGCGTTGATTTCAATCGCGGTTACCTTGGTCGAAGCGTATTCGAGCTGCTTGGCCTTAGGCAAAGCGTTGGGATAGAAGCTCTCTTCCCAGGGCTCGTAGTTCCAACCGCCAATGCCGACACGGATCATGCGCTTGCTCCTGCGAGTGCGGCTAGACGGCACGTCATGGCTGAGCTGGGATCTGCCAAAGGCGCGATGACTGTAAAGTGGTTGGCGGCTTCGATTGCCTCATAGCGTGCAGCGACGCCCTCCGCGCTCCACAAATCGACGATGGCTTGGCTCTGGCGCAAAAACTCGCCGCTTTCGGCCGCCCCAACAACGGCGTCCAGGGTTTTTCCAGCGGGTGCGGGCCACATGATCGGGCTGAGCGCTTCAGCCTCGCTCTTATCCAGCGTAAGCGCGACGTTGAGGCTCGTTGGAATAAGCGGAACGAGGTCGAACAGCCCCGATATAGCGTAAGCCGCCGGCACGTGCGCTTCGGTTGCGAGAAGGCACGCGGCAAGATGACCCCCGGCCGAATGGCCGCTCACAACGACAGGCCGGTTGTGCGCGCGCGCGAGAAGCGCCGCGGCGGCGCGCCCTTGCTCGACGATCTCGCCCAGACGCACATTGGGGCAAAGGTCGTAATTCATCACGCCGGCGCGAACACCATGATGAACGAGCCCGCGCGCCATGTGGCTGAAGAAGCTCTTGTCGAGCGATTGCCAATAGCCGCCGTGAATGAAGAGAACGAGCGGGCCGTCTCCGCTGCCGAACACATCGATGGTTTGCCGTTCACCCTCGCCGTACTTGAGCACAATCGGCGCTGCTTGCTCGCGATAAGCTGCGGCGTCGCGCGTCCAGCCTTGTATGATGGCCGGGTGTTCGAGAACCCGCGCCCGATTGTTGTACTCGGTTTCGTAGTCCACGGAGCTCATGGAGGCAGGACGGCTGTGGTTTCGATCTCGATCAACGCCTGGTCCTCTATGAGAGCCGAAACCTCGACCACTGCCATGGCGGGGTAATGGCGCCCCATCTTCTCCCGCCAAACGGCGCCGATTTCGCCAAGCGCTGCGACGTAAGCGCGCTTGTCGGTGACATACCATGTCATGCGTGCAACATGCTCCGGCCCTGCGCCTGCCGCCGCCAACACCGCAAGCGTGTTGTCGAGGGTTTGCCGGAACTGACCTAAAAAATCGCGGGCTTCGAATTTTCCATCCGGAGTCCAGCCAATCTGCCCGGCGACGAACACAATCTCACCTTTGGCCGCGACTCCGTTCGCGTAGCCCTTTGGGCGCGGCCAACCCGCGGGCAATAGGGTTCTCATGCGCCCTCCACGAATGGCGCCATGCGCGCACATAACTCATCCGGCCAAGGTTCGGCTTGCATCGTAGCCAAATCAGCGAAGACGATGGTGTGATCGAAGCGGGACACGCGTTCACCGCGCACATGCGCCGTGTGATTGAGCCTGCAGGAGGATTTGCCAATGTGAACGACGACGAGAGATTGCTCCAAGACGTCTCCCAGCCGAACCGGCAGCAAGAAATCCGCGGCCAGATGGACCGTCGGCACCCCCTTGCGGGCGTCGATATGCAAGGCTCTGAACGAATGATCGAGCGGGCCGGCGAACCAATCCTCCACCATTTCGTTCACGAGGGCGAAAAACTGCGGATAAAAAATAAGACCGGCCGCATCGCAATGGGCAAACCGGATAAGCGTCTGGCGAGTGAACGCCGTCACGCCTGCGGCTCGCGTAAACGGAAGCGCTGCAATTTGCCGGTTTGCGTTTTGGGCAATTCCGTCACGAATTCGATGGCGCGCGGGTATTTGTACGGTGCAATGGTGCGCTTGACGAAATCCTGTAGTTCCTTCTTCAGCGCGTCCGTAGGGTCAGCTTCCCGCAGCACCACAAACGCTTTGACAATCTGGCCGCGTTCAGCGTCGGGGGCGCCAATGACCGCCGCCTCCGCAACGTTGCGATGCTGCAGCAGCGCGTTTTCCACTTCAGGCGCGGCTATGTTGTATCCTGCGGATATGATCATGTCGTCGGCGCGAGAGACGAACCAGAAATAGCCTTTGTCGTCGACCCGATAGATGTCGCCGGTGACATTCCAGCCGTTGACGACGTAAGCGCCTTGACGATCGTCTGCGAGGTAGCGGCAGCCGGTTGGGCCCTTTATCGCCAGGCGGCCTTGGCCAGAGCCATCGATGGGGCGGTCATCCTCGTCGAGAACGCACGCTTCGTAGCCAGGAACGACCTTGCCGGTCGCGCCCGCTCGGATGTCTTCTCCGCTCGCTGAAATGAAGATGTGGATGAGTTCGGTTGAACCGATACCGTCGATGATGCGAATGCCAGTGCGATCGCACCACGCGTCAGATGTCGCTTTCGGCAAATGCTCGCCTGCGGATACACACGTGTGCAGGCTGGAAAGGCGATCGTCAGCGATCTTGAGGAGCGCGCGATAGCCGGTCGGCGAAGTGAACAGCGTCGTCGCGCGATGCTCAGCGATCGTGTCGGCAAGTGCATCGAAGCCCGGCTTGATGGGCAGCGCCGTTGCGGCGCCGACGGCCGCGGGGAAGACGACGGATGCGCCTAAGCCAAAGGTAAAAGCAAAGGGCGGCGTCCCGCAGAATACATCGCCGGGCTTTGGCCGCAGCACATGGCGCGAGAATGTTTCGGCCATTGCGAGGATGTCGCGATGAAAATGCACACAGCCCTTGGGCTTCCCTGTGGTCCCTGACGTGAAGGCGACGATGGCCGGATCGTCATTGGCGGTCGGCGTGGGCTCGAATTCCGGCGAGGCGGCGGCGGCGCGCTGCGCCAGTTCGGTGTCATCGCCGCCGAAGGTCAGCGCTTTTCGGATATGGCCGCCGGCAAAACGTGCGGGCTCGAACTCGGCATTGAGCGACGTGTGAACAAGAGCATGCGAGATCAGCGCCTTGTCGATGATGACCTTGAGTTCCGGCGTGCGGAGCATTGGCATCGTCGCGACCGCCACGCCCCCGGCGCGAAGCACGGCCCACCAAGCAGCGAGCATGGTCGGCGTGTTCGGTGCGTGCAGGAGAACGCGATTGCCGGGTTTTAGGCCCATATCCGCAACGAGCACGTTGGCGATGCGGTTCACCTTCTCAAGCAATTGCGCGTAGCTGAGGCGGCCGCCGCTCCACAGCACGGCGGTGTTTTCGCTCATGCCACCGCTGCACGCTCGATCCAAGAGCGTGGACGCGTTCAGCTGATCGGGAAACTGCAGTTCTGGCAGGGTAAAGATGAGTTCCGGCCATTGCGCGCGGGGCGGCAATGCGCTGCGCACGAAGGCGTCCTTCTGTGCTGAAACGCCCGGCATTCTCAGTTCTCCTTAGCCTGCGCCAAAGTCTGCCTCGCGATGACGATTTTCTGCACTTCCGAGGCGCCTTCGTAAATCCTGAGCGCGCGTATTTCGCGATAAAGCGTCTCGACTGGATGGCCGGACACGACGCCGTGCCCGCCAAACATCTGCACCGCTGCGTCGATCACTTCCTGCGCGATCTCGGTGGCGTAGAGCTTGGCCATGGCGGCTTCGCGCGTGACCCGTGGGGCGCCGGAATCCTTAGCCCACGCGGCGCGATAGACGAGCAGGGCGGCCGCGTCGATCTTCAGCGCCATGTCAGCGATGGCGGCTTGGGTCATCTGGAGTTCCGCCATCGGCGCCCCGGCGATCTTACGCGTAGCGACGCGGGCAAGCGCTTCATCGAGAGCGCGTCGTGCGAAACCGAGCGCTGCGGCGCCGACTGTCGAGCGGAAAACGTCGAGTGTCGCCATGGCGAGTTTGAAGCCGGCGCCCGGTTCGGCAAGCAGAGCCTCGGCCGGAACGCGGCAATTCTCGAAGCGCAGCGTCGCCAGGGGATGCGGCGCAATTAGCGGAATGCGTTCCGTGATCGTGAAACCACGCAGGCCGGCGTCCACAACGAACGCGCTGACACCCTTAGCGCCGGGCGCTTCGCCTGTTCGTGCGAACACCACATAGAAGTCAGCTATGCCGCCGTTCGATATCCAGGTCTTCTCACCATTGAGCACAAACGCATCGCCGTCGCGGATCGCCGACGTGGTCAGCGCCGCGGCATCGGACCCGGCTTCAGGCTCTGAAAGCGCGAACGCCGCTATCTTCCTGCCGAAGGCGACGTCAGGCAAATAGGCGGCGCGCTGTGCTGGCGTGCCAAATAACGTGATTGAGCCGGCGCCGAGTCCCTGCATGGCGAACGCGAAGTCCGCGAGCCCCGACCGGTAGGCCAGCGACTCCCGTATGAGGCAAAGGGTTCGCACATCGAGCGGGCGCCCGTCCATGGGCGCGGCGTGCTTCAACCAGCCACCGCCCGCGAGCGTTTGCACGAGGGCGCGGCACGCGGAATCAACATCATCCTGGCCTACGCCGTGCGGCAAATCAGCTTGGGCGAGCCATTCCGCCAGAGCGGCTGCGCGTTCTCGATGCTCGGCGTTGAGGAACGGCCAGTTGAGATACGTGCGATCCGCCATCAATCGCCCTCGAACACGGGCTTCTGCTTGGCAGAAAACGCCTTGTAGGCGCGCTCGAAATCCTTGGTTTGCATGCAAATAGCTTGTGCCTGCGCCTCGGACTCAAGGGCCATGTCGAGGCTCATGCTCCATTCCATGTTGAGTTGATTTTTGGTCATGGCGTGGGCGAAGGAGGGGCCGCCGGCCAGTGATTTGGCGAAAGCCAGCGCTTCACCGTGGAGCTGATCCGCGGCGATGATGCGATTGTAGAAACCCCAGCGCTCGCCTTCCTCTGCGCTCATAGAGCGGCCAGAGTATAGCAGGTCGCTGGCGCGGCCCTGACCGATTATGCGGGGCAACATTGCGCACGCGCCCATGTCGCAGCCCGCCAAGCCGACGCGCGTGAACAGAAAGGCAGTCTTCGCCTCCGGCGTTGCGTAGCGGATATCGCTCGCCATCGCGATGATAGCGCCAGCCCCGGCGCAGACGCCTTCAATTTCCGCGATGATGGGCTGTGGGCAGGCCCGCATGGCCTTCACCAAATCGCCAGTCATGCGCGTGAAACGCAATAGTCCGGGCATGTCCATCTGAGTCAGCGGCGCGATGATGTCGTGCACGTCGCCGCCCGAGCAGAAATTGCCGCCCTCGCCAGAGATCACAATGGCACGGCAATCCTCCGCATAGGTGAGGCGACGAAATAGGTCGCGCAGCTCGGCGTAGGATTCGAATGTCAGCGGGTTCTTTCGTTCCGGCCGGTTCAGCGTGACGGCGCCGACGCGATCTTCCCAGCTCCACTTGAAATGCGTGGCGCGATAGTCGCGCGCGGCCCAAGCATCATCCTTCACCGGACAGCCTCCCGTTCCTCTGCGCCGCGGATTGACGCACGCGCTCGCTCGAGCAGCGCCATTAGCGACGCGCGCTCTGCGCGCGTCAGCGTATTCAAGAGATCACTGACGCAGGCTTCATGCGCGCGCGCCATCTTTTTGAACGCGGCTGCGCCGGCATCGGTTAGGCGCACCATCTGAACGCGACGATCGCTCTCGCTCGGTGCGGTCTCAATCAGCCCATCGGCGCGTAACCGCGCGGCGAGGGCTGTCACATTGCCATTTGAAACCAGAAGGTGTTCGGAAACCCCGCCGAGGCTTAGCACGCCAAAGCGGTCCAGCGCCGCCATGAAGTCAAAGCGCGCGATGGTGGAATCAAAGCGCGCGCGCATCATCTGATCAACACGGCGCTCGATTTCCCGCCCCGTTGAAAGCAGGCGTAGGGAAAGCCGAACGCTGTCGCGCGCCGCGCTCATCCGATTTCTCCGCCTGTCATCGGCAACGCCGCGCCATTAACGGAGGCTGCGCCATCGGTGCACAGCCAAGCTATGGCGGACGCCACTTCTTCCGCCTCGATCAACCGTCCTTGTGGGTTGAAACGCACGATCGACGCCTGCGCTTCTTCCTCAGTTAGATTGGTCTTTTCGATAATGTTCTTCGCGGCGTCAGCCACGATATCTGTCGCCACATAGCCGGGGCAGACGGCGTTCACGGTTACGCCACGCTTCGCCGTCTCATGCGCCAATGCGCGGGTGAGGCCGAGCAGGCCGTGCTTCGAGGCGCAATACGCTGTGACGTAGGCGTACCCCTTAAGTGAGCAGACCGAGGCGACGTTGACGATGCGGCCCCAGCCGGCGGCGAGCATGTCTGGAAGGCCCGCCTGGGCGAACAGAAAAGCGCCGGTCAAATTGGTGGAAAGGGTTCGGTTCCAGAACGCCAGATCGGTTTTGTGAAACGGCGCCGAAACGGCGATGCCGGCGTTGTTGACCAGGATTTGCACCGGGCCGTGCGCGTCTCGGGCGGAGGCGAAGGCGGCTTGAACCATCGCCTCGTCGGCGACATCGGCAATAGCGAAATGGGCGCCGGCGATTTGCGACGCAACGCGTTCAAGTTTGTCGCGGTTGCGGCCGACCAGAGTGAGACGCGCTCCAGCGGCCGCCAACATCGCGGCAGTCGCGGCGCCGATGCCCGAACCCCCGCCGGTGATGAGCGCGTGCGGAGAAGCCGGCGCCGTCATACCTTTCCCACCGTTTGATCACGTCGCGCGAGATTGCGCCGCAATTGAGCGTGTCCCGCCAGATAGGGCGATGGCGCCGCAATACCCTCATAGCCCAATTCCGCCGCCGCGCGCAGCGTCCAATTGGGGTCGGCGAGGTGCGGGCGCGCCAGCGCGCAGAGGTCCGCGCGCCCCGCTGCAAGGATGGAATTGACGTGATCCGGCTCGAAAATGTTGCCGACCGCCATCGTTCGAACGCGCGCTTCATTGCGGATGCGGTCGCAAAACGGCGTCTGGAACATACGGCCGTAGACGGGTTGAGCGAGTGGCGTGGTCTGGCCTGCGGAAACATCGATCAAATCGGCGCCGGCGCTTTCAAATGCCCGGGCAATGGTGATTGAGTCTTCGCTGCTCAGCCCGTTCTCGTGCCAGTCGGTCGCTGACATGCGCACCGACATTGGCTTATGCGCCGGCCAAGCGGCGCGCATGCCCTCGAAAACTTCAAGCGGAAAGCGCAAACGGTTTTCGACGCTGCCGCCATATTCGTCGCTGCGCTGATTGGAAAGAGGCGTGAGGAAAGACGACAGCAGATAGCCATGGCCGCAATGAAGCTCAAGCATGTCGAACCCAGCATCCTCGGCCATGCGGGTTGCGCGAACAAAGTCAGCTTTGACCGCTTCCATGTCAGTGCTGCTCATCTCGCGCGGTATGGCGTTGCGATCTGACCACGGGATCGGCGACGGCGCGATGATCTCCCAATTTCCCTCGGTCAGCGGCTGATCTGGAAAATCTTCTTGCCACGGGATGCGTGTCGATCCCTTGCGCCCCGCATGCGCCAGCTGCAACGCCATTTTGGCTCGAGAACGCGTATGCACATAATCGACGACACGCTTCCAGGCTTGGACATGCTCCGACTTGTACATCCCCGCGCAGCCCGGCGTTATGCGGCCCTCACGCGAAACGTCGGTCATCTCGGTGAAAATCAGGCCAGCGCCGCCCATCGCGCGGGCGCCATAATGCACCAGGTGAAACTCGCCAACTGTCCCGTCCTCGGCTGAATACATGCACATCGGTGAGACCACGACGCGATTGGCGATCTCCATGTCGCGAAGCCGAAAGGGGGCGAACATCGGCGGCGGCGGGGCTTCGCCGCTTGCGGCCCCCGCAAACCAGCCCTCCACACGGCGCACGAAGGCTGCGTCGCGCAGGCGCAAATTCTCGTGGCTGACGCGCTGGCTACGCGTCAGCAACGAATAAGTGAATTGCACCGGATCGAGCCTCGCATAGCGGTCGATGTGCTCGAACCATTCAGTCGAGTTGCGCGCGGCGCTTTGCAGCTTGAGAACCTCAACCTGCCGCTCGGCTTGATAAGCCGCCATGGCCTCGGCGAACGGCTCGCCGGAATGCAGGGTGTCGGCAAGGGAGATAGCGTCTTCGAACGCCAGCTTCGTGCCCGATCCGATCGAGAAATGGGCGGTGTGGGCGGCGTCACCCATCAGAATGACGTTGCCGCACAGCCAATTGTGACAGAGCACGCGAGGGAAGTTCAGCCAGGCGGAGCCGCGCAGATGCTTAGCGTTGGTCTCCAGTCGCGCACCGCCGAGAAATCTTGCGAACAGCGCCTCGCCAAACCGGCACGTCTCATCTTGCGACATCCGATCGAGCCCGAGCCCGCGCCACGTTGGCTCGCTGCACTCGATGATGAACGTGGATTGCGTGTCGTCGAACTTGTAGGCATGCGCCCACACCCAGCCGTGCTCGGTTTGCTCGAAAGCGAAGGTGAACGCCTCAAACGCCTTGTTTGCGCCGAGCCAGATGTATTTGTTCGGACGAATATCGATGTCGACCTGGAATTCGTCGGCCCAAAGCGTGCGGATCTTGCTATTGGCGCCGTCGCTTGCGATGACGAGGTCGTATTGCGCAAAAAACGCAGCGCTGGGTTCGATCTCTGTCCGAAACTCCAGCTGTACGCCGAGCGCGCGCGCGCGCTCCTGCAAGATATTCAGCAGCTGCTTGCGGCCGATGCCCGAGAAGCCGTGACCCGACGACGTGATTGTCTGGCCGTGGATGTGGACGTCGATATCGTCCCAATGCGCGAAGCCGTCGGCGATGGCGGCGGCGCTCTCTGGGTCGTTGGCGCGAAGGTTGTCCAGCGTTTGGTCGGAGAAGACGACACCCCAGCCGAATGTGTCGCCGGGATCGTTGCGTTCGAACACCGTGAGCTCATGCGCTGGATCACGCAGCTTCATCGAGATCGCGAAGTATAAGCCGGCGGCTCCGCCGCCGATGCAGGCAATCTTCATGGCTAGCCTCGATCGAGAAAGCTTCATATATGAAATAACTCGACCCGGCAAGTGATGGGCCCCCGCTTGCGGCTACCGCTAGCGCGCCCGCTCGATGTCGGCGATCAGGGCATCGGGACCGACTGGCCGGCCCAAATAGGCTTCAAGCAGCTCCGCCGGAGGCAGCGTTCCGCCGTATCCGTAGAGCGTTTCGCTCAGGTGCGGGTACCAATTCGGGTTGCCGGCATCAAAGCCGCCGATTTCCGCTGCAATGCGGGCGCGCACCTCGGCGGTGATAAACGCCCCTAGCGCGTAATGGATCATGTAGCCTGGTGACTCCACCAATTGGCCACGTACAGCCCACCACGAGAGCTCAGGGTGTGGCGCGATACGAAGATGCGTCTCCGTGATTTCAGTCCAGATCAAATTGGGGCTTTGTGACGGATCGCGCGCCATACGGATTTCGAACAAGCCCCACGCCATGTCCAGCATAACGGCGCCAAGCCGCGCGCGCAGGTTTGTCGCTTCGTCCGCGGAGCAGCCGAGGTAGCGTTGCTGCCAAGCGGGCGTGTATACGCTCCACGCGTTGATGTCGGCGAAGGCTTCGATAGCGACAGTAAAGTCGTCGGGAAAAATGAGCGAGGGCCGCGCGCGCATCGCGGCGTAATGCGCCGCGTGTCCGTTCTCGTGAGCAAGCTCAGCCGCGTGAGCAATGCCGCCCTCCTGCAGGACGACGGATATTCGCGGGATTGCAGGCCGCCACGCGCCGTCTAGCTCGCGGCCAATCCGGGCGAAGTCGGCGTAATCGACAGGCGCCATGCCGGGGCGGTCGCCGACGTCTTGGATCACGCCCAGCGCGCCGAGATCGGCGCCGAGGTCGGTGAAATAGTGGTCGTTGGCGGGCCGTAATGCGGCGAGGGGAGCGCAACGCTCCGTTTCCCGCACTGCGGCCGCGTAGGAATAGCGGAAATCCCAAGGCTCGATCAGTGGTGCATCGTCGTCGCTCCAAGCAGAAAGCGCGCCCTCCAGCCATGCTTCCGCCGAGCCCGCTTCGGCGCCGAGCGCTGCCTCGGCGTTGGCGATGGCGCGCTGCGCGTCAGCGGATTGCAAAGCGATCAGTCGGCGGTAGGGGCTCGTTGGCTCGTCGCCTGTATTGACCGACTGCCAAAGCGGCGCCATCGCCATGAAGAGCCCTCGCCGCCGTTCCGGCTCTTCCAGTTTTTCCAGCGCGGCTAGAGCTGCGGTGCGGGCATAACGGCGCCCCTCGAACTCGATTGCATCGCCGAGGCTCGAAAAGCATGCGTAGAGGGCTGCGTTCAGGGCTTCTCCCGTCGCCGCGCCTTGCGCGTCGGCGCAATTGCCCTCAGGCGCCGCAGATGAGGATTCACGCCACGCAATACCTTCTTGCATGGCTTGATACGCCCGTGTGTTCACCGCGGTCAGCTTGGACGGATCGACCCGGCTCAGCGCGCTCCGCAGCGCGGCGAGGCTCCGTTGATGGCGCGCTTCCCATTCCGCACGCGACGCGCCTTCAAAGCTCTCGACGAGACCAGAATCGATGGTGTCGCGCGCGCCGATCGCGTCGAAATAGTCGGCGAATACAGTTTCGGCGGCCTCGACCCTGGTATCGTCCGTCGAGGCGCAATTGGTGAGGGCGATAGCCAGCAAGAACGCGCGTACGGGATGAGCCATACGCGCGTTTTAACTGCTCAGCGCACAGGACGGCTAGAGACTTACTCCGGGGCAGGGAAGCCGCGGCCGCGCAGCAGCGCATTGGCGTCCGGATCGCGGCCACGGAAGCGGCGATACGCTTCCGCGCGGTCGGTCATGTTGCCTTCGCCGAGGATGACGTTCTTCATGCCGGCGGCGATCTCCGGATTGAACACATCTCCCGAGGCGACGAAATATTCCCAGGTATCGGCGTCCATCACTTCGGACCACAGGTAAGAATAATAGCCGGCCGAATAGCTGTCGCTGGAGAACAGGTGGCCGAATTGCGGCAGCCGATGGCGCATGGCGATCTCGCGCGGCATACCGATAGCGGCCAGCGTTTCGCGCTCGAAGGCGTCCGGATCGGTGACCGGATCGGCGCGGTTATGCATCGCCATGTCCACTAGGGCAGACGAAAGGTACTCCACTGTCTCATAGCCCTGATTGAAGTTCGACGCGTTGTTGACGCGTTCGACCAGAGCCTGCGGCATTGGCTCGCCGGTCTGATAGTGGCGGGCGAAGCGGTCAAGAATCGGACGCGTCAACAGCCAGCGCTCATGCACCTGGCTGGGATATTCGACGTAGTCGCGCGGCGTGCCGCCGAGGCCTGGATAGTCCACCTGGCTTAGCAAGCCATGCAGCGCGTGGCCAAATTCGTGAAACAAGGTCTGTGCGTCATCGAGCGAGATCAGCACCGGTTCGCCCGCCGCCCCGCGCACAAAATTGTTGTTGTTCGACGTGATCGGCGTGATCGTCGAGCCGGTGAAGGTCTCGTGCGAGCGATAGCCTTGCGCCCATGCGCCGGAGGATTTACCGGCGCGCGCGAAGTTGTCGCCATAAAATACGCCGACGTGCCGGCCTGTCGCGGCATCGCGCACTTCCCATGTGCGCACGTCCGGATGGAAGACGGGAATTTGTCCGGTCGTTTCCGTGAACGATAGGCCGTAGAGTTGGCCCGCAAGCCAGAATGCGCCGTTGATCATGTTGTCGAGTTCGAAATACGGGCGCAATTCGTTTTGATCGAGGTCGTACCGCGCGCGGCGCACCTTCTCCGCGTAATAGAGATAGTCCCAGGGCTCGATGGTGATGCGCGCGCCTTCGCGCTCGGCGATCTGCTGCATGTCGGCAACTTCCTCGCGCACGCGGGCGACGGCGGCAGGCCAGACGCGCTCCATCAGATCCTGCGCGCGCGCCGGATCGACCGCCATCGTGTCGGCCATACGGAAGTGTGCGTGGGTCGGAAAGCCGAGCAACTCTGCGCGTTCGTCGCGCAGCGCCACAATCTGGACGATCAGCTCATTGGTGTCGTTGGCGTCGCCATTGTCGCCGCGGTTCTTGAACGTGTTCCAGATGCGCTCGCGCAGCGCGCGATTGGAAGAGAAGGTGAGGAAGGGGTCAACGCTGGAGCGCGTGTTCACGACCGCCCATTGCCCTTCTTGTCCGCGTTCGGCGGCTGCAGCCGCGTAGGCTTGGCGCAAACTGTCGGGCAAGCCGGCGAGATCGCGTTCGCGTTCGATGAAGATCGCGGTGTTCTCGTCAGCCAGAAGGCGCCGGTTGAACTCCGAGAAAAGACCGGAAAGCTCCGAATTGATTGCGCCGAGCCGCTCTTGCTGTTCAGGCGTAAGCGCCGCGCCCGCGCGCACGAACTGGCTGTGCGTGCGTTCGAGCAGGCGAAGCTGTGTCGGGCTCAGGCCGAGGCCTGCGCGCTGCTGATAAAGCGCATCGATGCGCTGAAAGAGGGCGCGGTTAAAGACGATCTCGTCGTTCGCCTCAGAAAGACGCGGCGACCATTCCGCATCGACGGCCTGGATGTCGTCTGTGGCGCGGTTGTTGGTCATGACCGCGAAAAGCAGCGTCGAGCGGTCGAGATGGCGCCCCACGTTCTGCAGCGCGCCGATTGTGTTGTCGAAGGTCGGTGGCGCGGGATTGGCGGCGATGGCGTCCACCTCCGCGCGCTGGAGGTCGATGCCCGCTTGGAACGCCGGCGGAAACAGGCTTGCCTCGACCCGATCCCACGGCGGCACGCCGCCATAAGGCCCGGTCCACGGCGCCAAAAGCGCCTGCTGGTTCGCCGCCTCGGCGAGGCGGGTGATCTCCCCTTGCGCTGCTTGGTAGGCGGCGCTGCCGGCGCCGGTTTCCCCGGCAGGGCTGGTGGCGCAGCCGGCGAGCGCGCTGGTGGCAAGCAGAAAGGCGGCGAGATGCAATTTCATGGCGAATCCTCAAGAGCCTCAAGGCCGCTTGGGTGCCGCGGCCGACTTTGCGGCCTTTCTGTCGGTTAGGCGGAAGGGGGGCAAGGCGCCAGGCTGGCGCGCTCCGCCCAGACGCCAGGAGTTTGCGACGAATTGCGGCGCAGGCGGCGCGGCTGCTAAAACCCCCCAGACGCCACGTGGGGAGGAAAAGATGCGTTCAGTGGGATTTGCCCTCGTCTGCGGCCTGGTCCTGGCCGCGTGCAATCCCGGCCAACCGGCCGGTGAGGGAGGCGAAGGCGACGCGCAATCCGCCTCCGCATCCGATGGCTCTGTTTTTCCTAACCTTTTTCAGGCGTCCTACCGCGCTGAGGCCACCATTACTGGGGCCAATGGCCAAAGCATGCCGCTCGTGATGATCCGCAGCGGGCCTCGTGCGCGCATGGAGATGAACGGTCCTCAGGGTGAAATGGCGACCATCGTTAATCAGGAATCCGGCGAGGCTTTCGTTATCACGACCGCCATGGGGCGGACGATGGTGATCCGGCAGGACATTAACGCGATGGAGAACACGCCGGACGTGTTCTGGGATCAGGCGACGACACAGGCGTTCACCCAGGTCGGCCCATGCACCCATATCGGCGAGGCCGGGCTCGAGTGGAGCCGCGTGCGGGACAATGGCGAGAGCCAGAACAGCTGCGTGACGCCGGACGGCATCATCTTGTGGTCGACCGACAACGGCCGCACCACCTGGCAGACCACCAGCGTCCAGCGCGGCCCGCAGGACGCGGCCCTGTTTCAGCCGCCGGCTGGCGCTCAGAGCCTGGACATCAGCAACATTCGCGACGTCAATGACGCCATCGAGGCGGCGAAGGCGGCGGCGAATCGCTGACGTCAGTTGGGTGCGACGGGGGCGACACACTCGCGTGTTCAGCGCCGGGCGAGCCGGTCCCGCTTTCGCCTAAAGCGTTAAGATCAGGAGGTTTTGCCGGCGCGGCCGAACTGCGCGACGCCCGGCCCGGGGCGTTGTGCGGCGCCGCGCGGCAAGCTAGACGTGGTCGGCTCGGTTCGGGACAGACGCCTCATGGTCGATTTAGCAGCCGCCAGTTCCTGGGCGCCAGAGATGGCGTCGCAGGCCATGCGGATTCTGCCCCGCGAATTCCAAGACGCGTTTGTGCAATCGCCGAACGTTTTCATGTTTTTCATGTCGATGGGGCTGGCGGCGATCCTCATCAGCCTGTTCTGGTTCTTGAGCGGGATGATGCGCGCCAGCCGGGCCGCGCGCATGGCGCTGCGGGCTCAGGCGCTAAAGCGCACCAAGGATCACCGCGCGCTCGTGCTGATCGCCGAAATCGAGGGCGGCGGACACGGTTTGCGGCAGGAGATGAAAGAGGCGATCGAGGACAATTTCGGTCTCTTCTCCTTCGAGCAAGACGTTCAGGTCGATCTCTTCCCGATCAAGCTGAAGACGCTGGCGCCGACTGCGCATCCCGAAGCGCGCCGGCGCAACGCAGTGGAAGCCGCCGAAGCGCTCGAGCGCTCCGCCGCTGACGTCATCGTCTGGGGCAAGCGCACTTGGCTCGGCAAACTAGATCTGCGCATGACGACGCTGCCGGCGTACGGGCGCACGCATGACGTCATCGACTTGCAGCTTAGCTGGCGCGCGGGCCGCCCGGATGAATTGGTGCAGCGCGCACTCGCTTTCGCGCTGGCGCGCAAGGCGCGGCCGGTGCTCAACCGTCCGCAGGATTACAAGCCCGAGCGATTGCAGCCGATCATCGAGGCGCTCGATCGCATGATCGATGCATCGCCCACCGATGTGAGTGAAAACCTGCAAATGGATTTGCTGAGCGATTTCGCTTCCGGCGCGCTCAGCCTCGGTGAGCGCGGCGGCCATATTCGCTGGTTGCAGAAGGCGCTTGATGCGCGGCAGCGTTACCTCGACCGCGTGGATCGGACCACCGATCCCGGCGCATGGGGTGCGGCGCAGCAGGAAGTCGGCCGCGCGCTTACGGCGCTGGGCGAGCGCGAAGGCGCGCGTGACAAGCTGGAGGAGGGCGTTGCGCGCCTGCGCATCGCCATGGACGCGCTGCGGTCAACGGATTCCTTGCAGCAGGCAGAAGTTGCGTTGCGGGCGCTGCAGCGAGCCGAACAGACCTTGCAGCAGCGCCGCCGCATCGGTCTGCGCTGGCCGGTCTAGGCGGTTTCCCGCGCTTCTTTTGACTGCCCCTGCGCAAACGCCACGAAATCAGCCTCGCGCATCGGTTTCCCGACAAAATAGCCCTGCACGCGGTCGCAGCCCATGCGCGCGAGGATGGCCATCGTGCTTTCGTCCTCGACGCCCTCAGCCGTCACCTTCATGCCCAGCGAATGGGCCAGGTCGATGGTGGACTTCACAAGCAAAGCGTCGCGCTGCTGATGTCCGAGCGCGCTGATGAAGCCCTTGTCGATCTTTAGCTCATGCGCCGGAATTCGCTTCAGGTATGCTAGCGATGAGAGGCCCGCGCCGTAATCGTCGATCGAGATGCGCGCGCCAGCCGCGACCAGAGCGTTGATATTGGCGAGCGCCAAGTTCTGGTTGTCGATGCTCGCTGTTTCGGTGATCTCAAGATAGATCGGATGCGGAGACTCGGTAATCAGCCGCGCCGCCGTGTCCACAAATTCGAGATCGCCGATCAACTTGCCTGAGATGTTCACCGCCAAGGTTGGGTCAAGGCCGTGCGTGGCCAAGCGGTGCTGACACGCGATCGTCTCGCGCAGCACCCACAGTGTGAACGGACCGATCACGCCGGTCTCCTCCGCCATGGTGACGAACGTGTCTGGCGAAACGGGTCCGCGCTGCGCGTTCATCCAGCGTGAAAGCACTTCGGCGCCACAGAGTTCTCCGCGGCGGAGGTCGAATTTCGGCTGAAGGTTGAGGGACATTTCTCCGTTTTCGAGCGCGCGCATGAGGTCGGTCATGAGCGAAAGATTGCTCGCAGTTTGTTGGTAGAGCGCGTCATCGAAGGGAGAGATTTTGACGCGCCCGGCGCGCGCTTGATCAAGTGCGATGCTCGCGTGCTCGATCAGCCCCTGCGGCGTATCGGCATGGACGCCCTGGATGACGAGGCCAAGGGTGACGTTGATGTCGAGCGTGTCCGCGCCAAGCTGGATGGGCGCTTCGGCCTCGGCCAGCAACTCGGCGGCGATCGCAAGGGCGGCCTCTTCGTCGGCCGCTTCGAATACGCAGCCAACGACGTCGGTCGATACTCGCGCGGCCATTGACCCAGGTGCGGCCATCAGTGCGCGCGCGCCGAGCTCACCGAGAAGATCGTTGGCGAGATGATAGCCGACCAATGAACGTACGTACTGAAAGCGATCAACGCTAAGAGCGACGACCACGACACGACCTCGCGGCGCCGCAATGCGCGCGGCCAGTTCCCGCTCGAAGGCAAGCCGCGTCGGCAGGTCAGTGTCGGAATCGTGCAGCGCCAGATCAATGATACGCCGCTCGCGATCCTTAATCTCGCCGAGCATGACGTTGAAGCCGCTACAGAGGTCGCCGACTTCATCGTCACTGACGATATCGACGCGCGCATTATAGTCGTGGCTTTTCGAAATCTCGCGAACGGCGGCCGTTAGACGAAGCAACGGCTGTGAAACCCAACGCTGCATCCTCGCGGCGACCGGTACGGCGACAAGCAAGGCTGCTGCTGCGCCGAGCAGCGTCTGCAGCAGGACGCCCATAAGGGCCGCAACCAATCCGCTATTGTCCGCAACGAGCGTGATCTCACCGACAGTCTCGCCACCTTGAATGATCGGCGCGCTCACGGCGATGGTGCGGCTGCTCAGAGCATCGATCACGGAACCGGCTTCGTCTTCTGTGAGGCGAGTATCCGTGTCGAGAGAGATGCCGGAGCCGATCTGCGCAAGCGTAACGCCGGTGCTGTTCTCCACGCGTGCGTGAAGCAAATCCGGGGCTCGCGCGACGCCGCGCAGTG
This sequence comes from Hyphomonadaceae bacterium, assembly GCA_050185805.1. Classification (GTDB taxonomy): domain Bacteria; phylum Pseudomonadota; class Alphaproteobacteria; order Caulobacterales; family Aquidulcibacteraceae; genus Vitreimonas. The sequence goes on from JBFWZB010000015.1 coordinate 67,459, forward strand.
CGAACATGGCGTCGTTTGCGTTGTTCAGCGCCACTGCGTGAGAGGTCGCGGAAGCGAACACTGCGGCCGTGGCGCTGAGATAGTTCAGCTTGGCCAGCGTGTGACGGCGTGTTTCCTGCCACATCGACGCAAAGGCGATGACCGCCACCGCCGCCATTACGGACGCGACGACGATCAGCGTGAACTTTCTGTTCAGCGATTGTTTGCTGCTTGCGCGCCGCATGTGCCTTGGTTGCCGTGTAATTAACGACCCGTAGTCGCCGCTTTCTTAATGGAGAAGCGGTACGTTGTACCCGAAAAAGGCGTGTAAACCTTTAAGGTGATCTGGGGTTCCTGGCGTGTTTGGGCTGCTGAGGCGCTTTGCTCGCGCGCGGCGCGGCAATCTTGGCATGATGGCGGCGGGCGCTGCGCCGCTGCTGCTCGGCTGCGCCGGTCTTGCCGTCGACTTCGCAAGCGCCTGGAGTGCGCGTTCCAACCTACAGGCCGCCGCCGATGGCGCCGCGATTGCGGCGGCGACCGAGCTTCCGCTCCGTTCAACTTCGGCGGCGACGGTGCA
>JBFWZB010000016.1:0-25348 GCA_050185805.1 Hyphomonadaceae bacterium
GCGGATTCCGGCGGCCTTTGTGCTGCGCGTTTCACTGTGCCCTTGGTCACATCGGCCCGGGCCGGGGTTTCGTAGCTTGTCTTCACCGGAGCGACGCCGCTGCGGTTTGAGGAGCAAGACAATGACCCGCACCAAGATCACCAGCCTGGTTCTCTCGGCGATGCTGATGGCCCCGATCGCCTTCGCCACCTTCGCCCAAGCCGCCCAAATCGTCGCCTAAGCCGACAACCCAGAATTCCAGAGAGATCGAGCCATGATGAAGCTGTACGCCCTGATCGCCGCCTGCGCCGTGTTCGCCCCCGTCGCCATGGCGACCTTGAACCAAGCCGCCCAGATCGTCGCCTAAGCTCCCAGCGACACAAGGTGCGGTTCAAAAAAGGCCCGGCTCACGCCGGGCCTTTTCCTTTGTTTCAATCGAGGCGCTGAAGCCTAGAAGCTTCCGCGCAGCCGCCGGGCCAGATCGTCCAATTGCTCGAGCGTCCGGTAGGAGATTTTCAGCTCCCCTGCTCCGCCCTTGTCGCTGATCGTCACCGACAGCCCCAGCGCCTCTGAGAGCGAGCGCTCCATCGCCAGCGTATCGGCGTCCTTGGCCGAGCCCGCCGCGCTAGAGGTCACCCGCGGGCCGTGCTTTTCATCCTTGGCCTGCTGCGCCAAGCGCTCGATCTCGCGGACGTTCAGCCCTTCGCTGATCGCGCGCTGCGCCAGGCCGCGCGGATCGGGCGCAGTGAGGATGGCGCGGGCGTGGCCGGCCGTGAGCCGCCCGTCGCGCACCATTTCCTGCAGCTCTTCCGGCAGCGCCAACAGCCGCAACATGTTGGCGATATGCGGCCGCGATTTACCGACTTGCTCGGCGATGTCCTGCTGCGTGCGCCCGAACCGCTCGATCAGCGCGTGATAGCCTTGCGCTTCTTCGATCGGATTGAGGTCCATGCGCTGAACGTTTTCGACGATGGCGATTTCGAGCACTTCGACTTCGTCGAGTTCGCGCACCACCGCCGGGATCGTGTGCAGGCCGGCGCGCTGCGCCGCGCGCCAGCGCCGTTCGCCGGCGACGATCTCATACTTTCCGCCCGGGATCGGCCGCACCAGGATCGGCTGCAGCACGCCGTGCGCTTTGATCGAGTCCGCGAGTTCGGTGAGCTCGGTTTCGCTGAAATGCTTCCGCGGCTGGCCCGGATTGCGTTGCACCAGATCGATCGGCAAACCGCGCGGACCGGCGTCCGTCATCGGCTGCGCCGGCGGCGCTACCGGCGCAGGCGCAGCCGCCACCGGCGGCGGGTTGGCCGTCGGCAGTTCGAACACATTGCGCGGCGGCTCGGCGCGCACGGGCTCCGGCGCTGGCTGCGGCTGGGTGGTCCAAGCGGGAGCGGCGGGCGCCGGCGCAGGCTTCGGCGCGGCGGCGCCGATATCGGTGCGCACCGGTTCGCCCAGGAGCGCCGACAATCCGCGGCCCAAACCACGCGGTCTTGCGAAATCACTCATCCGACCTTGCTCCTGCCCCGATCCGATTCGCTCGTACTTTAAGTTTTCGCTAGGTATGTCTTACCCACCGGTAAAATTTTCCGGTCGTTTCTCACGCCGCCTTCAATGCGCGCTCGCGTTCGATCAACTCGCGCGCAAGCTTTATGTACGCTTTCGAACCCGGTGCGTTCTGATCGTAGATGATGGCGGGCAGGCCGTGCGACGGCGCCTCGCTCACGCGCACGTTGCGCGGGATCACCGTTTCATAGACCTTGTCCGGGAAGTGCGTCCGCACTTCATTGGCGACCTGATCCGAGAGCGTCGTGCGCCGATCGTACATGGTCAGCACCACGCCTTGGATTTCAAGCGCCGGGTTGAGATTGACCTTCACGGCGTTGATGGTCGCCAGCAATTGCGCCAGCCCTTCCAGCGCAAAATATTCGGTTTGCAACGGCACCAACACGGCGTCCGACGCCGTCAGCGCATTCACCGTGAGAATGTTCAGCGACGGCGGGCAATCGATCAACATGTAGTCGAATTGCAATTCGCTCTGCGCGCGGAAAGCGTTGAGCGCGTTGCGCAGAAAGAATTGCGGGCCATCCACGCCGAGCAATTCGCCTTCGACGCCGGAGAGGCGCGCATCGCCCGCGGCGATGAACAGGTTGGGCACTTTCGTCGGCAGGATCGCCTTCGCCAAAGGCTGCGCGCCGACCAGAACCTCGTACGACGTGATCTGCCGATCGTCGGGATGGATGTCGACGCCGGTCGAAGCATTGCCTTGCGGGTCGGTGTCGAAGATGAGGACGCGGCAGCCCGTGGCGGCCAGCGCCGTGCCGAGATTGATCGCGGTGGTCGTCTTGCCCACCCCGCCCTTCTGATTGGCGATCGCCAAAGCACGCATGTCCCGTCTCCTAACCCGGAGCCTGGGCGTCACGCGGCCTTGCGGATGCGAATGATTCGGCCGCGCGGATCGCTTAGGCTCTCCAGCACGTCTGCCTGGTACGCCCCACCATCCAGAGCGCTCTTCGCCGCGGCCAGTTCGGCGTCTATGTCTGCGCCTTTATGGAAGAGGCCTTGAGCCCCGCGAGCAAGAATCGGCTTCGCATGTTCAAGGATTCGCAGCAAGGGCGCGAGGGCGCGAGCGGTAACCGCGTCATAGGGGCCGTCGCCCGCGGCAAATTCCTCGATCCGGACATTAAAAACGCGCGCCGGCAGTCTCGCCTCGCGCGCCGCTTCCTCTAGAAATCTCGCCTTCTTTCCTGTGGATTCGACCAGATGAACGGAGGCGCCCGGCTGCTCCGCCAAGAGGCAGGCGACGATCAGCCCTGGAAAGCCGGCTCCGGCCCCGAGGTCGACCCAGCGCCGGGCCTCAGGCGCAATCCGAACCAGCTGTGCGCAATCGAGCACATGCCGGCGCCAGTAGCGTTCGGGCTCCAGCTCCTTCGGGCCCATCAAATTCATGCGGCCGGACCATTCCGCCAGTAGCCGGTAATGGATTTCCAGCCGCTCCACCGTTTCGCGTGAAACGCCCAGATCGCGGATCAGCCCCTCCGGACCGTAGCTCACGGGTGCGGCCCTGCTCCGCCATAGGCGGCTGCGAGGTAGCGCGTGATGGGCTTGGGCTCGTCGAGAAAATAGCGCCCGTCATGTTGCTTGGCGTCGGGCGGCGGCGCCGAGCCATCGGCCAGCACCAGAACCGGCATGGACTGGTTGTCCTCGCCAATCAGCGCCACGATCTCCTGGCGTGGCCGCGGAAACGCACTGCGCTTCACATCGATGCTGCGCGCCCAGTGCGGGTTCGCCAGCAACGCGCCCTCCATCGTCGCGCACGCGGTGCAAAACCATGTCCCCTCGAGCGCATGGTCCTCGAACGGTGCGCGGATGATGAAGAGCGTATCGCGCGCCAGGCTCATGCCCGCTTCCTTTGCTCGCGTTTGACATGCGCCAGCAATGCGGTGAGCGCCCCCGGCGTCATGCCTTCGATGCGGCCCGCCTGACCGAGCGTGACAGGACGCGCCTCGCTCAGCTTCTGCCGCGCTTCGGCGGAGAGCCCGCCAATGCCGCCATAATCGAGATCGGGATCGAGACGCAGATCTTCGTCGCGCTTGAAGGCCTCGACGTCGAGCGCCTGGCGTTCGAGATAGCCAGCATACATCGCGTCTATCTCAAGCTGTTCGCGGGCTTGCTTCGACAGTCCGGTCAACGCCGGCCATTGCGCGGCCAGCGCATCAAAGCCGATGCTCGGATAAGCCAGCAGCTGCAGCACATCGCGGCGCACGCCGTCCTGATTGACCTGCAGGCCTGCTTTCGCCGCCTGCGCCGGCGTCAGGGTCAAGGATTTCGCCAGCGCACGCGCGGCCTCGATTTCCCGCATTTTATCAGCAAAAACGCGCGCGCGCGCCGTGCCCACGCAGCCTGCCGCAACGCCCTTCGGCGTGAGACGCTGGTCGGCATTGTCGGCGCGCAGGCTCAAGCGATACTCGGCGCGCGAGGTGAACATGCGATACGGCTCGGTGACGCCCCGCGTCACGAGGTCGTCGATCATCACGCCGATATAGCCCTCGGCGCGCGTGACCTCGAACGGCGCTCCCCCGCCCGCAGCGCGCGCTGCATTCAGGCCGGCGATCAGGCCTTGCGCGGCGGCTTCCTCGTAACCGGTGGTGCCATTGATCTGGCCGGCGAGGTAGAGCCCGCGGATGCGCTTCGCCTCCAGCGTCGGCATCAGCTCGCGCGGATCGACGTAATCGTACTCGATTGCGTACGCGTGGCGCTTGATGATGGCCTGCTCGAGCCCGGCGATCGTGCGGATGAAGCGCGCCTGCACCTCTTCCGGAAGCGACGTGCTGATGCCGTTCGGATAAACGGTGTCGTCGTCGAGCCCTTCAGGTTCAAGGAAGATCTGATGCGCGCTCTTCTCAGCGAAGCGCACCACCTTGTCCTCGATCGAGGGGCAGTAACGCGGCCCGCGCCCGCTGATCGCGCCAGAATAGACGGCGCTCTGCGAGAGCGAGTCTTCGATGATCTTGTGCGTCTCCGCGTTCGTGTAAGTGACGCCGCAGGCGACCTGCGGGTTGGCGATCTTCTCGGTGAGGAAGGAAAACGGCGACGGTTCGTCGTCGGCGTATTGCTTCTCCAGTGACGCCCAGTCGATCGAGCTGGATTGCAGCCGCGCGGGCGTCCCGGTCTTCAACCGCCCCATCGCGAAACCCGCGCCGTACAAGCGTTCCGAGAGCCCGATCGCCGGCGCTTCGCCATGCCGGCCCGCCGGGATGCGCTTGACGCCGATATGGATGACGCCCTTCAGGAACGTGCCGGTGGTGAGCACCACGCGCGGGGCCCGGAATTCGCGGCCATCGGCGGTCGTAACGCCCGCCACCACGCCGTCCGACAGGACGAGGTCCTCCGCCGCGCCGGCCTTGATCTTCAGCCCAGGCTGGGCGGCAAGCGCCGCTTGCATGGCCTGGCGGTAGAGCTTGCGGTCCGACTGCGCCCGGGGGCCGCGCACGGCCGGGCCCTTCGAGCGGTTGAGCAACCGGAATTGGATGCCGGCGGCATCCGCCACGCGGCCCATGACGCCGTCCAGGGCGTCGATCTCACGGACCAGGTGCCCCTTGCCCAGCCCGCCAATGGCGGGGTTGCAGCTCATCTCGCCTATGGTTTCGAGTTTGTGCGTCAGCAACAGCGTGCGCGCGCCCGTCCGGGCCGACGCCGCCGCGGCTTCGCAGCCGGCGTGGCCGCCGCCGATGACGATGACGTCGAAATGAGTGTTCAGGCCGGGCATTGGGGCGCGTCTCATAGCGCAGATGGGGTTCCTGAGCGAGGCGGCAAATCCGGGGTCGTTTCACATGGAACGGGTTAGGAGCCGCGAAACCTGTTTCGCGTGGAACCCTGGGCCTATTTGCCGATGCAGAAGCTGGCGAAGATCTCGCCTAGCAATTCCTCGACGTCGATGCGGCCGGTAAGGCGGCCGACCGCGTGGGCCGCGGCGCGGACGTCCTCCGCCGCCAGCTCTGGCGCGCTGTTCAGCGCCGGAACCGCCCGTTCCAGCGCGGTCTTGGCCTCCTCGACCCGGCGGCGGTGGCGGGCGCGGGTCAGCGCCGGGGCCTCTTCGTCTCCGAGGGCCTGAGCGACGCGTTCGGCCAGCAGCGCCTCCAAGGCGGCGATGCCCACTCCCGTGCGCACGGAGATCGCCTGCTCGCCGGCCTTTACTGGCCCCAGGTCCGCCTTCGATCGCAAGAGCACGTCGCCAGGCTTTAGGGCTGCCGCCAAAGGCCCGGGAACGGACTGCCCGGACTCCACCAAGGCAATGCGCAGATCGGCCTCCTCCGCCCGCGCCAGAGCCCGGCGCACTCCCTCGGCCTCGATGGCGTCCGCCGCCTCGCGCAGTCCCGCCGTATCCGCGATCCAGACCGGAAAGCCCGCCAGCACGAGCCGCACCTCGACCACGTCCCGGGTCGTTCCTGGGATATCGCTGACAATGGCGGCCTCACGCCGGGCCAAAGCGTTCAGCAGGCTCGACTTGCCGGCGTTGGGCGGGCCGATAATGGCGACGCGATAGCCGTCGCGGACCCGCTCGCCGCGCGCGTCGGCCAAATGGAACGCCATGTCGGCGGCTAAGCCTGTGAGGATCGGCCCCGCCCGCTGCGCCAGCGCGCCCGGCAAATCCTCGTCCGGAAAATCGATCTCGGCCTCGATCAACGCCGCCGCCTCGATCAAACGCGCGCGCCAGCCTTCGTAGAGTTCCGACAGCGCGCCGCGCATCTGCCGCAGCGCTTGACGGCGCTGGGCCTCGGTCTCGGCGTCGACGAGGTCGGCCAAGCCCTCCGCCTGCGCTAGGTCGAGCTTGCCATGCTCGAAGGCGCGGCGCGCAAACTCACCCGCTTCCGCGAGCCGAACACCCTCCACGCGCAGACACGCTTCGATCGTCGCCGCGACCACGGCGGGTCCGCCATGCACATGCAATTCGGCGACGTCTTCGCCAGTGAAGCTTGCCGGCGCCTGGAAAAAGATCGCCACGCCTTCATCTATGATGCTGTCGTCGCGCTGATCGATGAAGCGCGCGAACGTCGCTTCGCGCACGCGCGGGAAACCTATTGGAATAAGGCTTTTCAGCACATCGCGCGCTTGCGGGCCTGACACGCGAATGAGCGCGACGCCGGCGCGACCGGCGCCGGATGCGAGCGCGACGATCGTGTCCGGTTTCATGTGAAAAGCGCTAAGCGGAATTAGGGTTTGCGCGTCGGCGATGCAGCGCCGGCGGCTGACGTCATCAGCTTCACGAAAGCGTCCTGCGCTTGCGTGCCGACGCTCATCCAGGACTGCATCATCGTATCGGGACTCATCAGCGCAAGGTTGGCCTCCATGCGCTTGCCCATCTCGGCGACGAGCTGCTCGTTGATCGGCGTGACGTCCGGCAGGCCCATGAAGCGGCGCGCTTCTTCGGGGCTGCATTCGACATTGACGGTGAATTTCATGGGTCCATTTCCTGGCGCAAGCGGGCGGTCGCGCGTCTATAACGCGGCCAGCGCCGCGGCGACAGCGAAGGAGAACAGCCATGGGTGAATGGGTCGAGGTTCGAGGTCAGGACGGCGCCTTCAGAGCCTATGTCGCGCGACCGGATGGAACGCCCCAAGGCGCCGTGGTCGTGGTGCAGGAGATTTTCGGCGTCAACGCCGTGATGCGCGGCAAAGCCGATTGGCTGGCGCGCGAGGGCTTTCTCGCCATCGCGCCAGATCTGTTCTGGCGCATCCGGCCGGGCGTCGAGCTGACCGACCAAACCGACGCCGAGTGGAAAGAAGCCATCGCGCTGATGAATGCGCTCGATAAGGACGCAGCCTTGAACGACGTCGCCGCCACGCTCGCGCATGTGCGCGGCATGGGTGCGAACAAAGCCGGCGTGATGGGCTATTGCATGGGCGGCTATTTGGCGTTTCTGGCGGCGTGCAGAACCGACAGCGACGCGACGGTCGCTTATCATGGCGGCGGCATCCATACGAAGCTGGACGAAGCCGGCGGCATCAAGAAGCCGCTGATGCTGCACAACCCGATGAAGGACGCCTTCATCCCGGTCGAGGCGCTCAACACGATCCGCGAGACGCTGAAGAGCAATCCGCTCGTGACCGTGCATGAGTACGCGGAGCAAGACCACGCCTTCACTCGCGAAGGCGGCAAGCACTACGACGCCGACGCCACCAGGCTGGCCGACAGCCGCACCGTCGCGTTCTTCACGCAGCATCTTGGATGAGGCGGGCATTACTTGCGGCGGCGATGCTGCTGGCGGCGTGCAATGCGCCGGCGGGCGGCGGACCAGCTCTCACCGGCGCGCCGCCGAGCCTTGTGCCGCAATCGTTGCCGGCTTTCTTCGATTGCCTGCGCGAAAGCAATGCGGTCCTCGTCTCGGCGCATCGCGGCGGACCGCAGCGCGGCTACGCTGAAAACGCCATCCCGACGTTCGAGCACACGCTCCTGCGCGCGCCGGCGTTTCTGGAGGTCGACGTCGCCGCTACAAGCGACGGCGAACTCGTGCTCATGCATGACGAAACGGTCGACCGCACAACGGATGGCGAGGGCGAAGTCGATCAGCTCACGCTCGACGAATTCCAGGCTCTCCGCCTGCGTGACGAAACCGGCGCCGTGCTGGATGTCGCGCCGCCGACGCTTTCAGAAGCGTTGGACTGGGCGCGCACGCGCGCGGTGCTCGAGCTCGATGTGAAGCGCGGCGTATCTTACGAGGACGTGCTGCAAGCGGTGCGCCGCGCGCGCGCCCTGGATCGCGTTATCTTCGTCACCTACAGCCCAATCGGCGCGGCGCGCATCGCGCGCTTGGCGCCGGCAGCGATGATCTACGTCACCATCGATAACGTGCGCGATCTCGACACGCTCGAACGGCGCGGCGCCGATCTCTCGCGCCTAGTCGCCTGGCTCGGCGCCGACGGGGTCAACACCGCGCTGCTCGAGGCGCTCAATGCGCGCGGCGTCGAAGTGCGCGTCGGCGATTTCACGCGCAACCCGAACTATATCGGCTTGGCGCGCGCCGGCGTCGAAGGCGTCGCCGTCGATGACCCCGCGGTCGCGTATCGTGCGTTCGACGCCGCCGACAATGCCGAGGGCTACGCCGCGCTCCAGTGCGCGAGCGCGGAGTGACATTGCCGCGCGCAATTCCTATCTGCTCTGCATTGAGCGCGGAGAGCAACGCATGAAGGCGATACGGATCGAGCGCAATGGCTCACCCGATGTTATGGCGTTTGCAGACGTCGCCACACCAGAGCCCGCCGCGAATGAAGTGCGCGTGCGCCACAACGCGATCGGCGTAAACTTCATCGACACGTATCACCGCACTGGCCTCTACAAGAATCCGCTGCCCAGCGGATTGGGCTTGGAAGCCGCAGGAATCGTCGACGCTGTTGGCGCCGAGGTCACGCGCTTCAAGCGCGGCGATCGCGTTGCGTATTGCAGCGGCCCGATCGGCGCTTACGCAGAGGCGCATGTTGTCAACGAAACGCGCGCCGTTCTCTTGCCGGATGCAATCGATTTCGACATCGCCGCGTCATCGTTGTTGAAGGGCATGACCGCGCGTTATCTTTTGCGCAAGACGTTTCGCGTGGAACGCGGCCACTCCATCGTCGTGCATGCGGCGGCCGGGGGCGTTGGGCAGATACTCGTGCAATGGGGCAAGCATCTTGGCGCGCATGTGATCGCAACCGCCGGCAGCGATGCGAAAGCCGAGATCGCAAAAAGGCTCGGCGCCGATCATGTGCTCGTCACAGCGCGAGATGATATCGCCAAACGCGTCCGCGAAATCACGAACGGGCTGGGCGCGCATGTCGTCTATGATGGCGTCGGCAAAGACACCTGGAGCGCATCGCTCGATTGCCTGCGCATGCGCGGAATGATGGTCAGCTATGGCAATGCGTCAGGGCCGCCGCCGGATATGAATGCGCTTGTTCTCTCGCAGAAGGGCTCGCTGTTTCTGACGCGGCCGACGCTGTTTCATTATACGGCGACGGTGGAGGAACTGGACGAAACTGCGCGCGATCTGTTCGCCGCGCTTGAGCAGGGCGCGGTGAAGATCGCCGCACCTACGCGGTACGCGCTCGCCGACGCCGCGCAAGCGCATCGCGATCTCGAAGCGCGCAAGACGACCGGAAGCCTGGTGCTGATCCCGTAGCTATTGCACCGCCGCGGCGCGCTGGAAGGCGGGGCGCTGCGCGAGGTTGTCGTAATAGGCGCGCATGCGTGGCGGGATGTCGTCCTCAAGCGCAGCGAATTTCGCGGCGGTGACGATGTAAGCGATGGAGATGTCCGCGGCGGTGAAGCGATCAGCGGCTACGTATTGCTTATCGCCCAAACGCGCGCCAACCCATTCAAGCCGCTTGATGATGGTGTTCTTGAGATAGCCGGTGGTGAAATTCTGTTTCTCGCCTTCAGGCGCCATGAAGCGGGTCGCCACGAGCGGATTGCCGTAGGCGGCGAGGCCAGCCTCGCCGAACAACAGAAACTGCAGATAGTCGGCGTAGCCCGGCTCGTTCGGTTTCACCTCGAGCTCGGTCGGCCCGTACTTGCTCATGATGTAGAGCATCATGGCGACGGACTCGATCATGGTGACGTCGCCGTCCGTCATCGCTGGAACGGTGCGCAGAGGATTGGCCGCCTTGAACTCGTCGCTGGGCTTGAAGAACGAGGCCTCGGCGGTTTGATAGGCGACGCCCATTTCCTCGCAAAGCCAAACGACGCGCAGCGAACGGGCGCCTTGCGCGTGAAAGATTTTGAGCATCGGCGTCGCCTCCTGATTGCTTCGGTTTGTAGCGCGCGCGACTAGGCTTGCGAAGCGTCAGGCATTGCCGTTTGCAGCCGCGGCGCGCTGATAGGCAGGCCGCTGCGTCAGGCGCTCGCGATAGGCCGTGAGGCTCTGCGGAATGTCCTTGCCCAAGGCGCCGCGCCAAACGCCGAGCGCGGTGGCGACGCCGATATCGGCGAGGGTTAGATCGTCGCCGACCAGAAAGGCGCGGGCGCCGAGGCGGTCGGCGAGATAACCGATCGCACGCTCGCAGACGCTTGTTGCGGTCTGCACCGACCAATTGTTCTTCTCGGCGTCTGGCGCAGCGAAATGCGCGGCCATTAGCGTGTTGGTGGCGGCGCCGAAGGTCGCTTCGGTGAACACCGTCAGCTCAAGCACCGGCCCGTAGCGCGCGTCGCCGGGCAAGAGCGGCGTCGGGCCATGGCGGCTCGCCAGATAGAGCATGATGGCGACGGATTCGTGGATGCCGGTTTCGCCGTCTTCGAGGAACGGCACGTTGCCGATCGAGTGCTTCGCCAAATACTCGGCCGGCGGCGGGTAGCCGAACGTGTTGAGTTTATAGGGCAGGCCCATTTCGTCGCACTGCCATGCGACACGGAGGCCGCGGCCGCCGCGCTGGAAATTGTGGATGGTGATCAAGATGGCTTCCTCCGCCCTTACTGAGAACGAAGCGCCGCGGCTCGTCCAGACACGCCGAACGCAAAACCGGCCGGAGCGGGGGCTCCGGCCGATGCTGTCTTGCGGGCGCGGCTGCGCGTCTAAGTGTTCATCGACTGGAAGAAGTCGTCGTTGTTCTTCGAGTTCTTGAGCTTGTCGAGCAGGAATTCGATCGCGTCCTGCGTGCCCATCGGGCTGAGGATGCGGCGTAGCACGTACATCTTCTGCAGGTGCTCCTTCGGCGTGATGAGTTCGTCTTTCCGGGTGCCGGATTTGAGCACGTCGATGGCCGGGAAGATGCGCCGGTCCGCGACCTTGCGGTCGAGCTGGAGCTCCGAATTGCCGGTGCCCTTGAACTCTTCGAAGATGACTTCGTCCATGCGCGAGCCGGTGTCGATCAGCGCGGTGGCGATGATGGTGAGCGAGCCGCCTTCTTCAAGATTGCGCGCCGCGCCGAAGAAGCGCTTCGGCCGCTGCAGGGCATTGGCGTCGACGCCGCCCGTCAGCACCTTGCCGGAAGAGGGCACGACGGTGTTGTAGGCGCGGCCGAGGCGGGTGACGGAATCCAGCAGGATGACGACATCCTTGCCGTGCTCGGCCAAGCGCTTGGCTTTCTCGATCACCATTTCCGCGACAGCGACGTGACGCGTGGCCGGTTCGTCGAAGGTCGAGGAGATAACCTCGCCCTTCACCGTGCGCTGCATGTCGGTGACTTCTTCGGGCCGCTCATCAATCAGCAGAACGATCAGGAAAACCTCAGGGTGGTTCGCCTCGATCGCCTTGGCGATGTTCTGCATGATGACGGTTTTGCCCGTCCGCGGCTGAGCGACGATCAGCGAACGCTGGCCTTTGCCGATCGGCGCAACGATGTCGATGATGCGCCCGGTTTTGTCTTTGATGGTCGGATCGTCGATCTCCATCTTCAGCCGTTCGGTCGGATAGAGCGGCGTCAGATTGTCGAAATGCACTTTGTGGCGGACGCGATCGGGATCCTCGAAATTGACGGAATTCACTTTCGTCAAGGCGAAGTAGCGTTCGCCGTCCTTCGGCGCGCGGATTTGGCCATCGACAGTGTCGCCGTTGCGCAGGCCGAATTTGCGGATCTGTTGCGGCGAGACGTAGATGTCGTCCGGGCCCGGCAGATAATTCGATTGCGGCGAGCGCAGGAAGCCGAAGCCGTCCGATAGAATCTCGATCACGCCGCCGCCGCCGATTTCCACGCCGCGCTCGGCCACCTGCTTCAGGATGGCGAACAGCATGTCTTGGGTGCGAAGGGTGTTGGCGCCTTCGATTTCGAGCGATTCTGCGAGCGCCAACAATTCAGTCGGCGGCTTGCGCTTCAGCTCTTGCAGCGTCAGCTGGGTAAGGCCTTCAATGGCTTGTTCTTCAGTCATGTTCGTCTGTGTTTGGCCCGGACCTTCCGCGCGCATGGCGAGGGTCTGGCGGGCGGTGGGGAAGGTCGGCGGTGAGGAGGGAAGCTGGGGCGCCGCCGGCGCCGCGCGCCGAAGCACGCGCAGGGAGGGACACCACAACGCCGGTTGGCCGTCAAGCCAGCTCAGCTTCAGGGGTTGGTGATCAGGGCTCGAGCGTCGCCAGCAGAACCGCCGCAATCGCGACGATAAACGGAACCTCGCTCATCAGCCGCCAGAATTTTTCTGTGTGCGGCCGCTGGCCGGCGGCGAACTTGCGCCCCTGTGAAGATAGGAAGCCATGATAGCCCGACAAGCCTACCACAAGGATAAGCTTGGCCCAGAACCAGTGCGGCACCGCGGCGAGTATCTCCGGAAACGGCCGCTCCCAATTGCCGACGATGTAGGACGCAAACAGAAACACCCCAAACGCCCACGCCAGGACGATCGAGGGCGAGAGGATGATGGCGCGGAGATTGCGCGCCGCTTTCAGCATGGAGGCCTCAAGCTCGCCGCCCGGCGCCGAGGCCGAGATATAGGCGTAAAACCGCGGCAACATCAGCAGGCCTGAAATCCAGGCGATGACCGCAATGATGTGGAGGCCGCGCGCCAGGTCATAGCTGATGGCGTGATCCAATTGATCGTCTCCTCAGCCCTGTGGGCAAAGCCCGCAAGCCGCCGGGCAAAGCCGGCCCCCCGTTTCCGATCGCACTGCGCCAGGGGCGCTTAGCGCTTGTTCGGCCAGCCCCGCAAGGGCGTCGATAAAGCCCGGCGCATCGCCCAGGGCCGGCGCTCGCAAATAATAGGGCACGCCAAGCGCCTTGGCCTTTTGCGCGTACTCAATGTCGAGTTCGACCAGGGTCTCGACGTGGTCCGAGACAAACGCGATGGGGGAGACGACAAGGCCTGCGCGATCCGCGGCGGCCGCTTCGATCTCTTCCTCGGTGGAGGGCCCAATCCATTTCAGCGGCCCGACGCGGGATTGATAGCAGGTGCGGAATTCCCAATCGCGCGGCAACTTGGCGCGCACGGCCGCAACGCTGCGCTCAATCTGCCATTGATAGGGATCGCCGGCATCGATCACACGCTGGGGCAGACCGTGCGCAGAAAATAACACCCGCGGGTTCGGCGGCGATCCGCCTTCGCGCCAAGCGGCAAGAATTGCTTCGGCGTGCGCGTCGGCGAAGCCGTCGGTGGCGGGGTAGCAGCATATCGTGGCCGCCGGCAGCCGCGATGCACGCTTCCAGGCGCCGAGCGACGAGCCCGTCGTCGTCGATGAGAATTGCGGATAAAGGGGCAACAACAACGCATCGGTCGCGCCCCAATCCTCGGCTGCGCGCGCTGCGTCTTTCACGAACGGCTTCCAGTAGCGCATGGCGGGAAAGCATCGGAAGCTGACATTCGAGACACGCGCCGCCAACGCCGCTTCGAGGGCGCGCGCTTGCTTCTCGGTCTCCGGCAGGAGGGGCGAGCGCCCGCCCATCAGTGCATAATTGGCCTGCGCCGTTCGTGTGCGTGCTCTCGATATCAGCTGCGCCAGAAGAAAGCGAAGCGGCTGCGGCGCGGAAATGATCGCCTTGTCATTGAACAGGTTGAACAGGAATGGGCGCACCGCAGCGAGACTGTCCGGCCCACCCAGATTGAACAGGATCACGGCGACGCGGCGCGATGTCATGACGCGCAAGTTCGTGCGCTCCGCGGGTGTGGGCTCATCGCTGCCCAGCGCAACAGCACTCATTGCGCGCCTTTGACGATGCTCACTAGGGCAGCCAGGTTTTCAGGCGTCGCTTGCGGCGTGATGCCGTGACCGAGATTGAAAATGTGCGGTCCGCCGGCGAACGCTTCGAGCACGTGACGCGCGCCCTGCTCGAGGAATTTGCCGCCGGCGACCAGTAATTGTGGATCAAGGTTCCCTTGCAACGGCATCTCGGCCGGAGCTTGCTCACGCGCAAAAGCGGCCGGTGTTTGGAAATCGACACCCAATGCGGTTACGCCGGTTTCATGCGCGTAGCGACCGATCTGAGCACCGCCGCCGCGCGGAAAGCCGATGATTGGAACGCCAACGCCCAAGTCGCGCAGCCGCTTCACCAGCTTCGCCGTAGGCTGAATGATCAGGCGATCGAACAGCGGCCTGGTCAAATCCTGCGACCAGCTTTCGAAAATCTGCACGCAATCGGCGCCAGCTTTGACTTGCGCCGCAAGGTGCAGCGCCGACGCCTCAACCAGCGCATCAAGCAACTGATCAACCTCGGCATGGCGGAGATACGCGGCCAAGCGGGCCTCGTCCTTATCGCCGCCGCGGCCCTGCAACATGTAGGTGGCGACTGTCCACGGGCCGCCGCAAAATCCTATGAGAGCGATCTCCGGCGTCAGCGCGCCGCGAATCCGCTCCACCGTTTCGTAGACGGGCGCCAGCCGCTGGATTGCTTTTTCCGGCGCATCTAGACGCCATTCGGCCTCTGCGATTAGAGGCTCCAGCCGCGGACCTTCGCCCTCGACAAACCAGACCTTCCGACCCAGCGCATCGGGTACGACCAGGATGTCCGAGAAAAGAATGGCCGCATCGAGCGGGAAGCGCCGCAAAGGCTGCAGCACGGCTTCCGTCGCCAGGGCAGGGGAATAGCAGAAATCCAGGAAGCTTTTCGCCCGGCTTCTCAGCTCGCGATATTCAGGAAGGTACCGTCCCGCCTGACGCATGATCCAGATCGGCGGAGGATCGATCCTCTCGCCACGAAGAACGCGGATAAGCGCTAACTGCTCAGATCGATCTGGATCGGACATTGCCTCTTCTAATCTCAAATCTGAAAATGGGTTAAGGAGGACTCGTTGTTGTAGGGGCGCGGCAGCGGGGACAATTGCATTACCCACAACTCATCCCCAATTTTGCTCTGTCGCGCGAGCCAAGAAAAGGCGAGCATCAAGAGACACTTGCGCGCAGCCTGCAGACGTCGCGATTCCATTTTCCCGGTCGCCGGCTGCTGTGGATACCGGCTGAGGGAATCGCGGAGCAGGGGAAATTAACCATGTCGATTTTGGCGACCGGGCGCCCTGGACAGATTTCATCCACGGCCTTTCAACAAGCTCTCCACAAGTGAGGCTGAGTTCATGAACCCAGTGCGCGAGCGGCTGGCCACCTATTTCAACGTCCACCTGGTCTCGGATTCGACGGGCGAAACCTTGGCGGGCGTGATGCGCGCCACCTGCGCCCAGTTCGACCGCATCCTTCCGGTGGAGCATTCTTACTTCCTGGTCCGCTCGGCGCGGCAGCTTGAGCGAGTCCTGCGGGAAATCGAAGGCGCGCCCGGCGTGGTCATGTTCACGCTCTCGAACAATGAGCACCGCGGCATGCTGGAAGTGCGTTGCCGCGAACTCGGCATGCCCGCGGTCGCCGTGCTCGACCCAGTGCTCGACACTATGTCGCGCTATCTCGGCCAAGAGCTGAACCATCGTGTAGGCGCGTCGCGGACGCTGAACGCGGAGTATTTCCAGCGCATAGACGCGCTCGACTTCGCCATGGATCACGATGACGGCCAGCAGGCGGTCGAATTGTCCAACGCGGACGTGATCCTTGTCGGCGTCAGTCGTACTTCGAAAACGCCGACCAGCGTCTATCTGGCGCATCGCGGCGTCAAAGCCGCGAACGTGCCGCTGGTGCCCGGCGTCGAGCTGCCGCGCGATCTGTTCGCGGAAAGAACGCCGCTGGTGGTCGGGCTGACGATCTCCGCGGACCGCCTGATCCATATTCGCCGCAATCGCCTGGTGGCGATGAAGGAGACGCGCTCGACCGAATATACCGACGAAGATGTGGTGCGCCGCGAGGTGATGGACGCGCAAAAGCTGTTCGAGCGCCACGGATGGCCGACGATCGATGTTTCCCGCCGCTCAATCGAGGAAACCGCGGCCGCGGTGCTGAACCTGCTCGCGGAGCATCGCGGCGCGTGAGCCTTCTCATTCTCGCCTCCACAAGCGCCGCGCGGCAGCGCATCCTGCGCGATGCGGGTTTGACATTTGAAGCCATCGCGCCAGCCCTTGATGAAGAGGCGGCGAAGGTACGCATGCGCGAAGAGGGGATGGCGCTGCGCGAGCAAGCTGCGGCGCTGGCGGCTCTGAAGGCGCTGTCGATCTCGGAAACGCGAAAGGGCCTGGTGATCGGGGCCGACCAGATGCTGGCGCTGGAGGAGGAGGTGTTCGACAAGCCAAGGGATGCCGCCGAGGCGCGCGCGCATCTTGTCCGGCTGCGCGGGCGAACCCATGAGTTGATTACAGCGCTGGTCGCGGCGCGCGATGGCGTGGTGATTTGGCGTCACACCGACGCGCCGCGCCTGAAAATGCGCAACTTCTCCGACACGTTTCTCGACCTCTATCTGCGTCAAGCCGGCGACGACGTGTTGCGCTCGGTGGGCGGCTACCAGCTCGAAGGGTTGGGCGCGCAATTGTTCGAGCGCGTCGAAGGCGATTATTTCTCGGTGCTGGGGCTGCCTCTGCTGCCTCTGCTCGCATTTCTGAGAGCGCAAGGCATGGCGCCGGAATGATCGTCATCGGACTGACGGGCTCGATCGGCATGGGCAAAACCACGGTCGCGCGCATGTTCGCGGAAGAGGGTGCGCCAAGCTTCGATTCGGACGCCGCTGTGCATGCGCTCTATGCCGGCGGGCCGGCTGTGGCCGCAGTCGGCGCGGAATTTCCCGCCGCCGTAAAAGACGGCGCCATAGATCGCGTGGCCCTCAGCGCATTGGTGCTCGGCAACGCCGCCGCCCTCAAGCGCCTCGAGCAGATCGTCCATCCATTCGTGCGCCAGGCTCAGGTCGACTTTCTGGAAATGCAACGCGCGGCGGGCAAGACCTGCGTCGTGTTCGATATTCCGTTGCTGCTCGAAACCGCCGGCGGCGATCTTGTGGACAAGGTCGTGGTGGTTTCGGCGCCGCCGGACATCCAACGTGCGCGCGTGATGGCGCGGCCTGGCATGACGGAAGAGAAGTTCGAGCGGCTTCTGGCGCGGCAGATGCCGGATTCGGAAAAACGCGCGCACGCAGATTTCGTGATCGAGACGGGCGTTCCAATGGACGAAACGCGCAAGCAAGTCCGCGCCGTGCTGGACGCGCTGCGCGAACAGGATTAGCCGGGATTCATGCGCGAGATCGTATTCGATACGGAAACGACGGGCGTCGTTTCCATGCATGATGACCCGGCGGTTTGCGACCGCATCGTCGAGATCGGCTGCGTCGAGCTCATCAATATGGAGCGCACCGGCCGGGAGTTTCACGCTTATCTCAATCCCGAGCGCAGCGTGCCTGAGGAGGTCGTGCGCGTGCACGGGCTCACGCGCGAGTTTCTGCAGAACCACCGTAAATTCGCGGAGGTCGTGGCGGACTTCCTGGACTTTGTTGGCGACGCGCCGTTGGTCGCGCACAATGCCGGGTTCGACCAAGGCTTCCTCAACGCTGAACTGACGCGATGCGGGCTGGCGGTGGCGGCGCCGGAACGCTTCGTCGATACCTTGATGATGGCGCGCAAGCGCTTCCCCGGCGCCTCGTGTTCGCTCGACGCATTGGCCAAGCGCTTCCAACTCGATCGCTACGGGTTCGATCTGGCGGCGCGGAAAGGGGCAGGCGGCCACGGGGCCTTGATCGACGCCCGCATCCTGGCCGAGATTTATCTCGAGCTGAAAGGCGGCCGCGAGCAGGGGCTCAATTTCGGCGCTGCCGAGGCTGTGGCCGCGGAGGCCGCCGGCGCGGTGGTGTTTGCGCCGCGCAGGCCGCGCCCAACGCCCTTGCCGCCGCGCTTTACCGAGGGTGAGGCGGCCGCTCACGCCGCCTTCGTCAGCGGCTTGGGGCCCGACGCGCTCTGGCTGAAATTCGCGTCCTGATCAGAACGTGGTGAGGCCGCCATCCCCCGGCGCGGGAGGGGTGGACGCCTGCTGTTGCTCTTGTGGGGGCGTGGCCGCCTCAGCCTCAGCCGCCTCGCGATCGCGCAGCTCGGCGGTATAGAGCGGCGTAAAATCAATCGGATTGATGAGCAGCGGCGGATAGCCGCCTTCGCGCGTGATCTCCGCCAGGATCTGGCGGCTAAAGGGAAAGAGGAGACGCGGGCACTCAATCCAGAGCAGCGGCTCGATCTCTTCCGGGCTGACGCTCATGAACTGGAACAGGCCGGCATAGGTCAGGTCGACCGCGAACATCTCTTCGGTTTCGCGCTTGGCTTGCACGTTAATGTGCAAATCCACTTCAAAAACATCGTCGTTTTCGCTGATACGGCGTGATTTTACCTCAACGCCCATGTCGATCGTCGGCTGGACTTCGTGCGCGCGCATCGAACCCGCCGCCATAGGGTTCTGGAATGAAAGCTCTTTCACATATTGCGCCAGAACCCGCAGGTGCGGTGAATCGGCAGGCGGCAACGCTCCATCGGACATCGTCATGGCCATTTCTCGCGCATCGGGGGGAGTAAACAGGCGGGCTAACACGCGCCAGGAGGCGCGGCAACCAATGCAACTGGCGCGGCGGCGCCGCAGGCACTATCTTGACCGGTACGAAACGTGCGTAAGGCTCGGTCGGGAGCGATCCGTTGGATCAGGGTTTATTCGAAATCGCGGTCTTGGCGTTCATCGCCGGCTTCGTGCTGTTCCGGCTGTACACCACATTGGGACGCCGCACCGGCGCCGAGCGGCCCGATCCGCGGCCGCAACCGGCGCAGGGCGAGTTGCCGCGTGAAGATGTCGGCCCGCCGCCAACGCCTGCTGCTGCGCCATCCGGCCCGGCGGGCGAGGGCCTCATGGCTATCCTGCGCGCCGATCCGGGCTTTGATGTCGAGCACTTTGTGGCCGGCGCTCGCAGCGCGTATGAAATTATCGTCGGCGCTTTCGCCAAGGGCGACCGCGAAGGCTTGCGCCCACTGCTGACGCCGCGCGTGTACGATTCCTACGCTGACGCCATCACCAAGCGCGAGCAGGGCGGCGGCGCTGGCCCTGAACTGGTTCGCTTGCGCCAAGCTGAAATCGTCGATGCGACGCTCGAGGGCTCGATCGCTCGCGTCGCCGTGCGCTTCGAAGCTGAATTGGCGGAAGGCGCACATGGCGTTCGCGATGCGCGCGAGAAGTGGACGTTTGAGCGCGACGTGCGCTCGTCCGATCCGAACTGGCGATTGGCCCGCGTCTCGGCTGCGTGAGCAAGAAGAAGCGCGAACTCACTTCTGAGGAACGGGTGTTGTGGCGTCGCGTTGCGGCGACTGCAAAGCCGCGCCGCAAAGCCGAGCCAAGCGAAGCGCATGAGACTGAGGCGCCAAGCCGACCCGGCGCGCCGGCAAAAGCTCCGCCGGCAGCGGTGACGCTCCCCGGCGCAAGCTCCAAAGCCGCCGCTTCGCCGCCGGCCAATCGCGGCGGCGAAAAGCGTGTGCGGCGCGGAAAGGTGGAAATCGACGCGGTGCTCGATCTGCACGGCTATACGCAAGATTCCGCCTTCCGAGCGTTGGCGACATTCCTTTCGGCAGCCCGCGCGCGCGGCGCCCGCTGCGTGCTCGTCATCACGGGAAGCGGCCGCGGCGGGGAGGGCGTCTTGAAGCGCCGTCTACCCGATTGGCTGGCGGGCGCCGAATTGCGCCCGGGTCTTGCCGGCTTTGCTCAGGCGCATCGACAGCACGGCGGCGCAGGCGCGTTCTACGTGTTCCTGAAGAAAGCTTAAGCGCGCGCTTAGCAAAGCCTTCGTCTCTCCTAGCAAAGCGTCAAGGCGCGCTTCAGCCCGCTCTAACCAAATCGCGTGATTGTGCGCGGATGCGCGCGCGCTGCGCGCTTGATGGAGTGCGCGTTCGCAATGTCCGTGTTGAGCAACGCCATGGCGACGCTGCACCGGCCGATGGGGCTGGCCGCGCGCGCCGTGCTGTTCACCACGCTGCTGCTGTTGCTGACTGCGGCGATAGCCACGATCACGGTTTGGTACGGCGCTCAACGCGAGAGCCAGCGTCACCAGGAGATGGTGGGCGCCGATCTGACTGTGCGGTTCGCTCAGACCGTCACCAGCATCATCGAAGACGGCGGCGCGGAAGGCCTGCCGCGCATGATCGAACGCATGGCCGCGCGCGAGGACGTGCGCCGCATCAGCCTGCGCGATCAGCAGGGAAGGGTGTTGGCCGAGCACGGCGGCGGGCCTGGCGATATCAGGCTCGCGGCGGAAATCGCGGGCCGGGTCACGGCGGACGGACGGATCACCCATATGCGCGGGGCCGACGGCGCTTTCGGGGTCGGCGCGCCGATGTTGCACGAAGGCGCGCGCGTCGGCGCCACCGTTATCATTTGGACGCCCAACGAATTTCGCTTCAACGTGCTGCAGGCGCTAACGCCGTTCTTTCTGTTTCTGTTCGTGCTGATTCTGGCGGCGGCGCCGGCGGCGATCTATCTGGTCCGCCGCTCGATCGCCCCGCTGGACGCGCTGACGCGATTTGCGGAGCGGGTGGCCCAAAACGGCCAGGCCGCGCCGCTCGAAATTCGAACCGGCGACGAATTCGAGACGTTGGCGACGGCTTTCAATAATATGATGTCGCGCCTCGACGCCTCGATGCAACGCATCCAGGAAATCGCGTTTGTCGATCCGGTGACGCAATTGCCGAACCACGACCGCTTCGTGCGCGAAGTGGACCTGCATATCCTGCAGGCAGGCCCGCCAAACGCCGCCGGCGCCGTGTTCGTGTTCGAACTTCAGCGTCTGCCGAAATTGATGCCGACGCTCGATCCCGATGCGGCGCGCGACCTGATGCGTTTCGTGGCGGAGCGTTTGAACACGGCTACCCGTACGGTCGACCGCGTTGTGCGCCTCAATGCCGAACGGCAAGCGATCATTGCGCGCCTGGGCGCTTTCGATTTCGGCGTATTCGCGCCAGAGCTGAACACGCACACGGACGCCGCGCGTTTTGCGCAGCACTTAAACGCGGCGCTCAATCAGCCGATGGAATGGCGCGGCCACAAAGTGACGCTGGGCGCGCTCTGCGGCGTCGCGCTGGCGCCGCGTGACGGCAAGGACGCCGACGCCGTCATTCGCCACGCCCGCATTGCCGTCGGTGCGGCGCAGGGCTCGCCAGCGCGCCTCAAGATGTTCACGCAATCGCTCGACCGGGAGGCGATGGCGCGGGTCAATCTTGAGCGCGAAATGCGCGGCGCGTTGGAGCGCAACGAATTCCGAGCCTACTTCCAGCCCAAGATCAATCTGAGAACCGGTCGGATCGAGGCGGCGGAGGCGTTGGCGCGTTGGGTGCGGCCTGACCGCACCATCATTAGCCCCGCGCGTTTCATACCGCTCGCCGAAGAGAGCGGCCTCATCGGCCCGCTTTCCGATGCGAT
Organism: Hyphomonadaceae bacterium; assembly: GCA_050185805.1. Taxonomy (GTDB): domain Bacteria; phylum Pseudomonadota; class Alphaproteobacteria; order Caulobacterales; family Aquidulcibacteraceae; genus Vitreimonas. Next base: position 21,650 of record JBFWZB010000016.1, read on the forward strand.
CATGCGCGAAGCGTGCTGGAAGGCCGCGGCTTGGGCGCGCGCGGGCATGCCGGTGAAGATGGCGGTGAACGTCTCCGCACTGCAATTCCGGAACGAGCGCTTCGCCGATCACGTGCTGCAGATTATCCAGCACGCGGGGCTGCCGCCGAGCTTCCTGGAACTCGAGATCACCGAATCGGTGGCGATGGAGAATCCGGAGCGGGCGCAGCAATTGATCGCGACGCTGCGTGCGGCCGGCGTCCGCCTGGCGATCGACGATTTCGGCTGTGGCCATTCCAGCTTGGCGGCGCTGTCGCGCTTGCCGTTCGACGTGATCAAGATCGATCAGCAATTCATCCGCGCCCTGGAAGGCGATGACGCCCAAGCCGGCGCCATTATCGAGATGATCCTTGCAATGGCGCGGGCGCTCGATCTTGAGGTGGTCGCCGAAGGCGTCGAACGGCGCGAGCAGATCGCCTTTATGGCTGAGCGCGGCTGCCATTGGGTGCAGGGATTCCTGTTCGGCGCCGCGGTGTCGGCCCCGGAATTCGTAGAATTGCTGCGCAAGCAAGCTGGCGAAGACATCGTGGCCGAAAACGCCGCTTGATCGGCGCGGCCGTCGCGGCCACATCAGCGGCATGAGCGATCCTACACAATGGCACGGCACCACCATTCTTTGCGTGCGCAAGGGCAATAAGGTCGTGCTCGCAGGAGACGGCCAGGTTTCCGCGGGGCCGACCATTCTCAAAGGCAATGCGCGCAAGGTGCGGCCTCTGGCCAACGGCGCGGTGATCGCCGGCTTCGCAGGCGCCACGGCCGACGCGCTGGCCCTGTTCGAGCGGTTGGAGCAGAAGCTTGAACGCTTTCCCACTCAATTGGCGCGCGCTTGCGTTGATCTCGCCAAGGATTGGCGCACCGACCGTTCGCTGCGGCGGCTCGAAGCCATGCTTATCGTCGCCGATAAGGATGAAACGCTCTTGCTCACGGGCTCCGGCGATGTGCTGGAGCCCGAATATCCCGTCCTTGCTGTCGGCTCGGGCGGCAATTTCGCCCATGCGGCGGCGCGGGCTCTCTATGATTATGTCGATGACGCCGAAGCGATCGCGCTAAGGGCGATGGAAATTGCGGCGGAGATTTGCGTCTACACCAACGGTAATCTGACGGTAGAGCGGCTCGAACGCTGAGGCATTGGCCGCGACCTCGCGCGCACTTGCGTCCAGCGCCCTGCAGCTTAAGTGAACCGCGATGACAAATTTCTCGCCCCGCGAAATCGTCTCCGAGCTCGATCGCTACATTGTCGGCCAAGCCGACGCCAAGCGTGCTGTCGCCGTGGCGCTGCGCAATCGCTGGCGGCGAAAACAATTGCCGGAAGATTTGCGCGAAGAGGTCACGCCGAAAAACATTCTGATGATCGGACCGACAGGCGTCGGCAAAACCGAAATCGCGCGCCGGCTTGCCAAACTCGCTGGCGCGCCGTTTCTCAAAGTGGAGGCGACCAAATTCACGGAGGTCGGCTATGTCGGCCGCGACGTCGAGCAGATCGTCCGCGATCTGGTGGAGGTGTCGCTCAACATGGCCCGTGAGCGGCGCCGCCGTGAGGTCCGCGCGCGCGCGGAGGCCGCGGCGGAAGAGCGCGTGCTGGACGCGCTGGTTGGGCAGGGTGCGTCGAGCGCGACGCGAGAGAGCTTTCGCAAGCGCCTGCGCAATAATGAGATGGGCGAAAGCGCAGTCGAGATCGAGGTCGCTGATACGGCGTCGCCGATGGGCAATCTCGATATTCCGGGCCAAGCGGGCATTGGCGTAGTCAATATCGGCGAATTGTTCGGGAAGGCCTTCGGCGCGCGAACGAAGCGCGTGCGCATGACCGTGAATGAGGCGTATGAGCCGCTGGTGCGGGAAGAGAGCGACAAACTCGTCGATCAGGAAGCGCTCACCAAAGAGGCGCTTGAACTGACCGCCGAAGACGGCATCGTCTTTCTCGACGAAATAGACAAGATCGCGTCGCGATCCGAACGGATCGGCGGCGGCGATGTTTCACGAGAGGGCGTGCAACGTGACTTGCTGCCGCTCATCGAAGGCACAATCGTCGCCACCAAACATGGGCCGGTGAAAACCGACCACATTCTCTTTGTTGCGTCGGGCGCTTTTCACGTCGCCAAGCCGTCTGATCTGCTGCCGGAATTGCAGGGCCGGCTGCCAATTCGCGTCGAGCTGCAGGCGCTCTCGCGCGACGATTTCCGCCGCATCCTGACCGAGCCTGAGGCGAGTTTGGTGAAGCAATACGAGGAATTGCTCCGCACCGAGGGCGTCACGCTCCATTTCACAGAGGACGCCGTCGAGGCGATCGCCGGGATCGCCGCCGATGTGAACGCTGCAGTGGAGAATATCGGCGCTCGGCGCCTTCAGACCGTGATGGAGCGGCTGCTGGACGAAATCAGCTTCTCGGCGCCCGATCGAAAAGGCGAAAGCGTCCGCATCGACGCCGAATACGTGCGAACGCACGTCGGCGATTTGGCGAAGAACGCAGATCTCTCTCGCTTTATCCTCTAAACGCTGAGGCCGCGGGCGAGCGCCAGGCCCCGCAGGTTTGTCTCCGGGCGCGGTCCCATGTGCGAGATGACTTCGGCCGCCGCCAACGACGCAAGCGCACCGCATTCCGGCAATGCCTTCGCCCTGGCGTAGCCGAATAGAAAACCGGCCGCGTATTGGTCGCCGGCGCCGGTTGTGTCGACCACGCGCCGCACCGGCGCTGCGTTGACATGCACCGTCTCGGCGCCGGTCGCGATGGTTGAGCCGTGCTCCGAGCGCGTCACGGCGACGACAGGGCAGGCCCCGCGGGCCGCGGCGATTGCGGCATCAAGATTGTCGGTCTCGTAGAGGCCAAGAATTTCTCGCTCATTGGCGAATAGGATGTCGACATGGCCGGCCACGAGGTGCCTGAAGCTGTCGCGATGCCGTTCGACGCAGAACAAATCCGAAAGCGTCAGCGCGACCTTACGCTGGGCGCCGCGTGCAATCTCAGCGGCGCGTACGAAGGCGGCCTTGGCCTCGTCGCGATCAAAAAGGTAGCCTTCCAGAAAAAGGATGGCGCCGGCGCGGATCAGATCGGCGTCGATATCGCCGGCCTCCAAAAGCGTCGATGCGCCGAGATAGGTGCTCATCGAGCGCTGGCCGTCAGGCGTTACCGCGATGAGGCAACGCGCCGTGCCCGGGGGTGTGGGCCGAGCCTTTGAATTGTACGTGACGCCGGCTGCGCGGAACTCGCGCGTGAAACGCGCGCCAAGCTCGTCGTCCGCGACCTTGCCAATATAGCCTGCGTTGCCGCCGAAACTGGCGACGCCCGTCATCGTGTTTGCGGCGGAGCCGCCCGCCGCCATAACCGGATCTGCGAACCGCGCAGTCAGATGGTCGGCGCGCGCTTCGTCGATCAGCGTCATCGACGCTTTGGCGATATCCTCGGCGGCGAGGAATTCCTCAGGCACGGCCTGGAGGATATCGATAATTGCATTGCCGACGGCGACGACATCATAGTCGTGAGAGGCCATGATTGTTCCTTGTCCGGGGAGGGGCCCCTTAAAGCGCGGGGCCCTTAGCATTGCAAGCGTTGCACGCCCGGCGCCGCGCGGTCATTCTGCCGCTATGCGATTCCGAGCTCTTGCCGCCGCCGCCGCTTTGTCCGCATGCGCGACTGCGCCCGCACCAATTCAATCGGCGCCGGCG
>JBFWZB010000016.1:25448-35772 GCA_050185805.1 Hyphomonadaceae bacterium
TTGCGCCAGAGGCCGATGCTCTGGATGCGGCGCGCCAGCCCAGCTTCGCCCAGCATCAGCATTTTCTTTGGCGTATCGGCGACGGGAAAAAGATCGGCGGTAGCGCGGTTGACGCCTTTGTCGGTCGCCTGCGCGGAGAGCACGACCGCGACCAGCAATGTGTACGGATTGACGTAATCCAGTTCCGTTTTCGGGTCGGGCCGGGTTTTCGCGAGCTCGGCATAGAGCGCGTCAGCTTGTGCTTTGGTCAGGCGTTTCGGCATGGCGCGGTTGTGACTTGGCCGTCTGCGGTTTCGCCTTAGTGTAGGGGACATGACGCCCCGTTGGGAACGTGTCGAGACGCCGCCGCAAACGGAGGGCGCGTCGTTCATGGACGCCGTGCTCAAGCCGCACCGCAGCCTCAGCCCGTCCGCGTTTCGCGTCATGCTGGGTGCGCTCATCCTGGTCAATTGCGGCGTGGCGGCCGCGTTCGCTTTCGCCGGCGCGTTTCCCGTGGCGGCCCTTCTTGGCCTCGACATTCTCGCGCTCTGGCTTGCCTTCCGCATCAATTACCGCGCGGCGCAAATCGAAGAGCGCGTGCGCGTAAAGGCTGGCTGCCTGCATCTTGAGCGGCGCGATCAGCGTGGGGCGCAGACGCATTGGGTGCTCAACCCGATCTGGGCGCAGGTGCGTAGCGATGGGCGGGGCGTCACCATCGCCAGCGGACGCGACGCCCTGCGCGTCGCCGCGTTTCTTTCGCCTCCTGAGCAAGAGAGCTTCGCGACGGCACTGCGTGCAGCGCTCTGGCGCGCCAAGCGTGGCTATTGAAGCCCGAGCACGTCGCTGACCGAGTAGAGACCGGGCGGCTTGTCTGCGGCCCAGAGCGCGGCGGTCAGCGCTCCATCTGCGAAGACGGCGCGGTCGAGCGCTTGGTGTGAAAGCGTCACCACTTCGCGCTCTGCGGCGAAGATGACGTCGTGCTGGCCGACGATGCCGCCGCCGCGGACGCTGGAAAACCCGATGCCACCTTCGGGCCGCTCATCGCCGACACCGTCGCGCGGAGGCAAACGTGATTCCGCCAGGGTTCGCCCGCGTCCTTGCGCTGCGGCTTCACCCAGCAGCAAGGCTGTGCCCGACGGCGCGTCGACCTTGCGCCAATGATGCGTCTCGACAATCTCGATATCCCAGCCAACGCCGAGCTTTTGCGCAGCCTGGCGGACCAGCGCCGCTAGCGCATGAACGCCGAGACTGAAATTGCCAGAGCGCACGATTGCGAGCCGCTTGGCCGCATCGGAAATCGCCGCCTCCTGCGCCGCGCTCAGTCCCGTCGTGCCGATTATCGCGCCGCGCACGGGTGAGGTGGCGAGCTTTTCCAGCGCCGACAGCGTCGCCCCGGGCGCGGTGAAGTCGATCCAGACATCCGCCGACGCGGCTGCTTCCTGGATGTCGGCCGTCGCCTTAACGCCAATCGGGTCGCAACCCGCGAGCGTCCCCAGATCGGCGCCAATCGCGCCGCCGCCCGGTCTCTCGACGCCGCCAACGACGCGAATGTCGCCGCGCATGGCGGCGGCGCGAATAAGCGCGCGGCCCATACGGCCCGCTGCGCCGGCAATAGCGATGGAGAGCGTCATGTCGAACTCGGCGGCGCCAGATTGGTCTCGGGCATTGTCTTGGGCTGACGCGGCGCCGGTGGCAAGACGAAGCGCCGGAAAACGAAGATCACGCCGCCGGCGGCGAGTGCGATGGCGACGAACGCAATGATGCGCGCCGCGCCGTCTAGTGCGCCGAGGTCGCTGAACGCCATTTTGGTCAAGGCTGCGAGCGCAAGTCCAAGTGAAGCGACGCGCAGCACCGCGCCGCGCCGCTGCGCGGCCAGTGCAAGCAAGAGTGCGGCAAAGCCGAGAGTGGCGATCGAATATGTCCAGGCTTCCGCTTGCGTCACCGGCGCCGCCGCCATCGCCGCACCGTGGAAGAGCCTGCGCAATTCCAGAATGAGGTTCAGGAAAAACAGTGCGGCTGCCGCGCCGATGGCCGCGGCGGCGCGGAGACCGAGCCGATGGCGCGTGCGCACCCAGGCATAGAGGATGAGTAGCGCTCCGGGCGCGGCGAAGGCGAGGGCGATGTGATCAAGGCCGGGCGGTCCATGCACGGCCGCCGGCGCATAGCCCCACCACGGATTGATCCAGACGCCCGAGATAAGGAAGGCATGCGCCGCGGCGGCGCAGAGCGCCGTGAGCTCGAGTGCGTAAATCGTGCGGCGCGGATTGGGCCCGAACCGCCATGCGAGCAGCGTGGCGAAGGCTAGCCACGTCAACGTGTTTGAGCCGGCCTCGGCAAGAACGCTGTAGGGCGCATAGAGCAGGCCGCCGTTGAAGGCGTGCCGCGCGACCAAGGTGGCGCAGCAGGCGGCGACGAAGAGCGCGACAGCGAGAGCGGTCTCCGAGGCGCCGGCATCCTCACGGCCGCCGCGCGCATAAATCAGCGACGCAATCCATGCCGCTGCGGCGCTCGGCAGGAAGAGAGCGAGCGATTGCCAAAGCGGCGCCGCGAAACCGAACAAGGGCGGCAGGAATAAGAGCGCGCACAACAATGCGCACAAGGCGCCGCCAGCGAAGCGCAGCCCAGCGTCCTGGCGCCACCGCTCGGCCAGCGCCACCAGCGGCAGGCAAGCCGCGAGCGCGAGCGGCTGGTAGGGCGTCGGCGCAATCGCGATCAAGGTGATGGCGAGGCCAAGCGCTGCGCCGGCAGCGAAGGGCGACGCCGCGGGGGATCCGTTTCGGCGGAAATGCAGGTGCGCGCCTGCGTTCAAAACAGCGAGCGCGAGCGCTGCGGTGGCCCAAGCTTGCGGACCGCCGAAATCGCCAATGCGCCAATACGCTGATGCGAGGATGAGAATCGGCGCCAAACTCGCCAACGCGGCGCCGGGGCGCGCATCGCTCGATTGCGTCATGCCGGCGACGCCGCCCAGCGTAAAGATCAAGCCGAGCGCACCGGCGACGGCCAGCAGCGCCGGCGCTTGCTCTGCGGCGTCGCCGGCGCTGGGATAGAACGCCAAGCTGGCCGCGGCGACCATCGCGGCGATAAAGGCGGCGGGCCACAATCCGGGGCGCAAGGCAGCGGCGCCGTTGGCGACAAGCACAAAGGCGACCAGCGCAGGTCCGCCGAAGCTGAGATCGGGTCCGTGGCGCAACAGCAGGGCGGCGAGCGTGATCGCGGCGACGAGCACGGCGACGGCGCCGAGCAACATCGGCTCGCGCCATGCAGCGGCCCAGAGGCGCGGATAGGGCAGGGCGATTCCGGCGCGCCACGCATAGCCCATCGCCTGCGCCGCCAGCGCTGCGAGGTAAAGCCCGGCGACGCCGAGATTGAATCCGGCGCCGCCGATGAAAGCGGCGTTGCCGCCCCAGAACAGCGCCACCGCCATCGACAACCATGCCCAAAGCGGGGCGCCGGCCCGCCGCGACAGCACCAGAACTATTCCGGTGAACACGGCGAGAAAGAGATATTGGCCCCACGCGCCATCGGCGCCGATCGGCGAAAGTCCCGGCGCAATGGCGGCGCAAAGCAAGGCGGCGAGAATGAGCCAGGGGCCGAACCAAAGCGAAAGCGCCGCCGCCATCAGGGCCAGCGTTCCCATCGCGCCGACCGCGTCATGGCTGCGCAGCGCTTCCAGCCCGTATCGTGCAAACAGGATGGAAGCGATCATGATGGCGACGCCGATCAACGCGGCCAATGTCGCGGGAGCGGCCTGCATCAAGCTTGACGGCGTCTCCTGCTTGTCGGCGCGCCGACGCCATTCGGCGCTGGCGAGGGTGAGCAGGCCGACCAACAGCGCGACGAAGAGGCCGGCGCCGCCGGAGAGCGAGCCGACCTGCGCCGCTGCTAACGCTGCAAACGCGGCGACGCCGGCGCCAAGCGACAGGACGCCGAGTTGCGGCGGATCAATCCGGTCGCGCGCTTCGGCATCAGCGACGATTTCATCTACTGTCGGCGGCAACAGGCGCGGCGCGCTCAGCGTTTCCGGCGCGGCGAGCGCGTCCGCGGGCGCGGAGCCTGTAACCATCACCTGGATCGGCTGTCCGGCGAGGATCGCCGATTCCAGTTTCTCGATACGCCGCAGCGATTGAATCAAAGCGCCGCGCAGCTCGATCGTGCGTCTGAACGACACGATCAGCAGAATGAACGCGCCGACCACCAGGAAGGCCGCAACCGCAACTGTTCCGAGCAGCGTCAGCTCCACCGACGCCCTTCCTGTTCAGGCTTTTGTCCCGGGCCTGAGGATCGGACGCGGCGCTCACCGCGTCAATGCAGGGAAAGAAGCGCCCTAACGCGTGGGGCCGTCGGCCGACTCGAAGAAGCGCTTCATGCTGTCGAAGAAGCCGGTGCTCTGCGGATGGGCCTCGTCGCCGCAATCCTTGGCGAATTCTTCCAGCAGTTTGCGCTGTTTGGGCGAAAGGTTGATTGGCGTTTCCACCAAAACCTCGACGTGCAGATCGCCACGGTCGCGGGCGCGCAATTGCGACATGCCCTTGCCGCGGATGCGGAAGCGTCGGCCGGTTTGCGTGCCGGCAGGCATCGTCACCTTGGTGCGCTCGCCGTCGATGGTTGGAACTTCCAAGTCGCCGCCAAGCGCGGCTTTGCACATCGGCGCCGGGATACGGCAATAGAGGTCAGGCCCTTCGCGCTCGAAGAGATCGTGCGGCTTAAGCGAGAGGAATAGATAGAGATCGCCGGGCGGTCCGCCGCGCACGCCGGCGTCGCCTTCGCCGGCAAGACGTATGCGGGTGCCGTCCTCGACGCCGGCCGGAATTTTCACCGCGAGCGTCCGTTCCTTTTGCACCAGGCCACGGCCGCCACAGGCGCGGCAGGGCGTTTTGATCGCCTGGCCCCGGCCATGACAGGTCGGGCATGTGCGCACGACGCGGAACATGCCTTGGCTGGCGCGCACTTGGCCCGAGCCGCTGCAGGTGACGCAGGATTCGAGCGGCGCCTTGCCTTCGGAGCCAGTGCCGCCGCACGGCTCGCACGCTTGCGCGCGGGGCAGCACGATCTCCCGCTCAATGCCGCGATAAGCCTGCTCCAGCGTGATCTCGACGTCGTAGCGGAGATCGGCGCCACGCTCCGGGCCGTTCCTCGCGCGTCCGCCGCGCGCGAAGATGTCGAACTCGCCGCCAAAGATCTCGTTGAACAGATCTGAGAAATCGGTGAACCCGCCTGCGCCTGCGCCGGGGCCGCCCTGAAACGCGGCCTTGCCGAAGCGGTCGTATTGGGCGCGCTTATCCGGATCGGAGAGCACGGAATACGCCTCCCCGATTTCCTTGAACTTTTCCTCGGATATTTTGCAGCCCGGGTTCTGATCCGGGTGCAGCTTCATCGCCAGCTTGCGAAACGCCGCCTTGATCGCGGGTTGGTCGGCATCGCGCGGCACGCCGAGAATCTCATAATAGTCGCGCACCGTGCTCATGACGCGGCCCAGATGAGAAGCGAGCGGCCCCCCTGCAAGCAGGAACGCCGCCCGATGTCAGTATGAAAAGAGCGCCGTCGCATCGCCTACCTCGACGTTTTGCTTACGCGCTCTTCTTGTTCTTGCCGTCGACTTCTTCGAACTCGGCGTCGACAACACCCTCGGGCGCATCGCCGCCGGCGTCCTGGCCTTGGCTCGGGCCCGCCGCGCCATAAAGCGCCTCGCCAATCTTCATCGACGCTTGCACCAGGGCCTGCGTCTTGGCGGCGATGTCGGCTACGTTTTCCGAGCCGAGCACGCCTTTCAGATCGGCGATCGCCGCTTCGATGGCTTGCTTGTCGCCCGCCGGGATTTTGTCGCCGTTTTCCTGGAGCTGCCGCTCAGTGGCGTGCACCAGGGCTTCGCCCTGGTTCTTCGCTTCCGCTAGTTCGCGCCGCGACTTGTCTTCGCCAGCGTGCTCTTCGGCCTCTCTCACCATGCGCTTGATGTCGTCTTCCGACAGACCGCCCGAAGGCTGGATGCGCATGGATTGCTCTTTGTTGGTCGCCTTATCCTTGGCGCCGACCGAGACGATGCCGTTGGCGTCGATGTCGAACGTAACCTCGATCTGCGGCATGCCGCGCGGAGCAGGGGGGATGCCGACGAGGTCGAACTGCCCAAGCGGGCGGTTGTCCGCGGCCATTTCGCGTTCGCCCTGGAAGACGCGGATGGTGACCGCATTCTGGTTGTCTTCTGCTGTCGAGAAGATTTGGCTCTTCTTGGTGGGGATCGTGGTGTTGCGTTCGATCAGGCGCGTGAACACGCCGCCGAGCGTTTCGATGCCGAGCGAGAGCGGCGTCACGTCCAACAGCACGACGTTCTTGACGTCGCCCTGCAGCACGCCGGCCTGAATCGCGGCGCCGACGGCGACGACCTCATCCGGGTTGACGCCCTTGTGCGGTTCGCGGCCGAAGAATTCCTTCACCACCTGCTGAATTTTCGGCATGCGCGTCATGCCGCCGACCAGCACCACTTCCTTGATGTCAGAGGCAGAGAGACCCGCGTCCTTCAGCGCCGCCTTGCAGGGGCCAAGCGTGCGCTGAACCAGGTCCTCGACCAAGCTCTCGTACTTCGCGCGCGTCAGCTTCATGTTGAGGTGGACGGGGCCGGAGGCCGTGGCGCTGATGAAGGGCACCGAGATGTCGAAATCGGAGCGCGACGAAAGCTCCTTCTTCGCTTGTTCGGACACTTCCTTGAGGCGTTGCAGGGCGAGCTTGTCCTGGCGCAGATCAATGCCGTTCTGTTTCTTGAACTCGTCGGCGATGTAATTGAGGATTCGCATGTCGAAATCTTCGCCGCCGAGGAACGTATCGCCGTTCGTGGAGCGAACTTCGAACACGCCGTCGCCGATCTCAAGAATGGAGATGTCGAAGGTGCCGCCGCCGAGGTCATAGACGGCGATGGTCTTGTTCTGTTGCGTCTTGTCGAGGCCGTAGGCGAGAGCTGCCGCCGTCGGCTCGTTGATGATGCGCAGCACTTCCAGACCGGCGATACGGCCGGCGTCCTTGGTGGCTTGGCGCTGGGCGTCATTGAAATAGGCAGGAACGGTGATGACGGCCTGCGTCACCGGCTCGCCGAGATAATCTTCGGCCGTCTGCTTCATTTTCTGCAGCACGAAGGCCGAAATCTCGGAGGGCGCGTATTGCTTGTCGCGGCCTTGAATCCAGGCGTCGCCGTTCGGCCCCTTCACGATCTTGTACGGGACGAGATCGATGTCCTTCTTGGTGATTGGATCATCGTAGGAGCGGCCAATCAGGCGCTTCACGGCGTAATAGGTGTGCTCAGGGTTGGTGACGGCCTGGCGCACAGCCTGCACGCCAATCAAACGTTCGCCGCCTTCGTTGAAGGCGACAACGGACGGCGTGGTGTTGGAGCCTTCGGAATTGACGATGACCTTGGGCTGACCGCCCTCCATCACCGCGACACAGGAATTGGTGGTGCCGAGGTCGATCCCGATAACCCTGCTCATAACCTGTTCATCCTCACTTCATGCGGCGGCGCGGCTTTTTCTGGCGGACCCTTCAGGCGTCCCAAAAGCGCGCGTCCCAACCTTCCGGTTACACAGATTGATGGATCGGCGCACCCGCCAGGTACCGAGCCATCGTTTCGGGGTTCATGTGGTGTATCCCCTACGGCGTGCAAGCCTTTCGAGCGCTGCTATCCGCATTTGGCGCATGGGAATAGCCCTTCCACCTTTGAGGCGTGCCCGGTTAGGGAACAAAAAAGAAACCGAAGCGATCCGGAATGGCTCCGAATGATGCACGCCGCCGCCGACCTTGAAGGCTTTCGGCTCTATCCGGGCCTGCTCAGCCGCGCCGAACAGGAAGCGCTGCGCGACGCCGTGTTCGCCGGGTTGAGGTTGGCGCCGCTCTACGTTCCGCGGATGCCGAAATCCGGCGCGCCGATGCGGGTTCGGATGAGCAATTGCGGGCCCCTGGGCTGGGTGACCGACAAGGAGCAAGGCTATCGCTACCAGCCCTTGCATCCCGACACTGGAAAGCCCTGGCCCGCGATCCCGGAGCGCCTGATGGCGATTTGGGATGAGGTCGGCGGCTATCCCGCCCCGCCCGAGGCGTGCCTGGTGAATTTCTACGAAGGCGACGCGCGCATGGGGCTGCACGTCGATGCCGACGAAGAAGCGTGGGACGCGCCGGTGGTTTCCGTCTCGCTTGGCGACACCGCCATCTTCCGCATCGGCGGCGTGGTGCGCTCCGACCCAACACGCAGCGTGCGCCTCGCTTCGGGCGACGTGTGCGTGCTCGGCGGCGCGGCGCGGCGGGCGTTTCACGGCGTCGACCGTATCCTACCGGGCACTTCGCGCCTGCTGCCGAAGGGCGGACGCATCAATCTCACTCTGCGCCGGGTGACGGCGCCGCGCTAGGCGCGGCTTCAGGGCGCGCGCTCATGACCACGAAGTCTGGCCGCCAGCCGGGCGGCGGCCCGCCAGGGGAGGCAGGCGCGCGCCCCATTGCGATTTCGTTGGCCTTCCAGGTCATCGCGCGATGCACACGCTGCCATCCCGACGGGTGGGTGTAGAAGACGATCTCTTCGAGCAAGCTGGGCTCCATTTTTCGATATTCCGAAAGCAGCATCGCCGCCTCCGCGAAGCCGTCCGGTTCGCGCGCTACCGCAAGCCCGAAGGCGTCGGCCTGATTTTCATGGAAGCGGGTGATGTTGTTCTGCATCGGCGTGGTGATGACGCCAATCACGGCGATGATGCCGAAAATCAGCGGCAAGCCGGCCGGGTCGGCGATATCGCGAATGCCCCAGCGTTCGTTCTTGGCGAGGGCGCGGAAGCCGAAATGCACGCCCGCGAACGTGAACACGATGAGGCCCGCGCTGAACGCCAGCAGCGAATAAATATGGCCGAGCACATAATGGCCGAGCTCATGACCCATGACGGCGCGCACGCCCTCGGGACTGGCGCGCTCGAGCAGAGTGTCGGCCAATGAGATGCGCGTGGTGCCGGCGAAGCCCTGCACGTTGGCGCTGATGGAATTGGTCTGCCGCGAGCGGTCGTACACATAGACGTTGTCGGCCGGCACGCCATGCGCTTGCGCCATCCCGAGGATGTCGTCGCGCAGCTCGCTTTGCTCCATCGGCGTGTAGCTGTTGAACAAAGGCGATATGTAAACAGGCGCAGCCATGATCAGCACGGCCGCGAGCGCCACCGATACCGCTGCGCCCCAAATCCACCACGTCTTCTTGGCGGCGCGAATGATGACGTAAAGAATGGTCAGGAAGATCGCGCCCAAGACCATGCTCAGCGCGGCGCCGATAAGCGCTTCGTTGAGCCAGCCGGCGAATGTCTGGGTCGATAGCCCGTAGCGGTGCTCGCGGATGAAACCCACATAATAGCTGAATGGCATCGTCAGCAGCGTAGAGACCAGCAACACGAAGGCGGAGGATCCCAGCGCGACAAGGGGAAACCATTTCACCGTGCGTTCGAGCCAGCGCGTCACGCCGCGCGCCCAGCCGCTGAACAAGAGCAGGCCTGCAATGAGAATGGAGAGAAGGGTAGAGGCGTACTCGATAATGTAGCCGCCTTGAAAATAAGCGTTGGAGCGCGCGGTCGCCGCTTCGCCCATGGTGGCGAGCCATGCCTGCGTGGCTTGCTCGGGATCAAACGCGGGCTCCACTGCGGCGGCCGCCCCTGCCAGGAGCATGCTCGCAGCAAACGCCATCGCAAAAATTCGCGTCATTGTTCGATCCCCGCCGCTTTGCTCTGGCGCTGAGACTGGACTTGAACCAGATAGGCCACAAGCCCGCGCGGCGTCCGCACAAGGCCGCCATCTCGTGAAAGGGGAGCGTTCATGCATCTGAACACGCCAGAGGGAAATTTGCCGCCGTCGCGCCGCTTGTTCGCGGCGTCGCTGTTCATGGCCGGATACGCGCCGGCGGCGCTGTCGTCGTGCGCGACGCCGGTGACGACGCCGAGCGAGGGGATCGTCGAAGAGGACATCACTTTCCGAGCGGCCGGCGATTACATGCTGCCCGCCTACGTTGCGCGCCCGACAGGCCGAGGCCGTCACGCAGCAATCATTGTCGTGAACGAGATTTTCGGCATCCACGATTACATCAAAGATGTCTGCCGCCGCCTGGCGCGCGAAGGATACGTCGCGATTGCGCCGGATTATTTTGACCGCGCCGGTGATCCGGCGCCGCTGACCGATTTTGCGGAAATCCGACAGATCGTCGCCACCGCCAATTACGAGCAGGTCATGGGCGACACCGAGGGCGCGCTCACTTGGCTCGCGGCGCAGGCTTTTGTGAACGCCGATGCGATTGGCGTGACCGGCTTCTGCTGGGGCGGCACCGTGGTTTGGATGGCGTCGGCGCGCT
>JBFWZB010000016.1:35872-50232 GCA_050185805.1 Hyphomonadaceae bacterium
CAGGTCATGGGCGACACCGAGGGCGCGCTCACTTGGCTCGCGGCGCAGGCTTTTGTGAACGCCGATGCGATTGGCGTGACCGGCTTCTGCTGGGGCGGCACCGTGGTTTGGATGGCGTCGGCGCGCTTTCCGCAGATCAAAGCCGGCGTGGCTTGGTACGGGCGCTTGGTGCGCCCGCAGCCCGGCAGTTGGGGCGCCGAGGAGGAGCGTCCTTGGCCGTACGATATCGGCGGAACGCTGCAAACGCCGGTGCTGGGCCTCTACGCCGAGAACGATCAAGGCATTCCATTGGCCAGCGTCGAGCAGATGCGCGCTTCATTGCAGGCCGCCGACAATCCCTCACGATCGGAGATCGTCGTGTATCCAGGCACAGTCCACGGCTTTCACGCCGACTATCGCGAGAGCTACAACGCCGAGGCTGCGGCCGATGGTTGGGCGCGGCTTCTCGCGTGGTATCGCGCTAACGGCGTGTCCTGAGATTGTGAACGCGGCCAGCGGAGGAAATTGAACATGCGCTATCGCAAGCTGGGCCGCACCGGCCTCACCGTCTCCGAAATTTGCCTGGGGACGATGACGTTCGGCGGTGACGGTTTTTGGAAGGTCATCGGCGGGCTGGAGCAGGAGGCATCCACGGCGCTGGTGAAGGGCGCTTTCGACAGCGGCGTCAATTTCATCGACACTGCGGACGTTTACTCCAACGGATTATCGGAGCAGGTGCTGGGCGCAGCGATCAAGGCGCTGCCCCGGGACGAATTGGTGATCGCGACCAAGCTTTATGGCCGCATGGGCGCCTATAGCGCCGCGCAAACGGAGGACGACAAACGGCGCGCGACGAACACCAACCTTTGGGGTCTGTCGCGCAAGCATGTGTTCGACGCCATCGATGCGAGCCTCAAGCGCTTGGATCTTGACTACGTCGATCTTTATCAAGTGCACGCATTCGATCCGCTGACGCCGCTAGAGGAGACTTTGCAGGCGCTCGATGAGGTCGTTCGCTCCGGGCGGGTCCGCTACATCGGCCTCTGCAATTTTGCTGCGTGGCAAATTGCGAAGGCGCTGGGCGTGTCCGAGCGCAAGAGCTTGGCGCGCTTCGAGTCGCTTCAGATGTATTATTCCATTGCCGGGCGCGATCTCGAGCGTGAAGTCGTCCCGCTTGCGCGGGAGGAGGGGCTTGCAATCTTGCCCTGGAGTCCGCTCGCTGGCGGCTTTTTGTCTGGAAAGTTCACCCGCGATGGCGGGCCGGAGGGCGCGCGTCGCACGGCTTTCGATTTTCCGCCGGTCGACAAAGAGAGGGCGTACGACATCATCGACGTCATGCAGGAGATCGGCAAGGCGCGCGGCGCGTCGGTCGCGCAAGTGGCGCTGGCGTGGCTGCTGCGCAAACCGCAGGTCACCAGTGTCATCATCGGCGCGAAGAACGAGACGCAGCTGAGCGACAACATCGCCGCCACAGGCGTCCAACTCTCTGCCGACGATATGGCCAGGCTGGATGACGTCTCGAAGCTCAAGCCGGAATATCCGGGCTGGATGCTCGATCGGCAAGGTGGAGACCGCGACAGCGGCGTTTCATAAGGAAGCGGCGGCGCCCTTGTCCGGCGCCGCCGCTGCTTGTGCGTCCCCAAGAGGAGCGTTGCGCTCCTATTCGGCCGCGTTCGTGCTTTCAGGCGTGATGGTGATGCGATAGCCGCCTGTCGAGCTGTCGCGCGCCTTTGCTTGCAGCAAATAGCTGTCGGTCGCCTCAGGCGTGAACGTGACCCGGGCCGTGCGGCCGCGCCGCGAAGCGAGAACTTCACCCGAGGAATTGAGGACGCTCAATTCGCCGTTGCGCAGCGCACTTTCGCCTTCGCCGCTCAGCGTGACCTCGTAGACGCGTCCCGCGTCGAGATCGACGCGGAAATTGTCCACGTCGCCGGCAATCTCGATGATGCCTCCGCGATCTTCGCCGACGCTGGCGTCGAGATATTCGTCGGTGCCGAGATTGCCGGGCACGTCAGTATCCCAAACCATCAGCGTGTACTGGCCGGTGCTGTCGCCGAAGCCCGATACGGCCACGTAATGGGCGCCGCCGGCGACGGGCAGGTAGGGCAGATAGGCATTCACGCCGGGGCCGCCGTCGTCATCTGTGGCCAATTCCGCGCCGTTGGCGTCGAGCAGGCGCACGATCGGATCAAAGACGCCGTCGAGAGACATTGCATTGATGCGATAGGGGCGCCCCTCGACCATTTCCACCATGAACCAATCTTCGTCCCCCGGCGCGCCGATCTGGCTGTTCCGCGGCTCTGTATTGGCTTGGATGTAGTCGGCGGCGTCCTGCGAGGCGCCGATCTCGCCGGGCGCGAGCATTAGCGCGTAGCGGCCGAAGCCACCCTCTTGGCCGAATGCGCGCGCTTCTACATAGTGCGCGCCAGCTTGCGTCGCGGTGTATTCAAGCCAAGCGTTCAACCCTTCGCCGCTATCGTCGTCGCGTGCGAGCTCTGCGCCATCTGGTCCGTACAGAACAAGGTATGGATCGGAGAGCGAGTCGTTGCCCTCCATCGAGTTCATCCCAAGGCGGAAGCTTTGGCCTGCCTCCAGATCGATGCGGAACCAGTCCTTGTCGCCAATTGGCGAAAGCATGCCCTCGCGATAATCGCCGCCCGCATTGAGCGTCGCGTCGGTTGAGGTGTCGGCCGGCACTTCGCCCGCGCCGATCGAAAGGGTGTAGGCGCCCACGGCGTCGGGCACGAAGCCTTGAGCTTCGACGAAATAGTCGCCCGCCCGCGGCGAGACGAATTCAAGATAGGAATTCAGGTCGCCACCGCCGTCATCGTCCACGGCGATTTCTACCCCCTGCGCGTCATAGACGCGCAAAAGCGGATCAAGCGTGTCATCTGCCTTGTTCAGACGGATGCGCACGCCTTCGTTTTCGCCCAACGTCAGGCGATACCAATCTCGATCGTTCGGGTAATCAAGCGCGCCGCTGACGCTGTCGCCTGGGCGAATGCGGTTGCGCGTGCTGACGTCGTTGCCGGCGTCGTCAGGCGGCAAGCGATCGGCCTGGATGTTGAGGGCGTAGGCGCCGGTCGCGCCACCGAACCCGGAAGCGACGACGAAAATCTCGCCGCTGCGCGCAGGCACGAACTCGAAATAGGAATTGAGCGTGCCGTTGCTGTCATCATTGCCGCCAATCTCATTGCCGTCGGCGTCGATCAGGCGGAGCAGGGGGTCGCCGAGACCGTTGCTTTCGGCGGTGTTGAGCGAGATGCGGTAGATTTGGCCCGTGCGCGCGCTGAACCGGTACCAATCCTCGTCGCCCTCGCCCTCGATTGAACCGTGGACCGCTCGTCCTGCGCTGATGCGCGCCTGGCTTGATGCGTCGTTGCCGGCGTCATCCGGCGGCAGCGTGCTGGCTTGCACGGCGAGGCGGTAGGGGCCCACAGCTTCGTCAAGGAAACCGCGCGCCTCGACAAACACTTCGCCGCTTGAATTGGAGCGATAGGTGACGACGGAATTGAACGAGCCTTCCGCATCGTCGTTGCGCATGATCTCGCCGCCATCGGCGCCGTAGATCACCAGCATCGGATCGAGGCTTTGCGCATCGTCGGCGCTATCGAGCGTGATGCGATAACCTGTGTTGGCCTCAACGCGCAGGCGATACCAATCACGATCGCCGGCGGGATCAAGCGCGCCCGTCACTGCGTCGCCTACGCTGACGCGTGCGGTCGTGGATGCATCGCCGGGCTGATCGTCCGTCTGTGCGACCGCCGGCGCGACGAACCCAAGCGCCAATAGTGCGGCGCTTGCGGCGCCCACAAAAAACTTCCCCCGCATAGTGTCGCCTCCAAGCTCGCACTTATGGATATGGTTAACGATCCGTCATGTTTCGTAAAGCGCAATAAAGGCGGAACCGCGACGGACCGGTTGCGCGCCTTTGCAGGGCGCGTGGATCAATTTGGATGGATTGGGAAGCCCCGGTCTATCAGACTTTGATGTCGACCGTGGCGCTGTCCCCGGTTTTCGCTGCCGGGCCGGCCGAAACTTGCACCATCGCGGCCCGCAGTGTGCGGTCCGCCAGCACGTAACCCGGTTGCAGAACCTCGATCACCGTACCCGCCGGTTGGTCCGATGGCGTTTGCACCACAGCCTGATGCACGTTGGGATCGAACGGTTCGCCCTTGGCCCCGACGCGACGAAGTCCGTGGCGCGCGAAGGCCTCGATCAGCGCACGCTCTGTCAGTTCGACGCCCGAGAAAAAGGTCTTGGTGGTCTCGTCCGCCGCTTCGCGTGCTTCGGGCGGCATCGCCGCCAGCGCGCGCGCCATTGTGTCGGCGACCGGAAGCAAGTCGCGGGCGAAGCGATCGATGGCGTAGAGGCGCGCGTCTTGCGCCTGCTTTTCCGCGCGGCGCCGGGTGTTCTCGACTTCGGCCAGCGCGCGCAGCAATTCATCGCGCGCCTTGTTCAACTCCGCTTCGAACGGCGCCAGTTCGGCCGGCGCGTCGGTTTGCGGCGGGAGTTCCGGTTGGGCGTCTGCCTCGTTGCTCATTTCCGTCCTTCTCAACGTTCCTGTTGGCCGCGGTCGAGGACCCGGCCAATGGCGCGTGCGGTATAATCGACGACCGGGATCACGCGCGCATAATTGAGCCTGGTCGGGCCGATCACGCCAAGAGCGCCGACGACCCGTCTTTCCGCGTTCATATAGGGAGCGACGATCAAGCTCGACCCCGAGAGCGAAAAAAGCGGGTTCTCGGAACCGATGAATATCCGCACGCTCTCACCAACCTTCGCCAAATCAAGCACTTGGATCAGTTCTCGGGTCTTTTCGAGATCGTCGAACAATCGCCGCGCCAATTCGAGATTGGCCAATCCTTCGGCGTCGGCGAGCAGGTTTCCCCGCCCGCGCACGATAAGTGAACGGCCGGCCGTCGGGTCCTCGCCGGACCATTCCGCCAGGCCCCCGGCGATCAGGTTCGCCGCCGCCTGGTCGAGCGCTGCGCGGTCGCGCTCCAGCGCAGCGGCGGCGTCCGCGCGCGTTTCCGCCAGCGTCTTGCCCTTGAAGCGGGCGTTGAGGAAGTTTGTCGCTTCGATCAGCGCCGAGCCGGTGAGATCCGGCGGCGTGTTGAGCACGCGGTTCTCGATCTGATTGTCTTCGAAGACGAGCACGAGAAGCGCCTGGCCAGGGCCGATGGAAACGATTTCGGCATGGCGGATGGGCGCATCGCGCTCCGGCGTGACGACAAGGCCGGCGCCCCCGGCGAGCCCTGAGAGTAATTCTGATGCGGCGCCGAGCACGTCTTGAGGATTGCCGCCAGCCTGCGCAATACGCGCGTCGATCTCTCGCTTCTGCTCGTCGGGCGCTTCCCCTAATTGCAGCAGACTATCGACGAAAAAGCGCAGCCCCTGTTGCGTGGGACGGCGTCCGGCCATGGCGTGTGGCGCATCGAGCAGGCCGAGTGCGGCGAGGTCGGCCATGGTGTTGCGGATCGAGGCCGCGGAAAGCCCGAACGCGCTTTGCTTGGACAACGTGCGCGAACCGACCGGCTCACCTGTCGCCAGATACGATTCCACCAGTTCGCGGAAAATCTCCCGCGAGCGCTGGTCGAGCCCGGAAAGGTCGTTTGAGCTGGCGGCCATGGTGCGCTCTACGTAGCGGCGCGCGCCCACGCCGAAAAGGCGCCGGGGCGGCTCGACAGCACGACCGCAATCCGCCACACCCGCCCGCACTCAAGATCGGGGAAATTCTTCATGCGCCCATCCGGCCGCGTTCCAGAGCAGATGCGCGAAGTCGTGCTTGAAACCGGCGCGTCGCGTTATGCCGAGGGTTCTTGCCTGACGAAGTTCGGCCAGACCCATGTATTGTGCACCGCCAGCGTGGAGCAGGGCGTGCCGCCGTGGCTCAAAGGGCAGGGACGCGGCTGGATCACCGCGGAATACGGCATGCTGCCGCGCGCGACGCATACACGCGGGCGGCGCGAAGCGGCTCAAGGCAAGCAATCCGGGCGGACGCAGGAGATTCAGCGCCTGATCGGCCGCGCCTTGCGCTCGGTGTCGGATCTGAAGGCGCTGGGCGATCGCACCATCACGCTCGATTGCGACGTGATCCAAGCGGACGGCGGCACGCGCACGGCGGCGATCACCGGCGCATGGGTCGCGCTCGCCAGGGCGTGCGCATATCTCGTCGCCGAGAAGGAACTCAAGACCAACCCGATAACCGGGCAAGTGGCGGCGGTATCCTGCGGCGTGTTCGAGGGCGCGGCGGTGCTCGATCTCGACTACGCGGAGGATTCCAACGCCGAAGTCGATTCCAATTTCGTACTTAGCGGCGACGGCCGCTTGATCGAGGTGCAAGCGACAGGCGAGCAGCGCCCGTTTAGCGATGAAGAGTTCGCGGAGATGACGCGGTTGGCGAAATTGGGCTGCGGCGTACTGTTCGACGCGCAGCGCCGCGCCGTTGGGTGAGGGAAGTCATGATTCGCTTATTCGCCGCCGCCACGCTTTTGCTTGCCGCCGCGTGCTCGCCGCCGGCCCGGGACGAAGCGCCCGTTCCGATTGAGACGGCGGCGCCAGCTGCGGCGCCTGATGAGGTGCTCGCTGTCATTCGCGTCGAAGAAGCGGCCTTCGCCCCCAGCGCCGCCGTTGAAAATACCCAAACTGGCGCTCGCGTGTTTGAAGTGACCGGAACGGGCGATGGCGCGCCGACCTATCATGTCATGCATTTCAACGAAGGGTGGCGGATTGTCAGCGTGCGCCGCGAACTGGTTTGGGGCGATGCGCCGCAAGCCGTCCGGGATGCGGTCGCTACATCACCGCAAGCGATCGCGCCCGCGCGCGTCGTTGAAGTGCGCGAGCCGGGCGCCGATGGCGTCATGTACGAATTGTACAACGACCCCGCGGGTGCGCCGTTGCTGACGGTGAGGGCGGTCGATGGCGAGGCCGCCATTATGCCGGCGCCGCATTGAGTCTCCTGCCGCGGATCAGGCGTTGGGGCAGCGCCGTCTTGGCGGCGGCGTTGGCCGCGTTCTCCCTGGCAGGGAATGCTGCGTCGGCTCAGCCGACGCGCACGGTTGCGGTGACATTTGACGATGTGCCGATCGCTGGGTCCTCCGCGCCGTGTGATCCGGCAGCGGCGCAGGCGTTCACCGCGCGCCTTCTGGCCGCAATTGCCGCCGAGGCGATGCCGGCGGCCGCCTTCGTCAACGAGGGCCGCGTTTGCTCCGAGCATCGCGACGAGATTCTCATACGCATGCTTGGCGCCTGGGCGGATGCAGGTCACGCGCTAGGCAATCACACGGCGACGCATCCCGACCTCAATCGCACGCCGCTTGCGGTTTACCTGGCCGATATCGATGCCGGCGCCCGCGTAACGCGGGAGGTGTTATCTTCGCGCAATCGCGAGCTTGAGTATTTCCGCCATCCGCAGCTGCACACCGGCCCCAATGAGCAGATACGCGATGCGGTCGCCGCGCATTTGGCGGCGCAAGGTTATCGGCTGGCGCCGGTGACGATCGACAATCAGGAATGGGTTTTCGCCGCGGCGTATGCGGCGGCGGGCCAGCGCGGCGATGCGGCCGCGCAGGATCGTATTCTCGGCGCATACATGCCGTACATGGATTCAGTGTTCGCCTTTTTTGAACAACGTTCGCGCGACGTGCTTGGCTATGAGCCGCCGCAAATATTGCTCCTGCACGCCAATGAGCTGAACATCGAAGCCCTGCCGGCGCTTGCGGCGATGATGCGCGCACGAGGCTATGGCTTCATCACGTTGGAAGGGGCGCTGCGCGATCCTGCGTACGCTTCACCCGACGCTTATGCTGGTCCGCGCGGCTTGTCTTGGATCCATCGATGGGGCTTGGCGCGGGGCCTTCCGGTGGAGGAGGAGCCGCGGGAGCCCGAGTGGGTTGCTGCGCTCGTCGAATAGGCAGTAGCTAGCCGGCGTCCGCCTTTTCCATCTCAGCGTCTTCGGCGCTTGGTTCGTAGGCCAGGATTTCGCCCGGCTGGCATTCCAGCACGCGGCAAAGCGCATTGAGCGTCGAAAAGCGGATCGCTTTGGCTTTTCCAGTCTTGAGGATCGAGAGATTGGCCAGGGTGACGCCAACCTTTTCGCTGAGATCGGTCAGCGACATACGCCGTTCGAGCAGAATGCGGTCGAGAGTGACGCGGATGGCCATCAGATCGTCAACTCCTGTTCTTCCTTGAGGCGCGCGCCTTCGCGGAAGACTTCGGCGAGAACGATCAGGACGAAAATGGCGCCCCAAGTCATCAGATTGACCGGCGCTTGAATCTCTATCTCAGTGGTTTCGGGCGTGCCGAACACGCCCACCAAAACCACGATGATCGCCGCGATGGCGTAGCGCGACAATTCCATCACCAGCATCGTGATCCAGATCACGCGCAGATGGCTTGCATTGTCGGCGCTGAACGGCTCGCCCGATGTGAAGTTCGCAAACAGCTTGCGCAACCGCGCCACGATGATCAATGCGCCGCCGACCGCGACCGCGGATGCCAGCAGCGCCGGCGCAACCACGGGCAGGACGAGGCGATCGTCATTCTCGGCTTGGATCGTGACGGGGCCGAGATTGATAGTGGCGTCGCCGACCTCGAGCACGTCCATCGGCACGATGCCGGCGCCGATCAGGATCATAAGGCAAAGATAGCCCGCGCTGCCGAGCGCCAGGGCGGCTGCCGCGATCCAAAGCACGACCCAGACGATGCCCAGCACCGCCTTCATGAAGGACGCCAGCGAGCCCTTGCCGAGCGCGCGCATTGAGAAGGTTTGCGGCATTCTCGCCGTTCCTAGCGAAACTTTATTGATAAACGATATAGACTGTGACGGCGATCGTCAAACAAGCATGCCGCATGGCCCTAAAACTCAGCCCTGGTCAGCGCTTGGTCGTGGCCAGCCACAATGCCGGGAAAGTACGTGAAATCAGTGCTTTGTTGGAGCCTCTTGGGATCGACGCAGTGTCCGCAGCGGCGCTCGGGCTCGCTGAGCCGGAAGAAACCGGCGCTACGTTTGCGGCCAACGCCGCGCTGAAGGCGAACGCCGCGGCGGAGGCTTCGGGACTGCCCGCCCTGGCGGACGATTCCGGTTTGGAAGTGTTCGCTCTGAACGGCGATCCCGGCATCTATTCGGCGCGTTGGGCAGGGGCCTCAAAAGATTTCGGTGCGGCGATGCAGCGGGTTTGGCGCGAGCTCGACGGGCGCGATCCGGCCGCGCGCTTCGTTTGCGTGCTGGCGCTGGCGCAGCCCGGCGGCGTGGTTGCGTGTTTCGAGGGCGAAGCGCGTGGTCATCTGGTTTGGCCGCCGCGAGGGGAGAAGGGCTTCGGATACGATCCGATCTTCGTGGCCGCCGGCGAGACGCGCAGCTTTGGCGAAATGAGCCACGAGGAAAAGCTCCCGCTCACACATCGCGCGCGCGCTTTCGAAAAATTCCTCGACGCGATCCGATGAGCGCGTTCGGCATCTATGTGCATTGGCCGTATTGCACGGCGATTTGTCCCTATTGCGATTTTAACGTGTACCGTGCGCGTGGCGACACGCACGCGGCGCTCATCGCCGCCATCGAAACCGATATCAGGGCGCACGCCGCGCGGTTCGGTGCGCGCGCCGTGGGCAGCATATTCTTTGGCGGCGGCACGCCGTCGCTGTTGCGCGGCGAAGACATTGCACGCCTGATCGCCGCTATCGGCGACGCTTATGTTGTCGGACCGGATTGCGAGATCACGCTTGAGTGCAATCCAGAGGACGCCGCTTCGTTTGCCGAGCATGTCGGCGCCGGCGTGACCCGGCTTTCGGTCGGCGTGCAGTCACTAGACGAAGACGCGCTAAAGCGCCTCGGCCGCAAGCATGATGTGCACAGCGCCGTCGCTGCGGTCGATCGAGCCGCGGATTCGGGCGCACGTGTCTCGATCGACCTGATCTATGCGCGCGAGGGGCAGAGCATCGAAGCCTGGCGGGCCGAGCTCGTACGCGCGCTTGCGCTGCCGATCGAGCATGCGTCGCTCTACCAGCTGACGGTGGACGAGGGCACCGCTTTGCAGCGTCGCGTGATGCGTGGCGCGGCTTCTGTTCCGGACACCGATTTGGCGGCGGAGTTTTTCGCGCTTACGCAAGAGGAGGCGGGGCGCGCCGGATTTCCCGCTTATGAGATTTCCAATCACGCGCGGTCACCGACGGCGCAAGCGCAGCACAATCTACTCTATTGGCGCAGCGACGATTGGATCGGCGTCGGGCCCGGCGCGCACGGCCGCGTCACGCATGCAGGCGTACGGGTCGCGCTCGAAGCACAGCGCCGGCCAGCGGATTACATCGACGCTGTGCGTGAAAACGGGCTTGGCCTCATCACTGAAACGCCGCTCACGTTGGCAGAGGTTGCCGATGAAATGCTGATGATGGGATTGCGTATCCAAGAAGGCTTGGATCTGCCCCGGCTAGAAGCGCTGCGCGGTGCGCCGTTCAAAGCGGACGCTTTGCGCTGGCTGATCGAACAGGGGTTGGTGACGCAGGACCAAGGGCGGCTGCGGCTGACGCCGCAAGGCCGCCCGCTCGCCAACCGGATTGCGGCTGAATTGGCCTTCTAGCCCTGCGCCGGCGTGAAGCGGCGCGGTGCAGGATCGATAGCCGTCGCGGTGTTTGCGCCGACCTGCATGATGGCCATGCCGCGCTCAATGGCGCCGTTGCTGTGGAAGCGGAAGATGCCATCGGATCCCCCAAAGCCTTCTGGATTTTCGATCGCCGCCCGGCTGAAACCTTGCGCGCCCCGATCGCGCGAGAGCAGGGTGGCGAGAGCAACCGCGTCATAGGCGAGGCTCGCGAGGCGGGTCGGTTCGCGCGCGAAGATTTCCTGATATCGGCCTTCGAAATTGGTGCGGGCGTTGGGATCGGGCGAAACGTACCAACCGCCGGCCAACGAAGGCTCACGCGGGGCGTCAGCGCTCCAAACGCTGGTGCCGATCAATTGCACGCCGCGGGCATTGGCGCTCTGCGAAAGCGCAGTCCCGATTGCGCGCAATGGCGTGCCGCTCTCGGCGATTAAGATCGCCTGTGCGCCGCCCAAAGCAGCGGCTACTTCGTTCGCAGCGGTTCGCGCGTCGCCGTCGGTGCGATTGTAGAGCCGCGACGCCGTAACGGTGACGCCGCGCGCCGCTGCTTCGGCGCGCAGAGCCTGCTCCACGCGACGGCCGTATTCGTTCGCCGGCGCGAGCAGAGCCATGGATCGGATGTTGCGGCTCGCGGCATAGGAGACGATGCGCAGGACTTCGTCTTCAAGCTGGAAGCTGAGCAAGTAGACGCCGTTGCCGGCGACAGTGCGGTCCGACGAAAAACCGATAACCGGTATGTTGTCGTTGCGCACGGCGACGCCCGCGCCGAGCACGCCTTCGCGCAGCACCGGCCCGATGATGATGTCCGCACCATCAGCAGCCAACGCGCGCGCGGCTGCATTCGCCTGCGCCTCATCTGCGCCGGCGTCGCGCGGAATGAGCAAGGTGCTCGGGTCGCCGTGATCGAACAGCGCCAGCTCCGCGGCGCTGTAGAGGGCGGCGGCGTCCTGCGGACGCAGTGAAAAGGGCAGCAACAAGCCGACCCGAACGATCTGACGCCCTTCCATAAACGGCGGGGTCACGCCGTCACGCGTCTGCACTTGCGTGCCGGGCGGGGGCGGGGCGGGCCCAACGGTTCCCGGGCCGGGGCCCGGCGATGGGCCGGTGGCGCAGGCGGCCATCAAGGCCGCGAGGCTCAGTGCAGCCGCGGTCTTCGCGCTTGGCGTCAGCGCGCCGCGCGCCGATGATCTTTGGAAAGTCATGAACAACCCTCTGTCCGACCCCGAACCGGATGCGCGCGACCCTAAGGGCGCCCGCCAGCCCAGTCCACCGCTGGAAGCGGGCCTTTATGTGGTGGCGACGCCGATCGGCAATCTGCGCGACATAAGCTTGCGCGCATTGGATATTTTGGCGGGCGCCGACCGCGTGTACGCCGAGGACACGCGGGTGACGCGCAAGCTGCTGGACGCGTTCGGGCTGAAGCCGAAGCTCGGTTCCTACCATGAACACAACGCCGAAACAGCGCGCGCCGAGATCTTGGCTGAACTCGCAGCGGGCGCGCGGATTGCGCTCGTCTCCGACGCGGGCACGCCGCTCATCTCCGATCCCGGCTTCAAATTGGTGCGCGCGGCAATCGAGCAGGGCCATCGGGTGATCCCCGTTCCCGGCGCGTCCTCGATGCTGGCGGCGCTGGTGGCTGCGGGGGCGCCGACCGACCGCTTCATGTTCGCGGGCTTCCTGCCCGCCAAGGCGGGCGCGCGGCGCACGGCGCTCGAAGATTTGGCCGAGATACACGCGACGCTGGTGTTCTTCGAAACTGGCCCGCGCCTGGCCGAGAGCCTCGCCGATTGCGCGGCGCTACTGGGGCCGCGCAGCGCCGCGGTCGCGCGTGAGCTGACCAAGCTTTACGAGGAATTCCGTCGTGGCTCCCTTTCCGAACTCGCCGCGCACTACGCCGCTAAGGAGGCGCCGAAAGGGGAGATCGTGCTTGTGGTCGGGCCGCCGACGGCCGAGCGCGCGGTGAGCGATGCCGAGCTCGACGCCTTCCTCACGGACGCACTGTCCCGCCTGAGCGTGAAGGCGGCTGCAGCCGAGGCCGCCGAGCGTTTGGGAATTTCTCGCAAGCGCGCCTACCAACAGGCCCTTCATCTGCGGGACAAAGCGTGACCCGCGCGCGCCGCAGCGCCGAGCAGCGCGGCCGTTTGGCGGAGACCATCGCGGCGCTCTTCTTGTTCGCCAAAGGCTATCGCATTCTTGGCCAGCGTTTGCGCACGCCGTTCGGCGAGGTCGATCTCGCCGCGTTGAAAAACGGCACTCTCGTCATTGTTGAGGTCAAAGCCCGCGCCACCTACGATTCAGGAGCGTATGCCGTCACGCCGAATGCGCAGCAACGCATCGCGCGCGCGGCGAGCGTGCTGGCGGGGCGATGGCGCCTAACCAATTTGCCCATGCGCTTCGACCTGGTTGTGATTGGTTCAGGTTTGTTGCCAAGGCATGAACGCGGCGCGTGGTTCGTTGATCGCATCGGCTGAGCTGCGGCATTAAGTGTGCCGAAACGATCCCATGGCAGCCTCGCCGCATGCGTATCGTTTTAGCCCTTGCGGCGGTTTCCGCCTGTGCGTTGTCCAGCGGCTGCGTCACCGCCGCCGTCGGCACGGCCGCGGGCGTGGGCCTCTTTGCGGTGCAGGATCGCACCATCGGCGAAGGCATCGACGACGCTGCGGCCTCGCAGCAGATCAAGACACGTTTGCTCACCGTGGATCGTCCCGGCTTCGCTGAAGTCGACGTGGAGGTCGCCAACGGCAACGTATTGCTTTCCGGTCCTGCGCCAAGTGAGCAGCACCGGCATACGGCCGAACTCATCGCGCGCAATGTCGGCAGCATCAGCAACGTCTACAATGAGATCGTCGTCGGCCCGCATAGCAGCTTCCTGCGCAGCACCTCCGACGAATTGATCACCGCGCAAGTGCGTGCGCGTCTCGCCGCCAGCGGCGCGGTGCGCGCCATCAATGTCAATATCGAGACCTTTCAGGGCAATGTGTACTTGATGGGCCTGGCCCGGTCGCAAAGCGAACTGGAGCGGGCCGCCGAAATCGCAAGCCGCGTGCGCGGCGTGCAGCGCGTGGTTTCGTTCATGGAAGTTCGCCCGATCACGACCGCGGGCTATGTCGAGGCGCCGCCGGCGCCGCAATTCCGCGCCGCCGAGGATGACGGCGCTGCTTATGGCGATCCGTTCGCCAGCCCGCCGCCTCAGGGCGCGCCGTTGGCTCAGGCCGATCCCGCCTACTGAGCCAAGCCGCAAATTGTGGACAATCTGAAAGCCAAGCGCGGCCAGGTTCGATTCATGTTGCGCGTGTGTTCTCTTTATGTACGATGTTTTGGGTCAGCCTGTGGATAAATTCGGGGCCGCACCAAAATGCAAACGTGCGCATACGCCGCCACCATCGCCTTCGCCGGGCTGGAAGCGCGGCGGGTCGAGGTGCAGGTGCAATTGGCTGGCGGCGTGCCCGGCATCGTCATTGTCGGGCTCGGGGATAAGGCCATAGCGGAGAGCCGCGAGCGGGTGCGCGCCGCTTTCGCCAGCATGGGCCTGGCCATTCCCGGCGGCCGGCTCATCGTCAATCTGGCCCCGGCGGATTTGCCGAAGGAGGGGACCCATTACGACCTGCCGATCGCGCTCGCCATGATGGCGGCGCTGGGCGCGATCCCGCGCGACGCGCTCGATGGCGTCGTCGCCTTTGGCGAAGTGGGATTGGATGGCACGTTGGCGGCGGCGCCCGGCGCCTTGCCCGCGGCCATGGCCGCGCAAGGCATGGATTGCGCCTTCATCTGCCCAGAGGCGTG
>JBFWZB010000016.1:50332-62954 GCA_050185805.1 Hyphomonadaceae bacterium
TATCCCGCGCGGATCATGTTGGCTGCGGCGATGAACCCGTGCCGCTGCGGCGGCGGGCCGGGCGCCGGCCAGTGCAGGCGAGGGCCGCGTTGCGCTATCGATTACCAAGCACGCCTGTCTGGCCCGCTGCTCGACCGTATCGACATTCAGCTCGATGTGCCGCCCGTCACCGCCGCCGATCTCGCTCTGCCTCCGCCGCATGAGGGCACCGCTGAGGCCGCAGCGCGCGTGGCCGCCGCGCGAGAGGCGCAAGCGGCGCGCGTCGGCGCGCTCAACGCCCAGCTCGATCTGGATTCGCTGGAGCGCACGGCTGCGCCGGACGCAGCTGGCGCGGCGTTGCTTTCCAAAGCGGCGGAGAGTTTGGCGCTCTCGGCGCGCGCCTATCACCGCACGCTCAAAACTGCGCGCACGATCGCCGATCTTGACGGCGCCGGCGGCGTCAAGCGCATCCACATTGCCGAAGCGCTGTCGATGCGCCGGCAATGGGCGGGCGCCGGGCAGGGCATCGCGGCGGTTTCTTAACAAGATTCTAACCGCGGCGGCGCTTGATCCCAAGCATGGCTGACGCTGCCGCCGCGTACGCATTCGATGCGTTCGACGCGCTGCCAGATCCGATCGTGATCCTGGCGGCCGATGGCGCTTTGGTGCGCGCCAATCCGGCGTTTCGGCAGGCCTTCAAGCAATGGATCGGGCCGCAACGTCCGCCGTGGGGCCGCGTGCAGCCGCCGCCGTTCGCCGAGGGCGTGCGCCGGTTCGACGCCGCTGCGCCGGATGGGCGCCGTTTCGAGTGGGTCGAGCGCATGCTGCCGGGCGGCGAGCGCCTCGCCGTCGCGCGCGACATCAGCCGCCATGTCAGCGCGGCGGAGGAAGCGTCGCGAGCAAAGACGACATTGTTCGCGACGCTGACGCATGAATTGCGCACGCCGCTCAACGGCATCCTCGGCATGGCGGGCTTGTTGGCGCAAGCCAAGCTGGACGCGTCGGCGCAGACTTATGTCGGCGCGATCCGGCAATCCGGCGAATTGCTGCTCGATCTCATCACCGAGATTTTGGATTATTCACGCCTGGAAGCGGGCCGCGTCGCGCTCGAATCTGCGCCGTTCGATCCGGAAGCGATGATGCAGGACGTCGCGGAATTGTTGTCGCCGAAGGCGCACGACAAGGGCCTGGAGATTGCCGTGGCCGTGCGCGCGGGCGCCCCCGCGCGCGTCGTGGGCGATGACGGACGCTTGCGCCAGATCCTGTTCAACCTCGCCGGCAAC
Source organism: Hyphomonadaceae bacterium (assembly GCA_050185805.1). GTDB lineage: Bacteria > Pseudomonadota > Alphaproteobacteria > Caulobacterales > Aquidulcibacteraceae > Vitreimonas. Next base: position 51,595 of record JBFWZB010000016.1, read on the forward strand.
GCCATCAAATTCACGGACGAGGGCGGCGTGGTGCTGGAACTGGCGCCGCGCGGCGAAGGCCGCGTGCGCTTTAGCGTGCGCGACACCGGCCCTGGCGTGGCGCCGGAGAAGCAAGCCAAAATCTTCGAGGAGTTTGCGCAGGCGGACGCCGGCGTTGCGCGCCGTCATGGCGGCGCGGGCCTCGGACTCGCTATCGTCAAGAAGCTCGCACAAGCAATGGGCGGCGAGGCCGGCTTGTTCAGCAAGCCGGGGCAGGGCGCAAGCTTTTGGGTTGAACTCCCGCTGGCCGCAGCGCCGGCGCCGGAAGAGGCGCAGAGCTTCGACCTCAGCGGCCTGCGCATCGCGCTGGTTTCGCCATCCGCGCCGCTTGCGCACGCGGTTCGCATCAACGTCGCCTCACTGGGCGGGCAGATGTGCGCCGCGGCCGAAAGCGCCGATGTCATTCTCTACGATTGGCGGGGCGCAGCGGCTGACAACGACCTCGAGGCGTTTAAACGCAGTGCGCGCGCTGTCATCGCCATGGCGGCGCAGGAAGATCGCGCCGCCATCGCCCACGCGCGTGAAGCCGGCCTGCCGCATTACGTGCTAAAGCCGCTGCGCCGCCGCGCTTTGGCGCAACGTATTCGCGCGGCGCTTGGAGACGCGCCCTCGGCGAGCCCGGAACCCGGCCAGATCGACGATGCCGCGCCGCCTCGGCTTCACGGCTTGCGCGTTCTGCTGGCGGAGGACAATCCCATCAATGCCTTGCTCGCGCGAACCTTGCTGACGCGTGCGGGCTGCGTTGTCGATGCGGTCTTGGACGGCGAGGAGGCCGTCGCCGCTGCGCAGGGCGCCGCTTACGATCTCATCCTGCTCGACATCCGCATGCCGCGTCTCGACGGCGTTGAAGCAGCGCAGCGCATTCGCGCGGCAGAAGGGCCGAATGCGACCACGGCGATTGTCGCGTTGACCGCCGATTCGGCGGAGGATGAACGGGTGCGGGCGCTCAATGCAGGGATGAACGATTTTCTCACCAAGCCGCTCGACCCCGCGCATTTGTATGCTGTCGCAGCCCGCTTTACGCAGCGGGCGAACAGCGCCAGTTTGCCCGCGAAATAACGCGCGAGGAGCGCCATGAGCGAAGTAGAGGCCGGCCCGAGGCCGAAGCGTTCGACTTGGGATGCGGTGGCGGTGTTCTTCGAGCGCCGTACTTTGGTCATGTTGGCGCTTGGCTTCGCCGCTGGGCTGCCGAACCTGCTGGTGTTCGACACGCTTTCGGCGTGGCTGCGTGAGAGCGGCGTTGCGCTGCAGACGATCGGCTTCTTCTCGCTCGCGACTTTGTCCTATTCGCTCAAATTCCTGTGGGCGCCGCTCGTCGATCGCAATTCGATCCCGGGGCTGACAGCTATGTTCGGCCATCGCCGCTCCTGGATGCTGGTTTGCCAGGGGCTCATCATCCTGGGCCTCTGGCTGATCTCAGGCGCGAACCCTGCGGCTAATCTTGCGCTTGTCGCCATGTTCGCCGTCTTCGTCGCGTTCGTCTCGGCGACACAGGATATTGTCATCGACGCATGGCGGATTGAGGCGGCGGGCGAGGAACGCCAGGGCGCAATGGCGGCGGCCTATCAATGGGGCTACCGCATCGCCATTCTCACTGCTGGCATCGCGCCCTTGATGATGGCGTCTCGCTTGAATTGGGGCGTCGCGTACGCTGCGATGGCTGTGCTGATGGCGGTCGGCGTAATCGCCGTGCTTCTCGCACCGAAGGAGAAGCCGCGGCCGGCGCTGCAGCCGCTGATGCCGAGCGATATGCCGGTCAAGCCAGTGCCGGAGGCGATTGAATGGGCGGTGCGTTTGATCGTGCTGGTGCTCGGCGCGCTTTTGTTCGGGGCCGGCTTCACCGGCAATTTTGGTTTGCTCAGCGGCGTCTTTGGCGGCGTTGTCTCGCCGTTGGAAGAAGCGTGGGCGGCGCGCCCGTTGGGCGTGTTTCTGCAAGTGCTGTTCGCGTTCGCCGGCCTGGCGCTGATCGTCGGCGCTGCGCTGCCAGCGCCTGGGAAAACGACGCGGCCGGGCGTGTACTTCAAGCGCTCCTATATCGAGCCGCTGGCGGATTTCTTCTCGCGCTTCGAGGGCACGGCGGGGCTCATCCTGGCGATGATCTGCTGCTATCGCCTCAGCGATTTCGTGCTCAACATCATGAACCCGTTTTATCTCGACGTCGGGTTCGATCTCGAACGCATCGCCGAGATCCGCAAGGGCTTCGGCGTGGTGATGATGATGTTGGGCGTCGGATTGGGCGGCTGGGCCATCGCGCGCTTCGGTCTGATGAAATGCCTCATCGTGGGCGCTTTTGCGGGCCCGGTCTCCAACCTCGTGTTCGCATGGCTCGCGATGCAGGGGCCGGACTGGCGCGCGTTCGCGACTGCTATCGTCGTCGACAACATCACCGGCTCTTTCTCGGGCACGGTGCTGATCGCTTACATGTCGAGTTTGACGAGCGCCGGCTTCACAGCCACTCAATACGCACTGTTTTCCTCGCTCTATGCGTTGCCCGGGAAGCTGATCGCCGCACAATCGGGCGCTATCGTCGAAGGCTCCGCACGTATGTCGCAGCCGGGCGGGCCGTTCTCGGGCCTGCAGAGTTTGTTCGCGCGTTTGCCGGAGCAGAGCTTCGCCCGCGCGACTGATATCGGCGTAACGCCGGCGGCGCTGGCGTCGGGCTACGTCGTGTTTTTCCTTTATTCTTGCGTCATCGGCATCATCGCTCTGGTGCTGGCGCTGATGATCGCGCGCAAGCGCAAGCAGCAGGAGATGGCGAGCCCAGCGCCTGCCACCGCTTAGGCTTTTTGCGGTTCGCTCATTTGCGCGTGGAATGCCGCGAGCGCGGCGAATGACACGATGTCAGAAACCGGCGCACCGAGCGGCGCAATCTGAATAGGGCAGGCGAGCCCCGTCAGAATTGGCCCGATAACAGTCGCGCCGCCCAAAGTGGTCAGCATGCTGGTGGCTATCGAGGCTGAATGCAGCGCCGGCATCACCAATACATTCGCAGGTTCGGTCAACCGCGAGAACGGGTAGAGCCGCATGGCGTCATGGTTGAGCGCGACGTCCGCGTTCATTTCGCCATCAAACTCGAAATCGATGTCCTCGCGGCGGTCGAGGATGGAAACCGCGTCGCGAATCTTTTCCGAGCGCTCCATCTGCGGATTGCCGAACGTGGAGTGGGAAAGCAACGCAACGCGCGGCGTCGCCCCAAACTCGCGCGCGAACGCGGCCGATTGCATGACGATCTGCGCCAGCTCATTCGCGTCGGGAAACTCGGTCACCGCGGTGTCGCCGATGAACAACATGCGTCCGCGCGAAAGCACGACGGAGACGCCCATGATGCGTTCGCCGCGCGTTGGGTCGATGACTTTGCGCACATCGTCGAGCGCCGTGGCGTAGTTGCGCGTGACGCCCGTGACCATGCCGTCGGCGTCGCCCAGCGCCACCATGCAGCTGCCGAACACATTGCGATCGAGATTGACCAGCCGTTGGGCGTCGCGGTGGAGCCAACCGAAACGCTGCTGGCGCTTGTACAGATGGTCGGTGTAGGCCGCGTTGCGTTCGGAAACGCGGGAATTGATCACGTCGATCTTCGCGTCTTCGGGGATGCCCGCCAGCGCCAGATTGCGCGCGACAATGTCTTCGCGCCCGATGAGCAGGGCGCGGCCGAGGCCCAATTCCTGAAAAGCGTAGGCGGCGCGGATGACGGCGGGCTCTTCGCCTTCCGCGAAGACAATACGCTTTGGCGCGCGCCTCACCGCGTTCTGCACGCGCTGAATCATAGCCGCCGTTGGATCAAGGCGCTGCGCCAAGCGCTCGCGATAGGCGGCCATGTCGGTGATCGGCTTGCGCGCGACGCCGGTGTCCATCGCCGCTTGCGCGACATAGGGCGGGATGTGGGAGATGAGGCGCGGATCGAATGGTGTTGGGATGATGTATTCGGCGCCAAACTTCAGACGCCTGCCGTGATAAGCTGCGGCCACTTCGTCGGGCACGTCTTCCTTCGCCAACTCGGCGAGCGCGCGTGCGGCGGCGACCTTCATCTCTTCGTTGATCGTGCGCGCGCGCACATCCAGTGCGCCGCGAAAAATATACGGGAAGCCCAGGACGTTGTTGACCTGATTGGGGTAGTCCGAACGCCCGGTCGCAACGATGGCGTCCTTACGCACCTCGTGCACGTCCTCCGGGGTGATCTCCGGATCCGGATTAGCCATGGCGAAGATGATCGGCTTTTTCGCCATGGAGCGGACCATCTCTTTTGTCACGGCGCCGGCGACGGAGAGGCCCATGAAAACGTCGGCGCCCTCCATGGCGTCGGCAAGCGTGCGCGCCTTGGTTTCAACGGCGTGCGCGGTCTTGAACTGATCCATGCCTTTTTCGCGACCGCGATAGACGACGCCTTCGCGGTCGCAAACGATGACATTGTTGTGCGGCACGCCGAGCTGCTTGATCAAGGCGATGCAGGAGAGCCCGGCTGCGCCAGCGCCGTTCACGACAACTTTGATGTCGGAGAGTTTGCGTTTAGTGAGCTCGCATGCGTTGAGCAGGCCGGCGGCGGCGATAATGGCGGTGCCGTGCTGGTCGTCGTGGAAAACCGGAATGTCCAGCTCGTCGCGCAACCGGCTCTCGATGACGAAGCATTCCGGGCTCTTGATGTCTTCCAAATTGATGCCGCCGAAGGTCGGGCCGATGTTGCGCACCGTGGTGACGAATTCTTCGACGTCCGTCGTCGTTACTTCGATGTCGATCGAGTCAACGTCGGCGAAGCGTTTGAAGAGAACGCTCTTGCCCTCCATCACAGGCTTGGACGCCATCGCGCCGAGATTGCCCAGGCCGAGAATGGCGGTGCCGTTGGAGATCACGGCGACCAGATTGCCTTTCGACGTGTAGTCGTAGGCGCGATCGGGGTCTTCTGCGATGGCCCGGACGGGAACCGCGACGCCAGGCGAGTAGGCGAGCGAAAGGTCGCGCTGCGTCGCCATCGGTTTGGTGGGCGCGATCGAAATTTTTCCGGGCGGGTGGCTGCTGTGAAAAGCCAGCGCTTCATCGTCGGTGAAGCTGCGTTTGATTTCAGGCATGCGCGTCCATCGTCGCCAGGGTGGGAGGGGCGACACCCTAGCTTTGGGTCGCCGCCCGTCAATGGAAGTCGCGGCTGCAAAAGGGTAAAGCTCGGCCGTGGCCGATTCCTCTCACCCGCCCGCGAACGCCGCCAAGGCGTCGCCGTTCATGGCGCAATATCTCGCGGCCAAGGCGGGGCACCCCGACGCGCTCTTGTTTTTCCGCATGGGCGATTTCTACGAATTGTTTTTTGAGGACGCGGAGCGAGCCTCGGCGGCGCTCGGCATCACGCTGACGAAACGGGGCCAGCATGGCGGCGATCCGATTCCAATGGCCGGCGTGCCGTGGCATCAGGCGGAGGGATATCTCGCGAAGCTGATCCGCGCCGGCTTCAAGGTCGCCGTCTGCGATCAGATGGAGAATCCGGCCGAGGCGAAAAAGCGCGGCTCGAAATCGATCGTCCGCCGAGAGGTCGTCCGTGTCGTTACTCCAGGAACGCTGACGGAGGAGGGGCTGCTCGACGCGCGCGCGGCCAACCGGCTCGCCGCCTGCGCCTTCGATGGCGCCGCCGCCGCTATCGCTTGGTGCGACGTGTCCACCGGCGCGTTCGAAACGCGCCTCACCACATCGGCCGAGTTGGGCGGCGAGATCGCGGCGTTGGCGCCGGCCGAATTGCTCTGTGCCGACGGTCCGCATCGCGGCGCCATCGATCAGGCCGCGGCGCAGGTTGGCGCCGCCGTCACGGTGCGGCCCGCGGTCAAAGCCGATGCGAAATCCGGCGCGCGGCGCGCGCGGGAGATATTCGAAGTCTCCGCGCTCGACGCCTTCGGAGATTTCACGCCAGCGGAGATGTCGGCGATTGGCCTGTTGCTCGATTATGTAGAGCTGACGCAGGCGGGCGCGGCGCCAAGACTCTCGCCGCCGCGGCGCACGGAAGCGCGGACGTACATGGCGATCGATGCTGCGACGCGCGTCGCGCTCGAAATCGAGCGTTCTGTGCGCGGCAGTCGCGACGGTTCGCTGCTGGGCGCTGTCGACCGCACAGTGAGCGCTGGCGGCGCGCGCCTGCTGGCGGAGCGGATCGCGCGCCCTCTGACTGAGCCTGCTGGCATCTTTCAGCGTCTGGATGCGGTGCAATTTTTCCTCGATGCGCGGGAGCGGCGCGATGGCGTGCGCCAGGAATTGCGCACCGCCGGGGACCTGGCGCGTTCGCTGACCCGGCTCTCGCTCGGCCGCGGCGGGCCGCGTGATCTCGCCGCTTTGCGCGACGGTTTGCTGGCGGGCGATCGCGTCAGCGCGCGGTGCGCGGGGCTCTCCGGCGCCGTTCCATTTGAGATTTCCCAGTGCGCCGCCGCGCTGTCCTTGAGCGATCATGCGGAGAGTGCGGCGCTGGCGCAGACCTTGGCCGCAGCCTTGGCGCAAGACATGCCGCTTTTGGCGCGCGACGGCGGCTTTATCGCGGCTGGATTTGACGCGCCTCTCGATGAAGCGCGGGCGCTGCGCGATGACAGCCGCAAGGTGATCGCTGCGCTGCAAGCGCGTTACGCCGAGGAAACGGGCATCACGGGCCTTAAGCTTAGACACAACAACGTGCTGGGCTATCATCTCGACGCAACGCCGAAGCAGGCCGAGACCTTGATGGCGCCGCCGCATACGGCGCGTTTCATTCATCGTCAGACCAATGCCGGCTCGATCCGTTTCACAACGACGGAGCTGGCCGAGCTCGATGCAAAAATCGCCCGCGCCGGCGAAGCGGCGTTGGCGCGAGAGCTAGCGCTGTTTCGTGATTTCGCCGCACGCGCCGCCGCCAACGAAACCGCTATTCGCGCCGCCGCAGAGGCCTTGGCGGCGTTGGATGTCGCGGCGGGCCTCGCGCAATGGGCTGAGGAAACCGACGCGACGCGTCCGGAGATCGACGACAGCGTTGCGCTGATCGCTGAAGCGGCGCGCCATCCGGTCGTCGAGGATGCTGTGCGCACGCAAGGGCAGGGCTTCACCCCGAACGATGTGCGTCTCGACGGAGAAGGCCAAGCCGGCGCGCGGTTGTTGGTGGTCACCGGACCGAACATGGCCGGCAAGAGCACGTATCTGCGGCAAACCGCGCTGCTCGCTGTGCTGGCGCAAGCAGGGTCGTTCGTGCCGGCGAAGCGGCTGCGGCTTGGCATCGTGGACCGCGTATTCGCGCGCGTCGGCGCGTCTGACGACCTCGCACGCGGCAGGTCCACCTTCATGACGGAGATGGTGGAAACCGCGGCCATTCTGCACCAATCAGGCCCGCGCGCTTTGGTCGTTCTCGATGAAATCGGGCGCGGCACCGCGACCTTCGACGGCCTCGCGATCGCTTGGGCTGTCGCGGAGCATTTGCACGAGAAGAACCTCTCGCGCGCCGTGTTCGCGACCCATTATCACGAGCTGACCCGGCTCGCAGACAAGCTGGCGGCCGGCCAGAATGCCCATTTGCGCGCAAAGGAATGGAAGGGCGATCTCGTCTTTCTGCATGAAGTCGCGCCCGGGGCCGCGGACAGGTCGTACGGCATTCAGGTCGCGAAACTGGCGGGTTTGCCCAAGAGCGCCGTGGATCGCGCCCGCGCCGTACTGGCGCGGCTTGAGCAATCGGGCGGAGCGACCAAAGTCGATTTCGCCGACGAATTGCCTCTGTTCGCGCAGGCCGAGCCGCATGCCGGCCCCAGCGCGCTGGAAACCGCCCTGGGCGAACTCAATTTGGACAGCCTGACGCCCAAGCAGGCGCTGGACGCGCTGTATCGCCTCAAAACGATAGTGGATTCAGAGGATTAGGGCTGGTTGGGCTGGTTGCGCGCCGGATCGACCAAAGACGGCCGGCTGTTCACGCTGTCCTGTGCCGCCTGGATCGCTTGGCCTTGGATCAGCGTGTCGCGCACCGGCTCGGACAGACCGACATACGCCTGGAACATCATGTAGCCGCCGAGCAATGCGCCAACCACCAGACCGCCGACGCCCCAGACCGAGGCGGCGAACCAATAAGCCGAGGCGCGCTCGCTCTTAATGCGCTGCCAGAACAGCTTTTGATCCATGATCGCTTCCATACGGCCGCGATCGGGATGGTCGGTGATTTGCCGCGCCCGAGGCTCTTCATCCACTGGGGGGACCGGATTGACCGGGATCGTCCTGGCGCCTCTGCTGCGCATGCTCATGAACTCCTATGACCGCACCGGCCAAGAAGGGTTGTGATTGTCGCCACGCCCCCAATTTCAACTTTGGCTGTGCCCGCGAAATGAGGCAAGTTTTCGATGTGCGATTTACGAGTTTGTTATGTGTGACAGATTCCTGATTGCGCAAGTCGCGGCCTTACCCGCGGCGGGTCATTGCGCGGCATGAACGTTCGACAAAAACCGCTCCGAAACGAGGACTTGGTCGATGGCGCCGCACTGCGCGCGGCGCTGACGGCGGCGGCGAATGACGGCGGCGACGTGCGCTCGCGGGCGCTGGAGCTGCTGATCGCCGCCTGGAGCGGCGGTCGGCGCCTCATTGATGAGCGGTTCGAGGCGGGGGAAGACGGGCTCTCGTCCGCGCGCCTGCGCGCACGGCTTGCCGACGAGATCGTCGCGGCGCTCTACGATTTCACCACCACGCACTTGTTTCGCGCCCGCAACCCAACCGCGGGCGAGCGGCTCGCGATTGTCGCCGTCGGCGGCTATGGCCGCGGCGAGCTGGCGCCTTACTCCGACCTCGATCTGCTGTTCCTGCGCGCATACAAACCGACGCCCTTCGCCGAGAGCGTGACCGAATACATGCTCTACATGCTGTGGGACATGGGCCTGAAGGTTGGCCACGCGTCGCGCTCGATCGCCGATTGTCTCAAGATCGCCAAAAGCGACCACACTGTCGAAACTGCGCTGCTCGAGTCCCGCCGCATCGCCGGCGACGAAAAATTGTTCGAGGAATTGTCGCGGCGCTTTCGCAGCGAGGTGGCGCAGCCAAATCGCGCCGCTTTCATCGCCGCCAAGCTTGCCGAACGCGATCAGCGGCACCTTCGCGCCGGCGCTTCGCGCTACATGGTCGAGCCCAACATCAAGGAAGGGAAGGGCGGACTACGCGATCTGCACACCCTGTTCTGGATCGCGCGGCACCGCTATGGGTTCGAAACGGCCCGCGACTATGTCAGCGCCGGCGTGTTCACGGAAGAAGAAGCATCGGCTTTTCGCCGCGCGCTGCGTTTCCTTTGGAGCGTGCGCACGCATCTGCATCTCGTGGCGGGGCGCGCTGAGGAGCGGCTCACCTTCGACATGCAGCCGGAACTGGCGCGCCGCGCCGGTTACGTCGAGCGCCGCAAGCAAACCGATGTCGAGCGCTTCATGAAGCGCTACTTTCTGGTGGCGCGGCAAGTCGGTCAACTCACGCGCACTTTGTGCGCAAGCCTGGAGGCGGACAACGCCAAACGCAGGCCCCGGGCGCTGAACCGCTTGTTGCCCCCGTCGCGAAAAGGCGCGCGAACCGAAGCGCCCGCCGGCTACAGAATCGAGGGCGGCCGCCTCGACATTGAGAGCCCGGCCGTGTTCGACGAACCGGCGAACATGTTGCGCCTGTTTCAGATCGCCGACGAACGCGGGCTCGATATCCATCCTGTCGCGCTTGGCGAGGCGACCAAGCGGTTGAAGCATATCGGCGGCGCAGTGCGGCGTGATCCAACCGCGCGCGATGCCTTTCTCTCCGTTGTCAGTTCTCCGCGTCAGCCGGCGGCGGCGCTGGCGCTGATGAACGAGGCGGGCGTGCTTGGGCGCTTCGTGCCGGAATTTGGCCGTATCGTCGCGCAGATGCAGTTCAACATGTACCACCATTTCACGGTGGATGAGCACACGCTGCGCGGCATCGAAGCGATCTCCGAGATCGAAAAGGGCGTTCACAAGAAGCAGCACCCCTTGGCCACTGACATTTTCGGCAAGATCATCAATCGCCGCGCGCTTTACCTCGCCATGTTGTTGCACGACACGGGCAAGGGAGAGGGCGATCAGCAGATTGAAGGCGAGAAATCAGCACGCGCAGCATGCGAACGCCTGGGGCTGCCGGAAGAAGAGATTGAGCTGATCGCGTGGCTTGTCCGCCACCATTTGGAAATGAGCGACATCGCCCAGAAGCGCGATATCAGCGATCCAAGGACGGTCGCGGATTTTGCGCGTCGGGTCGGCTCGTTGGAAAAGCTTCGCCTGCTGTTGGTGCTCACCGTCGCCGACATTCGCGCGGTGGGGCCGGGCCTGTGGAACGACTGGAAAGGTCAATTGCTACGCGACCTTTATCGTCTGGCCGAGGCCGTGTTTCACGGCGGCCGCTCGGACGAGGAGAGCGTGCGTCTGCAATTAGCCGAAGGCGCCGCCTCCGCGAAGCAGCGGGTGCTGGAGGCGCTCAGCGACGCCGAGGAGGGCGTCCTCGCCGTTTGGTTTGCTGCGCTCGAAGACGGCTATTGGCTTAGCCACGATCCGGATTCGCTGTCTTGGCATGCGCGCGAAGTTTTGAACGCGCGCGCGGGCCGCGCCATTCCGCATGTCGCTACACGCGTTCGCGCGACGCAGGGCGTCACCGACGTGCTTATCTACGCGGGCGATCGCCCGGGATTGTTTGCGAGCCTTGCAGCGGCGATCACCTCTTGCGGCGCCGATATCGCCAACGCCCGCATTTACACAACGCGCGACGGCGCGGCGTTTGACGTGTTTTCGCTGCAAAGCACAAACCGCAAGGCGTTCGGCGCCGACGATCCGCGGGCATTGGCGCGTTTGGTCGAACGTTTACATTGCGCGGCGCTCGAGGATCAGAAACTGCCGCCTGCGCCGCCGACGCCGCGGCGCACGGCCGTGTTCCGGATCGAGCCTTGGGTGCGGATCGATAACGGCATTTCACCGGCTGCGACGGTCATCGAGGCGTCCGGCCGTGATCGGCCCGGCCTGTTAGCTGCGTTGGCGCGCGTGCTGGCGGAGGCGAATGTCTCCATAAGCTCGGCGCACCTCGACCCTTACGGCGAGCGCGTCTCGGACGTCTTCTATGTGCAAGAGGCCTTAGGCGGACAGATTTCCAACCTCCGGCGCATCGCTGCGCTGCGCGAAAAACTAGAGGCCGTGTTGCGCGCCGCCGAGCCGCCGGCCGAAGCAGGCAAGAGCGCACTGGCGGTGGCGCGCGCATCGACGGCGCGATAGGAAGCGGCGCGCCGCCTCGGAGAATCAGTTGAGCCTCGCCCGCAATACCGCCGTTATCGGCGCGCTGACTTTGGTGTCGCGCGTGCTTGGTTTTGCGCGCGATCTTGTTCTGGC
>JBFWZB010000017.1:0-62442 GCA_050185805.1 Hyphomonadaceae bacterium
ACGGCGGCGGCGGCGATGAGGCTGTAGAATTTCGACATTTGGCTCTCCCCGAAACTTGATGACTGCGTGTCTGCAGTAGTGATGCAGCCACCATAGCGTTTGGATGCAGGGCCGCTGTGACGCTGGTAACGCGCGGGATTTGGACGAATTTCGCGGTGGTGGCGGCGGTCGAAGCGAGTGGCGCTGGCGCAAAAGTTAAAGGCGCGGACCGGGGAGGTCCGCGCCTTCGGGGAGATCGTCGCGTAGGGGTACTTGGGGGATCAGGCGACGATCAAAGCAGCTTGGCTGAGGGTGGCCATCGCCATCGGGGCGAACATGGCGGCGGCGGCGAAGAGGCAGAACAGCTTGGTCATTTTCGGCTCCCTGTGTTGGCGTTGGCGGCGTCTGATCTGTTGATGCATTGAACCTATGGCTTGGATGCAGCGGCCGCTGTGACGGCGGTCACCCTGCATCGAGGCTCAATCGAACTCCGGGGGTTCCGGGGGCTCCGGCGGTTCTGGCGGCTCCGGCGTCTCGAAGCGGACGCGGCCGTCGCCATTGCCGTCGCTGGCGTCGAAATAGCGCAATTGCTGCGCCCGGAATTCCTCAAGCGAGAGCGCGCCGTCGCCGTTGGTGTCGGCCTCTTCGCTGTTGGCGAAGAACATGGCTAAGCGCGGCGGCATAGGCGGCATGGGCGGCGTCGGCGGCGTCGGGATCAGCACGTCGTGGGCGTGGCGAAAATAGAGCTCGCGGTGCGCCTCGCGCGCGCCCTCGAGTGCTTCGGCGGCATGTTCGTGCGCTTCCCATTGTGCTTCGCGCGCGGCCTCGCGCGCTTCACGCGCCGCTTCGCGGGCGGCTTCGCGCGCCTCGCGCCGCGCTTCGTGCGCCTCAAGCCGCGCCTCACGCTCAATCTCGCGCGCCATGCGCTCGGCGTCGCGCTCGATGCGCGCAGCCTCCGCGCGCGTCATAACATCACCAGGACCATCGAAGCTGAGGACGAGCATCGAGCGTTGCTCGTCGGCGTCGTCCAGCCGATTGTCGTTATTACTGTCCAATTCGCGAAACATGCGGTCCGCAGCCGCGGAGGCCTCCGTGCGCGTGACAAAGCCATCGTCGTTCGCGTCGATGTTGGGCAGTTCGTGCGCGATGGCTGAGAAGGCCAGGCCCGCGGCGGCGACGCCCGCGGCGAGTGCAAGTTTCATGGTCAATTCCCCTCGGTGGACGCCCGTATGGTTACGAGCCGATGCGCGGGACCTTGGCCGGGCTGTTTTTCGTGGGTTCGGCTGTTTGCTTCAGGCGTGCTACGGCTGTGCAACATTGCTGCAACATTGGCCCGGCAGGGGTGATGACGTGGAAGACAATGCGCCGCCTCGCGTCCTGATCGTCGATGACGACCCCGCCATCCGAGAGGGATTGGTGCAGGTGTTCGAGCGCGCCGGTTTCGACGCGCTCGCCGCTGGCGACGTGCCCGAAATGGAAAAGACGCTGGCGCAAAAGGGCGCCGATCTCATCGTGCTGGACCTGATGATGCCGGGTGAGGACGGGCTTTCGGCCTGCCGGCGGCTCTCAGGCAAGGGCCGGCCGCCGATCATCATGCTTTCGGCGCTGGGCGACGATGCGGACCGCATCGTGGGCCTCGAAATCGGCGCCGACGATTATGTGCCCAAGCCGTGCAATCCGCGTGAACTGGTGGCGCGCGCGCGCGCGGTGCTGCGCCGTGGCCGCGACCGCGAAAGCGAAGCTGTGGGCGAAGCGGTGCGCTTCGCCGGCTATCGCTTCGAAATCGCGCGCCGCGAATTGATCGATCCCGACGGCGTGGTCATTCCGCTGTCGACCGGCGAGTTCCGCTTGTTGCGCGCGTTCGTCGAGCGGCCTCAGCGCGTGCTCTCGCGCGAGCAATTGCTGGACCTCGCTTTCCCAAACGACGCCGATGTGTTCGACCGGGCCGTCGACGTGCAAGTGAGCCGCCTGCGCCGCAAGCTGGAGCGGCCGGGGCAGACCGAGATCATCCGCACCGTGCGCGGCGAGGGCTATCTTTTCAGCGTGAAGCCTAAGGCGTGATGAGCGAGCGGCGCGGCCTTCCCATTGCAGCGCATTTGGGCCTCATGGTCGCGCTTGCGTTCGCCTCGGCGTTCGTGGCGATGATGGTGGTGCTGATCTTCCTGCCGCCAAAGCCGCCCGACGTGATGCGCGGCGACCACCTGGTCGAGAAATTCGTCGCCGGGTACGAGGAGGCGCAGGACGGCCGGTTGCCGGATTTCGGCACCATCAATTTCCGCATTACGCGGGAAATGCCTGACGTCTCGAACGACGATCAGCTCAACATGATGGGGTTGCAGTTGGCGGGCGAGCTGGCGGTGCGGCCCGATCAGGTGCTGGTCGCCGCGGACGCCGTGCGCGGCGGCGACAATTTCGTCTTCCAAGTGCAGGAAATCGGCGACGCCGCCGCGGCTATCGCCGAGCGGCAGGCGGAGCTCGCGCACGAGCAGGCCGAACGCGCCGCGGAGCGCGAAGCCGAGCGGGCCGAGCGCGCGGCCGAGCGCGAAATCGCCCGCGCCGAAGCGGAAGCCGAACGCCAGGAGCGCTTGCGCCAGCATCAGGAGGCGATGGAGGAGCATCGCCAGGCGGTGCGCGAGGCGATCGAGGCGGCGCGAGAAGCCGCCCCTTATGTGCGCGAGCTGAACATCGAGATTCCCGATCCGCCTGATCCGCCGGAAGTCGAGACGCCCGAAATTTTTGCGGAACCGCCAGAACCGCCGGAGCCGCCCGAACCGCCGGAGATCGCCGAGTGGCTTCCGGCGCCGCCGGGCACTGTGCTGCTCTCCGGCTTCACCATCGCGGCGGAAATGCAAGACGGCCGCTGGCTGGTCATGACGCAAGGACGCAACTGGGCCGAACTCGGGTGGATCGCGCGCGCCGGGCTTGTGATCGGCTTGTCACTCGCGGTGCTGGCGGTGTTGGCGCTTTATTTCGCCCGCCGTATCGCCATGCCGATCCGCAGCTTCGCCACCGCGGTGCAGGCGGTGGGCGTCGATCCGCAATCCGCTTCCGTGAAGGAGGACGGTCCGCGCGAATTGCAGAGCGCTGCGCGCGCGGTGAACACGATGCAGGCGCGCCTGCGCGCTCTGATCGCAGATCGCACCAAGACGCTGGCTACGGTCGCGCACGACATGCGCACGCCGCTGATGCGTCTTAAGCTCCTGCTGGAGAACGCCGATCCGGAACAGCGCGATCGCATGGCCAAGGAAATCGATGACGTGCAGGCGCTGGTGTCTTCCTTCATCGCTTTCGCCCGCGACGATCCGGCAGAGGAGGCGCGCGTGCGCGTCGATCTCGGCGCGCTGTTGCAAAGCCTGGCCGACGATTCGGTCGAGGCCGGCCGTAGCGTGACCTTCGAAGGCCCCGAGCGCCTCATCATCACTGGCCAGCCCTTGGGGTTGAAGCGCTTGTTCGGCAACCTGATCGACAACGCCATAAAGTATGGCGGGCGCGCGCGCGTGCGCTTGACCACCGAGGGCGAGAGCGCGGTGGTCGAGGTCGAAGATGACGGGCCCGGCGTGCCGGAGGATCAGCGCGAGACCGTGTTCGAGCCGTTCGTGCGGCTTTCGCAAACGGCGAGCGGCGCGGGCCTGGGGCTACCAGCGGCGCGCTCCATCGCCCGCGCGCATGGCGGCGACATCGCCATTCTCGACGGGCAGTTCGGTGCGCGCGTGCGGGTGGCGCTGCCGCTCTAACCGACGCTCGCCAGGGCCTCGTTCAGAATGCGCTCGGCTTCCTCAAGCGCGGCGGGATCGTGCTTGCTGCGGGAGATGAAACGGACCGCCTGCTGGATTTTGTCGACACAGGCCGGCTGGTTGAACTTCTTCGCCTGTGCTGCGGCCGCTGCAGCGAGCTTTATGGCTTGGTCGCGTTCGTTATCAGTGCGGGCCGCTACGGTTTGAACCCGCAGGCGGCGCAGCAGCACGCCCAGCGAGGGCAGGTCGCGCGCGTCGTCCTGCTTGCGGCGGTCGAGCAAGCGGCGCTGGCCCGCGCGGCGGCGATCCGGCCCGAAATAGTTCCCGTTCTCTACCCACTTGCCGCTCATGCGCGACCTTAAGCTCGCGCATGCCTACCAGCACGTTAGCGATGCTGTGTTTGGATACCGCAGCCGCGGAATTCGAATTATTCGGATCAGTCCTGTTGTTCCAATCCCGCGGCGTCGAGCACAAAGGGCGGCAACGTCAGCGTGTCGACGCATGTGGTGTCTAGGCTGCTAAGGTCCGCCGTGCGGATGAACCCCGCGGTGATCGGATCGATACAGGCGCCGCCTTCACCGTGTCCGCCCGGGGTCAGGATGAGCCGGCTGTTGGCGAAGCCTTCTCGCGCGACATCGCCCCAATGCGGCGGCGTCACCGGATCGAGATCGCCCGTTATGACAAGCAACGGAACGTCGGATGTGTACGGATCGTAGAAATCCGGCGCGAGCGTTGCGCGCGGCAGGCCCTCGCAAGCCGCCATTTGATTGCGCACGCGCACGTCAGCCATATACGTTCCCTCAGTGAACTCAACGATGTCAGCCTCGGAAATGCGCGGCAGATCTTCGGAGCAGGTGACCGCCAGCAGCAAGCCCATGCGCAGGGCGTTGTCGAGGGCGCGCGTGCTGGCGTGAGCGGCCTGGGCGAAAGGCGCCAGATCGCCCTGACGCGCACGGCTCAGCAGATAAGGGGCGCGGCGCGAACCCTCCGAGCGATAGAGCATGACGCGCAGCCCTTCAAAGAAGGCAGGGGCGGTGAGCGTCACCTCGGTTTCGGTGTCGTCATGCGCCAACGTCACCCGCGCGGGGCGCGCGCTCAGTTCCGCCATCACCGCGTCGAGGTCGCCGAGAACGTCGGGAAAGGCTGCGTGACAAGCAGGGTCAGCGGCGCAGGACGACGCGACCTGTTCGATGGCGCGTTGCGCTGCACGCGCGTGATAGAGCGGATTGCGGTTGGCTAGCGGTGCGGGACCGGAGATCAGCGCCGCGCGTACATGGTCGCCGTAATAATGGATGTAAGTCAGGGTCGCGCGCGAACCGTAGGAGATGCCGTAGAGATTGATCGTATCATAGCCGAGGGCTTGTCGCACTTCGTCTATGTCCTGCATCGCAAGACGTGTCGTGTATTGCGTCAGATCGTATTCGGCGGAGAGTCCGGTAATGCAATTGCGGAAGCGTGCGCGATCGCTAAACGGAGGATCGAGATAGGCTTGCGGTCCGGCTTCAGCCGGCGGCGGACAATCGAGGCGGTGATCGCCGGCGCTGCCGCGCACGTCGACGAGCACGACGTCGTTGAATTCCGTTTCCCATCCGTTGTCGAAATCGGCGGCGCCTTCGGTTGCGGCTTGGCCAGGGCCGCCGGCAAGAAAGAAGATCGGGGCTGCGTCCGGCGCCAGCGTGCGTGCTGGAATCACAACCACGTTCAACGTCAGCCGCCGGCCATCCCGCAGCGCACGATTTTCGGGCACGGAATGCGCGCCGCAGAGAAAGTCCCGCGTCGCTCCTTCCGGCCTGCACGGCGTGAGCTGCAAGGGCGCGACGGCTTGCGCTTCCGCCGGCATGCTCTCCTGGGAAGCGGTGGCGCAGGATGCAAGCATCGCCAACGCCGCGCTGCCGAGAACGACGCAAAAACTACGCGTGAGCATGGAACCCCCTCATCAGGCGCCATGCTTGCTCCGACAACATCCGGCGGGCCGCAACAAAGATGCGACGGACATCATTCACTTCCGCGAAATCGTCCGTCGCCTTCCTCAGTCACCAACACCACGCCGGGATTCTCCGGCGCGACGTGCTCGAACAGGCCTATGTCGAGGTCGGCTTGCGGGGCTGCGCTGCGCAGCGGCGCCGCCATGCGCTCGGCCAACTCGGTGCGCTCGGCCGGGGCGAGTGGGGCGGCGATGCCGGGCGCGTGAATAGGCCGCCAAAAATTGAGCGCTACAGCAAAGCGGCCCTCGCGCTCGACGATTTCACCCAAACCGGCTTCGACCAGCTCCCCCCAGCGCTTCAGGAGTTGCTTGTGATCGAGGTAGCGGTTCGGCAGCACCTCCTGCGCTAATTCCGCCGGCGCGCCGAGCAGGGCGCGCGCGTCTTCCGGGGTGCGGGCGTGGCCGAGCGGCTTCTTTGCTGCGGCCTCCGCCGTGCGGGCCACGGGCGCTGGCGGCGCCGGGCGCCAATACCGCATCGACACGCGCCAGACGCCCTCGCGCCAATACAATTCATACAACCCCGAGCCGTAGAGTTCGGGCACGGCTTCTTCGGCCTCAGCGGGCGTGTCGAACGCCTGCGGCAGTTCCTCAATGGCCAGAAAAACCGGCCCGCCGGCGAGGTGTGCGGCCTCGTCTTCGGTGCGCGCGCGGGGCGCGGCGTCTGATCGGGCGGCGGCCAGGTTCCCGGCCAGGGGGAAAATGCTCATGTCCGGGCCTCGGGCCCGCCGCGACATTGCCTTGTCATCAGCCGGGTCCAAGCTAAGAGTTTCATAGTCTGCTAAAAATCGTGGGGAGCCAAGCATGACGCAACGCCGCTGGAGCCGGGCCGCCTTGGCGCTCGCGCCGATTTTGGCGTTGGCCGCTTGCGATCAATTGAGTGGCGTTTGGGAGCGCGTGCGCGGCGGCGCCGATACAGCCTCGCCGCAGAGCGCGCTAGAAAGTGTTTCGCTCGATGCGCGCGCGCTCTCCGGATCGGTGCAGCCGCAAGACGAGATCGCAGCGTTGCTTGCGCCGGAGCCGGTGCTCGTGGCGCCAGGGCAAATCCTGGTCGGCGCGCCGGTCGAGCAAGCGCTCGACGAAGCCGCGAGCGAAATGGGATTGGCTTCAAATTTTGTTCGCAATCTGCGTGCGCGCGGCATGGATGCGCTCGAGCAATTGCCCGAGAACGTGATGGAGCAAGTGCGTGCGCGCGCCGAAGTGGAAGCGGGCGACGCGGCGCGTACGGTCGCGCGCGACGTGCTTGGACGTTTGGGCGTAGAAGGCGAAGTCGAAGTGCGGCCTGGCGGCGTGGTGACCATCAATCTTGCGCCAGACGGCGCCAGCCCAACCATCTTCTACGGCGCGCAGCAGCAAGCCACTGAGGCCGGCGAAGCCGAGCCTGCGGCCATCGAGTGGAACGACACCGACCGTTGCCCAACCGTCGTGTCGCAGCGCGCCTTGGAGCAGGACATCGCGCTGGCCACACGCTGCGCGATCGTGCGGCTGCAAGCGTCGCAACAATTCGAATATGTCGAACCGAATTTCATCGCTTCTAGCGGACTGTCCTGGCCGCGCCGGCAGGCGCCGCCCGAACCGCAACAGCCGCAGCCGCAACAGCCGCAGCAGCCGACAACGCCCGGCCAAACCACGACGCCGCCACCCGCCGCGGCGGGCGGTACGCCGAACGATCCGCTGCTGCCGCTGCAATGGCATTATCGCCCGCGCGGAACCGGCGACGGCTTCTCGGCAGGCGGCGCCGGCTTCCTCAGCTATTGGCAGGCCAATCAGATCGGTTCACGCGATATCCGCGTGGCGGTGCTCGATACCGGACTTGATTTGACGCATCCGGAAATCCGCGCGTCGGGCAATGTCGCGACGGGCATCGATCTCATCAACAATCTGGAGCGCGGCGGCGACGGCGACGGCGTCGACGCCAACGCCCAAGATTCCGGCGACCGATGCGGCGCGCAGACAGAAAATTCGTATCATGGCACACACGTCGCCGGCACGATTGGCGCGGAAGCCACCAATGATCGCACCGGCGTGGCCGGCGGGGCCTGGAACGTCACGATCGTGCCGGTGCGCGTGCTCGGCAAATGCGGCGGCGAACTCGCCGACATCGTTTCCGGCATTCGCTGGGCGGCCGGCATTGCGCCGGCGCTTGGCCCGGGCAACGCGCAAATCGCAAACGCCAATCCTGCGCATATCATCAATATGAGCCTGTCGATCCAGGCGCCGTGCCCGGCTTCGATGCAGGCGGCGATCGACGCCGCAGTGGCGCGCGACGTGGTCGTCGTTGTCGCCGCCGGCAACAAAGCCAATCAGGCCTCGCTGTTCGCGCCAGCCAATTGCAACAATGTCGTCGTTGTCGCCTCCAACGATGCGCGGGGCGAACTGGCGTTCTATTCGAACTTCGGCCCGCAGATCGATATCGTCGCGCCGGGCGGTGATGTGTTCGCCGACAGCGACGGCGACGGCCGCCCCGACGGCGTGCTTTCTACGCGCACGACGCAAGCCGGCTGCTACGACCCGCTCAATCAGAACTCGACGCAGCGCTGCTATTATTCCTTCCTGCAGGGGACATCGATGGCGACGCCGCACGTTTCAGCGGCGCTCGCGCTGCTGGCGGCCGAAACCGGGCTGCGCGGGCGCGAACTGGAAACCGCGCTCTTCACCCGGGCGATGTCGCCGATCGCCGCCGATTACGGCCAGATCGAGTGCGCGCGCTCCCGCAACGCGACGCCAATCGCGGCCAATTCTCCGACTTGTGCGCGGCCTTCGGGGCGCGGCATGCTCGACCTCGCGCTCGCCGCGCAAAGCATCGGCGCGCCGGCGGCGAGTCCCTAAGGAGTGGACGCGATGAACGCGCACGCGCTGCGCAATTGGGGCATTGGCGTCGGCGCCGCAGCGCTCGCGGGCGCGCTCGCGATCGCCACGTTCACCGGTGATCCGCAGCCGACGCCGGCGCCGAGCGAAGCGCCCCCGGAGATCGCGGCGCCGCTCGAACCGGAGGCTGCGCCAGCTGTAAGCGAAGAGCCGGTGTTCGAAGCCGCCGACGCGCAGGGGCCGCCGCCGCCAGCCGTGACGCAGAATTTGAGCTTCATCGTCCGCTTTCAAGGCGCCGGGCCGTTGGGCCGTGCGCAAGCGGCGGCGGCGCAAGGACGCGAAGCGGAGGCGCAGCGGAGCGCCGAAGCGGCGCTGCGCACTCAGGCGTCGCTGCGCGGGCTTTGCTTCGACCGCTTCACTGTCGGCGGCGCCGAAATGGTGCTGCGGCCGTGTGCGCCGGTCGCCGCTGGCGAACAAGCTACGGCGCGCGACCGCTGGCTGACGCGCCTGCGCAGCATGCCGGCGGTGGCCTATGCTGAAGTGAATTCCGTCGCCGAACCCGGCCGCACCCCATAGAGTGCGCGCATGGATTCCGCCAGCATGATTCTGAGCGATTACGAAACGCGCGAAATTGCGACGGTCGATGGGCTGACGCTGAGCGTGCGCGATTATGCGCCGCTGGCGCCGGCGACGGGTCAGCCAGTGCTTTGCCTGCACGGGTTGACGCGCAACAGCGCGGACTTCGAAATCCTTGCGCCGCGCATTGCTGCGCTGGGACGGCGGGTGATCGTTCCCGACATGCGAGGGCGCGGACGCTCCGCCTACGACCCCGATCCCGCCCATTACGTTCCCACGGTTTATGCGCAAGACGTGCTGACGCTGCTCGATGCGTTGGCGATTCCGCAAGCCGTGTTCATCGGCTCATCGATGGGTGCGATCATCGCCATGGTGGTGGCGGCTTTGGCGCCGGATCGCATCGCCGGCGCAGTGCTCAACGATGTCGGTCCCAAGCTCGAGCAAGCGGGGCTCGCGCGCATTGGCGGGTATGTCGGCCGCGGCGGCGTGGTCCGCAGCTGGGAGGAAGCGGCTGAAGCAATGCGCGCCATCAATGGCTCGGCTTTTCCGCAACGTCTGGACGACGATGGCTATTGGCGTGATTTGGCGCGGCGAAATTTCCGCGAGCGGCCCGATGGCGCGCTTGAGCCGGCTTACGACGAAAGCATTGCTCTTGCCTTCACCGATCCCGAGACCGCTGCGTCGACGGACATGACGCCGCTTTTCCGCGCGCTCGTGGCGAAGCCCGTCCTGTCCGTACGCGGCGCGCTTTCGGATTTGCTGTCGCCGCGCGGTGTCGCCGACATGCGGGCGATGAAGCCCGATTTGATGGCGATCGATGTGCCCGAAGTCGGGCACGCGCCAATGCTCGACGAACCGGAAGCCTGGGACGCTGTGCTGGATTTCCTCGCCCGCGCGCCGTGAGCATCAGCGTCGACTTGAAGTGACGCGTTAGCGGCCACCTTGGGGCCATTGCCGGCGCCATCGCCAGTGCGTAGCTTCTGTTACCGTCGTTCGGAGCACACAATGCACAGGCGTCGCCTCACAGGCTTGGTTGCCGCTTTGGTTTTCTCGTGGGGCGGGCCGGCAGCGGCGCAGGTGCTGCCGGACAGCATACGCGCTGCAGGAATCTCGGTGGCGCAGTGGTCCGCAGTGCAGGCTGAGGTGCGGCGGGTCGCCAACGCGCTTGGCGTTTCGGAACGCGCTCTCGGCGCGGTTGCCGAGCGGTTGGGGATTGAAGCCGGGGGCGAGGAGGGCGTCAGTTCGATCCTGCAGGAGATCGAATTGAAAGCGCAGCAATTGCATACCTTGCAGGAGCGCCTGCTGACGCTGGAGCAACAGGGCGAGCCGCTCACGGCCAACCTTCTGCGCAACGCGCGCGAAAGCATCGATCGAGGCGACCTCGACAACGCGGAATCCTTGCTTCGCGAGGCGCGCGTGGCTGCGCGCCAAGTCCGCGAACAGGCGCAATATCGTGAGGCCGAGATCGTCGCAGCCGAGGCGAGCATTCAGAACTTGCGCCATGATTTCCGTGGCGCTGCTGGGCTCTATGCGGAAGCGGCCGATCTTATTCCGGTGAGCGACGCCGCGATGCAATGGCGGTACCGCTATCGCGAAGCCTTTGAGGTGAGGACGCTGGGGGAACGGAGCGTGGACAACGCTGTGCTTGCGGAGGCGATTGCCTTGTTCCGCGAGCAAGTGGTCCCGCGTGCGCCGTTGTCGGAGCGGCCGGACGATTGGGCGCAATCGATGGCGCAGCTCGGCTGGGCCACGCGCACGCTTGGCATGCGCGCGGGCGGCGGCGGGCTGGAGGAAGCGGCGCGGATTTATCGCGATGCGCTGGGCGCGTTGCCGGAAGGCGCCGGCGGTGAAGGGCGTGCGGCGCTGCACGGCGGGCTCGGCGCGACGCTGTACGAAATCGGTCTGCGCGGGGACGATGCGCTGCTGCGCGAATCTGTCGCGCAATTGCAGGCCGCCTTGCGGCTGCTGACGCCCGAGGCGAATTACGCCCGTTGGGTGGGCGCCATGTCGAACCTCGGGGGATCGTATCGCGTGCTCGGCTCGCGAGGCGAGGCCGATGCGATCGACCAAGCCATCGCCACTTATCGGGCCGCGCTCGCTCACGTCTCTCGCGATACAGCGCCTTATGAGTGGAGCACGCTGCAAACCAATCTTGGGGTAGCGCTGTGGGAGCAGGGAACAGCAGCGTCATCGCGGGAAGCGGTCGCAGTGCTGCGTCAGGCCGCAGAGGTGATCGATCGCGCCAACAATCCCGATCGTTGGGCCACGGTGCAGACAAACCTACTCGCCGCCATGAATAGGGCCGACCCCAACGACCCGGCAGTGCAACGGCAGGCGCTCGAAACCGGGGCGGCGATCCTGGAAATCTACACCCGGGAAGATTATCCGCGCGGCTGGGCGCTGGTGCAGCTCAATATAGCGACGTCGCTCGTCGAGTTGGGAGAGGACGACGCTGTCATGCTCGACGATGCGATCGTGCGGCTGCGCGCCACGATCGAAACGTTCGAATCCTTAAATGATACGCCTGGCGCAGCCACCGCGCGGCTGAATCTCGCCAGCGCGCTCGAATTGCGCGGCAGGTTAGGCGACGCCGAGGCCGCTGAAGAGTCGCTGGCGCTGGCCCGCGCGCTCACCGCGCAAGAATACCGCGAAATCGATGCAATGACATGGGCCCGGGCGCAGCTCAGTGTGGCGCGCAGGCTTCTGGCGTCCAATCAGAGCGGCGATCTGGCCGAGGCCGCTGATTGCTATCGCGCCGCGCTGACGGTCATCACTCGGGCGCGCGACGAAATTCAATGGGCGCGCATCAATCATTGGCTCGGCGATGTGCTTGTGAAGCTCGACCACCTCGAAGAGGCGATCACTCATTACGAAGCTGCATTGGAAGTGCGGACGGCGGCCGCCGACCCGGAGATTTGGGTAAGCACGGCGACGGCGCGCGCCAACGCGGTTTACAATCTTGGCGTCCAGCGTGGCGACACGGCGATGCATCTGGCCGCAATCGAGGGGTACCGCGAGATTGCGCGCGTGCGCACTCGCGAGATTGCACCAGAAGAATGGGCGACGACGCAGTATAATCTCGGCAATGCGCTGCACGCGCTGGATAATGCGGCGTTTCCAGAGTCCGAGCGGCAGGCGGCTGACGCCTATCGCGCTTCGCTCCAGGTGCGGACCAGGGAGGCAAACCCCATAGCATGGGCAAGTTCGTTGAACGGCTTGGGCAACGCGCTGATGGAGTTGGACGGCGGCGACCGCGCCGCTTATGTGCAGGAGGCGCTCGGCGCCTATCGCGATGCGCTGAGCGCCTACTCGCGTGAGCGCGACGCCGAGGCATGGGCGATCGCGCAAAACAATTACGCCAACGCACTCTCCAGCGCCGGCGATCGGGCGTCGTTGCAGACGGCCGCCGACGCGCTGCGCGGCGCTCTTCAGGTGTTCAGCCCCGAAACATCGCGGGGGAGTTATCTGACGGCGCAGGAAAATCTCGGTCGCGTGCTGGATAGGCTGGTGCTGGAGCATCGCGATGACGAGTCGCGCGCGGCCGCCGTCGAAGCATGGCGCTCGGCGGCGGCTCACACGCCGGCCGACACTCAGCTGCGGGCGTGGCGGATCCGTCAGTACAATCTGGCGATGGCGCTGACACGTCTCTACATGTACACCAACGACGAGGCGATTCTGGCCGAGGCGATCGCCGCGCATCGAGCGCTGATCGCGAGTCTGGAGGGGCCGGCCACGCCTGGCTGGGGCGGCGTTCACGGGGATTTGGCCACGGTGTTGCAGGAAAGCGGCGACCGCGGCAATCGCGGCGATTATGCAGCGGCGGCTGCGGCGAACCGCGAATATCTCAACGCGCTCGATCGCGCGGCCGATCGAACGGCATGGGCGGAGGCGCAGAATGCCGTGTGCTGGTCGCAAGCGCATGCGGCGCAATATGCCACCGCAGGCGAGGCGCCAGCACTTGCAGCCGGGGCCGTTGCGGCGTGCGAGGCCGCTCGCGCAGCGTTGAGCGCGGAGACGGACGCGGCGCTCTGGGGGCACGTCGCGGACAGTTTCGGCTTCGCGTACGAAGTTCGCGGCGACGTGAGCGGCTCGCGCGGCGATCATGAAACGGCGCGCGCACTTTACGTCGAAGCGCTTACATTTCTGACGCCGGAGGTGGACGCGGAAGCGCGCGCCATCGCCGCCGCGGCGCTGGCGCGGGTTGAGCAAAAGCTGGCTCGATAGCGCTAAAGCGCCCTGGCGAAGAGTTCGCCGTATTTGCCGTCGTCGAAGGGAATGGCGTTGGTGAGGGTGGCGAGGTCCGCCACCGCGTAGGGCCGGGCGGCCTCGCCGTGTTCTTCGCTGACGCCCATGGCGCGCAGGTTCGGCGGCAGGCCGATGCGGGCGTTGAGATCGGCGATGTATTGGCCGAGATCGGCGCCGGGCGAAAGCCCGAGCGCGCGGCGAAGGCGCGCAAATTTTTCTTCCGCGGCGGCGCCGATCATAGCCAGGGCATGCGGCAGGATGACTGCGTTGAGCGTGCCATGATGCAGCTTGAGTTCGTGGATGCGGCCGAGCGCGTGGGAGAGGCCGTGCACGGCGCCCAGGCCCTTGGCGAAAGCGAGCGCGCCTTCGAACGAGCCCATCATCATGTGCCAGCGCGCGTCGCGGTCAGCGCCATCGGCGACGGCGCGCTCAAGCCAAACGCCAATGCGTTCGGCGCCGTCGACGCCAATGGCTTCGGCGGGCGGATGCACAAGCGGCGAGAGCACGGCTTCGATGCAGTGCGTCATCGCATCCATGCCGGTCGCGGCGGTGAGCATTGGCGGCAAGCCCAGCGTGAGTTCGGGATCGCAGATCGCCGCGGCGGGGACGAGATGGGCGGAAACGAAGGTTTCCTTCATTCCGTTGTCGAGAATGACGACGGCGCCGGGCGAGACCTCGCTGCCGGTGCCGGCAGTCGTCGGGATGGCGATCAGCGGCGGAATTTTGGTGATGAATTTCATGCCGCGCTTGGAGCCGCCATAGCGTTCGAACGGCGCCTCGTGCGTGGCCATCAGCGCCATCGCCTTGGCGAGGTCCATTGAGGAGCCGCCGCCAAACGCGATCACGCCATCGGCGCCGGCGGCGCGATAGGCTTCAGCCGCCAGGCGCGTCGCGGATTCAGTGGGGTTCGCCGGCGTGTCGGTGAAGACGCCGGCCGGTTCCGCGCCCAGCGCTGCGAGCAGGCGATCGAGCAGGCCGTTGGCCTTGAGGCCGGGATCGGTGACCACGAACGGGCGCGTGACGCCTTGCGCTTTCAGCACTTTCGGCGTTTGCGCCAGCGCGCCGAAATCGAACGTGCATTGGGTGAGGTAATTCATCGTCGCCATGATGCGGCTTGTCTCATAAGCGCGCGCGCAGCGCTACACCTGCGGGTGGACATGGGAGCGCATGCCGCTACGTTCAGCGGCGATGACCGAAACCGTACTCGACATTTCCGATCTCCGCGTCAGCTTCGATACGCCTGACGGCGAAGTGGAGGCCGTGCGCGGCGTTTCGCTTTGGATCGCAAAAGGCGAATGCCTAGGCGTGGTCGGCGAAAGCGGTTCGGGAAAATCCCAAACCTTCCTGGCCGCACTGGGGCTGAGCGCCGAGAATGCGCGCGTCTCCGGTTCGGTCAAATTTCAGGGGCGCGAGATTCTCGGCCTGACGCGGCGTGAGCTCGACAGCGTGCGTGGGCGCCATGTCGCCTTCGTGTTTCAGGATCCGCTGACGGCGCTGACGCCGCATCTGAAAATCGCGACGCAGATGGGCGAGGTGCTTTCCCACCATTTCGCCGTGCGTGGGCAGGCCGCGCGCGAACGTTCGATCGAATGGCTGGAACGGGTTCGCATCCCCGAAGCCAAGCGGCGGCTCGACCAATATCCGCACGAACTCTCGGGCGGCATGCGTCAGCGCGTCATGATCGCGATGGCGATGATGGCCGAGCCGGCGCTGCTGATCGCCGACGAGCCGACCACGGCGCTGGATGCGACAGTGCAGGCGCAGGTTCTCGATCTTATCGACGACCTGCGCCGCGACACGCACGCGGCGGTGGCGCTGATCACGCACGACATGGGCGTTATCGCGCGCATGGCGCAGCGGGTGGCGGTGATGCGCGCGGGCGAGGTGCTGGAGACAGGCGCCGCCGACGAGGTCTTCGCGGCGCCGAAGGCCGATTACACCAAAATGCTGCTGGCGGCGGTGCCACGCATAGACGCCGCGCGGGCGGAGCCTCTGCCTGCGCCGAAAGAGGGCGCGCCGATCCTGGCCGTAGACGACCTGCGCGTGCATTTCCCGATCAAGATCGACGAAGGCCTGTTCGCCAAATCCAAGCCGTTGCGCGCTGTCGACGGGGTGACGTTCAATCTGAGAGCGGGCGAGACACTGGGCGTGGTTGGCGAAAGCGGCTGCGGAAAATCGACGCTGGCGCGGGCGGTGCTTCAGCTGCTGCCGCGAACAGCGGGCGCCGTGACGTTTCTCGGACGCAGCCTTTTGCCGAGCGAACGCGAGAACATCCGCCGCGCGCGGAGCGATCTACAGATCGTGTTTCAAGATCCGTTGGCGAGCCTCGATCCGCGCATGACGCTCGGCGCGTCGATCGCGGAGCCGCTCTTGGCGTTCGAGCCGCATTTGAACCGCGCCCAGCGCGAGGAACGCGCGCGCGCGATGATGGCGCAGGTCGGGCTCGATCCCAATCTGATCAATCGCTATCCGCACGAATTGTCGGGCGGGCAGAATCAGCGCGTCGGCATCGCCCGGGCCATGATTATGAAACCGAAGCTGGTGGTTTGCGACGAAGCGGTGTCGGCGCTCGACGTTTCCATTCAAGCACAAATTCTAAAGCTGCTGACGGAGTTGCAGCGCGAATTCCAGATGGGAATGCTGTTCATCAGCCACGATCTCGCCGTCGTGCGCGAGATCAGCCACAATGTGCTGGTGCTCTATCTCGGCCGCGCGGTGGAATATGGGCCGGCGGACGTAATCCTGCGCGATCCGCGCCATCCTTACACCAAGGCGCTGCTTGCGGCGGCGCCGATCCCCGATCCGGCTGAGGCGCGCAACGCGCCGAAGGTGCGCCTCGTTGGCGATTTGCCCAGCCCGCTCGATACGCGCGCGCCGCTGCGGTTTCTCAAATCGCGCGTCATCGACGACCCCGACGCGGTGCAATACCGGCCGCAATGGCGCGAGGTGGCGCCGGGGCATTTCGTCGCCGAGTTCGACGCGCCCGACGCCGACGCCGCCTGACGCACATCGCTTAAGGCTGGCGGAGCGCACGGGCAGACGCTAACCCGGGAGCAAAGCTCTCGGGGGATTTGCGATGCGCATCGTCTATGCACTGGCCGCGCTGGCGGCGTTTTCAACGGCGGCTTCGGCGCAGACGGCGCCGGAACGGGTAGAACGCGGGGCGCTCAGGCTGGAGAACGTGCCGGATGCGCCGCCCGAGGTCTCCGAACGCTTGCGCCAGTATGTGAACACCAGAAGCGCGCTGATGACCGATTGGCTGCCTTCTGGCGGCGTGCTGATTCTCACGCGCTTCGGCGACACCGCACAGCTGCACCGCGTCGATGCGCCGTTGGGACAACGCACGCAGCTGACCTTCTTCGATGAACGCGTGCTCGACGGACAGATGCGGCCGGGCGATCCGAATTTGATCCTTTTCAACCGCGATGTCGGCGGCAACGAACAATATGGCGGCTATCTGCTCGACGTCGCCTCCGGGCGGTCCACGCAATTCACCGAACCAGGCACGCGCAACGAGAATTTCACCTGGAGCGACGACGGCGCGTTGGCTGCATGGTCGCTCGCGCCCGCGGACGAAGCCAATTATGACATCTACATTGGCAACCCCTCCGATCCGTCATCGCGCCGCATCGTGCATGAGGGCGAGGGCGCCATCGGTCCGGTGGATTTCTCCGCCGATGGGTCGAAGCTGTTGCTGCAGCGCTATATTTCGATCGCGGAGAGCCGGTTGTTCGTGCTCGATATCGCAAGCGGAGAACTCACGCAGCTCGCGCCGGATATTGCCGTCGCTTATGGCGACGCTGAATTTACGCCGGACGGGCGCGCTGTCATCGTCACGAGCGATGAGGACGCGCAATTTCTGCGTCTGGTTCGCATCGATCTCGCCAATGGGCAGCGCACGGTGCTGACGCCGGATGTGCGCTGGGACGTTGAAGACTTCGACCTTTCCGACAATGGACGCACCTTGGCTTATTCGCTGAACGAAGCGGGGCAATCCACGCTGCATTTGATGGACGCCCGCACGCGGCGGGCCTTGCCGGCCCCGGAATTGCCACCGGGGGTTTTGCATTCGATGGCGTTCGATGCGCGCGGCGAGAATCTGGGCGTGACGCTCAACCGCGCGACGGCCGCGGCGGACGTTTATTCCTACAATCTGCGCCAGCGAGAGCTGACGCGCTGGACGCAGAGCGAAACTGGCGGCATCCCGGAATTGACCTTCGTCGAGCCGACACTGATTTCCTGGCCGAGTTTCGATGGCCGCGAGATCACCGGCTTTCTCTATCAGCCGAGCACGCCTGGCCCGCATCCGGTCATCATCAACATTCACGGCGGACCGGAGAGCCAGTCGCGTCCAATCTTCAACGCCACAGTGCAATATTGGGTGAATGAATTGGGCGTCGCCGTGATCTTGCCGAACGTACGCGGCTCTTCCGGCTACGGCCGCGATTTCCTGGCGCTCGACAACGGGCCCAACCGCGAGGATTCCGTACGCGATATTGGCGCACTGCTGGATTGGATCTACCAGCGCGACGACCTCGATAACAATCGCATGCTGGTCTATGGCGGCTCCTATGGCGGCTACATGGTGCTTGCCGCGATGACGCACTACAACGACCGTCTCGCCGGCGCCGTGGACATTGTCGGCATTTCCAACTTCACCACATTCCTGGAAAACACGTCCGGCTATCGCCGCGACTTGCGCCGCGCTGAATACGGCGACGAACGCGATCCCGCCATGCGCGCCGTGTTCGATCGCATCTCGCCGCTCAACAATATGGAGCGCGTCAACAAGCCGTTGTTCGTGATCCACGGCGCCAACGATCCGCGCGTGCCGGTTTCCGAAGCCGAACAGGTGCTGGCGGCGGTGCGGGCCAATGGCGGCGAGGCTTGGCTCATGATCGCCATGAACGAAGGCCACGGCTTCGCGCGGCGCGAAAATCAGGAGGCGCAGCGTGAAGCGGAGACGATGTTCTTCCGTCACGTTCTGGGTCTGGAATAGGGTTTGCTTCCCCAATCGCGCGAGCGATTAGGGGCGCATTCGTGCGTATCGAAACGGCACATCCCGGCGAGATCGGGCAGAGCGAATGGGCGCGCTGGCGCGGCCATCAGGCGGCCGCGCCGGTGCTCGCCAGCCCTTATTTTGCGCCTGACTGGGCTCAAATCGTCGGCTCTGCCCGGGCGGACGCGCGGATTTGCGTCATCGAGGGAGGTCGCGGTTTCCTTGGCGTGCAGCGTCCGTCGCGTTTTGCGGCGATGGGGCTGGGCGCGCCCTTGGCAGATTATCAGGGTGCGGTCGGCGAGCCGGGTCTCGCGCTTGACGCAGCCGCTCTGTGCCGGGCGCTTGGCGTCGGGCGCATTGATCTATCGGGCTTGCCGGAAGGACAAACCCTGTTGGCGGGTCACGCCGGCGGTGAGGAGGGGTCGTGGGTCGCCGACATAGGCGGCGGCGCAGAGGCGTACCGTGCGCATCTAAAGGCGCATCGCGGCAAGGTGGTGCGCCAAACCGACAATCGTCTGCGCAAACTTGATGACGCGCATGGGACCGTGCGCTTCACGGCGCTCTCAGACGACCACGCCGCGTTCGAAACCTTGCTGGCCTGGAAGGGTGCGCAATTGCGCGAGAGCGGCCAGCCGGCGATTTGGGCGCACGATTGGGTGCGCGCCGTCGCCGAAGCGTGCTTTGCGGCGCGCGGAGAGGATTTCTCTGGCGCGTTCTTTACGCTTCACGCGGACGAAAAGCTCGTCGCGGCCAGTTTCTGCTTGCGGTCACGCACCGTGCTGCATTGCTGGGTGCTTGGCCACGATCACGCCTACGACGCATTCTCGCCGGGCGTCGCGCTGGCGCGCTGGGTGATCGAATGGGCGGCGGAGAGCGGCCTGCAGGAGGTCGATTTCGGCTGCGGCGACTATCAGTTTAAACGCCATCTCACGACGCTGCAGCGCCCGCTCGCATGGGGCGCGGCAGCGCGGCCGTCGTGGGCTGCGGTAGTGCGCGGCGCCGAGATCGCCGTGCGCCGAAAGCTCGAAGCGTGCACGCAGCCGACGCTCGCGCGACTGCCGGGCAAAGCGATGCGCCGCCTTGATCTCGCGCGCGCACTGGGCTGAGCCGCGGGAACATCAAGTTCCCGCGCATGACTAAACCGCAACGGTATGCTAGTCCCGCCGTCGAGGGAAAAGCGGCGGGCGCCGGCATGTGCTCCTGCTGTGCGATGGAGGAGTAGAATGCGTCGAGCTTTCAAAGCGTTGGCTGTGGCCGCTGTGATGGCGGCGGGGATGAGCGCGACGGCATGGGCGCAGCCGCGCCAAGCCGCAAGCGAGACGCCGCAAGTGCCGCGCTGCGCCACCAATCTCGGAACCATTTCCATTCAGAATGGCGATAGCGCCGGCTGGACCGGTTACCGCCTGCAGCCGCCGGCGGCGCTGCTGCGCGTCGTGGTGCAGCAATCGGGCTGCTTCACCGTCGTCGAGCGTGGCGCTGGCCTCGACGCGGCGCTGCGTGAGCGCGAACTTTCCGGCCAAGGCAATCTGCAGCGCGGCGCCAATGTCGGCGGCGGGCAGATGCGCGCGGCCGATTATGTGCTGCTCGCCGACGTCGTCGCGCAGGACAACAATTCTTCCGGCGGTGGCGTAGGCGGGCTGGTGGGCGGCATGGTCGGCGGGCGCTTCGGCGCAGCGATCGGCGGCCTCGGTGTTCGCAACCAAACCGCGCAGACGACGCTGACGCTCACCAATGTGCGCACGACGGAATCGTATTCGACCGAAGGCAATGCGCAGAACCGCAACATCACTTGGGGCGGCGGCGCATTTCTCGGCGGCGGCGGCGTCGGGCTCGGCGGCTATACTGACACCGAAATCGGGCGTGTGATCACGGTGGCCTTCATCGACGCGTACACGAATCTGGTGATGCAAGCCGGCGGCGGCCCAACCATCGCCGGCGCGCCGCAAGAGACCTTCCGTGTGACGACATCGACGCAATTGCGTTCGCGCGCGGGTGGGCGCGGCGACATCATGCGTGAACTGGCGCCGGGCTCGATCGTCTATCCGCTGGGCGAGCGCGAAGGCATGTATTGGTCGGTAGAGGACGAAAACGGCAATCAAGGTTGGGTCAACAATTCCGACCTTGCGCCAGCGCAATAAGCTTCGCCAAAGATCAGCTTAGAGCGGCCGGCGCTGGTTCAGCGCCGGCCGTTTGTTTTGTGGGATTGGCGGAAGCGATTGGCGGAACGGGCATGCGGGCGAGGCGTTGCCGGGGAAAGGGAGAATTCGATGCTGGTTGATGGCGAAACCTGGTTCCTGCTCGCTGATGGCCGCCGCGCGCGCCTCTATGTGCAGCCGCGGCGCGGCGCGACATTGCAGGCGCCGGACGATTGGAAGCTCGAAATCAGCGACGACGAAACCTACGACATTCAGGATCGGCCGCCGCGCAGCTTCGATCGCGTCGGCGCCGGGCGCCACGCCATGGATGGCGGCCGCAATCTGCATGAACAGGAAGAAGTGAAGTTTCTGAAGCGCGTCGCCGATCGCATCGTCGAAGCGGAAAAGCAAAAGGCTTTTCGTCACCTGGTTGTCGCAGCGCCGCCGCGTGCGCTTGGCATCTTGCGCGAGTCGCTGCCGGCATCGGTGCAGGCTTATGTGCGCGCCGAAGCGCCAAAAGACCTCATCGACGAGAGCGCCGAGCAATTGCGCACGCGGCTTGAAGAACTGCTGCGCAACGCAGGCTAATCCGCTTTCGGTTTCGCCGCGCCGCGACCGCCTACCGGAATGCCGCTGCGCCCGCCGACGAAGTCAGCAACGTGCTGCTGGAAGCCGGCAGCGCTCACGGCGACATAGAGGAATGGGCCGCCAGGATTGGAGCGGAAGCTCGAGTCCACGCCGATCACGTCATATCCGGCGCCGCTGCGCACCATGAAGGACGATCCGGAATCGCCGCGTGTGGTGTCGCATTCGTGCATGAACGTGTTGTCGGGATGAAATGCGATCATGTGGCAGGCGAGGTGGCCCGTCAGACGGGAGCCGGTGTCCCAGGCAAAGCCCGCCTGATAAAGATCGGCCGCGAGCGCACGCTCACGGCCTTGCCCGGTGAGGTTTTGCACGCCGGCGAAGCCGAGGCGATCGCCGAGGCGCTGGTCGAGACGCAACAGCGCCCAATCCAGCCCGTCGATTTCATCGCCGCTGACAAAACGCTGATAGTTGAAGCGCTGATCGACCTGGTAGGCGATCACGCGCGCTTCAGCGCCGCCATGCGCGGCGACGAAGCGGCCGGCGGCGTTCGGTCCGCCTTGGGTGTGGATGCAATGCGCGGCGGTGACGATGGCGTCGGGCCCGATCAATGTCGCCGTGCAGCTTTCGCCTGTGTCGAGTTCTAGGCGGCCGATCAGGCGCCATGGCAGTTCTGCGGTGTTCACGCGCTGGCGATCGTCGCGGCCGAAGAAGTGGTCGTTGATCGTCATCGGCCGGTTGCGTCCGTGGCAATCGGCGCGGTCGGTGCGCGCAGCGCAGCGGCCATTGCCTTGTCCCGGTTCTTCGCATGCGCCGTTGAAGGCCGTGTCGCAGGAATCGTTCTGATTGCGCATCCAGGCGATTTCACCGCAATCGGTGCGATCGGTGCCTTGAACGCATGCGCCCGTGCCGAAGCCGGCTTCGTCGCATTCGCCATCGCGCGCCCAGCGGCAGGAATCATTTTCGCCTTCACGCAACGCACGGCAATCGGAATAATCGCTCGCCATCGGACATGCGCCGGTGCCGATGTCTGGCTCGTCGCACTCGTTGTCGTTGGCCCAGCGGCAGGTGTCTGCGCCGGCGCCGCCGCCGCGCGCCGGCTTCGAAACGGCTTGCTTGGAACCGAATCCGCGCGCTTCAGAGGCGACAGGCGCCAGCGCGCCGTCGCCGGCGATATGGCTTACCGCCAAACTTGCAGCGATCACCGCAGCAGCCATCACAAAACGCATGGGACCTCCCAGCCTCAGAAGGTAACGCTAGCCCGCCTAATCTGCGGCGAAAAGGGCGCCGGGTAGCGGCGGATGCAGCTTGATCTAAGCCCGAGCCTCTGAAACAAGCGCCGCCATGGCGCGCCCGGTACTCCACATCGGCAATAAGAATTATTCGTCGTGGTCGATGCGGCCCTGGCTGGCGCTAATATGGGGGCGCATCGCGTTCGATGAACGCGTGATCCAACTCGGCGGCGAAGGTTACGGCAAATCGCAAATCAAGGATGTGCTGGCGGTTTCCCCGAGTGGCCGCGTGCCGGTGCTGCATGTGAACGGCGTGACCATCAACGACAGCCTGGCGATCTGCGAATGGGCCGCGGAGCAGGCGCCGCAGCTTTGGCCAGACGATGCGATGACGCGCGCGCAAGCGCGCTCGGCTGCGGCGGAGATGCATTCAGGCTTCGCCGCGCTGCGCCGCGACCTATCGATGAACATTCGTCGCAGATTGGAGACCACGCCGTCATTGCCGGAAGACACCCAAGACGATCTGCGCCGGCTCTACGAATTGTGGGAGTGCGCGCGCGCGGCCAATGCAGACCGTGGCGACTATCTGTTCGGACAGCGCTCGATTGCCGACGCGATGTTCGCGCCGGTGGCCACACGGCTACGCACCTACCGCATCGCCGCGCCCGCATCAGCGCAAGCCTATTGTGACACGATTTTCGCCGACGACGCCTTTCAGGCCTGGGAGCGCGCGGCGATCGCCGAAACTTGGACAATCTCTCAAGCGGAAGACATGTACCGATGATCAATCAGATTCTCATCGCCGCCGCGCTCCTGGCTCTTGGCGGATGCGGCAACAATGGCGGCGTCATGCAAGAGATCGAACGCGCCGAAGCCAATGCAGTCTCAGAAGTGGAGGGTACAGTGAACGCGTTGGGCGCCGCGGTTACGGAAGAGCAGCAGACGCTGCCGTCAGGCTTGGCGCTCGAATTCAACCGCCGCGGCCACGATCAATCGCTGGCGCAGCCCAGCGGCGCGGCGCAAGTGCTGGTGCATTACGAAGGCAGCCTGGCCGATGGCAGCGTGTTCGATTCTTCGTTCGCGCGTAACGAACCAGCGGAATTTCCATTGAATGCAGTGGTGCCTGGGTTTTCGGAAGCGATTCAAAACATGCGTCCGGGCGACGAGGTCGTGGCGACGTTCCCGGCTGAATTGGGATATGGCGCCGAAGGGCGCCCGCCGGTGATCCCGCAGAACGCCGCGCTGACGTTCCGCATTGTGCTGCTGGCCTATCAGGAGCCGGGCGGCCAGCCGGTGGCGGCTCAGCCGCGAGGCTAAGCCGGGTGGCGCATGAGATTGGCCCGACGCTGGAAGTGCTGACGCGGCTCATCGCGTTCGACACCACGTCGCGCAATTCCAATCTCGCGCTCATCGCCTGGATCGAAGATTATCTGCGCGCGCGCGGCGTGGCGTCGGAACGCGTCGCCGATGCGAGCGGGGAGAAGGCCAATCTGATTGCGCTGATCGGTCCGCGTGTCGAAGGCGGCGTCGTGCTTTCTGGCCACACCGACGTCGTGCCTGTCGATGGGCAGCCCTGGTCGAGCGATCCGTGGACGGTGACCGAGCGGCACGGCAAGCTTTACGGCCGCGGTGTCGCCGACATGAAAAGCTTCATCGCCATTGCGCTGGCGCATGTCGATGCGATGCTGGCGGCGCCGTTGAAGCGGCCGGTGCTGCTGGCGTTCTCGTATGACGAGGAGGTGGGCTGCCTCGGTGCGCCGGATTTGATTTCGCGGCTGATGGAAGCGATGCCCGCGCCGGCGGCGGCGATCATTGGCGAGCCGACCAGCATGAAGGTGGTGTCGGGCCACAAGAGCATGCGTTCCTTCCTAGTCGAAGTGGAAGGCAAGGAAGCGCATTCGAGTCTTGTGGATGATGGCGTATCCGCGGTGATGGAAGCGCTGAAACTCATGCAGGTGGTGGCGGATATGGGCGTCGAGGCGCGCGCGAATGCGCCCCCGGGCACGCTGTTCTCGCCGCCGGGCGCGACGATGACGATTGGACGCGTCGAGGGCGGGACCGCGCTCAACATTCTGGCGCGCAAATGCAGCTTTGGCTGGGATTTGCGGACGCCGCCTGAAGCTGATCCCGACGCCATCGAGGCGCGCTTCCGCGAAGCGGCGGCGATTGTCGACGCCCATATTCGCAAACACGCTCCGGAGGGCGGCGTTCGCATCACACGGCGGTCGAATACGGCGGGGCTGGCGCCTGTCGCCGATAGCGCCGCCGAAGTGCTGGCGCGCGCGTTGACGGGCGACAACGAAACGCGCGTGGTTTCCTACGGCGCGGAGGCGGGCTTGTTTCAGCGCGCCGGAGCGCCTGCCGTTTTGTGCGGGCCGGGGTCAATCGAGCAGGCGCATCAGCCCGACGAATGGATCGAGATCGCACAGATCAAAGAAGGCGCTCGCTTCATGCGCAGGCTGATCGAGAAGCTCAGCGCGTGAAGGTCGCGCGCGCGGCGGCTTCGGCTTCCGCGTTGGCGAAGGCGATGAAACCACGCACGAGGAAATCACCGTTGGGCGCGCCATAGATGAGCGGTGAGCCATCAAGACGCATGACGCCGCCGCCGGCGGCGCTGAGGATGGCATGGCCTGCGGCGGCGTCCCATTCGTTCACCTCGCCGAAGCGCGGATAGAGATCGGCTTCGTTCTCCGCCAGACGGCAGAACTTGATCGAAGACGAGCCGTTGCACAGGGAATGTGGGCCGATGGCGGCGAGGAAATCGGCCGTAGCGCTGTTCTTGCCGGAATGCCGCGACGCGACGACGCGCCATCCGTTTTGCGGCTTGCTTGTGGCGGCGGCGATCGCGGCGCCGTCCTTCAGCGCGCGGCCGGGTTCGCCTGCGTAGAGTTCGCCGCTGGCCGGCGCGTAGACGACGCCCATGGTCGGCGCGCCATTCTCGATAAGCCCGATATTGACGGTGAATTCGTCGCCGCCGGCGACGAAATCACGTGTGCCGTCGAGCGGATCGACGGAAAAGAAGAAAGAGCCGCATTCAGGAATGATGCCCGCTGCGACACTTTCTTCGCCGATCATCGGCGCGCCTGGGCAGAGCGTGGCGAGGCCGGCCTGGATGATGGCCTCGGCGCGCTGATCGGCGATGGTGACGGGAGAGCCGTCACCCTTCTTCAGAGCTTCGAAGCCTTCGCTCCGCACGTGCATGATCTCACGGCCCGCTTCGAGTGCGAGAGCCACGAGTGCGTCGAGAGGTGGGCGCTGGTTCATTGCCGCGCATCAAGCATGAGTGCCCGGATCAGTCGAGCGCTTCGGGCGTGTTGCGGTTGAGATCGTCGAGCCAGGCGGCTGGCGAGGCGTCGCTCGGCATGCGCCAATCGCCGCGCGGGGAAAGCGCGCCGCCGGACACGATCTTTGGGCCGTTGGGCGTGGCGGAGCGCTTGTACTGGTTGCGGAAGAGGCGCTCGAGAAAAAGCGCCAGCCATTTGCGCAATTCGGCGTAGCTGTATTTGTCTCGCCAGGCCGACCAGGCCAGGAACAACACTTTGCTTGGTCGAAGCCCGTAGCGCGTGATCCAGAAGAGATTGAAGTCCTGCAATTCGTACGGCCCGACGACCGCCTGTGTGCTTTGGGGCGTTTCGCCAGGGATAAGCTCGGGCGAGATTTCACTGTCGAGCACGCGCAGAAGCGTGTCGGAGGCGTTGGCGTCGAACAGGTTGGACGCGGCGACCCAGCGGATCAGATGCTGGATCAGCGTCTTCGGCGCGCCGGCGTTGACGTTGTAGTGCGACATGTGATCGCCAACGCCATAGGTCTGCCAGCCGAGCGCGGCCTCGGAAAGATCGCCGGTGCCGATGACAAACCCGCCTTCCTTATTGGCGAGACGAAAGAGGTAGTCGGTGCGCATGCCCGCCTGCACGTTTTCGTAGGCGATGTCGTAGAGCGGCTCGCCCTTGGCGGCGGGGTGATCGAGTTCGCGCAGCATCAAATTGGCCAGAGGCTCAATCGACATTTCGCGTGCGTCGATGCCAAGCGCGCGCATCAGCGCCCAAGCGTTGGCTTTGCTCTCAGCGCCGGTGGCGAAGCCGGGCATGGTGACGCCGATGATGTTCTCGCGCGGCAGGCCAATGAGATCAAAGGCGCGCGCGGTGACGATGAGGGCGTGCGTCGAATCGATGCCGCCCGAGACGCCGATAACGACGCGTGTGGTGCTGGTGCGCTCAATGCGCTGCGCAAGCCCGGCAACTTGGATGTTGTAGGCCTCGAAGCAATCGCGATCGAGTTTGGAAAGGTCGTCGGGGACGAAGGGAAAACGATCGATGG
This sequence comes from Hyphomonadaceae bacterium, assembly GCA_050185805.1. Classification (GTDB taxonomy): domain Bacteria; phylum Pseudomonadota; class Alphaproteobacteria; order Caulobacterales; family Aquidulcibacteraceae; genus Vitreimonas. Next base: position 26,592 of record JBFWZB010000017.1, read on the forward strand.
CGCGTACGAGATCGAGCGCGGCGCCCGGCGCGTTGAGCGTGAAGCCAATGCGGCGGAATTTGCGGATCGCTTCGGCGTTGCGTCCGATCGCATCGCGGAAATTGGCGAGGCGGCGGCGCTCCATGGCGATGCGCTCGACGTCGATATCGGCGACGACCAATTGCGGCTCGCGCGCGAAACGCTCGCCTTCAGCGATCTTCTCGCCCATTTCGTAGCTGACGATTTGACCGTCCCAAGCAAGGTCCGTGGTGCTTTCACCGAGGCCGGCGGCGGCGAACAGATAAGCGGCCGCGCAACGGCGCGATTGAGAGTCGCACAGCACTTTGCGGTCGTCGGCCTTGCCGATGGTGACGTTGGACGCGGAGAGATTGAGCAGCACCGTGGCGCCAGCCAGCGCCGCCATGGTGGAGGGCGGTGCCGGCGCCCAGAAATCCTCGCAGATCTCGGCGTGGAAGACGAAGTCGGGAACGTCGTCGGCGGCGAAGATAAGGTCTGCGCCGAACGGCACGCGTTCGCCAAGCAGCGTGATTTCGCGCTCGGGTGCGTCGGCGGCGCAAGCGAAGTGACGCTTCTCGTAATACTCGCGGTAGTTCGGCAAATAGCTTTTCGGGATCACGCCGAGGATTGCGCCGTCGCGGATGATCACGGCGCAATTGTAGAGGGCGCCTCCGAGGCGCAGAGGCGCGCCGACGACAACGATCGGGAAAAGCTTGGCGCTGGCTTCCTTTAGCCTTGCGAGGGCCGCCTCGGCAGCGTCCAGCAAAGGCTCCTGCAGCAACAGATCGTCGATCGCGTAGCCGGTGATCGACAGCTCCGGCGTGAGCAGGAGGGCCGCCTTCTGCTTGTCGGCCTGGCGGGCGAAATCGACGATCGCTTCGACATTGGCGACGGGATCCGCCGGGGTAACGCGCGGCGCACATGCGGCAGCGCGGACAAAGCCGTGCGCGTAGAGCGATTTGAACCGCTTCACGTCCTTCGGGACTTTGGCCATGGGGGAGCCTACCACCTTATGCTCCCAGAGAGAATAATTAATTCGCGTCTTCGTCCGGCCGCCAATCGGCGCGTTCGTCATAGCCGTGGCGGGCCGAGTGGAAGACCAGGGCCATCAGACCGCCGCCGACCACGAGTGAAAGCACGGTGCCGAGCGACAGCGCGATCCACCCATGCAGGCTCATGGCGGAGGCGTCCCACCCGGTCAGCGTGCCGAACAACACAACGGCCAGTATCGAGCCGAGCGAGAGAATGAGCAGAAACGCCTTCATCGCTACGAATGTGGGGCGCGCGGGGCGATCGCGCCATGGCTTTCAGCCGCGGACGGCAGCGTCATAAAGCGCGCCGAGCGCCGCTTCCTCGGAGCGGAGGAAACCCGAGCGGGCGCCGCGTGCGCGGACATCGTCGGCGGGGCCGCCATTAAACAGGAAGGCAAAGCCGCTGCGCGCCTGCGGGTCGAGGAAAAGACCGCCGCGCAGCCCGTAGGCGTCGCCGGAATGGCCGACGAGCGAGCGGCGGAGATTGGCGATCGGGCAGGCGGGGTCATCGGCGGCGATGATCTGCATGCCGTGTGCGTAGGCGCGCCAGAAGCCGTTCTCGTCATCGCCATTGGCGCCGTCAAACCGCCAGCTCTGCGTCTGCATCAGCGCCAACGATTGCGCTGACAGGAACGGCGCGCTGGGGCCGATGAGCAATGCGCCGATGCGTGCAAGATCGCGCACGCTGGCGCGCAAGCCGCCTTGCGGCGAGAAAAGCAGGCCGTTCTCACCAATGGAGTAGCCGGCCAGGGGCAATTCATTCGGATTGAGGAAAAGCGGCGCGCGCCCGACCGGCAAGGGTTCATCAAGCTGCGCAGCCCAAGCGCCGTTCTCCGGCTGCCAAAGCGGTGCGCCGCGGGCGATGTAGGCGTCTTCGCTGCCGCTCCAATTAAAGCCGCTGTCCAGTCCAAGCGGATGCAGCAAGCTTTCGTGCGCCACGATGTCGAAGCGCTTGCCTTCGAGCTTCTCGACCAAAGTGGCGAGGACGCCGAAGCCGAGATTGCAATATTTGAAGTAGGCGCCGGGCGGTTGCGCCTCATCCCAATGGGCGCCGTCCTCCCAGCGCACGCCGCCGGGCGCAAAGAAATCGCTGAGCCGCTCGCCAAGCGCGCCCCAATAGACAGCGCCGTCACGCATGCTGGAACGGTGCGACAAAAGCAGCCGCACCGTCACCGGCGCGCTGGGAAAGGCGGGGTTGCGCAGCGAAAAACCGAGCGTTTCGCTGACATCGTCGTCGATGCCGATACGGCCGGCGTCGACCTGCTGCAAGATGAGGATCGTGGTCGCCAGCTTTGAGATGGAGGCGACGCGCATCGGCGCGTCGGCGCGGAGGTGCCGACGTGTCAGCGGATTGGCGTAGCCGACAGCGTCGGAGGCGGCGATCCGGCCATTGCGGATGATGGCCCAAGCGCAGCCGGACAAGGCTTGCGCCTCATCACCGTCGCCGGCGATGAGGCGCTCAAAGCGGGCTTCCAGCGCCCCCGGCAGCGTTTAGCCCTGCGGGCAGAAGGACGGAACCTGCACCGGGTCGCCAGCGGCGTGGGTGCGCCATTGGCCGCTTTCGTCGCGATAGCGTTCCCCGACGGGGACGCGGCCTTGCAGGATTTCGCAAGCCACAGCAGCGGCCATCTCGTTGATGGTTACGTTCCGCTGTGCTGCGCGCTCGGTGTAAACGGCGCGGCGGCGAATGTTGATCTGATCGACGCGGGCGCGAATGTCCGCGGACACGTTGGCGCCGGGCGGGAAGCCGAGGAAGCCGTCAGCTTGCTCGCCGACAATGCCTTGCGCGCGGGCTTGCGCCAGGACGTTGTCCTGCTGCGCCCAGGCGGACGAAGCGATGACGATGCCGAGTGCAAGGGCGGTCGCTGCGAGCAACGCCTTCGCCATCAGCATGGGATGGAGCGCGCGGGCGCGGGTCATTGCGGTGATCCTCCTCCGAACAGATCCGGATTATCTTCCAGAAGTTCTTGCGCCTCGCGTTCGAGCCGCACGATGACTTCCTGCCGTATATTGACGTTGAGATTGATTTCGATTGGCCGGTCGGGCGCTTGGACCTGCACTGGAATGCAGGCGGTCAGCCCGAGCATCGCCGCGCCCAGCATGGCGAGGCTGGGGCCGGACAGCCGCTCGAAAGTCACAGTTACGCCCTTCGGCATCGAAGCGCTCCTCGCTGATTGCGCACCCCTTATCTTAGGGGCTCGACCTGAACGTCAACTGAGGGCGGCGTTTGGTCTGTGTTTTCCTCGGCTTCGCCACCAATGGCCTCGCCCACCAGGCCGCCCGGATTGGTGATGCCCGCGGCGGTTCGCGCCAAGCGAGAGAAGGGCGCGGTAATCGCGACGTTGAAGCGGAATGGAACGCCGCGAACGTTGATATCGCCGACACCCGGCAGGCTGCCCGCAAGCGGGGAAAGATCCACCGGTTCGCCCGAATTTTCGCCGGTGAACTCGATCGAGGTGACGACATCGCCGGATATGTCGCCGCTCAAAGTCAGACGCAGTCTCTCATAGCGGAAATTGCGCAGCGCATCGAACGCAACGCGGCTGGCGCCCTCCATGCTCTCACCGGCCTGGCCGACGTAAGAGATGGTGCCGCCGCCCGGCGCTGCGCGCAATTCTCCGTTTTCGATGAGCGCTGTGCGCGCTGTGAGCAGGATCGGAAAAGCGCCTTCGACGCGGCCCGTCGCGTGTAGGTCGGGCATATTGAGCTGGGTGACGAGGGCTGCAACATCGACGTTGGCGAGCGTAAGGCGGAAGCGGGTTTCATCCGCGCCCAATGTGATGACAGCGGGGTCGACCGCCAGCATGCCGCCGGCGAATTGGAAGCGCGCGCTTTCGAGCGAAACACGCTGGTTGGCGAGCAGTTGGAAGCTGATCTCGCCGCCGTAAATGGCGATGCCCGGATTGAGTTCTCCAATGGTGAGTTCTTGACCCGGCGGGGTGGTCATTGCGAATAAATCGTCGAAATACACCTCGCCATAAACGTCGCGGACGATTGGGATCGTCGAGGTCGACAAGGAGACGCCTTGCGGGCGCACTGAGCCGGTCGCGCGCAGCGCTTCGGGGGTCCACACCACATCGGCGTCGACGCCCGCCGGACCGCTCACATTCTCGGCGACGCCGCGCAACATTTCGGAAATCTCAAACGGCTGCAGGTCCGGACCGAATAGGACGCGATCGGCGCGAATGTGTGCGCCGCCTTCGCCAGCGCGCGTGTCGTGCTCTGCGGTGAACTCCGCCAGCACGCGCCCGCCCGCATCGAGCAGGATCTGGCCGCGCGCGTTGATCTCGCCGCCGCGCAATTCGCCGTTGACGTTCGCGAGGCGGATTGGATTGAAGAGCGGGCGTTGGTCTGCTGCGTCTTGAGGCGCGTCACGGGCGACGACATCAGCGGCGCCGGCGTCCACGCTGATGACGACGCCGTCCTCCTCGGGCGATGCACTCCAGCGCCCAGCAATGGCGCTGACGACGCCAGGCAAGCCAGGATCGTCGAGCACGCCGGAGGCGAAGGCGCCCTCTGTGCGCCAGGTTCCGTTGGCGATGCGGGTATCGGCGGTGAGGCTTTGGCCTTGAAAGGCTATCGTGCGGTCGGCCGCCATGTCGACCGCAACCGTCGGCGTTGCGGCGACGATGGCGAGCAGGGTTTCATCGGTCGTCCCGCCGAACGCGCCGGTGACGCGGGCTGCGCCGACACGCGCCGGCTGGCCCTCAGGCCCCGCCATGCGGCCGCCAAGTTGGAGCCCTTCGATGGCGAAGCCGCCGCTCAGGCGATTTCCGCGGTCGGCGGCGACGAACACGTCATTTACCGCGCACATGCGGAGAGCGCCTGCCGTGAAGGACAGGCCGGCGACGTCGAGCCCGCCCAAACGGATCGGCAAGCAGCCGTTGGTGGGCGTGACGCGCCAGCCATCGCCCCACAGGGCGGCAATATCCAGTTCGGCGACCAGGTCGCGTATTTCGCCGTCGCCAACGGGTCCGGTAATGGCGACGGGACCGTCCAATTCTAGCCGCCCGCCGCCTTCGGGCGGAACGATGAGGCGCACGCCAATTTCGTCCGTGCCGATGCTGGCGCCAGCGGCGCGCCAATCACTGATCGAGACCGTGCCGTCAGCCTCAAACGGGGCGCCGTCGGCCCAGGTGACGACGTCGAGCAGCATTTGTGCGCGGGGCGCGCCTCCGCCCTCGATGTCGATGGCGACTGCGCCGCCGAGCGATGGTCCAGGCCATTGCATCGCAACGCTCGGCGCATCGTCCCGCAACGGCGTCAGCCGCGCAGTGAGCCCGGTGGCGGCGCGCGCCTCAATCGGCGCGGCCACGCGCAGACGCGCGCCGGCGTCGGTCGCCGCGAACGCTATCGGCACGGTGAGGTCGAACCGGTCGGCGGCGTCGTCGAACGCGGCCTCGGCGGCGGTGAAGGTCGGCCCAACAGGCGCGCCGCTCAGATTTGGGAAAGCGTCGCGGATGGCTTGCTGCGCGTCGGCGCTGAGCGCGCTCCGGCGCAGGCTGAGCAGGGCTTCCGCGCTCAAGCGTTCATCGGAGGAGAGATCGAACGAAAGCGCGCCTTCGCCGGTCGGCGTTTCCGAGATGAGATCGAAACCGGCGAAGCGGTTGGCGGTGAACGACCAATTGGCCTGGCCCTGCTGACCTTCACCCTGCGCCGCAGCCGTCAGGGTTGCGCCTTGCAGCAGGGCGGACCCCGTTCCGGCGAGGGCGGTCTGCGCGCCAAGCTCTGCGCTCCATTGCGCCAAGGCCATGCCTTGGTCAGCGAGCGCCGCTTCGCCTGCGCTGCGCGCCTCGAGCGCTTGCACCGCACTTCCGTCCGGCGCGCGCAGATTGTCCAGCGCAAGCGTCACGGCGGCTTCGATCCGGGCGAGGTCAAGCGGGACGCTGGCATTGGCCTCCAGCGCGGCGCTGGTGATCACCGTGCGCGCCCAGGCCAGGCGCTGGGCGCGTACACTGAGATTTAGCCCGAGGGCATCGCCGCGCGATTCAGCGCGCAACTCTGCGGCGAGCGCATCGATTCCGTACGCCTCTCCGGGGAGAGACGTCTCCGCGATGTTGGCCAGCGCGGAAAAGTCGCGCCCGACCACGCCGGACGCCTGGAGCTCAGCCGTTAGCACGCCAAAGGGGGCCTGAATCAGCGCCTGGCCGTCGGTCACGTCGAGGCGGATGCGGGGAATTGAGGGCCGGCGGCCAGCGCCACCTTCGCCGCGCGCAAAATTGTCCAGCGCACCGGCCGACACGCGCCCAGTGGGGTCGATGGCGACGCGCAGCCGGGGCTCTACTAGATTGATCGCCGCTAGACGGGGCGAGAGGCCGTTCCAGGCAAAATCAACGTCTAGGGCGGCGATTGCGAGCGAAGGCTCGGTTTCCGGCCCCAGCCGGATCGCTGCGATGCTGGCGCCGCCAAAATCCAGCCGCGTGACTGTGAAGTCAGATTCAACGCCTCGTTTACCAAGCTCGCCCTCGAGGAAGGCGGCGGCGATCGGGATGCGCAGAAACCACAGCCCGGCTGCAAGCGCGACCAAGCCTACGCCGGCGACGCCGACGGCAGTCCAGCCCCACGCTGGCCTGAATCGCCGCGGATCAGGGGCGGGCGCACTGTCGCCCGCAGCTTGACTCGCAACGGCCTGGTTAGACCTATGTGCCATAAAGCCTATACTGGCGTGGTCCTTGCTCGGACTTAGGCGCCGTTGTGGCGGCCGCAGCCCAAGCAAGGAGATGAGCGATTTGGGTTTCTGGTTAAATAACCAAAGGCCTCAATTGCGCTCATTCTACTGCTTTAACTGCGGACGACTGGGTCGGGAGTTCCAGGGTTGAATTCGGCGTTTGCTGCTCGCCTCCTGAAAGCCTGGAAAGGGTTGGCTGCGAGCGCCGTGCTCGTGGCCTCCGCCGGCGTGGGCGCGGGCTTGGCGTGGAACGCCGGCCTGTTCGATTCTAGCGTTGCGGAGGCCGCCGGACGCGATAGCGAACGCGAGGCCGCGGCTCGGCGCGCCGAGCACATCGCCTTCACTGAACCCTATTTCACGCACGAAGAGCGCGAAGTCCGCGTGGGCCGCGGCGAGACCTTCGCCGGCGTGCTGACGCGCGCGGGGGCCACGCAGGGCGAAGCGAGCGCGGCGCTGCAATCGATCACCGACGTCTACAATCCGCGGCTGCTGCGCACGGGCCAGGAGATCAGCCTGTTCTTCAACCGGCGCGGCCACGAAGCGAGCCTGACGGGTGTAGCCTTCCGATCGGAGCCTGGCGCGTCGATCACCGCCAACCGCACCGCCGCCGGCGGCTTTGCGGCGCGGCAAGTGCTGATGCCGCTGACGTACGAAATTGCGCGCATCGCCGCTCCGGTTCGCACAAGCCTTTATTCCAGCGCGATGTCGCTCGGCGCGACGGATCGCGAGGTCGCTGCTCTCGCCGACGCCTTCGGCTACGACGTTGACTTCCAACGCGACGTTCAGCCCGGCGACCGCTTTGAGCTGGTGTTCGAGCGCTTTTACGACGATGAGGGCAACACCGTGCGCACGGGCGAGATGCTGTTCATCTCGCTGGAAACGCGACAGGGCCCGCGCAATTTCTATTCTTTCCAGGCGCCTGGCGAAGAGCGCCCTGATTGGTACGATGCAGATGGCCGCAGCGCGCGCAAATTTCTCATGCGCACGCCGATCAACGGCGCGCGCCTTTCCTCCGGCTTCGGCATGCGCCGGCACCCGATCCTGGGCTATTCGCGCATGCATCGGGGCACTGATTTCGCCGCGCCGACAGGCACGCCGATCATGGCGGCCGGCGAGGGCACGATCGTTCGCGCCGGGCCGTTCAGCTCGTTCGGCAATTATGTCCGCATTCGTCACGCCAACGGCTATGAGACCGCTTACGCGCACCTCTCGCGTTTCGCCCGCGGCATGCGCGCCGGCACGCGCGTGCGCCAAGGGCAAGTGATTGGTTATGTTGGAACCACCGGCCGCTCCACAGGGCCGCATCTGCATTACGAAGTGCTACGCCGCGGCGCGCAGGTGAATCCCTCGACGCTGCGCGCGCAGACCGGCCGCAATCTCGAGGGCCGGGCTCTGGTCTTGTTCCAGTTGGAGCGCATGCGCATCGACACGCTGCGCGACGTGCGCGCCCGGGAAGGCCCGATGAGCGAAGTTGAGGCCCAGGCGCCGCCGCCGTCCGCCGGTGCGAACGCAAGCGCCCTTCGATAGTTTCGCAAGCGGATTTTCGTTGAGCGCGACGCCAACCTTGTGTTGAGTGGCGTCCGCGTACACGTCGCGTGCGAGGAGCTGTCATGCCATTAAGGGCGCTGATCGCTGACGACCACGAATTGTTCCGCAGCGGATTGCGGCAATTGCTCGTCGACGAATTGGGCGCGAGCGAAGTGCTCGAAGCCGAGACGCTTGATCAGGCTATCGATATCCTCACCGCGAAGGGCGCGGGCGATCTCATCCTCGTCGACTTGCGCATGCCAGGAATGTCCGGCGCGGAGGCGCTCTCGGCGCTGCGCGACGGGTTTCCCGAGGCGAAAGTGGCGGTGGTTTCGGCGTGGGAAGAACGCGCCGACATCTTCGCGGCGCTCAGCGCGGGCGTGCATGGATACATCCCGAAATCCCTTTCCTCTTCCGAAATTGCGCAAGCCGTGCGCGGCATTTTGGAGGGACGCATCTTTGTGCCCAGCGCAATAGGCCGGCGCGACGGCGATCCCCAGGGCGATGAGAACCTGATGCGGCTGGAGGCGGTGCAGAAGCTCACCGGGCGCCAGCGCGACGTGCTGCAGGAATTGCTGAAGGGGCAGGCGAGCAAGGAAATCGCGCGCTCGCTCAGCATCGCCGAGGGCACCGTGAAAATCCATCTGGCGGCGATCTACCGCGCCATCGGCGTGCGCACGCGCGCCGAAGCCATCGCCAAGCTTAAATCGCGCTAGGCAGCGTCAGGATGAAGCGCGCACCTTCGCCTGGCGCAGAAGCAATCGAGAGACGTCCCCCCAACAGACGCGCGCTTTCGCGCGCATAGGCGAGCCCCAGGCCAAGGCCCGGCCTCGTCTTGCCGTGTTCGAGCCGAACGAACGGCTCGAACATATCGGCATGATGTTCGGGGGGGACGCCGGGGCCTGCATCGGCCACGAGGATTTTCAACGCGCCGTCGCTTTGTTGAGCGTCAATGCGAGTTAAGCCACCGCCATGGGTTTGCGCGTTCGTCACCAGCGCCGCCAGCGTCTCGGTCAGCAAATCTACGTCGGTGCGCACAACAATGTCTGGCGCTTCGACTATCGCAGCGGACGCGCCGGCAGCCGCTCGCGCCAAAAGAGGCTTCAGTTCGGCTTCGGAGAATGCGAGTTCGCGCGCACCCTTGCGCAGGCGGGCATAGTCCATGAGCCCAGTGAGTAGCGCGGACATATGGTCCGCCGCTCTTTCGACCTTGCCGAGAATTGCCCGCGCTTCCTCCCCGTCTACCCGTTTGTCGAGCGCGTTGAGGTAAAGCGTGATCGCGTGCAGAGGCTGGCGCAGATCGTGACTAGCAATCGCCAGCGCACGCAATTCGGCTTGTTTGGCGGCATCGAGCGCGGCCTCAGCCTCGGCGCGCTCCATGCGCACGGCGAGCCACACTAGCATAGACAGCGTTATGCCCAGCGCGGCGAAAACGACGGCGACGTAAGGCGCGTCCATCGCCGCGGTGACCCCGGCGGCAAGAAAGAGGATCGAAGCGCCCACAGCCAGCGTTTCAGGCCGCCGCATCCAGCGGCGCGCGTCGGGGTCCTCGATGGTCACAGCGCTGGCTTAGCGACGTTCGAGCCAGAGCGCGATGGCCTCGGCGTTAGCGGGCTTGCTCATGATGTCGAACCCGGCGCTGGACGCAGCGGCGGCGGCGCGATGGTCGTCGCCGGAAAGCACGAGCACGCGCGCGTCCGGCGCATCGGCGGCAAGACGTCCGGCCAGCGCGACGCCGTTCTCGTGCGGCCCAATGTCGAAATCAGTGATAATCCAGCGAACGCTGGAAGCCCGGGCGCCCAGCGCCTGCGAAAGGTCTTCCTGGCGCACGCCGCGGACGACCTCTGCGCCCAAATCCTTGAGCAGGAGCGTAAGCGCGTCGGCAGCGGCGGCGTCATCCTCGATGACAATGGCCAGCGGCTTCGCAGTCGGCATGAACGCAGGAAACACCGCCCGCGCCCGGCCCGCGAGGCGCCCTTGCGGCATAGTGCGGACGCTCTAGGCCTCAATTCGCCACATCGCCGAGAACGCCTAGGTCGCCGAACACCCCTTCTGTGCAATTTATTCCGCTGTGCTTTTTGCGCATCTTGCAGCCCGGGAAATGACGAGGTCCGGGCTGATGAAGACCAGCGCTTTGCAAAACCGCGATGATTTCGACGCGCCCTGGGCGAGCGCGCAGGAACGCGAGTTCGCGGATTACACGTCGCGCGAAGGAGCGCAGGCGCTAAAGGACAAAATCGAAGCCTATTGGCGTGAGCGCGGGCTGGACGTGATGTTTTCAATGCAAAACGTCGGCTTTCATCCGGCAATCCGCGCCGCGCGTTACGACCTGCGCAGCGATATGATCAACGGCATGCCGCGTCAGCGGCCCGCGGCTCAGTCGGCAGCCGCGCCAGCCAACGATTTCATGGCCGCGGCGGACGAAGACATCTGGATTGATTGAGGCCTGGGCGGGTCTCGGTAAGAAGAGCGCGGGTGGCCGAGTGCGGCGCCCGCGCTCTTTGTTTTGGCCCCCAGCGAGGATTAGGCTCCGGGCATGTCGGATGACTTGGCCCCGCCTATCGCTGCGCCCGAAGGCTACGAGCCGCTGGACTGGCGTCGCGGCTTCGTCTCGCAGATCGGGCCGCTTTACAGGCGGTTCGGCCTTGGCGGCGCTCAGATGGCCTTCCGGGTCGAGGCGCACCACACCAATGGCCTGATGAACGCGCATGGCGGGATGCTGATGAGCTTCGCCGACATGGCCTGGGGCAGCGTCGTTTCGTTGGAAACCTCCTCCTATTGGGTTACCGTGAGGCTGACCTGCGACTTCCTCGCGAGCGCCAAGCTGGGCGATTGGGTGGAGGGAGCGGGCGAAGTGCTGACGACGGAGGGGGACGTATTCGTCGTTCGCGGCCGGGTGTGGGCCGGGGACCGGACGCTCATGACGGGGATGGGCGTTTTCAAACCGATACAAAGGCGTGAGCCGCGGCCGGGCGAGAAAGCCTATGGCGCCGGCGGCTGATGCAGCCTGCGGTAGCAAGGGAGCTTTAAGCAAAGCGGGCGTTAGGTGCTGAAGAACACAGAGAGGGGACGCTTAATGTTTAACAGAGCATCAGCACTTTGTGCGCCGAGCCAGACATTCTCTCGCCGCGCGCAACCGGTTGCATATGTGCTCGGTTCAGGAGTTTGTTCTCGGGACATGCGCCAGCTGCGCTCGACCAGCGCGTTGACGGATCCAGGGGGACAAAACGTGCGCTTTCATTCAGCCTTCTCGGCTATCGCCGCTTCGCTCATAACGCTGTTGCCTGTCCACGCCGCTGCGCAGGACCTTGAGAGCAGCGTTTCGGTTCGTGACCGCTCGCGTGAGGAATACGACCCGCTTGGCCGCCGCGTCGGCGGCTTCACGCTCAACGCAAGCATCGATCTGACTGCGGAGTCGGTCGACAATCTGTTCGGCGAAGAAGTGAACGAAGACTCCGACGTCATCCTGGCTGCTACGCCGAGAGCGCGCCTGGACTCGAATTGGTCGCGCCACGCCCTACGCCTGGAAGCCGGCGCGCGCTTCGAAGGGCATCAGGATTTCTCGAACGAAGACGCCAACACCGCCTACGCCCGTGCTGTCGGACGCCTCGATGTCGGCAGCAATTCCAACATTACCGGCGCCCTCAGCACCGAGCGGCTGGTGGAATCGCGCATCAGCCCGGACGCGCCCATCGGCGGTGATCCCGTTGAATACGATCGCACCGAGGTGTCGGTTGGGGCTTCACACCGCTTCAATCGCGTGCGTGTGAGCGGCGGCGTGGCGCAGCGCCAGTACGAATATGAAGGCGCGCAGGCGTTCCGGGACGAAGATCAGACGGAGGCGCAAGGGCGGATCGATGTCGAGCTGACGCCGCGCATCGGCTTGGTCGGTCAGGCGATCGTCGATAACCGCGAGTTCGACAACAACCCCGGTTTCGATTCCGACGGCCGAACGCTGCTGGCCGGCGTCACCGTAGACTTCTCCGACCTGGTCCGCGGCGAAGTGAATGTCGGTCAATTCGATCGCGACTACGATTCAGGCGCCTCTCTCGATGGCGTGGCTATCGACGCGCATGTCGAATGGTACATCACTGGCCTGACCACGCTGACGTTCGACGCCAGCCGCAACACCGAAGAAGTGGCCGGCAACGTGGCGCTGCCTTACACGGAAAGCGAGTATGGCGCCCGCATCGACCACGAATTGCGCCGCAACATCATCCTCACCGCCGGCGCCGATTTCGGCCGCCGCGAGTATGAAGTGATCGACCGCGAGGACGAATTCCGCCGCTTCGACGTCGGCGCGGATTATCTGCTCAACCGCCGCGTGGCGCTTGAGGCGCGTTACTCGTACGACGAAGTGGAATCCAGCGGCGCTAATCGCTATCGCGACTTCGAAGTGAACCAGTTCATGGCAGGCGTCAGCTTCCGGCTCTAGGCAGCACGCGGAGGCGGACGCTAAACTAGCGCCCATGTCCGCTAAGAAGGCGATATCGACAACCCAGCGCGCCGCACGGAAACGTGCGGCGCAGGGCGATTCAATGCCTGCCGCCTTGGCGGAAGCGGCGTGGCGCGAGGCGGACGCCGCGTTGGCGGAAGCGCTGTGCTATTGCGACGAAGCCATGACGGCGAAGGCGGCGCCTGCGCGGACGGATGCGCTGGCGATGCTGGAGCAGGCGCTCAGCCGCGCTGGACGAAAGCGGGGCATGAGCCGCACCGGTGCGCTTGGCGCAATCGAGCCGTTCGACAAAGCCGAACACGACTTGGTTGGCGGCGCAACGGCGGCGCGCGTGCGCGTCGTGGCGCGCGGCGTGATGCGCGGCGGCGACGTGCTGGCCAAACCGCGCGCTGCGCCGGCGCGAACGAAACGCAGATGACGGCGTGGACCCTCTGCATCGATTTCGGCACCGCCTTCTCAAAGGCGGCGGCGGCCCCGCGACAGGCGTGGGCGCGGTTCGATCCTGGCGCCGTGCGCCCGCTGGCGCTTGGAGCGGTGCAGGAGGCCGGCAATCCGCTGTTGCTGGAAAGCGCGGTGTTCATAGACGAAACGCATGTGCTGTTCGGCCGCGCTGCGCTGGCGCGGGCGCGCGCGCTCGAGGGCAAAAAGCGCTCGGCGCTGCGCTCGTTCAAGACCCTGCTCGGTGCGGCGGATCTCGATCGCGCGCTCGACGCCAATGCGCTGGCTTCGCTCGATCCCCACCGCGTTTTCCAGATGCGGGATTTGGTGGTGCTCTATCTCGCTTACCTGTTGGCCGCCGTTGAGCGCGCCGCGGCGGCGGATCAGGCGCTGGCGCGCGTCAGCGAGATCAAGCGCCGCTACGCGGCGCCGGCGTGGAGTGGTGTCTCGGCGGCGTCGTTGCATGCGGGGCTCGCCGGCTTGCTGGGCCAGGCGGAAGCGTTTCGGCGCACGGCGGGCGCCGCGCTGACCGAGCCGGATGGCGTCGCCATCGACCTGGTCACGCGCACGCTGCCGGGCGCGCTGGAGCGGCCCATCGAGCAGGAGGCCGAACTCATCTTCGAAGCAGCTGCTGCGGCGGCGTACAGCTCAATTGGGCTGGAGCAAAAAGGCACGCACTTTATCGTCGTCGATATGGGCGCGGGCACAACCGACATAACCGCCCTCAGCCGGCGAGACGACGAATTGCGCGAACTCTCAGATGCGCGCCTGACGCTGAAGAAGGCCGGCGATTATGTCGATGGCCTGATCGCCAACGTCTTTCTCAACGCCGGCAAGCACGCGAAGTCGGTTGAGCAGCGCACGGGTCTGTGGCGCGCGGCGATGGCGCAGATGGCCGACCTGAAAGAGGCGCTGTTTGCATCCGGCCGGGCGAGCGTACGGCATGAGGGCAAAGTGGTTTCGATCGGCCTGAAGGATTTGGAGCGCGATCGCGACTACAAGGATTTCGTCAAGGCGCTGCAGGAAGTCTACGGTCACGCGCTGGTGGTGCTCGCGGCGGATGCAGCGCGGGCGAAGGCGCGTGAGCTGCACGCGATTGCCGTGGGCGGCGGTGCGCCGTCGCCGTTCATCCGCGAACTCGTGCGCACACAGCCGCGGGGCGTGCGGGTGAAGGCCTTGCCGCGTCCGGCGACGCCTAAATGGGCGCACGCGCCGGAATTTCAGGGCAATCTGGCGCCGGTGTTTCCGCAATTGGCGATCGCCATCGGCGGCGCGCTGGCCCCGGAGACCATGCTGGCCGCCCGCGGCAAACCTAGGCCGCTCGCTCCGGAATGATGCGCTGCCCGGCGGGCGCGCGATTCATCAAAACGCCAGAGGCGGCTGACATTGGACGCGCCTTTAGCGAGCGCAGCGCGTTGCGGAGCGCGCTGAACGGCGTCTCGTCCCACGCAGCGACGATCACGCGGCGCTCGGCCAAGCGAGCGAGCAGCGCTCCTTCCGCGGCGCCGATCGCGGGCGGGCAGTCGAGCAAAACGAGATCATAGGCCTCGCGCAGCTGATCGATGATGAGCGGAAATCCGGCTTCCGCCATAAGCGAAGCCCATGGCGAGCGCGCACGCGCAGCTGGCAGAACGTGCAGCCCGGTTTCGGGCTCTTCGATCACGTAGTCACGCCAGGCATCGGGATCTTCGCAAGCTTCGAGCAGACCGTCTTCCGGCTCCATCGCCAGCGCCTTGGTGAGCGAGCGATGACGCAGATCGCAATCGACCAGGATCACGTTGCGGCCGTGCTGCGTCGCGCTGATCGCCGCGCACATCGCGGCGCTGGTCGCCCCGGCGCCCGGCAACGGGCTGATGAAAGAAATCACTGCACCATCTGGAAGCGCGTGCTGAAGATCGCGAAACGCTGTGGCGATCGCCGCCGCCGGCTGCAGCATCACCAAGCCAACGGGCGAGCGCTTGTCCGGCGGCAATTGGCGCAGATCCGCGGCCGCCACGTTGGGCGCTGCGCCGAGCACCGTGACGCGCAGCCGTTCGTGAAGATCGTTGAAGTCGATCGCGTCGCGCCAGGTTTCACGACCCGCCGCGACGAGCAGAGCCAAAGTTCCCCCGATCGCCAAGGCGCCCGCAATGACCGCCAGCGGACGCGGCACGCCGAAATAAATCTGCGCTGCTGCGGCCAGCAAAGAGAGGCCGAGTATGACCGAAATCACGGGCCACTGACGCAAAAGGGCGCGCTGGAGCTTCAGCAAGAGCGGGCTTGAATCCGGAGTGTCCTGAACGAAGACGGCGCGCGGACGGCGCTGCGCTTGCTCTAAATCGAGTGAACGTTCGAATGCCAAATTCGGATGCATCCGTGCTGAGCTTCCCGACCGGTTTTTGTTTTTGTTCTGCGGTCTTGAAGCCCGCGCGGAAAACTTGCCAGCGCAGCGATCATGCCGCAACCGGATTGAAGTTACAAAATCGACGCGGTGACGATAGCAGCGTCAGACGCTCTGCGGTGCGGCACTCTGTTCCGCTTCACTCGCCGGCGGCGATGGTTCCTGCGTAACCGGTTGTTCTTGCGGCTCTAGCGAGAGCAATGCGCTCCACTTATCCACAGCACGCTCGACCGCAAATTCCGCCGCGCGCGCGCGCATGGCGCTGCGATCCGGCATGATTTCCGCGCCCTCGATTTTCGAGTTCCATAGGGCGCGTGCGTCAATTGCCTCGAGCGTATCGCGCATAACCCGCCACAAAGCGCGCGAATCACCCAGGGGCGTGAGCTTGCCGAACAAGCCGTCGGCCAGGATGTCGCGCGGCGCGCTTGGGCAGTCTGTGGATATCACCGGCACGCCAGCGGCCAACGCCTGCACGATGCCGAAGCCGCTGACGTCGGTTCTCGCCGTGGAGACGAAGAGGTCGGAGAGCCCCAGCAAGTACGCCGGATTGTCGATGCCGCTCTCGAACACCACGCCTTCGCCCAAGCCCAGGCTGGCGGAGAGCGCTTCCAGGCTGTTGCGCTTTTCGCCTTCGCCCAGGATTAGGAGTGAGCCGCCCTTGGCGCGTGCGAAATATTGGAACGCACGGAGGAGGGTTGGGTAGTCGCTGGCATCGGTCAGCGGGCCAATGGCGATGATGCGCGGCGTCTTCAGGCGCTCGGCGAGCGCGGGCTCGGCCGGCGTTACGCCGCCAGCGCCGGGGAGCGCAAAGGGATCCCAGATCGAAATGGCGTTGATCGCCTTGCCGTCGAGCGCCGCCTTTGCGTCTTCCGCCGCGCCGGGCGAAGGGAACACTACGGAATCGCATGCTGGATAGAGCGAGCGCGTCAGTGTGCGCGAAGCCCTGCCCTTGATGCCCTTACCATCCTGCTGCGAGAGCAGTTCACGCTCCCAGCCGATGAGCGGCGCCTTCAGCGCCCGCAAAGCCTTGAGCGGCGCGGCGCGCAGGATGCTGTCGCGTCCGACGGCGATGAAGCGCTCGGGTTCGACCGCGGCGATTGCCTGCGCCAGCGCAGACGGCGCTACCGCGCCGCCCTGCGGCGCCAGCACAGCGACGGGCAGCATGGCGTTGAAGGCGCGCTCCAGGCCGCCGCCAGGACGATCGACAATGAGACGCACGTCGTGTCCGCGGCGCGCGAATTCACCAGCAAGCGCCAGCAGAGCCTGACCCGTGGGTCCGGCGGCGCATTGGGAATGGTGAAAAACGATGCGCGTCATCTAGCCCGTCCCCACACGGGGCATAAGTTGAATGTGGCTCGGGGCCATGCGCGCTGCAAGGGCGTTGCGCGGCGTTGGCGAAAGCGCCAACACCGCCCCTTCAACAAGGACGCGACCTGTAAACACGCTATGCCCCGACGCCGCCGTGTTCGCTTGACAGCGTATGTTCAGGAATGAAACTAAACTCGTTGCGATGGCAAGTCATTTACTCGCCAAAGCAGCGTCTGGGCGCGAATTTTAATCTTATGAAGCGACCCGGCGGCGTGGGGTCGGGCTTGCGGGCGGTTTTGCTCACCAAATGGGCGGACGAGTGCGACGGAGCAGTCGCACTATGAGCCTTTTCGATCGCTTGTTTGCGGCGGGCGCTTCGCTCACGCCGCATGCGCGCGACGGAGGCGCGGGCGACGCGTATCGCGGCGACATTGACGGCTTGCGCGCAATCGCCGTGCTCGCCGTCATCGTTTTTCACGCAGGAATTGTGGGCTTTGACGGTGGTTTCGTCGGCGTCGACGTGTTTTTCGTCATTTCCGGCTACCTGATCGGCCAAATTCTGGTGCGCGATATCGAGGCGCGCAAATTCTCGCTGATCACGTTCTATGAGCGGCGCGTGCGGCGCATCATCCCGGCGCTCATGGCGATGATGCTGGCCACGATGCTGGCGGGCGCGGCGCTGTTGATGCCGCGCGATTTCAAAGAGTTGACCGAGAGCGGGCTGGCGGCGTCGACGTTTCTCTCAAACGTCTATTTCTACTTGCGCGCCGACTATTTCGACACCAGCGCTTATTACAAGCCGCTGCTGCACACTTGGTCGCTGGCGGTCGAAGAGCAATATTACGTCGTCTTTCCGATCTTGCTCTGGGCGCTGAAGCGCTTCCTGCCCGGCTTCACCTTCGGAGCGTTGGCGCTCTGTGCGGCGGCGTCGTTTGCGTATTGCGTGTTTCAGACCGCGGACGATCCCAACGGCGCATTCTACCTGCCCGCGGCGCGGATGTGGGAATTGCTGCTTGGCGCGCTCCTGGCGGTGCGCCCGCCGCCCGCCATGACTCCGGCGTTGCGAGAGGGGAGCGCCCTTGCCGGCTTGGCGCTGATCCTCGGTTCGATCTTCCTGCTCAACGAACACATGGCATTCCCTGGGGTGATCGCGCTTGCGCCGGTGGCGGGCTCGGCGCTGCTTATTGCCGCCGCCAGCCAAGGCTTTGTCGGGCGCGTCCTGGCCAGCGCGCCGATGCGCGGCGTGGGCCTCATCTCGTATTCGCTCTATCTCTGGCATTGGCCGATCATGTCGCTGCTGCGCTATTATTATCAGCGCGAAACCCCGCTCTGGGCGTGGGTCGCGGCCATCGCGGCGCTGTTCGTGATCTCCTACTTGTCGTGGCGCTTCATAGAGGTGCCGGTGCGCCAGAACCGCGCTGTGTTCACCCGCTGGCGGCTGTTCGCGGGCGCGGCGGTGACGAGTGCGGCGTTCATCGCCCTGGGCGTGGTTGGGTTTGTGACGCGCGGCTTGCCGCAACGCTTGCCGGATGAGGTGACGCGCATCGCCAATGGCACCTTCGACACCAACCCGCGCGTCGCCTGCGATCAGCTCAGTATCGCCAGTATCAATGCGGGCGAGGTGTGCCTGCTCGGTGATCGCGAGCAAACGCCGAGCTTCGCCTTCGTCGGCGACAGTATCGCCAATTCCATGGCGCCCGGCGTGGATGAGGCGGCGCGATCGCTAGGGATCAGCGGCGCCGTCTTGACCTATTCGGGATGCTACACGTTGGTCGAGACGCGGCAGAACACGGATTTCTGCTCGCGCCAGATGCAGGCTTTTCTCGATTACATCGAACGGACGCCGAGCATCCAGACGGTGATCCTGCTCAATCGCTGGTCCAGCGCCGCCGAGGCCTCGCGCTTCGGTGAGGATCTACGCCTGAACTGGAATTTCATCATCTCCGATGCCCAATCTGCAGAGGCAGGCCCCGAGGAAAACAGGCGTGTTCTTGAGCGCGGGCTCGCGCGGACGCTGGAAGCGTTGGCCCCGCGGCGCGTGATTGTAGCGGCCTATGTGCCGGAGCAGCCGTTCGACGTGCCGCGGCGCAACGGGCTGCAAACCTGGCTTGGCCGCCCGTTGCAGCCGGGTGTGCCGCGCGACGTGTTCGAGGCGCGTCAAGCAAATGTGCGAGAAATTCTCGCTCGCTTGCTGCGCCAGCACGATTTTGAAGTGCTCGACCTCTCGGATCATCTCTGCGACGTGGATTTCTGTCGCGGCTTGAGCCTTGACGGGTCAGCGCTCTATTCCGACGACAACCACGTCAGCACGACTGGCGCGGTGCACTTGGCCCCGGTATTCGCCGAAGCGCTCAGAAATCCGGATAGTCCGCAGCCAGCAGCCGGTTCGCCACCTGCGCCGCAAAACTGAGGTCGGTTGCGGGCGTCATGTAGATGCGGCGCGGCGGCAATATCCATTCGAGTTCGAAGAAAACGCGATCCTTAAGCGAGAATCTCTGCGGACCGGATGGCGGCGCGGCTGGGGTCGCCCCAGCGGGCTTTGGTTTGGACAAAGCGTTCTTGATGCCGTGCACTGCGCGATGCGCGGCGCGAATCAAGGTGTGGACGCCATTGTGAAGGGCCATGGCGCTGGAGAGGCGCAGTCCGCCGTAGCGGTGCTGGTGATCGCGGAGCGCCTGCCGGAATTCGCTGCTGAGACCGAGTTCGTCGAGCTCGATGAAGCGGGATTTGTCGATGCCGGTGGTTGAGGTGACCATTTTTTTGGATTGACCGAAGAGATGGCGTGGAACGCCGGCCTCTTCGACGATGCGCCGTGCGATGGGGCGGTCATAGCGAGTCCAAAGCGTCCACGGCCGCATTTCTTCGGCTTGGGTGATCGCGAGCAATTGGTCGGTTCGTGCATTGCCGAAAAGGGCTGGCGGCAGATGCACGAAGCCGGCGCGCAAGCGCATCTCTTGCAACGTCGCGCCGTCGGCGTCGAACCCCCATATGGGCAAGGGTCGCGGCCACATGCGCTCCCAGGCCATGTCGCCTTTGTAGCCGGAGAAGAGGAGCGCGCCGCGCAGCCGCTCCTGCCACGGAAAAAAGACGATGTCGTTGGCGACGCCGCCGAAATAGAAAAGCCGCTCTGCCTCAAGGCCGGCGTCGCGATACGCGGTGCGGGCTAGCGTTTCGACTTCGAGGCCAAGCGCTGCCGCAATCGCTTCGCCGCTATCGTCAACGCCACCGCGGCCATCGACGATGGTGAGGCCATGAGTAGCGCCCGCGGCGCGCGCCAGGACCGCAGCGGCGGGTGAATCATAGCCAGAGGAGATCGTGGCGATCGGCGTGTATGCCTTGTTCAGCGGATGCCGCGTGGCGGCGACGATCTCGGCGACAAAAGCGTCAAGCAGGCGGCGATACTCGGCGTAAGAATGGAATGGCGGCGACGCCGGCTTGTTACGCCAAGAGATGGCGTGATCCCTCGTGATGTGAATATTGCAATTGGTGAACATCCAGGCCTCGGCGCCTTTCACCGGCAGACGCGTGCGATGCGCACGAATGGCGCCCATGTGCCAGTGATAGCCGATGTCGCGGGGCGCCAACTCCACGCCGGCGTTTTTCAGGGCGAAGGGCAGCGAATTGCTGATAACAATGATGTCGCCGCGACGGATCAAGAACACGCGGTCGATGGTGCTGCCCTGCGTGAAGGCGACAATGTCGTCGCCTTCCGTCAGCGCGCCCGAACACAGCGGGAAGTGGTGATTGACGACGTCGCGTGGCGCAAACACGCACGGATTCACGCCTTCCCAAAACACGCCGTCCGCGTCGCGGATGTCTGCGCCGGCGCACACCGCCGCCACTGCTTCGCCAGCCCGGTGGCGCAACGCCCAAGCCAAAACCGGGGCCTTGGGGGTGCGAACGAGGTCGAGGCTGAGTGCAGGGCGCGCCGAGGATTTGGGCGAGGCGGAGCTTGTGTCGGGCATTGGGCGGGCGTTCTCGCACGAGCCCGGTGCAAAAGGCTCGCCAAACGATGGTTAAAGCGGCCTCTTGGCGCGTTGAAAAGGGGCGTGCGGCTTGCATGATGCGGATGGCTCCTTTTCATGAACGTTTACGAGAAAGCAGCGGTGGCGGACATGAACAGCGCGGACGCGCCCCTGGTGAGCGTGTGCGCCTGCACCTACAAGCGCGCCCACATCGCCGACACATTGCGGTCCGTGCTGGCGCAGCAGGGCGTCAGCGTGCCGTTCGAGATCGTCATCGTGGATGACGATCCGGAGCGATCAGCCGAGAGCATGATCAACACGCTGGCCGCGGAGACGGGCGCGCCGATCCGCTATGTCTTCTCCGGGGCGCGCAACGTGTCGGCGGCGCGGAACGCGGCTCTGGCTGCTGCGCGGGGGGAGTGGGTGGCCTTCATCGACGATGATGAGCTGGCCGAGCCTGATTGGTTGGCGCGCCTTCTCGCCGTGCAACAGGATAGCGGCGCGGACATCGTCAAAGGCTATGTGCGGGGCGTTTACCCCGAGAGCGCGCCGGATTGGGTGCGGCGCGCCGATCCGTTCACGCGCGATTACGGCGCCGACGGCGCCCCGCCGCCGAGGCTGGCCTCGGGCAATGTTCTGTTTCGGCGCAGTTTGGTCGGAGCGCATGGCGTCCGCTTCGACCCGGCGTTCGGGCGCAGCGGCGGCGAGGACAGCGACTTCTTCAATCGTCTGCGCCAGGCGGGCGCCCGCGCGGCCGCCAGCCGGACGGCGATCGTCAACGAAATCGTGCCTGCCGATCGTGTAACGGAGGCCTATCTTCGTGCTCGCAATCGCCGCCAGGGCCAGACTGACGGGCGCAAAGCGCGTGCGGCAGGCCATGGCGGCGGTCTAGGCGCGAGTGCGATTGCGGCACTCGCGGTCACCTGGGCGCACCCGCTGGCGCGGATCGTTCATCCGGCACTTGGCTTCAAGCTCTTCTCCAAGTTCTGGTATAGTCGCGGCGTCATCGAGGGCGTCGGCGGACGCGCGACGGAGGAGATGTGAGCCCGCGGCTCTACCTCAATTTTCACGGGCTCGGGGCGCCACATGCCGGCGTCGATGACGGCGAACGCCCATATTGGCTAAGCGCTGCACGCTTCGAAGCTATACTGGCGGCGGCCGCTGCGCGGGGCGGTGAAATTGGGATCACCTTCGACGATGGCAATCTTTCGGACTTGAGCACGGCGGCGCCGGCGCTGCGGCGTCTGGGCCTGACAGCGGATTTCTTTATCCCAGTCGATCGCATTGGCTCCGCGCACTATCTCAGCGCCGACGATATCCGCGCCTTGCATGACGCTGGCATGGGCGTCGGTTCGCATGGATGCGCGCACGTGCGTTGGAGCGAGCTCGACGATGCGACGCTTGAAGATGAGGTGAGCAGGCCGTTGGCCGTGCTGAGCGACATCGTCGGCGCCAAGGTTGATACCGTCGGCGTGCCGTTTGGCGCGTATGACAGCCGTGTCCTGCGCGTGCTGCGCCGACACAATGTGCGCAGGATTTTCACCAGCGATGGCGGGCCATGCCTGCCGGGGGCGTGGATCGTGCCGCGGAACTCCATGCGCTCGGACACGCCGGAACCGGCGTTGCAGGCAATGCTCTCGGGCTCGAAGCACCCAGCGCGCTTTTACGCGCGCGCCGCCAAACGCGTCACTCGGCGTATGCTTTCACAATTCGGCTAGGCGCCCGCATCCGCCCCGATTCACGCAGCAGCTTCTGCACCAAGGTGTCGAAACGCTGCGCCATCGCGTCCATGGTTAGGCGCGCGGCGGTGGCCTCGGCGCCTGCGCTCAAGCGGCGCTGCTGATCCGTGGAGGCGACGAAGGCGTCGATACCGGCAAAGAATCCAGACTCATCTTCGGGCAGCAGCAGGCCGTTCACATCGTGCTCCAGGTACTCGATCTCCGGCGGGTGAACGCCCGCGCGGGTGATCATCGGTACGCCGTGCGCGAAGCCGTGGGTGATGGCGAGGCCGACGAAGCCTGGAATGACGATGCCAATAGAAAGCTTTAGCGCGCGGGCAAGCGCGATGTCGTCGTGGGTGCGGAAAACGATATCGGGCGCGCCAGCGGCGAGCGCGTGCAGTTTTTCCTTTTCCGCGCCGTCACCGAAAATCAGTGCAGCCACCGGCTGATCCGATGCGCGGCGGCTCTGCACGTACCGGATCAGGACGTCGATTTGCTTGTCCCAGAGGAAGCGGCCGAAATAGAGCAGCACTGGCACGCCAAACGGCAGCCCAAAGAATGCGCGCAATTCAGCATCGCTTTCGCGGGCGACCGCATCACGCAATTGACGCTGAAAATCGATGTCAACGGTATTGTTCAGCACGGCGATGCGGTCTTCGGGCATGCCTTGCGCCTTGAGCGCGTCGCGTCCGCTTTCGGTATAGGAAAGATAACCGCCGCCGAGTTTTCGCAACTGCGCCGTCACGGCCTCCGCCACTGGGTGACGCGAAGGAGCGGCATAGGCGGTGGCGCCGACTTTCGCCGGCGGCGCGCCAAAACCCCACCAAATGAGCGGCTTGCCCTGCGCCTTGCTGACGGCGGCGAGCGCGAGGTGGGAGGCGTACTTCAATTCTTCGCCAAGAACGATGGCGTCGAACGATTTTGCATATTGCGCAACCAACGGCTGCCAGATGATCGACTTGCGCCCAACCGGCAGCTCGGCGCTGTCGATTTGCAGCGTCTCAAACTCGTAGGGCGGCGCCGCAATGATGTAGTCGGTGCCGCGCGGCGGCTTACCGACGGCTACGACGTAATCGACGCTTTCCGAGCGCGCGAGCCGCTCAAACAGCGGCTTTCGGTAAATCGGCACGCAGCCCTGATGCGAGATCAGCACGCGCGGACGAACGCGCTCGCGGGTCATCGTGGACCTCCACGATAGCGCGTTGGCCCGCCGCTCAGGCGCGGGCGGATCGGACGTGGACGCGGCCGCTGCGGCGGCGGCGTCACTTGTTGGCGTGGGCGCACGGCGGCCGCAGGCTGACGCTGGCGAGCGACCGGCGCCGGAGGCGGCACGAGCTTCGCTGTGGCCGCCATGATCAGCACGTACTCGTTCCAAGTATCGAAGCCGACGCGGAAGAAGGATGTCTCGGTAACATTATACAGCGCATAGCCGATCGCTGTGTAAATTGCGTAGCTGACCAGCGGCCATTCCTTGCGATTGCCGACGCGACGCAGAACGGCTGCCGTCGCCGTGATCCACATGAAGACGATTGCGCCGACACCAAGCCAGCCCAGCTCCGCGAAAACCCCAATATAGCCGTTGTGCGATTGGTTGAAGGCGAAGGTCACGCCGAACTGGTTCATCAACGCGACGGTGGATTCATTCACGTCCCAAAAGGATCCGTAGCCAACGCCTGTGAGCTGGCGGTCGCCGACGCGCCAGAATGTATATTCCCAAACCCCGGTGCGCCCGGTCATGGTGGGGTCGCCCGTGATCATGCCGACATATTCGGCCAAGTTCATGCCGCGCGTCCAAAGCGGCACGGTGAGAACGACGATGCTGAGAATGAAGAGCGCAGTCAGAGCCATTTGAGTGGTTAGGCCGCGCCGCCAAACACGGTAGACCAGGTAACCGGCGAGGGCTGAAAACGGCACCAGAAACGCTGCAGTTTTTGACCACGAGATCGCCAGCAGCGCGAAGCCGATCAGCATGAAGACGACGCTGATGAAACTCCAGCTGCCGAGAAGGCGCAGGCGCCAGCCGAAATAGAATATCGGAATTGCAGCGTAGGCGTATGAGCCCAGCATGTTCTTGTGGCCGTGGATGCCGGCGTAGCCAATGCTGGTGAACGACATGCTTGGGACAGCGAGCGCCAGCACGTCGAGCACGAGCAGAATGGCGAAAGCGCACCAGAAGGTGCGGAAAAAGGCGCGGCTGTCCCGGTAGCAGCTGACGAGAAGAACCATCGCTGCGACTTCAATGCAGAAACGGAGAACGCGCCGCGTGCTGATGGCGAAATAGTCCGCCCACGCCAAGGAAAGCACGATCAGAACCAGCGGCACGATAAAGGGCGCTGCGCCGTGGAGTATTTTTCGGTAGGAAATGCGCTCGTACAGAACGCAGACAAGGCCAATCCCGAGCAACAACACCGTAATGGCTTGGTTGATTAGTGAACCGCCGCCCGATCCATCGGCGCCGCCGCCGAAGATCAGACGCTGCAGGCCGCCCGTCAGCATGTAGACGAGATAAAATCCCACGGTGAAATCGCGCAGCAGGTCGACTTGGCGATAGCCGCGGCGAGGTTTGGCTGGCGTAGCGGAGGCTGGGGCGGCGATGCTCATGCGGGGCGCCCCTCAAGCTCCAGCACTTCGTCGAAATGCTGCGGTGAGGTCGCCACCGGACCGCCGTGCGGCGCGTAGAGTTGGAGGAACGCCAAGACGCGATCGTGGACGATTGCGTACGCCCGCTGTGGGTCGAGCAGCAGCCAGTCGCGCCAATGCCACCGGGGTTCGAAGTAAGCGTCGGCGAACGCTGCGTGCGGCGCAAGGCGCACTTCTAAGATTTCATTGTACGGCCGACGCGCTTGCGCGGCAGCTGCTTCAAATTCACGCGCAATGAGCCGATATTCAAGGCTGCGACGCCACGCTTGAGGGACGGGCAAGCGGCTGCGCATGTCGCTCAAAATGAGCAGGTAGGGCTGCGACACGCCCTCGCGCGCCGCTGCGCCATAGAGGGCGCCGTCGAGATTGATGAGGGCGGTGATGCGCGGATCGTCATGGGCCAGTTCTGCGCCCGCGGCGGCGCCGAACGAGTATCCGAGAAACACGACACGTGATGTGTCGATTGCGCCCCAAAGCGCGTCGGGCGCGGAGGCAATGGCGCTGAAGCGGTCGAGCGCGTCGCGCGCCCGCTCGGCGTAAAGGGCGGCGCGCGCGTCGCCTCGGCTGAGCGAGGCCTCGTAAGCCGCTTCCGTGCTGTAATCGAAGCGTCCCTCGCGAATGGCGGCGGCTTCGTGGCCTTCGCCGGGCGGCGCAGGGTTTTGCGACAGATCGTCGATGGCCAAGACGACGTAGCCATGGCTGGCCAGATCTGCGGCGAGCAGGGCGTTCTGCAGTCGCGTCCCGCCAAGACCCGGCGCGTAAAGCACCAGCCGATGCGGCGCCCGCGCGGCGTCGGCGGGGCGCCAGAGGTGCGCCTCGATCGGCGCAGCGCCGGGCGCCGAGAGGACAATATCCTGGTCGGTGATGGCGAGGGGACCTGAAGGCGCAGGTATCGCCGGCCCGATAATGGCGCGCCTGATTTGCATCGTTGCTTCCAGCGCAGGTTTCGCCAGAGCTGCGGCGCCGATGATAGCTATCGTGAAGGCGAACGCCGTGCTTGTCATCGTTGACGAAGGGCGTACGCCGCTGCGCAGGAAAACAATCAGCAGCCCTATCGACAACGCCGCCATGACGACGAACCCAGCGAGGGCGCCGTACCTGCCGAGAAGCCTTATTGCGTATTCGGCCA
Source organism: Hyphomonadaceae bacterium (assembly GCA_050185805.1). GTDB lineage: Bacteria > Pseudomonadota > Alphaproteobacteria > Caulobacterales > Aquidulcibacteraceae > Vitreimonas. The sequence goes on from JBFWZB010000017.1 coordinate 52,852, forward strand.
AGCCGAACATGGCGGGGCGCCTCTCACTTCAACGCGATGGTGCTGGGCGCGTCGTCGCCAATGAAGTCCTTGATGTACTCGGCGACGATGGTGGCGCCATCACCCATGCACATGGTCAGGTGGCCGCCTTTGACATCGCGGATCATCAGCCGGCCGCCGATCAGGCCCTTCCAGCCGAAATTGGCGTCGAACAAAGGCTCGCCGGATGGGTATTCCTGGCTCCGAAAGTTCAGCACGTCGCCAGCATAGGGGTGCGGGCGATAAGCCGACCGCGCGCGCAATAGATAGCCCTCGAACCCTGGCGTATAGAGAAAGTCGCGTTCAGGCATTTTCTTGACCACACCACTTGCCACTGCAAGGCGCATGAAACGCTGAACGAATTTGTATGCCAGAAGGAAATTGCCGAGCGTAGTTTTGCCGCGAAGCAAGCCGCCGACGCGCAAGCGCTGAAAGTGCAGCCACTCGGCCAATTTACGCAGCTTGCGCATGTGCCACGGCAGGGTCTGCGCATGGCCCGGCGCCCAGGAATCGAACATGATCACTTTCGGCGGCGCTTCGCCCTCGCGAACCAATTGCTGCGCCACCTCGTAAGCGATGGCGCCGGCTACACACAAACCGACGAGTGTGTAGGGACCGTTGGGTTGGGCTTTGCGTATCAGCTTCACATAGTCCGAGGCGATTTCCTCTAATGTGCGCGCTTCCGCGGGCGCATCGGCGTCCGGCCTGTAATTCTGCACGCCGATGAAGGGCTGATCCTCACCCAAATGCTTGGCCAAGCCATAATAGAGGATTGTGTTGTTCAGCGCGATGATCGGCGGGCGAGCGCCCTTCGGCTGAATCGGCACAATTTTCCAATTGTCGTCGCCTGCGTCACCGAGAGCGGCGATGTGCTCGGCGAACTGACGCACCGTCGGCGCGCGGAAAAGCGTGAGCACGTCGATCTTGGCTTGAAACACCGCGTTGGCTTGCATGACCATGCGCACGGCAAGCAAGGAGTGGCCACCGAGGTCGAAGAAATTCGAATTGCGGTCGATTGCCTGGACGCCAAGCTGTTCGCGCCAGATTTCGATCAGTTTGGCTTCCACATCGGTGGGTTGGGCGTGGTGCTCAATCGCAGCCGGCGGAGCGAAGGCGGCCTTCGGTGGCGCCGGCAGCGCAGTCACATCGACGTCGCCGGAACTGTTGCGCGGCATCGCCGCCAACACGCTTACGCCGGCAGGACGTGGCGCGTCCCCGCCAGCCTGCGCAAGGTGACGCATGAGCAGCGCCGGCAAAGTCTCCAGCGGGCGGCGCGAGGCCGGGTTGGCCGTCACATAAGCGTAGGGCGGCGCGGCGTTGGCGGCGTGGCGCACGATAGCCACAGCTTCGTCGACGTCGGCATGCTCCTCAAGCGCGCGCTCAATGGCGGAGACGCGCGTGAACTTCTTCTCCAGATCACGGCCGGTGAAGTGTGGGAGCAATTGCGACAGACGCGTCTGCGGCGCCTCGATAGCGGTGCGCATGACGTCCTGCCAGAGCTGCAGCAATTGCTCGGCGGTTTCGCGATCGAACAGGTCAGTGTTGTATTCGACCGTGGCGCGCCAGCCGGTGAGGCGGCCGACCATCAGGAACGTGAAGTCATAGAGCGCGCCGGGCGTCGGCGATGGGCGGCCCAGCAATTCGAATGAGCCGTATCGCTGATCTTGCATGAAGGCTTTCTGCAAGATCACGTTTACGGAGATGAGCGGCGTGCGCTGCACGTCGCGCGGCGGGTTCAGAATTTCCACCAGACGGTGGAATGGCATGTTCTGATTGATCAGCGCATCGCGCGCGGTGTGGGTGCAGCGCGCCACGAGCTCGCTGATGGTGGGATCGTCTGCGACGTCGTTGCGTAGAACGATGTTGTTGATGAAGACGCCGATCAGGCTTTCGAGATCGGTCTCCTCGCGGCCGGCGAATTGGGTGCCGAAGGCGACGTCGGTTTTGCCGGTGTAACGGTGCAGCAACGCAACCAGGATGGCGCTGCCGAAATTGAAGAACGAAACGCCTTGCGCCTTGGCGGCTTCTTCAAGCTGCACGCCGAATTCATAGGGCAGGTCGCAATTGACCATGGCGCTGTTGGGCGTGCGCTCCGGCGGCCGCTCTTTGTCGGGCTCCACCTCGAAATAGGGAGCGCCCTCAAGCTGCTTGCGCCAGTATGAAATTTCGCCGTCGAGAGAGCCGCTCTTCAGGCACTCGTCGCGCCACAGGGCATAATCGCCGTATTGCAGCGGTAGATCCGGCAAGTCGTGCGGCCGGCCTTCGCAAATGGCCTGGCCAATGATTCCGAGTTCACGGCCAAGCACGCGGATCGACCAGCCATCGAATGCGGACTGGTGGATCGTAAGCATGAGGAACGCGCGTTCTTCCTCCAGGCGCACATAGACGGCGCGAATGAGCGGGGCCTGTGCAAGGTCAAACGGCGCCTGCGCCTCTTGCCGGCCGATCTCCGTCATTTGCTCGAGGCGTTGGTCCTCCGGCAGCATGGTAAGATCGACGGTCGAAAGCTTGAACGGCGCGTTCTCGAAAACTTCTTGCTGCGGCAGGCCGCCAATTTCGACGAATCGCGTCCGCAAAATCTCGTGGCGGGCGATGATGGTCCGGAAAGCTTGCTCGACCGCGGGAGCGGGGAAGCGGCCGCGGATTTCCCAGCGCACGGAGACGTTCAGCGACGGCGTGCCCGGACGGAGCTTGTTCAGAAACCAACAGCGCTCCTGGGCAGGGGTCACCGGCAACAGCACGCGAGGAGCGCCGCCGCCTTGCTGCACATCGGGCTTCTGTTCGTCGTAGCTCATCCGTCGTCCCACCACCGGCCGAAGCCGTTCATTTTTATGCAGGCGGCGAGCCAGTTTATGCGCTGCGTCCCCAGCGCCCGCCGCCCCAAAATGGAGCGCGGCCCGCCTCTCCTGTCGTCGTCCCCCAGGTCGTACGTGGCTCTCTTGCTGCGTAGCACAATGGCTTAGCCTTTCCTAGAATTCACGTGTTTCTGGCGCAGCGTGTGACGGTTCGGACGCAGTGGCGCTTCCGTCAGGGCGCTTCGGAGGCGACGCGCTCGACGCGCTCGCTGGAGTTCGCCTGTGGAGCGAGTTCGGCTACTGTTTCACGCCCGAGCGCCTGCGCGTAGGCCTGCAGCAATTTTGGCTCCTGGCGTTCCCAACAAAGCTCTTCCTCGAACCGCCGGCGCCCGGCTTCGCCCATTCGGCGGCGTTGGTCCGGATCGTCCAGGAGTGATGCGATCTTTAGTGCGAAATCCACGTAATCGCCGGGCTTTGCGTAGAGCGAGGCGTCTTGCGCCGAGAAGCGCCCCTCCGTGCAATCGAACTGAACCGTAGGTTTGGCCATAGCCATGTATTCGACGATCTTGTTCATAGTCGATTTGTCGTTCAGTTCGCTCGGGCGGTCTGGGTTCACCAGGATGTCGGCCCGGCTAAGCAGATCCTTCAATTCCTGGTCTGAGACACGGCCCGTGAATGTCACGAAGTCGCCAAGCCCCAATTCAACGGCCTGGCCTTCAAGGTCTTGCCGCGCCCCGCCATCGCCCACGAGCACGAAACGGATGTCGCTGCGGCCCATGGTGAAAACCAGCTGGGCCGCGGCCAGCAAAAGAAGGTCAATCCCTTCCTGATCGCCCATAACGCCGACATAGCCGACAATCTTGCTCGGTGCGGCGGAAGCCACGGGCTTAATCCAATCTCGGCGCGGGCCGCTACGGACAACATAGACGCGCTCCGGCCGCATCTTGCCGCGATCGACCGCGACCTTCTTGTAGCTCTCGTTGGTGGCGATCGACACATCGGCCAACGCGAAGGTCCAGCGCTCAAGTGCGAGTAAGAAGGCGCGCGCCAGCCGCGGCGGCTTCTCATATTTTGAATCGAGCAGTTCCGGCATCAGATCATGATGATCGAAAATGAACTTTGCGCCGAACGGCTTGAAGGGCGCGGCCACCAGGAACATCAAATCCGGTGGGTTGCAGGCTTGGATGACGTCGATCCGCCCCTTGCGCGCGACGTTGAGTGCAAGCCAGAAGAAACTGAGCAAGGCCCAGCTATACTCGATCGCGTAGACCGCGAGCCCTCTTGCTTCGACCGGCAGCGCGAAGCGGTAGATGTCGACATCGTTGATCCGCTCATAGCTCTTGTCGAACCCTTTGCCCTTCGGGCAGATCACAGAAACGTCGTAGCCGTTCTGCTGAAGGCTCTGCGCCTCCATCCAAACCCGACGATCGAACGGCAGGGGCAGATTTTCCACCAGAATGAGGACGCGGGGGCGGTGCGGCTTGCTCATCGCTGCCTCGCATAAAATCCGCGACTGACCGAAGAGCCGAAGGCGGGATGGCTGCGCGACAATTCGGGAATGACCCAAGTGTCGATGAGGTCGTAGCCGAGCGCCTCGAGCGACGCGACGAAGCCGGCATGATCGCGAATTTGGTAGGGCACTTCCGCGGTGTTGAAGTCTTCAAGCGTCACGATGGTCGGGCCGTCCCGGGTGGCGACCTTGTTCAAGATCAAATGACGCGGCTTCTGCGGCAGCCGATCGATCAGGTCCTGGAACGGAATGTCGAGATATTGCAGCAGCCCGGAGCAGAGCAGGATGTCCGCCGCAGGCGTTTCCTCAAGCCTTTCGTGAAACGAAATGCCCAGCAAGCCGTCGGCTTCAGCGCGCGCGCGGCCGGCGCGGACGATCGCCGGCACGTCATACACGGCCCAATCGAAACTGTCCGGCAGAGCGAGGTGATTGCGGAAGGCGCGGTATTTCGTGCCCATGTGGCCGCCGGCGTCGATCAAGGCAGGCGCATCGGCGGCGAGCTGGTTGAGCCAAAACAGCACAGGGTAGTCCCATAGCTGAATCTGACACATGCGCTCGAACGAGATGTCGGCGATTTCTTCGTGATCGTAACCGGCCAGCTTGCTCGGCTTCACCGCCGCCATCGCCTCGGCGTACGTGGTAAACGCGCCGCGGAACGCTGGCGCCGTACTCTTTGGCTGCAACCGCCGGACGATGCGCTTTAGCACGTTCAAGGGCATGGGTCCGGTTTAGCGCTGCGTGCTGGTGGAAAAGCTTGGATTGCTCCGGCAAAGCTGCAAACGCTGCGCCAGCGCACTCCCCGTACCTCATTAACCGCGCCGTAAGCAGGGCGCTAGCACGCTTAAGAGATGCGCCGCCTTCCTCGGCCGACGCTCTCTGCAATAGGATGGCTTGAGGAGTCGCGGGCGTGGCGCTGAGAAGATTTGCAGTTGACGTTGCGGCGCTGACCGCCGCCCGCGTGCTGCAGACGGTGGCCAGCTTCCTCGCCATTCCGATCCTGGCGCGCTTGCTGGGCCCGGCGGATTTCGGACTGATCGCCATGGCCAGCACCTTTGTGGTGTTCACCATGGTGATGAGCGACGCGGGACTGGGCCAGACGCTTGTGCGGGTGCCGGCGCGCGAGCGCGATGTCTGGTCGAGTGCGTTCTGGTTCATCGCCCTGATCGGGGCAGGGTTAGCGATTTTTCTCGCAATAATTGCGGCGCCAATAGCGTGGCTGATGCAGGAATCGCGTTTGACGCCGGTAATTTTGGCGCTGGCGCCGTTGCCGCTCGTCCAGGCTCTGGTCGCGCCGGGCTTGGCGGATTTGCAGCAGCGTGAGCGATTTCGCCACCTCGCCTCAGCCGAACTGGCGGGTTCAATCTCCGGCGTCGCTGCGGCGATCGGGTTTGCGCTCGCCGGATTTGGCGTTTGGGCGCTCGTTTCACAGCAACTTGTCTACTGGCTAGTGAAGGCGTCGATTGTAACGTTTTCGAGCACTTTCCGTCCCGCCTTAATGATGCGGATGTCGGTGCTTGGGCCACACATCGCATTTGGACGCGATACGGCGGCGTTGGGCATCGTCGCGTTCTTCCAACGGCAAATGGATCCGCTTGTAATCGGGAGACTGCTGGGCACCGTGCCCGTCGGACTGTTTTCAGTGGCGGGCCGCATCGCGAGCCTGCCGCAACAATTCCTAAGCATGCCGCTGCAAAACGCGCTGTTCACGCGCATGGTCATGCTCCGCAACGACAAGGAAGCGCTCACGCGTCTGCTTATGGCGTCGGCCTGGATGGTTGCGGCGATCGTGTTTCCAGGCATGGCGGTGGGCGCTGCAGCCGCGGAGGCGTATTTCCGTTTTTTCCTGTCCGACAAATGGGCCGACGCCGCGATCATCTTCAGCTTCACTGCGCCGACAATGGCGTTTCAAGCCGTGATGATTTTGTGCGGCACGATGCTGTTGGCGATTGGCGCTACAGGACGGCGGCTGCGGCTTAATGTCGAGTTCACCATCGTCTGGCTGACGGTGCTGCCGCTCGCTGCGCTGCACAGCATCGAGGCGGTCGCGCTATCATATGCAGTGGCATATGCCCTTTACAGCATTCGCTCTTACCCGCTTTTTCTCGAGCCGGTGGGCTGTACGGCTGGGACCTTCTTCAGAGTGTTGGCTGCTCCGATCCTGGTCGCTGCGACAGCGGCAGGCGTTCATCTCGGTGTGCGGAGCTTGTGGCCGATGAATCCAGGCCCTGAGGTGTTGGTCAGCTTCGTTGTTCTGCTAACGGCATGGGCGCTGTTGGCGTATATCGAGCGCGGAAAGGTTGCAGAGCGCATCGATGTGTTCCGAACCGTTCTGGCGCAGCGCCACATCGATCAGAGCCCTCAGCCCGAAGAGTCTCGAGCGTGACCGCGGTTGAAGTCGATCTCTGGTTTTGGCCGCTGACGGACGCGTCGGGGCCCGAGGCAGAACACTGGCGGGTGATGAGCGCCGAGGAGCGTGCGCGCGCCGACAGATTTGTTTTTCCCCAGCATCGCCGCCGCTACATTCATGGCCGCGGCCGATTGCGGGAAATCTTGGCGCGTTACACCGGCGTGCCCGCCCAGGATATTTCCTTCACGCTGAGCGCCTATGACAAACCGTCCCTGGCTGACGCCGGCGCGCCGGGGCTGCATTTCAATCTCAGTCATTCCGGTGATCTCGCGGCGCTCGGCGTTAGCGCTGACGTGGAGCTTGGCGTCGATATCGAGTGGATTCGGCTGCTGAAAGAGGACATCTCCGCGCGTTATTTCTCCACAAGCGAATGCGAGGTGCTGCACGCATTGGCGGAGTCGGAGCAGGCGCGCGCCTTCTTCGAATGCTGGACGCGCAAGGAAGCGTACATAAAGGCAAGCGGCGAAGGGCTTTCGATCCCGCTCGATAGTTTCGACGTGGCGTTTGGGCCGGGCGTCACGCCGCGCTTCCTGCGCATCGATCAGCCGCAGCCGCATGATCCCGCGGACTGGGCGCTCTTTGCATTCGAGCCGCAACCTGACTGCATGGGCGCGATCGCCGCTAAGACTGACGGGCGTGAACTACGCGTGACGGTGCGCTCCCCAGCCTAGGCTAAAAGCGCGCCGGCCCTAGGACGTCTGCCGCCGCCGCGCGCCGCCACGGAAGTCGCGCAGCGACGGCGTCGCCGGCGCCGCAGCGATCTCGCCGCGTTCCTGCGCCGCCAATAATTCGGCCAGCTCAGCGATCGTGGGCTTCTGCATCATGTGCTTGGCTTCAAGCTTGATGCCGCGATCCATCGTGCGCGCCGCAATGCGGAACACGTGCAGCGAATCCGCGCCGAGCTGGAAGAGATTGTCGTGGATGCCGACATCGCCAACGCCCAGCACATTGCTCCAGATTTCCGCAAGCGTGCTCTCAAGCTCGTTACGTGGCGGTGTGATCGAGCGCGCCGTGGCCGCCGCGCTCGCGTCCGGCGTCGGCAGCGCCTTGCGGTCCAGCTTCTTGTTCGGCGTAAGCGGGAGCGCGTCGAGCATCATCCACATGCTGGGGACCATGTAGTCCGGCAGGTTCGCGGCGATGAACTTGGCCACGTCCTGCGGCTGCAGGCTGATGCCCGGTTGCGCGACGAGATAGCCAACGAGGCGCTTGTCGCCTTTCACTTCACGGACGCCGGCGGCGCACGCGGCGACGCCTGGGGCCCGGCGCATCGCGCTCTCGATATCCTCAAGTTCGATGCGGAAGCCGCGAAGTTTGATTTGATGATCGGTGCGGCCAAGCAATTGGATCGAGCCGTCCGCCAAGCGGCGGCCGACATCGCCGGTCTTGTAAAGGCGCTGCGGCGGTCCGCCGTCGAGCGCGATGGTGCGGAACGCTTTGGCGGTCAGGTCGGGCTGATTGAAATAGCCAAGCGCCAGGCCGTCGCCGCCGATGTAGAGGTCGCCGGTGACACCGATCGGCGTGAGCTGATCGCCAGCGTCGAGGATGTGCAGCTGGGTATTGTCGATCGGTTCGCCGATCGTGATTGGCTTCGCCCTTTCGACCCTGCCGCATGACGACCAGATTGTCGTCTCGGTCGGCCCGTACATGTTCCAGAGTTCAGCTTCGCCTTCGAGCAATTGATCGGCGAGGTCGCGCGGCAAAGGCTCGCCGCCGCAAAGCATCTTTACCACGGGAGAGGGCGCAAAGCCCGCTTCAAGCAGCATGCGCCACAGCGAGGGCGTCGCTTGTACGACGCTCGGCTTTTCGCTGCGGATGCGCTCGACCAAACCAAAGCCGCCACGCACTTCGTCACGCGAGGCGATGGACACGCGCCCGCCGCAGACGAGGGGGAGGAAGAGCTCCAATCCGGCGATGTCAAACGAGATGGTCGTCACCGAAAGAAGCGAGTCGTTCTCCGTGAAGCCAGGCGCTTTGGCCATGGAGGCGAGGAAGTTCACGAAGGCGCGGTGCGGCACTGCCACCCCCTTCGGCGCGCCGGTCGATCCTGACGTAAAGATCACATAGGCGGCGCGTTCGGCGTCGCCGGTGGCGATCTTGAAGCCGTTGGTGTCGTTGGCAGCATCGACTGCGAGGTCAAGACGCAATGTGGTGATGCCGTCCGGCGCGAGTGCTTCGCTTTCGGCGTCGTCGCAGACAAGCGCTGAGATCGCGGCGCCGTCGATGATCTGCTTGAGGCGCGTGGCGGGATGTTGCGGGTCGAGCGGCACGTAGGCGTGGCCCGCCTTCATCGTCGCCAGCAGCGCGACGACCATGCTGACCGTACGGTCCGTGGCGATGGCGATGCGCGCGCCCGGTTGCGGGGCTATATCGTGCAGCTGCCGCGCCAAGGTGTTGGAGCGGCTTTCAAGCGTGGCGTAGGTGAGCTCGTTCTTGCCGTCACTGACCGCAATTTTGTCCGGGTTGCGGGCGGCTTGCGCCGAAACCAGCTCATGCACCAGGGCATCGCGCGGGAACGCGGCTTCGGTGGCGTTGAGCGTCTGCTTAAGCCAGGCGCGCTCGTTTGCGTTCATCAGCGGCATCGCCTGGATCGGCTGGGTGGCATCCACCGCCGCGGCTTCCAGAAGAGTGCGGAAGTGGCCGATCCAACGTCCGATCGTAACGGCGTCAAAAATGTCGGTGTTGAAATCGACATCGATGTGCAAACCGGCGTCGCTCTCGATGATATTCCAGAACATGTCGAAGTTCGACGCCGCCTTGCCGTTCGGCGCAGCGCTGGCCTTGAGGCCCGGCAGATCCATACGCTGACCGATTTTCTCGAGGTTGAATTGAATCTCGGTCATCGGCAGGCGATTGATATCGCG
>JBFWZB010000018.1:0-60615 GCA_050185805.1 Hyphomonadaceae bacterium
CGGCCAACATCTATACGCACAAGACGCTCTCCGGCTCGTTCGCGGTGAAGAACCCCTATCTCGAAAAACTTCTGACCGAAAAAGGCATGAACACGGAAAGCGTCTGGTCCTCCATTCTAAAAAAGGAGGGCTCGGTGCAGCATCTCGACTTCCTCAGCGAAGACGAGAAGGCGGTGTTCAAGACCGCGTTCGAGATTGATCAGCGCTGGATCGTCGAACTGGCCGCCGATCGCACGCCGCTCATTTGTCAGGCGCAATCGCTCAACATCTTCATCCCGGGCGATGTCGATAAATGGGACCTGCACATGCTGCACTGGATGGCGTGGGAGCGCGGCGTGAAAAGCCTCTATTATTGCCGCTCCAAGAGCGTGCAGCGCGCGGGTTTCGCCGGCGACGAAGGCAAGTCCGAGGTTGCGGAAGGCCCCTCCATGCCGGCGCAGCGCACCGATTACGAGGAATGCTTGGCGTGCCAATAGCGCGCCGCTGATTTGGACTTGGGTTGACGTTTGACTTTCTGAAGCGCGGGCGGAAACGTCCGCGCTTTTTTTGCTGGAGACGGCGCCGGAGTTTCTAACGGAAAGGCGCGCTGGAGAACTACGCGACAAATCCGCGAGAAAGCAGGGAAGACGGCGCGAAATCCGATAGCTAAATCCGGGAGCGCGGGCGCGACAGGCTGTAGCGACAATTGCTACTCGCACCGTTCCGGGGCGCCGCGCAGCTGCGCCATCACGGCGTCCGCCGTCATCGAGTCGCGCACCGGCAAGCCAGCCGCGCGCAAGGCGCGCGCCGTCCAATGATTGCAATTGTTGAACAGGTGGAAGCGGCCTTCGCGCCCGCGTAGAAAAAGCGCCTCGCCATTGTGACCGGGGGCTACGACGATCGGCGCCCCGTCCCCGCCGCGCACCAGCTCTGCATCGAGATACGCCGCCAGCGCGGCAGCGCCTTCTCTGGTTATCGCGGCGTAGCGCGTCGCCTCGGCTGAAAACACCGCAGCGGGCTCGCCGCGATATGGGTAAGCTTGCACTACAGTCGGCCCACCGGCGAAGGCTGCGGCAACACCCTGCTCGACTGTGCCGCCGCCCGCTTCACGAAAAAACGCTTCGTCGCCCCACCCCACTTCGACCCAGAGCGCGTCGGGAAATAAAGCGCGCAGCGGATGGTCTTCCGGCAGCGACGCGGCAGGCAGCGAGACGCTGGTGTGGAAGCCGTTCGAATGCACCGCGATCTCGATGCATTCGCCCCGCGCCGTCGAAGGGAAAATCGCCCAAAGAGCGAAGACGAGCGATAGGCCAAGCGTGCTCACGCCATCAGCGTAAAGCTATCGCGCTCGGGCGCGCAATCAGCGGCCGGGGAACGCGCGAGGGCGCGATTGGCTCCCTTCGCGCATACGGTTTTCTCCCGCCTTTACCGCTGTTTACAGCGTGGCCGCGCTCGGTGTGTGCCCGGCGTCACAGGGGGTGTCGGTTCCGCGCGCTTATATGCGTCTTAACCAGGAACGCGGCTCTTGCTGCGGGGTTAGAGGGACATGTCGAAGCTGTTCGCCTCCGGTCTTGCTTCAGCGCTTGCGCTGGCCGCGGTCGCGGTTTCGGCGGCTGCGCCGGAGACACAGGCTGAGCCTGCGCCGCAAGAGCGCGTGGAATACGTCAGCCTCCAAAGCGCAATCGCCGGCGTGCCCATGGACGCGCTGCCGCCTTTAGGCGAATGCCGGATTTGGTACGACGCGCTTCCCGCCGACAAGCAGCCCGCGCGCATGGAGTGCGAGCACGCGGATTGGCTCGCCCAGCGTTGGGGCGGCCGTGTCATCGCCATGACAGAAGCCGGCGCCGTGGAGCGCGCCGCCTACGACGGACGCAACGACTTCACTGGCGTTCCGCACGACGCCTTGCCGCGCCGCGGTTATTGCCGCGCTTGGTTGGACGGCGTCGCGCCCGAACATCAACCTGAGCAAAGCGATTGCCGTGCTGCACGCACCATGGCCGAGGGCGCAGGCCGCGTGCTCTTCATGCCGCTCTAGGCGCGCTTCTCACCCTCCCAGCGTTGTGGTATTGCGTGGTGCGGGGAGGACATCGCCCATGCGCAATCTTCTGCTCGCCGCGTCCGTCATGACGCTCGCCGCTTGCGGCCAAACCACCAGCCTTGAAGAGCCTGTCGCGTACGAAAGCGCCGCCGAGCCCGCGGCGGAGGCCCCTGCGGATCCCGCGGCTGCGCCAGCTGAAGAGGCCTTCGAACCCGCCAGCGGCTCGCTGCCTGTCTCGACGCCCACCGACCCGACCGGATCGGAAGAAGAAATCCCACCCGCCACCGAGTGACTCTGGTGCGCGAAGGCCTCGCAGCGTGGCTCAACGCGCTCGCCGCGAGCGTGAGCGCCATCGCTGCGGTCTCGATCGCGGTGACGACTGGACAATTGGCCGACTTCTTTTCGCGCGAAACGATCCAGGTCCTCCCCTTGGATCAGATCGTGCTGTTCGAGGACAGCACCACCCGCGCCGGTTTGCCGGTCGTCTCGCTCGAGTTCGGCATTTTCAACAACGGCGCTGGCAGCAACGCCATCACCGAGCAACATGTCGAGATCGAAGCGGGCTGGCGGCGCCTCGCCTGTTTCGAGGGACGCGCCTACGCCGACATTCGCCTCTATGGATCGCCCGGCGCCGTCGCGCCGCGATCTGAGGCCGATTGCGAGGAGGCGCAAGAATGCATCACGTTGCCGACTGCGACCATCGCCGTGAGGACCGATCCGTGGGTAATCGGCGTGCCGGCCAGCAGCGTCGCCTCCGACCGCGCGATTTTCGGCCGTGACGCCTGCCCCGATGGCGCAGGCTCGCAATCGCTGACCTTCGAGAACTTGATCAGCGAGATGACGGAGCAGCCCGTCAACGTGCTCTACAATGTTCATGCACGCGGCGGCGTCCACCGTACGGTCTGCGCTGTAGAACTGACAGAAGGCCTGGCGCGCACAGCGCTGCGTGACCGGTTCGTCGTACTCGCCTGCGACGAAGGCGCCGCCCGGGCGAGGCCGGCTTAGCGCATTGCGCCGAAAATGCTGCGGTGGCCGTCGAGAATGCCGGCGATGTCGGCGGGATCGGGCGTCAGCGACCATTCTCCGCGTTCGAAAGTGCCGCCGAGCACGATGCCGTCGGCGCGGCCGAACATGTATCCTTCGCGCGCGATGGTGTTGTAGTTCACTTCGGGCTGCGGCAGCAAAATCGCCAGCTGGCCACGCACCGGCATGATCTCGCCGTCGCCGAACAAGGCGCCGGCGCCCAGCCCGGTGCAGTTGAACACAATTTGTTCGGGCACGGTCTGCACTTGCGCTGAACTTTCGAACGTTCGCACCACGATCTCCGCGCCGGCGCGCCGAACGTCCTCCTCTATGCGGCGCAGATAGAGCGGCGTTTCTATCATCATGGTGTCGAAGCGGCGCGCGAAGGCGCGGGGAAAGTTGTGTTCGTGCGGCGCGAGATCGACCTGATTGACCACGAATTCCTGCATCGGGTCGCCATCGCGCGCGGGGTAAGTTGTGATGGGGCGATCGGCGAAAGTGTAGTTCGGCTCCCAACCAACGCCGTAACCGCCCCCGACAAAGCTCTGATAACGCCGGAAAGCGTAGCGCGCGGCCTCCGTGTGTTGCGCGATGAAGGCGGGGGTTGCGCGGTCGTTGTCGTACACGGACGCCGGCCACCATTGCGCGCCGGCGACGTTGGAGGTCGTGTTCGGCGGCAGATCGCGCGCATAGATGCGCACGCGTGCGCCGCGCTCCTGCAACAGGCGCGTGGTGGCCAGCCCCACTGCTCCGCAGCCCAGCACGGCGCAATCTGGTTTGGCGGCGTCCCAGCCGAGATCGACGGCGAGCTTCGCCGTGCCCCAGGAGAGCGTGATGCCGCCGCCGCCATGGCCGTAGTTGTGCACCAAGACTTTGTCGCCGAACGCTTCGCGTTCCACGCGAAAGCCGCTTGGCCGAAACGGGCGCAAGCCGACATCGATGCGGATGATGCGATCTTCCTCGATCAGCACCGGCGCCAGGCGCACACCGGCTTGCGAACCGTGCTCCGTCACGCCGAGATCACGCATCAGGCCGCCTGAGAAGCCGCGCGCCGCCGCACACGAGGAGACGAGGCCGGCCGCGCCCAGCGTTACGAAGCTTCGCCGTGACCGCATGCTATAACGTCCCCTCTCCACGCCATCAGCAGCGTGCCGGCGAAAGTGTCAACGCCGCCTTGCGGTTTCGGCGATTCTTCGCCACATCAGCATGCATGCACGGGCATCACGGTCATGCGCATGGCGCACACCACGATCACGCCCACCACCATCCCGCGCCAAGCGACAAACGTTATACCATCGCCATTGCGCTCAATTTGGGCTTCGTCCTCATTGAGGCCGCCGCCGGCTTTGTGGCGAACTCAACGGCGCTTCTGTCCGACGCCGCGCACAATCTCTCTGACGTCTTGGGCCTGGCGCTCGCCGGTGGTGCAGCTTGGCTGGCGAAACGCGCCGCAAGCGATCAACGCACTTACGGCTTCTCCAAGGCGACGGTGCTTGCAGCGCTCGCTAACGCCTTGGTGCTTGTGGCGGTTTCGGGCGGCATCCTGTGGGAAGCGCTTTCGCGGTTCGCCAACCCAGAACCGGTGCAGGGCGCGCTGGTGATGGCGGTTGCGGCGGCGGGCGTCATCGTCAATGGCGGGACAGCGCTGCTCTTCCTCGCCGGGCGGAAGAACGACGTCAACGTGCGCGGCGCCTATCTGCACATGATGGCGGATGCAGGCGTCTCCGCGGCGGTCATCGTCGCCGGCTTGGCGATCTGGGCGACCAACCTCGCTTGGATCGATCCCGCGGTCAGCGTCGCCGTCGTCGCTCTGATCCTTTGGAGCACCTGGGGCCTGTTGCGGGAATCGCTCGACCTCGCCCTCGACGCCGCGCCCGCGCATATCGACGTCGCCGCCGTGCGCGCCATGTTGGCAGAGCAGCCGGGCGTCATCGCCGTGCACGATCTCCACGTTTGGGCGATGGGCGCGACAGAGCCGGCGTTGACGGCGCATCTTGTGCGGCCCGAAGGCGGCGACGACGCCTTTCTCACAGGATTGCGCGACGCCATCTCAGCGCGCTTCGGCGTCAAGCACGTCACGATCCAGATCGAGCGCGCTCAGCGCGACGATTGCAGCGATTGCCACTAATCGCCGGAGGCCCAGGTCTTCAGAAGCTGGTGCGCGATGGCGAACGGCGGCGGGCAAAACGCACCCTCGTACGCGCCGGCGAGCAGCGCCTTGGCGTCTTCGCGGGAGAACCAGCGCGCGCTCTCCAGTTCGGTTTCGTCCACCTTCACCGCGTCATCTACGACCTCGCAGATGGCGCCGATCATGAGCGAATGCGGGAACGGCCAGGGCTGCGTCGAGTGTAGCCGCACCTCTCGCACCGTCAGGCCCACTTCCTCCAGGGTTTCGCGCGCAACGGCCTCCTCGATGGTCTCGCCCGGCTCAATGAAGCCTGCCAACGCTGAATGCATGCCGCGCGGCCACACCGCCTGACGTCCCAGCAGACAGCGATCGCCCAGCACCGGCAGCATGATGCAAACGGGGTCGACACGCGGGAAATGCTCGCGCGCGCAGGCTGGGCACACGCGCTTCCATCCCGCGTCCGCAACCTCGGAACGCGCGCCGCAATTGGCGCAGAACTGGTTCTTCGCGTGCCACTCCAGAATCGCTTTCGCGGTGCCGACCACCGGCAATTGCCGCGCTTCGAGGCGCGGCGCTGCGCTCCTTAAATCGGAGAAACGGCCGTAATCGGCGACGCTGGCCGGATCGGCGATTTCGCAGGCGAAGATCGGCTGCTCGCCATAATCCCAGCCGAGGAAAATGAGCGGCCCGCCATTGCCGAGTTCGGCGTGGACGTGCCCGGCCAGGTGGCGAACGAAAAGACCTGGCCCGCTCTCGAAAAGCAAAAAGCGCTCGCCATGAAAGATGACGACCGCCGCCTGATCGTCATCGATCTGCTTTTGCAGGTACGCCGCGTCGCGCCGCAAATGCGCCACCCGGTCGAGCGGCGAGCGGGTGAACGCATTTGGGTTTTCCGGCAGCAGCGGCTGCTTGGCGCTCACGCCGCAGGCCTTCTGAAACGCATCACAAACTGATCGGTGCGGCCGCGAATATCGCCTTCGAACACACGGATGGAGCGGTCATCGGCGGGATTGCGCAGCACCTCGCTCTCGCCGTCGAAGACGAAGCCGGCCGCCTCCAGCTCGCTGCGGACACGCGCCGCGTCGATCCGATGCAACGTATCCGCCACCGAAAGATCGCTGCCGGCGACAGCGCTATGGTCGATGATGAGCAACACGCCGCCAGGCTTCAGCGCGGCGAGCAGATCGCGATTGACGGTCGGCACGTTGAGGTTCAGCGCCGGCAAGTGGAAATCGTGATAGATTTGCGAAATCAGGATGGCGTCGAGCGGTTCGCCCGCACTCCAACCCTGATAGCCTTGCTGCACCACTGCCACGTTTGGATACGCGGGGGCCACATCGAGAATGGCGCGGCGGCGTTCGGGCGTGTTGGGCCGGTCGATGGCGTAGACGCGGCCTTCCTCGCCGACTGCGACCGAGAGAAGGCGCGTGTAATAGCCCCCGCCCGGCCCGACATCGGCCACGCGCTGGCCAGGCTGGATCTGAGCGAAGGCGAGAATCTCGGCTGGATGACGGAGCGCATCGCGCTCGCGGTCAGCGTCGGGGCGGCGCGGATCGGCGACCGCCGCCAGAATGTTCGGCGAGGTCGCCGTCACAGGCGCGGGCGCGGCCATCATGATCCCAGGCACGGCGCCGCCGGCGCAGGCCGTCACGATTGCAGCCGCGAACGCGGCCAGAGCTGAACGCATGTGTCGTCTCCCACTTGGCGCGCTTTTCTAGCCCGGCCAAACCGGGCTTGTCTCTCCCTTCGCGCGTCTGTGAAGGTTTGACCAACACTTGGCGCTAAGATCGCGACGCTATGATTCCCGTGACGCCCGACCTGGCGCTCGACGAGCGCGACCTGGACGAGCGTTTCGTGCGCGCCTCCGGCCCAGGCGGCCAGAACGTCAACAAGGTGTCGAGCGCGGTCGAGCTGCGCTTCCGCATCGACGGCTTCACCGCTCTGCCCGAGGATGTGCGTGCGCGGCTGGCGCGTCTTGCCGGGCGGCGGCTGACACAGGACGGCGAAATCGTGATCCAGGCGGTCACGCACCGCACGCAGGAGCGCAACCGGGCCGAGGCCCTCGCGCGGCTCGTCGCGCTCGTGGCGCAAGCTGCGGAGCGGCCCAAGGTCCGCCGCGCGACGCGGATGCCGAAGGCGGCCAAGCTTGCCCGCCGTGAAGACAAAGCGCGCCGCGCCAAAGTGAAGGCGCAGCGCGCTCGGCCTGCCGGCGAAGACTAGATTATTCCGGCTTGCGGAACCGCATCATGAATTGATCGGTGCGCCCGCGGATCGCCTCATCGAAAACGCTGGTGGTGCGATTGTCTTCGGCATTGCGCAGCACGTCGCTTTCGCCGTCGAACACGAAGCCCGCAGCCTCCACCTCGCGCCGCACCGCCGCTTGATCGATGCGGTGCGTCGTGGTTTCGGCGTCGGTGTCCACCGGCGCGCCATCGACCGCCGAGTGGTCGATAATGACGTAAACGCCGCCGGGCTTGAGCGCCGCAAACGCGGTCGCATTCATCTGCGCGCGATCGCCCAAGCTGTAAGCCGTCAGCGCCATGTCGTGATAATTCTGCGCGGTGAAGACCACGTCGAGCGGCTCGGCGAAGGCGAGCGCATCATAAGGAACGCGCGTCATCGTCGCGTTCGGATATTGCGCGGCGACGGCCAGCACCGGCGTTTCATATTCACCGGCGACGCCATCGGGGCGAATGGTCGGGTAGACACGGCCTTCATCGCCCACCGCGACCGCGAACAGGCGCGTCCAATAGCCTCCGCCCGGGAAGATGTCGGCGACGCGGTCTCCGGGCTCGACGCCGGCGAAAGCAAGCGTTTCCGCAGGATGACGATTGGCGTCACGCGCAGTGTCTTCCGCGGGGCGGCGCGTATCGGCCACCGCCGCGACAATGTGGGCCGCGTCGGCGGCGACCGCCGCGGGCGCCGCCGCTTCCGGCGCTTCCGTGGTGGCGGCTTGCTGATTGCACGCGGCCAGCGCGACAACGGCCGCCGCGGCGATGAAAAGCTTTCTCATGGGGACGTCCCTCCTACGCGGCGCGTGTTAGCGCGTGGGCGAACGCCTGTCAGCGCGCGCGCGACGAACGGCCCGCACTGATCGGCGGCGGCGTCAGTTCGAGCTGTTCCGGCGGCGGTGGGAGCCGCGGCGCGGTCTCGATCTGCGCCGGCGTGGTCACATCGATGCCCGCGTCGCCCGCGCCCAATTCCTTGAACTTGCGCGCCTGCGGCAGCACGCGGCTTTCGATGGAGCCCAGCAGCGAATTGTAGCGTGTCACCGTCTGCCCCAAGGCATCGCCGACCTTGCCCAAATGATCCGTCATGATCGCCATGCGGCGATACAATTCGCGCCCCAGTTCAGCGATATCCTTGGCGTTCTTCGCACTTTGCTCCTGGCGCCAGCCGTAGGCGACGGATTTCGCCAGCGCCACCATCGTCGTCGGCGTGGTGACGATGACCTTGGCCTGGAAGGCGTCCTCGAACAGGTTCGGATCGCGTTCGGCGGCGGCGGCGAGAAAATTTTCACCCGGCACGAACAGCACAACGAAATCGGCGGTGTCCGGCACGTATTTCCAATAATCCTTCGACGCCAGATTCTTCACGTGACCGCGCAATTCCTGCACATGCTTTTTGAGCAAAGTCTCGCGCGTGGCGTCATCCGTGGCTTCAAGCGAGTCCAGGTAGGCCGAGAGCGCGACCTTTGAGTCCACGACGATGCAGCGCCCGCCGGGCAGATTGATAATGACGTCCGGCCGCAAACGTGCGCCTTCGCCGTCCGTCGTCGTGTGCTGCTCGGTGAAATCCGCATGCGGCGAGAGCCCCGCCATTTCCAGCACGTTGCGCAACGTCTGCTCGCCCCAGCGGCCACGCGCCTTTGGGCTCGCGCGCAGCGCATTGACCAGCTTGCCGGTGACGCCTTGCGTCTCGCGCAGCGTCTCGCCGATGGCGCGCATCTGTTCGTTGAGGGTCGCCTTATCTTGCGTGCGCGATTTCTCCAGCGCTTCGACCGACGCGGCCAATTTCGCCAATTGCTCCTGCGCCGGGGTCAGCACTTCTTTGACGCCGCCGGCGGCGGCCTGTTTGTGCTTTTCAAACGTCTCGTTCGCGAGTGCGAGGAAGCTCTGCCGGTTGGCGTCGAGCGCCTGCGTCGCCAGCGCCGCGAAATGCTCCTTCAGAGCGCGCTGCTGCGCTTCGGCAGCTTCCGCGCGCGCGCCGGCGGCTGCTCTTTCCGCCGCGAGTTCGGCCCCGAGGCGGGTGTTCTCTGTCCGCAGATTGGCGAGTTCAGCCATGGCGCGGTCGCGCTCTTCCTTGATGACGCTGGCGGAGCCGGCCAGCGTCTGCGCGTTGGCGGCGCGAAGCGCGAACCACACGGCGGCGGCGATGGCGGCCAGGGCGAGCACGAGCAGCAGGATCGGCAGCGATTCGGTCATGCCCGAACCTTAGCAAATCCGGTCGCCAGCGCCCGGGCCCAAACCAGCCGCCTAAGCTTCTGAGTTTATTGATGTGAAACGGCGCCGCACCCCGCCGCTGGCGGCTGGCGCGGTCTCCGGCGCGCGCTTAGGCTTCGCCCATGACCCTCTTCACCTACCTCATCCCGCTGGCGCTGTTTGCGGTGTTCGCTGCGCTTTGCTTCGGGATTTATGCGCTGTTCCGCGGCGGCGATTTCGGCCGCTCGTGGTCGAACAAGGCGATGCGAATGCGCGTAGTGCTGCAATTCATCGCCATCCTCATTCTTGTAGCGGCGATGTGGTGGAGCCAAAGCCGTGGTTAAGCTCGACAAGATCGTCACAAAGGCCGGCGACGCCGGCAAGACGCGGCTGGCGACGGGAGAAGAAGTCTCCAAGGCGAGCGCGCGCGTCGCCGCCTACGGCGCCGTCGATGAATGCAATTCGGCGCTCGGCGTCGCGCGGCTGCATACAAAGGCTGATACGCGGCTCGATCCAATCTTGGCTCGGGTGCAGAATGATCTCTTCGATCTGGGCGCGGATCTGGCGACGCCGGCCACGGCGGCATTCGAGGCTCTGCGCGTGAGCGAGGCGCAGGTTGAGCGCCTGGAGCGCGAGATTGACGCACTCCACGCCGCACAGGCGCCGCTGACGTCCTTCATTCTTCCAGGGGGAAGCGAAGCCGCCGCTTACCTGCATCTCGCACGCGCCATCGCCCGGCGCGCCGAACGCGCGATCGCGGCGCTGATGGAAAGCGAATCCGCACTCAACCCGGCATGCCTCAAATATGCGAACCGCCTCTCGGACCTCTTGTTCGTGATGGCGCGCACCGCGAACAATGACGGCAAGAACGATGTGCTCTGGATTCCAGGAGCGAACCGATAATGCGCGGCGGCATTCATCACATTGACCTCACGGTGAGGGACGCGCGCGCTTCGCGCGCCTTCTACGAAAGCGTGCTCGGCTTCATGGGCTACACGCTGAGCGCTGGAAATCCGTTCTCGGACGAAGAAACCGGCTTCGATTTCGACCTGCGCGATGGCGACGGCTTCTGCTCAATCGGTATCTTGAGCGCGCATGGGCCGAATGCAGCCCGCGCCCATGATCGCTTCAGCCCCGGCCTGCACCACGTCGCCTGGAACGCCGCGAGCCGCGACGATGTGGACGCCATGCATGCGCACTTGCTCAGCATCGGCGCCACGATCCTAGACCCGCCGGCGGATTACCCACGCTATGGGCCGGGCTATTACGCCGTCTTCTTCGCCGATCCCGACGGGCTGAAGTTGGAATACGTCTACAAGCCTCTGCGCTAGCTCTGGCGGCGCGTGTAATTGATCAGCCACTGATCGGTCCAGGTTGCGCCGTTGTCGGTGCTGCTCTGCCAGCGCCAGGTGAAGGCGTTTGGCGTGATGTCTTCAAACACCATGCGCTGCTGCGGCGCCGTGTCCGAGACACGCACCAGATGCAGGATTAAGTCGTCGCCAACCGGACCGCCGGCGAGCGTGTAAAAGCCGCCCTGGTTATCGACCCAAGTCTGGCGCCATTGCCCGGCAGGCGCGTGATACATTGAAACCGAGCGCCCAATCAGGCCGCCGCCGTTGAAATCTTCCTGGATGACGCAATCGTCGAATTGGCGGGTGATTTCGTTGACCGCCGTGCCTCCGGCGTAAACGCCGTCCCAAGTTCCGACCCAGAAATCGAGTTGGCGATATTCCGGCCCGCCGCACGACGGCGTCTGCGCGGGTTGCTGCGTTTGTTGTTGCGCGCTGGCGCCGCCGCTACCGAGAACGACGAACGCCAATGCAAGAACCAGATTGCGCATCGAAAGGCCTCCGCCCGCACCGTGGCGCACAGGAACTGACGCGCCAGCACACAGCGACAAAGCGGAGCGCGGCGCCGATCAGCACCTAAGCGTGATCAATTTTGCATCTATCTGGCGTGCGAAAGGGGCCCACGCTTGCGCATGGGCCCCTTCTTTAAATCCGCGGATTGCGAAGCTTAATGCTTTTTGTCGGCGTCGCGCGCGGCGTCTTTCACGTCGCCAACGAATTCGCGGGCTTCGCCCTTTGCCTTGTCGAGCTTGCCTTCGGCTTCGAGCTTCTTGTTGCCCGTCACCTTGCCGGCGGCCTCTTTCGCACCGCCAGACACTTTGTCGGCAGCGCCCTTCAGATGTTCCTTGTCCATCGTCTGCACTCCTTTTTTGTGGGTATGCAGAAAGAACGTGCGTGCAGACGCGAAGTTCCGGCTACGCCTGCAGCCCGGAACTCAGACGATGTATTGGGCGCCGTTCATTGTCAGCGTCGAACCGGTCATGAAGCCCGAGCCATCCGACGCCAGGAATGAAACCGCGCTGGCGATTTCCTCGGCCTTGCCGAGCCGTCCGACGGGAATGGTGGCGATGATCTTCTTCAACGCCTCCTCCGGCACGGCGGCCACCATGTCGGTGTCGATATACCCCGGCGCCACGGCGTTCACGGTGATGCCCTTGTTGGCGCATTCCTGCGCCAGCGCCTTGGTGAAGCCGATCATGCCGGCTTTCGCGGCGGAATAATTGACCTGCCCCACCTGCCCCTTCTGACCATTGATCGAGCTGATATTGACGATGCGGCCCCAGCCCCGCGCGCGCATGCCCTCGATCACTTGGCGGGTCATGTTGAAGCACGAATCCATGTTGACGCGGATCACCTCGCCCCATTGCTCATGGCTCATCTTGTGGAAGAAGCCGTCGCGCGTGATGCCAGCGTTGTTGACCAGCACGTCGATCGGACCCAGCGCCTCTTCGACCGCTTTGGCGGCGCGCACGCAATCGTCAAAAACGCCGACATTGCCCTTCACCACCATAATGTCGAGTTCCTTGGCGGTGGCGTTGGCGGCCTCTTCGTTGCCCGAATAGCCTGCCGCAACCTTCATCCCGTCGGCTTTCAGCCGCGCCGAAATCGCTTTGCCAATGCCGCGGGTGCCCCCCGTTACGAATGCAACGCGCGCCATGCACTATCCTCCCAATATCTCTAGTGGTTTGGCGCCACCCTTGCGCTAGTCGCCGCCGGAGGCAAGAGGCGCCCGCTCAGAGGCGCGCGCACTTTGGGAGAAAGCCGAGCGCGGCGGCCGCGCGGGAGGCCGCCGCGCTGCTCCGCCGCGCAGCAATCACACGCTGAGGCGCGGGCCTCAGGCGCGGCGAGTGTAGTGGATCACCCATTGGTCGGTCCAAGTCGCGCCGCCGTCCGGCGTCATTTGCCAGCGCCAGGTCAGACTGTTGGGCGTGATGTCGGTGAAGAGCATGCGCTGAAGCGGGGCATTGTCCGACGGGCGGTGGCTGACGAGAACGAAGTCATCGCCCTCGGGTCCGCCGACGAGCGCGAAATAGCCGCCCTGATTGTCGACCCAGGTTTGCCGCCAGCGTTGCAACGGCGCGTGATAGGTCGACACCGAGTGGCCGATCAGGTTTTGCGTCGACGGTCCGCCGTCGAACGCTTCCTGAATGACGCAATCGGAATATTCGCGCGTGATGACGTTCGTGCCCTGCCCGGCGGGGATGCCGCTCATCGGCTCCCAGCGTACGTCCCACGTGCCGACCCAGAAATCCATTTGCCGGAATTCCGGCGCCGCACATGGATGCGCAGGCGGCGTTGGCGCAGCACTCTCTTGCTGCGCTGTGGCGCAGCCGGCGCCGAGCGTGATCGCAGCAATGGCGATCAGAACAATCCGCTTCATCAAAGTCCTCCAATGCAAACTTGCACCGAACTTGCGGCGCGGCCTGTTGGGAGCAAGCCGCGCGCGACGAGCGGCGGGAAAAATCGCAAAGTGGCGCCATGATTTCTGGCCTCAGCGCTTGGCCACAAACTGACGCGCCGCCTCTAGCCGCGTTCGAACAGCGGCCCTGAGCGAAGCGCAAGAATGAGGCCGATCAGCAGCGCCGGCCATTGCACCCAGAAATCGTCGCCCGTCATCAGGTCGAGCACCAGCAAGAAGGCGAGGATGACGCCCCAGCGTTTGGCTGATGCGAACCAGCGCTCGCGCGCCTCGCTCGGCAGAGCGGCGGCGTGCTTCGCCTTGCCGCCTTTGCGTGCGGACTTGCCCGCATCGCCTTCATTGGCGCCGACGCTGTAGACAGCGACCGTCTCGGTGAAATTCTTCGGACGCTTCTCGCCAAGATACTCGAAGCCCACCGAAAGCTTCTTCTGCACCTGATCATACACTTGCCGTGAGATCAGAATGCCGCCGGGCTCAGCCATGCTCTGCAGGCGCGCCGCCAGATTGACGCCCTCGCCCAGAAGATCGTCACCATCGACCATGACGTCGCCCAGATGCACGCCGATGCGAAAGCGCAGCCCGCTTTCGGACTCGGCGCTCAATTCTCGCTGCACCTCGATGGCGCATTGCACCGCTTCCACCACCGATGGAAATTCCGCGATCAGCCCATCGCCCGCCGTGTTGGCGATGCGGCCGTGATGGCGGGCGATGAATTGCGTGAACACGCCCCGCGCAGCACGCAGCGCTTCGAGCGTGCGCACCTCGTCGGCTTCCATGACGCGGCTGTAGCTGGCCGCATCAGCCGCCAGAATGGTGGTGAGCTTGCGTTGGACCTGGGACATGCACTCGGGGCCTTAGCGCGACGCGGCGCGGACCGCCATTATTAACCGCTGCGAAGGATTTTCTCCATCGCTTTCCCCTTCGCCAATTCGTCGATCAGCTTGTCGAGATAGCGCAGCTCCCGCATCAGCGGTTCTTCGATTTCCTCCACACGCACGCCGCAAATCGTTCCGGTGATAAACGCGCGCGCGGGATTGAGCTTCGGCGCCTGGGCGAAGAAATCCTCGAACGTGGTTTTCTTCCTGAGATGAGCGTCCAGCGCCTGTTGGCGATAGCCCGTCAGCCAGCGGATGATCTGATCGACCTCCGCCTTGGTGCGCCCCTTCTTCTCCGCCTTGGCGATGTAGTGCGGATAAACGGCGGCGACGGAGATGGAATAGATGCGGTGTGGCTTGGCGGTCGTCATCGGCGTCGCGCCTCAAGAAGCCGAAGAATCGTGCGAACCTGGGTGAGTTCCCTCACCCCTAGCTCAGTCAATTCGCTCTGGAACGTGATCCAAGCTTGCATCTCTGCGCGCGAGGCTCGCAGCCGCTGCCAGTTGTACGCAACAAGGGCCGCATCGCCGTTCCAGTCAGCTGGGTTCATCGACCAGTCGACTGCGGTGTAATAGTTCGATTGAGGATCGAACACGACAGCGAGCGCAACCGGGTAGAACCTCTCCGCTTGGGCGTGCGTGTCACCATAGCGTATGAGCGCAATGCGAAGCTCCTCATCCTCGATTGCGGCAATGCCGCCGGACGAGATCAGCCCAACGTAGTTGGCCGACAGCGCAGGCACCGTGCGCACAAAATTTGACTCGGCGAGGCTCCTCCGGAATTCCACGAGGTTCGCAGGCGGATCGTCGTTCCTCAATGCATCGACAACCGCGGCCGTGCTTGCCGTCGTCGCCTGCATCTGCTCCACCCACCGCGCGAGGTCAGGCTCTATCGCCCTGAACTCACTTTCAAGCCGTTCGAGGAGCGCGGCTTCCGCAACACGCGCCTGCCGCGCTTCATTCCAGTTGGCGACCTGGATGCCGATAAACACCCCAATGACCACGATGATGAAGTCAATGGAGATCGCGGTCCATTCTTGCTTGCGGAAATGGCCGATGATGCGCCGAAGAATCATCTCGCCACATCCAATAGGTCAGACGCTCGTCGCGAGCGGCCTGCCGCTCCACGCGGAAATTTCACTGGCGGTGTCTCGCTAGCGCTCGACGCACAGCGCGATGCCCATGCCGCCGCCGATGCAAAGCGTGGCGAGGCCCTTCGACTTGCCGCGGCGTTGCAACTCGTAAAGCAGCGTCGTCAGCACGCGCGCGCCAGAAGCCCCGATCGGGTGGCCGATGGCGATGGCGCCGCCATTGACGTTCACGATGTCGGTGTCCCAGCCCATGTCCTTGTTCACGGCGCAGGCTTGCGCCGCGAAGGCCTCGTTGGATTCCACCAGGTCGAGGTCAGCGACCTTCCAACCCGCACGCTCCAGCGCGGCCTGCGACGACGGGATCGGCCCCGTACCCATGACGCTGGGATCGACGCCGCGCGACGCCCATGAGGCGATCCGCGCGAGCGGCGTGAGGCCGCGCGCCTTGGCTTCGTCGGCGCTCATCAACACCAAAGCGGCGGCGCCGTCATTGATGCCGGATGCGTTCGCGGCGGTGACGGTGCCGTCTTTCTTGAACGCCGCGCGCAAGCCCGCCGCGCCCTCAATCGTCGCGTCATGTTTGATGTATTCGTCGTTCTCGACAATCGTATCGCCTTTGCGCCCCTTTACGGTGACGGCGACGATTTCGTCCTTGAACTTGCCGGCCTTCTGCGCCGCGCTCGCTTTCTGCTGCGACTTGGTGGCGAACTCATCCTGCTGTTGACGCGTGATCTGCCACTTCTCGGCGACGTTCTCGGCGGTGACGCCCATATGATATTGATTGAAGACGTCGGTGAGGCCGTCCTTGATCATGGTGTCGCTGAAGGCGAGATCGCCCATCTTCTGCCCGGCGCGCAGATGTGCGGCGTGCGGGCTGAGCGACATATTCTCCTGCCCGCCGGCGACGACGATCTTGGCGTCGCCCGCCTTGATCTGCTGGTAGCCGACGACGACGGCGCGCAACCCGGAACCGCAAACCTGATTGAGCGACCAGGCCGGGCTTTCATCGGGCACGCCTGCGGCGCGGCTCGCTTGGCGCGCTGGGTTCATGCCTTGGTTGGCGGTGAGCACTTGGCCCAGCACCACTTCCGACACGTCCTTGGCCTCGACCTGCGCCCGCTGCAGCGCAGCAACGATAGCGGTGCGGCCCAGTTCCGCCGCGGGCGTTGCAGCAAACGAGCCGTTAAACGACCCGACCGGAGTGCGGGCGGCGGAGACGATCACGATGTCGGTCATGGGGTGCTCCCAGTGCGAAAAGCAGGGCGAAAGCAAAGCTGAAGGCTCTATCGCACAGGCGACAAGGGAAATCCAAGTCAACCCGGCGCGATGTTTCAGGGAATTCGGCGGCTTTATCTTGCATTGCGGCGGGGAACGCGAGATTTTGCGGCGCATCGCATTTTGCGGACGCGAGATCGGGACGGTGAAACGTGACGGATAACGAAGCGCAACGCGCCCACGCGGAGGGCCCTGACGCTGAACCGTCAGGCGAGACCGTCACCATCAAGAAATACGCCAACCGGCGCCTCTACAACACCAAGACCTCATCCTACGTGACGCTCGAGCACCTCTCGGAAATGGTCCGCGCCGGAGAGGATTTCATCGTCCTCGACGCCAAGACCAATGAAGACATCACCCGCTCGGTGCTGACGCAGATCATCTTCGAACAGGAAAGCCGCGGCCAGAACCTGCTGCCGGTCCAATTCCTGCGCCGCCTGATCCGCTTCTACGGCGACAGCATGCAGAGCTTCGTGCCGCCCTATCTCGAAATGAGCATGGAAAGCTTCGCCAAGAGCCAGGATCAGATGCGCGAGAACTTCCAGCGCGCGTTTGGCGGCAAGACGCCAATGGCTGCGTTCGAAGAACAGGCGCGCCAGAACATGGCGCTGTTTCAGCAAGCCATGAAGATGTGGGCGCCATTCGCCAGCGGCGCGATGCCGGGCATGCCCGGATCGATACCGCCGGTGACGCCGGCCGAAGCCGAAGGCCAGGAAGACGGCAAGGACGCCGAGCTGACCGAATTGCGCCGCCAGATGGAGGCGATGCAAAAGCAGCTCGATTCCATGAGCCGCTCCAAGAGCTGAGCTACACCTCCACGGTCACGCGCAAGAACGTCGCCGGAATCTCGGTGCGATCGGCGCCGCCTTTGTTTTGCGCCTTGAACAGCGCTTCGAGTTCGCCTTGAAGCGCGTCCGCGCGCCCATCCTTTGCCGCCGCTTCGAACGCATTCATGGTCGGACCATAGAAATTGCGAAAACGCGCCAGGAAATCCGCGGGCGGGCCATCACAGCGGAACGTATAAGTGTCGCGCACGCAGGTCACGCGATCGGCCGGCGCGCCGGCGGCGGTGAAGCGCGCGCGCACTTCGTCTTCCACGCCCCATAGCATTGGGCTGACGAAGCCCTCGGGCGGCGGCGGCGAATAAGCCGAGCTGATCTTCAAAATCTGCGCGACCAAACTCGGGTCGCCGGGAATCCAATTGCCCATGACGATGCGCCCGCCGGGTTTGGTCACGCGCACCATTTCCTTGGCCACATCCATCGGCCGCGGCGCAAACATGGCGCCGAATATGCTGACCACGAGATCGAAGCGATGGTCCTCGATGCCGGCCAAATTGGAGGCGTCGCCCTCTTCGAAGCGAAGATTGCCGAGCCCCGCGGCCTGCGCGCGGCGATTGCCGGCCGCCACCAGATTGGCGGCGATGTCGACGCCAAGCACTTCGGCGCCGCGCTCAGCCGATGGCAACGCTGTCGTGCCGTCGCCGCAGCCGAGGTCCAGCACCTGCATGCCGGGCCGCACGCCAAGCGACTCCACCAGCGCGTCGCCGCTTTCGCGCATGCAGGCCGCGACTGCCGTGAAATCGCCCTTCTCCCACAGCGCCTTGTTCGGATTCATACGTTCTCCTTCGCACTTAACCGCACGGGCCTAGCGCCGGGCGGCGGCGTGCGGCTGTGACCGATGCGACAGCGCTCGGCTCACGCGCCGCATCATTCGCAGCGCGCCAGCGTAGTTTCCGTACCGGCGCTGTCGCGCATGGCGAGCACGTCGCCGTCGGGGCGATATTCCCATTGCTCGCGGCGGCCGTCCTCGCCCGGCCTGGTTTGCCGCGCGGTGATGACGCCATTGTCGGTGTCTATGGTCGTCACCTGCATCACCGATTCAAACCCGCCGGCAGCGCTGCTGCGAATGCGATAAATGTCATCGTCGCCTCGCTCGGAGGCAAACGTCACCGTCTCGACGCAATCGCGGTCGAGACGCCCCCATCCGCCATTGAGCGCCTGCATCAGGTTTTCGCGCTGCTCCGCCAGCACGACAGCGGGATCGACGGTCTCGGCCACGGTGATCAGCCCATATTGAATGCAATACGGATTGAGCGCCGCCATTTCGCAGACGGCGTCTCTCGCGCCGCCAATATTGGCGACGAGCCCGAACACGAGCGAGAAGAAGGCCAGCACCGCCGTGATCGCCGCCCACGGCTGCCGCTTCTTCGGCGCATAGCCGACGCCCTGCGGCGGACGCTTGCCGGCAAGGATCGCGCGCGCCGCCTCCAGCACCGTCTTGAAGCGATGATCGCTGGCGTCGCCGTTCCAGCTGGAAAGATCGACGCCCTGGCGCTCGCCGAAAAAAAGCGGCGGCTCACACGGCTCAACGAAGGTTTGAATGAGCTTGCCTTGGTTGCGCGCGCGCCGCGCCTCAGCTTTCACGTTCTCGCTTGCGACCGCCGCTTCGCTCCACGCGACGATGACGACCTTCGCCTTCTCCAGCTCGGCCTCGATCGTTTGCTCCCAAGGCGCATCAGGCTGGATGTCCTGATCCCACCAAACCGCAAGCCCGGCCCCTCGCAGGCCCTGCACGATGCGCTGCACCGCGTCCTTGTTCTCCCGCTTGTAGGAAATGAAGATGGTCATTGCAGATTTTCCAGTTCAGCCAGTACGGCCCGCACCTGGCCGGCAAGCGCCGTTGCGGCAAGCTGTTCATAGGTGCCCAATGCTGCGGTCAATGCCGCCTCCGCCTGAGGTATTTGGGAGCGGTCCCCGCGCATAACTGCACCGCGGTGCACCAGGCCAAGGTTGTGTTGAATACCAGCCCACTCCAGAGGCGAGTCCTCGCGCCGCACGACGCTCAGCAACGATTCGAAAGTCTCGATGGCTCTAACGCGCGCGCCATCGTCTCCGTAGTCGCCAAGCGTGGACAACGCCCCACCCAAATTGATCTGAGCCTTGACCCAGTATCGAGGCGCAACCTCACGCGACCACAGTTCGGACGCGCGCTCGGAGCTTGCGACAGCAAGGTGCAGCATGCGGACGTCACCCGTGATCCGCCCCACTTCAGTAAGCGTCAAGCTGAGGTTATTGTGCACGCGCGCCCATTCCAGCGGATTCGCTTCGCGCGAATAAACGGAGAGCGCGGCATCGAACGCCTGCGCTGACGCAATAAGACTCTGACTTTCTCCGCCTTCGCCTCTGCCAGCTAAATAGAGAGCGAGGCCGAGATTTTGCTGCGTCTCTGCCCATCCATTTGGATTTCGGTCTCGGGTGCGCACCTCAAGGGCGAGGCGATAGAGCGATATCGCTTCCGCTATAGCGGCCTCGTCGGCGGCAACCCACCCGCGACGCAAGACAACGTTGCCCAAATCATCTACCGCTGCGGCCCACAAATCGGGGGCATCCTGACGCGGCAAGGCGTCGGTGGCCGCGCGGAACGCCGCAATCGCAGACTCCACCGCCCCATCGACGCCGTTCTCCGCAAAAACAAAATGCACGCGCCCAATTCGTGCTTGCGTATCGCCCCACTCCATTCTCGCGCGCTCCGGTGAGGCGAGCGGAAGCGCGCGGTCTTGATACACACCCAAGGCGGAATGCAGTGCGGCGCGTTCGCCGAAGCGATCGCCGCGCTCGCGAAGCGCATCGCCCTGCGCCACGTAATACTCCCACCGCTCCCGCGCGCCTTCCGGCGCGCGTTCCGCCGCTTCGCCGTAGCGGCGTGCGGCGTCGAGATAGTCGGCGGCGACGAAGGCCAGCCGCGCCGCTTCGGCCATGTCGGCGGCGACCTCAAGCCGCTGGGCGTTGCGCTCGGCCTCGCGCGCTGCGTCTTCCTGCGCCCAGCGCGCCTCCAACGTTTCGGTCGTGCGCGCGATCAGCTGATCGTAAAGCCCACGCGCTTCGCTGAGGCGCCCGTCCTCCGCCGCCGCGATCGCCTGTGCGCGCAACGCCGACGCCTCCGGATCGCTTTCGCTGCGGGCGCGCGCCTCCGTCAGCAGCGTGCGTAATTCGCGCGCGCCATTGTCGATCAGGCCTGCATAAGTCTCGAAATCGAGATCGGGCTGCGCCCCGAAAATCTCGACGGCAATGTTGCGCACCGCCGCCTCGCGCAATTGTGTTTCGCCGGCGAGCGCATTGAACCGCCCCTGCAGCGCTGCGAGCCGGCGGTTCAGCTCTTCTTCCTGCGCCTGGCTGAGCCGGCTCGATACGATCGGTGAAGGCAGCGGCCCCTGCGCCATCGCCGCCGGCGCGCACGCTATCGCCAGTGCGAACAGAGCCAACCCAAACCGCATCCCCGCCTCCCGCGCCGGCCACGCTAGCGGAGCGGATGAAGGGCGGCAATCTGCCCAGTAAAGCCCTTCAAGGCGCATCGCCTTCCATGTCGGCGATCCAGTCCCGCGTCAGACGCACGTTGTCTTGGTTTCCTGACACCTCAAACCCTTCGAGCGCCGCGCGGGCGTGATGCAGCGCTGTGGCGCGCTGCGACTCATCGCCAAGCACGACGAGCGTTTCATAGGCGCTGGCGAGATCGAGTTGCGTCTGCGCCCAATCGGCCGGAGCAGCATCCCGCGTATAGACCTGGAGCGCCGCATTGCAGGCGTCGATGGCCTCGCGCACCAAGCGCGGGTCGTTGGTTTGCTCCCCCAAGGTCTGCAACGTGAGCGCCATGGCGCTCTGCACCATGGCCCAATCTTGCGGCGCCGATGTGCGCGTGAACACCTGGAGCGCGGCGCGATGCGCGGCAACCGCCTGGCGCAATAACTGCACGTCGCCGCCGGACGCCAAGATGCGAAGCGTGAGGGCGATATTGTTCTGAGTCAGCGCCCAATCGGCCGGCGCTGATTGCCTCGTCCATACTTCGATAGCGGCGCGATAGGCGCCCAGCGCCTGCGCCAACGGGGCGTCGTCATAGAAATCCCGCATGCCTTGTGCACGTAACGCGCCAGCCAGACCCGATTGCGTCCGCGCCCATTTATCGGGCGTCTCGTCGCGCGTATAAACCTCGAGCGCGGCCCGATAAGAACCGGTGGCCTGCGCGCGCGCTGCGGGATCATCGTCTCGACGCGCCAGACGATCGTAGGCCAGACCGAGATCCTGCTGCGTTTGCGCCCAAAGCCTCGGCACGCTGGCGCGCGGGCGCACCGAAAGCGCGGCCTGATAGGCCGCAATCGCCTCGTCGAGCGCGGATGCTTCGCCTTGCTGCGCAAGCATCATTAAGGCGAAGCCGAGATTGTTCTGAGCCGTCCCCCAGGGCGCGGGCGCGCTTTCGTGCGTGAACACCTCCAGCGCGCCACGATAGGCAGCGACCCCCTCGCGTAAAGCTGCCGTATCAGCGCCATCGCCGACGAGTGCGTTGGCCAGATTAATCTGCAGAGCGCCCCAAGCGGCGGGCGCCGCCTCGCGGGTTCGCACAGCGAGCGTCTCGCGATAGATGGCGATCGCCTGTTGCTGCGCGTCAGCGTCGCCGCGCTCTCCCAATTCAGCCAGCACGTTGGCCAAACTTTGCTGCGCCATGCCCCAATCGCTCGGCGAGGCATCGCGCGTAAACACTTCCAGCGCATTGCGCAGCGCTGCTACGGATTGCGCGAACGCCGCCTCGTCTCCGCTCTGCCCCAATAGATTAAGCGCGACGCCAAGATTGTGCTGAGTTGACGCCCATCGCCACGGATCTTCCCCGCGATCGAGTGCGCGTAATGCAGAACGATAGGCAGCTATCGCGGGCCGGAGCGACGCATCGTCGCCTTGCTCCGACAGGACGAGATAGCCGTTGCCGAGATTGACCTGCGCCATCGCCCAATCGGCGGGCATGGCGTCACGGGTGAACACTTCCAGCGCTGCACGCTGCGCAGCCATGGATCGCTGCGCCGCGTCTGTGTCGCCAAGCTGAGCCAGAGCATTGAGCACTGCGCCCATATCGTTCTGATTGGTCGCCCAATCCTCCGGGAAGCGATCACGCGGCGCCAGCGGCAGCGCGACGTCGCGGAGAATGCGCACCGCTTCGCGCAGCGCCGCTGAATCGGCACGCAATTCGCCATGCGCGTAAAGAGCGCGGGCTTGGTTCATGCGATGATCCCAGCGCTCCCTGGTGTCCGCGGGGGCCAGCTCCGCCGCCTCAGCATAAAGTGCGGTTGAGCCGAGAAAATCTGCGCGCAGCGCCGCAATGTCGGCTTGCGACGCAACGATCTCCGCCTCCTCAAGCCGGCCCGTCTCCAATTGCGTTTCGCGCAACGCGTTACGCTCGGCGCGCGCGCGCCGCGCTTCCGCCAACGCCACGTCGGCCCCGTCGAGTTCGCCCGCTTCAATTGCCGCGCGCGCACGCGCGATCAACGCTGCAATCGCAGGGTCTTCGTCGCGTTCAAGCGTGGCGAGCCGGGTTTCCAGCTCTGCGATGCGCGCGGCCATGCCGTCGAGCTGACCGACGATTTCGCCGGTGTCGACGCGCGCACCGCCCTGCGCCAGCGATAGCCCAAGCCGCTCCGCCACCACCGCCAGCGCACGCTCCGACACGCGCGCCCGCGCCGCCGCCGCCCGCACCTGCGCTTGCAGCGCGCTCCACTCAGCTTGCGTGACGCCGGCGGAGGCCAGTGTCGAAGGCAAAGGCCCTTGCGCCGCCGCCATGGGCGCGCACGCGAGCGCCGCCGCGAATGCAATCAGCCTGAGCCGCATCTCCCACCTCGCCGCGCCCTCACGCTAGCGGAAGCGACTACCACCGGCAATCGATGCGCTCATCCCCACACTGGCGGCCTGCGCGCGGCCCACGGCATTTCCTTTTCCAATTGTCCGGCGAGCCGGAACAGCGTGGCTTCGTCGGCGTACTTGGCCGTGAACATCATGCCGATCGGGAGATTATCGCGCGATTGGCCAAGCGGCAGCGACAGCGAAGGCTGGCCGGTCATGTTGAAAGGCGGCGTGAAGCCGAACGTGATGCGCTGGCGGCGATCGAATTCCTTGAGGTCGTCCGTCAGCGTATCGAGGAAATCGACCCGCGGCGGCGGCGTGCACATCACCGGGCACACATAGAGATCCCAATTTTCGAAGCGCTGCAATATTTCCCGCACGCGCAGCCGCAATTCCTGCAGCGCCCAGAAGGCGTCGGCGCCGCTCATCGCTTTGCCCTGCTCGTACTGGCGGCGCGCCAGCGGCTCGATATCGTCGCCTGGCTCGCGGCCCTTGATGGCGACCCATCTCTTGATGCCAGCCGCCATATTGGCGGCGCTGATCGCGGTTTGCGCGCGATAGAGCGCGCGATAATCGATGCCCAATCCTTCCTCGCGCACGTCGTGGCCGAGCGCGGCGAGCGTTTCGGCGGTTCGTTCGAGCGTCGCGCGCACATCTGGATCGATCGGATCGTTCGCCGGCGTCTCGCTCGACCAGGCGATGCGCAAGCGGCCAGGGCTTTGCGACACCGCCGCGAGATACGAGCCCGCTCGTGGCGGCGTGGCGTACGGGCTCGCGGCTTGCGGCGCGCAGGTGGCGTCCAACATGGCGGCGCTGT
This sequence comes from Hyphomonadaceae bacterium, assembly GCA_050185805.1. GTDB lineage: Bacteria > Pseudomonadota > Alphaproteobacteria > Caulobacterales > Aquidulcibacteraceae > Vitreimonas. The sequence continues at coordinate 24,077 of JBFWZB010000018.1, forward strand.
CACGCACGCTGCGGGTGACGACATGATCGACGGAAAAGCCGCTGACGCGGTCGGTATCGTGCACGCCGTTCGGGTTGCGGTCGCGCGTCGTCTTGAGACCGACGAGCCCACAACAAGCGGCGGGAATGCGGATCGAGCCGAGACCATCGCTCGCGTGCGCGATCGGGACCATGCCGGCGGCGACCGCGGCCGCCGCGCCGCCGGAGGAGCCGCCGGAGATGTGATCCGGATTCCACGGATTGCGGCAGGGCCCGAGCTTGGCCGAGGTCGTGACGCCGGGAATGCCGAATTCTGGCGTGTTGGTCTTGCCCGCGAGCGCCAAGCCTGCAGCGCGATAGCGCGTGGTCAATTCGCTGTCTTCGCTATCGGCGTCGATGGCGGCGAAGCGGCTGCCCGAGGTGCGGGGCCAGCCTTTAACCCGCAGCCCCAAATCCTTGATCAGAAACGGCACGCCCTTGAATGGGCCATCCGGCAACGCCCGCGCGGCCGCGCGCGCTTCGTCATAGGCCTTGTAAACCACGGCGTTGAGCGCGCCGTTGTGGCGCTCAATGCGGGCGATCGCCGCCTCAAGCACTTCGGTGGCCGAGACCTCGCCTTTCGCCACCAGCGCGGCGAGGCCGAGGCCGTCGTGTTCAGCATAATCGTCGTCGATCGCCATCGATGCGCTCCGCTTGAACCCGTCAGAAGAGAGGCGCGCGCCGCGCTCGTCAACGCATCGGCGAAACCAGCAAGCGGGCGTGCGCGTTCAATCCCTACGCCAAGCCCGTGCGCGAGCGCGTGGTTAAAAAGCGTTTGGCAAGCGAATTGCAGATTTGTCAGCCATGATCAGCGGACGCCGCGATTCCGATTGGTTGCCCAAGACGTCCGCCGCCCAGAGCGACGAACGCCGCGGCGCCGACCGCCGCGCGCCCCGCCGGCCGATCGATCCTCTGTTTGCGGCGACCTTGGTCAACCAGATCGCGCCGGCGGAAGAGCCCTGCGCGCTGCTCTACCCGAAAGCACGGCCGCTGGTTCGCCCAGGCGTCGTAGTGAACGTTCGCGCGTAAACTAGCGCAGGCCGCCGCCTGCGCGACGCAGGCTCGGCGACCCCTCTTCTTCCTCGGCCGGAGCGCCGGCTTCGAGTTGCGCCAGCCAGCGATCGATGCGGTCGAGACGCGCATCGAGGTCGTCGAGCCGGCTTTGATTGTCCTCAGCGCTGACGCGCGCGGAGACGCCGCACTTCAAACTGATCTCAACAATGTCGGCGCCAAGAAGCGCAGCGAACGCCGTTAACTCCGGCCCAGTCGCTTCGCGCTCGTTGCTGACAATGCGGTGGAGGTCCTCGCGGCTTAGCCCCGCCGATGAGGCGAGATCGGCGCGCGTCAGCCCGCGCGCGGCGAGCTTCGCGTCAAACCAGGGCGCGTCGAAGAACAAGGCCATCCGCTCTCCACCCAGACATGAACCGGCGCCGAACCTGCAAGGCGGCGCGGGACATGCGCGCCTTCACCATCACCCGATTCGACCGCTGGCTCGACTTTACCATCGCGTTAGCAATCGGCCTTTGGTGCCTCTGAGTCTGTGACAGGCGTACGGCGACGCGATTGCGTCGCCGTAACAATTTCCTGCGGTGCGATCTTAGCCCTGGCCGGCGAATTCAACGTCGCGGCGCGCCGAGACAATGGTCACGACCACGCCCGCGAGCACGTCCAGCAGCGACATGAACATGATCATGAAGAACACGCTGGTGGCGAAGGCCGGATGCAGCAGGAATTCAACCAGGCAGATGATGAACACCAGCATCGACAGAGCGTGATTGAAGATCGCCGTAGTGCCGGTCGACGTGGATTTCAGCAACTCGATGAAAAGCAGCAGCAAAGCCAGCAGCATCAGGAGGTCGCCGAACGTGACCACCCATTCCACCGGCTGCATGGCCCCGGCGATGCCGGCCTCGCGCGACGCCATCGGCACGCCGAACATGCGGTCGCCCAAATGCGCGCGCACGTCCGCCCCCGTCGTGCCGGCCGCTGTGTTTCCAAACGCCCAGATGTTGTAGATCAACACCGGGATCAGGATCAGCGGAAAGACGTTGAAAATGGCCCCCATCGGATTCTCCTGAAAAGTCGGCGCCCGCCGCCGCCCGCTGGCATGCCTAAGCGCCAGATGTTCGGTCATGCTCAGCGGCGCCTTGCTCATAACTCGTCTGTGCCCTCGGGCAGGCGCGCCCGCGATCGCAACCACATAACGCCGAGCAGATCGCTCATGTTCGCGGCCAGGCGGCCGAGATTCGTGTATTTCGACCGGCCGGCGCCGCGTGGTCGATGGTTAACATCCAAAAACTCAACCGCATAGCCTTCCCGCAACATCAGGGCTGGCATGTAGCGGTGCATATGGTCGAAATATGGGAGCCGTAAAAACGCCTCCCGTTTGAACACCTTGACCCCCGAGCCGCTGTCGTCGGCGCCATCCTTCAGCAGGCTCTTTCGCACTGCATTGGCGAACCGCGAGGCGAACCGCTTGCCCCAATTGTCCTGCCGCTTGGCCCGCCGGCCGCCGACCATCCCCAAGTTGCCCGCCGCGTCGGCGCGATTGAGCCGCGCGAGCAGGCGCGGCAGGTCGGCCGGGTCGTTTTGGCCGTCGCCGTCGAGCGTGCCGATCACCGGCCCGCGCGCGGCCAGAACGCCGGTGCGCACCGCCCGGCTCTGGCCGCTATTCTTGCGGTGGCCGATGAGGCGCAGGCTTGGCAACTCGGCCTTGAGCGCAGCCAGTTCGGCGCGGGTTTCGTCGCGGCTGGAATCGTCGACGAAAATCATTTCGTAGGCGCGCCCGTCGAGCGCTGCGGCGATCTCGCGCGCCAGAGTGGCGGCATTGCCGGCTTCGTCCTTCACGGGAACGACGACGCTGAATTCAATGGCTTCGGGCAAGGCTGACTTCGGTTTGGCTCGCGGGCGGGCCCTCTTAGCCGCTTTGCCCGGCCCTGGCGAGCGCGGCTGATCGCCCTTTCACCGTAGCGTTCCTTGACCGCCGCCCCCGGCTTTCCGCATGACCGGCGGCATGGCCGCCGCCGCGCCCTCCCTGCTTGACCAAGCCGCCCGCGGCTGGCGCGGCTACGTTCTGATTGCACTGATCGCCCTGGCCTCGAGCCTGTTCGGCGCGGCCCGGCTGCCGGTGATGGACCGCGACGAGGCCCGCTTCGCGCAAGCGACGCGGCAGATGGTGGAGACCGGCGATTACGTCCGCATTCGCGTGCAGCAGGACGAGCGCAACAAGAAGCCAATCGGCATTCACTGGCTGCAGGCTGCGGCAGTGCACGCCGCGGCGCCGATCACCCAAGCCGACAATGTGATCTGGCCATACCGCCTGCCCTCGGCGTTCGGCATCGTCTTGGCGGCGCTGGCGGCGTTGTGGGGCGGCACGGCTCTGGTCGGGAGACGCGCGGCGTTTCTTGGCGCGGCGCTATTCGCCGCCGGAGCGCTCGCCGGCTTCGAAGGCATGACCGCAAAAACCGACGCCGTGCTCTGCGGCTTCACGACGTTGGCGCTCGCCGCCTTGGCGCGGCTGCGCATTGAGGACGCGCGGCCGAAACTGCTCGCCTTGTTGTTCTGGTTCGCGATCGGCGCCGGCGTGCTGATCAAAGGGCCGGTGACGCCGATGGTGGCGGGGCTCGCCTTGGGCGCGCTGTTTGTTTGGGAAAAGCGTGCGGCCTGGATGCGGCCGCTCTCGTGGTGGCCGGGCCCGCTGCTTGCGGTGGCGATGGTGCTTCCCTGGATGATCGCGATCGGCGCGGCCACCGAAGGGCGCTTTTTCGCCGAGGCGCTGGGCGAGGATTTGGCGCCGAAGATCGGCGGCGGCGCGGAGGGCCATTTCGCCTGGCCCGGAACACATCTCATTCTGTTGCCGTTGCTGATCTTCCCCGCCACCTACGTGCTGCCGCTGGCGGCGCGTCTGGGCTGGCGCGCGGCGCACACGGCGCGCAGCGACGAAAGCATGGCGCCGATCCGGTTCCTGCTGGCGTGCATCGTGCCGGCGTTTCTCGCCTTCGAATTGCTGCCGACAAAGCTCGCCCATTACACGCTGCCGACATTTCCCGCGATTGCGTTGCTGGGCGCGGCGGCGCTCGAAATGGCCGAGCGCGAAGGTTGGCGCGTCTGGCGTATCGCCGGTTATTTCATGGCTGCGCTGGCGGGCGGCCTGCTCGTGGCCGTGCTGGCTTATGGCGCGACGTTCATGCCGGGCGATTCCGCATCCGACCTCCGCCGCGCCGCCACCATGGGCTTGGTCGGCGGCCTGGTGCTGTTGGGCGCGCTCGCTGCGGTGCTGCTGACCAAGCAGAACCTGTTCAAGGTCGGCGCGCTCTGCCTGTGCGCGCTTTTGCTTTCCTTCGGCCTGCGTTCGCGTGTGCTGCCTGAAGCGCACACATTGCTGATCTCTACCGAGGCCGTGGCCGCGCTTACACGCGCGCGCCTGTTGCCGCGCGCGGATCGCCCGCTCTGGGTGGTCGGCTATCGCGAGACCAGCCTCGTCTTCATGACCGACACCGCCATTCGGTTGGCGACGGCGGAAGAATTCGGCGCCGGCGCCGAAATCGGCCAAGCGGGCTTGATCGAAGCGCGAGAGTTCTCAGCCGTGCGCGCGGCGCTCGCCGAACGCGGTCTCGCCTTCGCCGCTTCCGGCGTGCCGGTGAGCGGGCTCAATGTCGGCAATGGCGACCGGGTGACGCTCTATCCGGGAGAGGTGCAGACAGCGCCGCCCCCGCCGCCGGATTTCAACGGCGAACTGGCGGGCGACCCGCCACCAGATCCCGAACCGCCACCAAGACCGAGAAGGCGGGCCGGGCGATAAGCGCGAAGGCTTTTTGGAACGGCGTTTTTGCGCTCCGCGCCGCGAACAGCGCCAAGCCTTGCGCTTCACGGCGGTCGCGCTGCGCGCGCACATTGAACTGCACTGCTGACGCAGCAGGCTGAAACAAAACGCTGCCGCCGGCCGCGGCTGCGCGGCGGCACAGATCGAGATCGGCGGCGTCGGTGGCGAAGCCTTCGTCGAAGCCGTCGAGGCTTTGGAAATCGGCGCGCGGAATGAGCATCAGCGCCGCCGAGACCGCCGCCACCTTGGTGGCTTCCGGTTCGGACTCCAACTTCTTCCGCCGGCGACGCGGCGCCGGCGGCGGGCCGGGCCAATCCAGCGCCACGGCAAGCGCCGACCAGGTCGTCAGCGCGCCGCCGCGTGCGGCGCGGCGGTCGCGGCCATTGGTGTCGGTCAAACGGCCGCCGACGATCCACGGCGTGCGCGCGCCGCCGCCTGCGGCGGCCATGCGCGCGACCGCGCCGCGCTGCAGCACAACACCAGGATCTAGAAACAGAAGCCAGCGGCCCCGCGCCTGCGCTGCGCCAAGATTGGCCGCCAACGAGCGCGACTTGTCAGGCGAAACCGACACAACGCGAACGTCGCGCCGGTCCGCTTGCAGCGCGCGCAAGGCGGATGAAATCGAAGGCGTGTTGCCATGATCGACAATCACCACGTCGTCGATCCAGGGCTCCGCCAATGCGCTGCGCAGGCAAAGGTCAAGCGCCGCCGGATTGGCGTCGCGGACGACCACGACGGCTGAGACGCGCGCTTCCAGCGCCGCCGCAGCCGAACGGGCACGTGAAGGAAATTGGTCCACCCTGGCGCACCGCAGAAATGGGCTTTGGATTGAGTCTCATCCTGATGCGCCTTTCGCAGCCCGTCTAGCGGCCAGCGGACGCACAGACTGCGGAAAACAGCGTGGCGCCTGTGGATTATTACCGGGGCGGCAACAAAAGCGGCTGAAAGCGCCTGTGCAGAACGCCTGCGAAGTGGGCGCCCGCCACGGCCGAATCCTGAAATAGGCCAGCATGGATGGGAAGATGACGCCCAAACAGACTGACCTGATCCGGACCACGTATCAGCGCGCCAAGCGCATCGCCCCGCATTTCGCGGCGACCTTTTATGCCGAGCTTTTCGCCATCGATCCCACGCTGCGCCGCTTGTTCAGCGGCGACATGGTGCGCCAAGGCGCGGCGTTGATGGGCTCGCTCGACTATGTCGTCGAAGGCGTCAGCGCGTTTGAAAGTATCGCGCCGGCGCTGCGCGCGCTGGCGCAGCGCCATGCCGGCTATGGCGTTGAACCGCAGCACTATCCCCTCGTCGGCACGGCGCTGATGCGGACCTTCAGGCACGAACTCGGCGCTGAATTCGGCGCCGAGGCGCGCGAGGCCTGGTCCGCCGCCTATCGGATGATTTCCGAAACCATGATCGCCGCGGCGTACGGCCCGATCAGCGCTTCAAATCCGGCGGCGTCGCCTCGGCGCTAAGAGCGGCCAGCGCTTCGTCCAGCGCAACGATCTGCTGCGTTTCACCGCCGAGCCGCCGCAGCGCCAGCTTGCGCTCATCGGCTTCTTTCTTGCCGACCACCGCAATCACCGGCGCTTTCGCCAGCGAGTGCTCGCGAATCTTGTAGCCGACCTTCTCGTTGCGAAGATCGAGTTCAACGCGCAGACCCGCCTGCTTCATCGCCTCGGCGACCTCGCGGGCGTAACCATCGGCCTCCTGCGTGATCGTCGCGACCACAACCTGCACCGGCGCCAGCCACATCGGGAACGCGCCGGCGTAGTTTTCGATCAGCACGCCGATGAAGCGCTCCAACGAACCGAGGATGGCCCGGTGCAGCATCACCGGCTTGTGCTTCTGGCCATCCTCCCCGACGAACTCCGCACCGAGGCGTGCGGGCAGCACATAATCGTTCTGGATCGTGCCGCAGGTCCAGATACGGCCAATCGCGTCCTTCAATTGGAAATCGAGTTTCGGCGCATAGAAGGCGCCGTCGCCTTCAGCGATGACGGGTTCGACGCCAGCCTTGCGCGCGGCGTTGAGCAGCTGTGCTTCGGCCATATCCCAAAACTCATCCGTGCCCGCGCGCGGCGTCGGGCGCGTTCCAAGCGTGATGTGATCGGATTGCAGATCGAAATCAGCGTGGATCGAATTGGCGAGCTTCACAAACGAGGCGACCTCGTCCTCGATCTGATCCTCGCGGCAGAAGATGTGCGCGTCGTCTTGCGTGAAGGCGCGCACGCGCATCAAGCCATGCAACGCGCCCGACGGCTCGTAGCGGTGGCAGGCGCCGAACTCCGCCATACGCAGCGGCAGATCGCGATAGCTCTTCTGGCCGAACTTGAAAATCTGCACGTGGCCGGGACAATTCATCGGCTTCAGCGCCAATTCCTCGCCTTCGACCGTCTCGCAGACGAACATGTTCTCGCGATAATTCTCCCAATGGCCGCTCTTTTCCCAGAAAACGCGGTCAAGCGCTTGCGGCGTACGTACTTCGCCATACCCGGCGGCTTCGAGGCGGCGGCGCATGTAGGCTTCAATCGTGCGCCAGAGCGTCAGGCCTTTTTCGTGCCAGAACACCATGCCGCGCCCCTCCTCCTGCATGTGGAAGAGGTCCATCTGGCGGCCAAGCTTGCGGTGATCGCGCTTCTCGGCTTCCTCAAGCCGCTTCAAATAATCTTCGAGCTGCTTTTCGTCGGCCCAGGCCGTGCCGTAGATGCGCTGCAGCTGCTGATTGTTCTGATCGCCGCGCCAATATGCGCCCGCGAGCTTCATCAACTTGAAGGCCTTTCCGAGCTTGCCCGTCGAGGGCAAGTGCGGCCCGCGGCACAGGTCGCCCCATTTGTCGCCATGGCTGTAGACAGTGATCGGATCGCCGGGCTTGATCACCTCGTCGATCGTCTCGGCCTTGTAGATTTCACCGATCGACTTGAAATGCGCGACCGCGGCTTGCTTGTCCCAGACCTTGCGAATGATCGGCAGATCGGCGTCGACGATCTCCTTCATCCGCTTTTCGATCTTCGCGAAATCGTCCGTCGAAAACGGCTCGTCGCGCGCGAAATCGTAATAGAATCCATCCTCCGTCACCGGGCCGAACGTGACTTGCGTGCCAGGGAAAAGCTCCTGCACCGCTTGCGCCAACACGTGCGCCGCATCGTGGCGCAGCACTTCAAGCCCGTCAGCGCTGTCGCGCATGACCAGTTCGAATTTCTTTGGTTCCTGCCCGCCGCCTTCCAAGGGCCGAGTCAAATCCCACCAGCCGCCGTCGACCTTCGCGGCGACAACCTTCTTCGCCAGCGATTTGGAAATACCGTCGGCGACGGCGAGCGGCGTCACGCCGTCGTCATAGCTGCGTTCGGCGCCGTCCGGAAATTTCAGAGAGATGCTCATGAGTGTCTCGTTCGGTTTGCTCCCCCGCTTTCGGGGGAGGACATCGGCGGCGGGCGATAGCCGCCGCGCCAATCGCCGTAGCGCCACGGCCGCCACCAGGAATTGCGGACGACCGTGGGCGGCGCCGGATCCCATCCGTGACCGCCCCAGGGCGAGCAGCGGCAGAGCCGCGCGCCCGCCATCCAGCTGCCGGCCCAGGCGCCGTGCGCGCGGATGGCGTCGGCGGCGTAGGAAGAACAGGTCGGCTGGTAGCGGCAATCGCGCCCGATCAAGGGCGAGAGCGTCCACTTATAAAGCTGGATCAGGCCCAGAAGGCCGCGTGCGGGCAAACTTGGCGACATCGACTATGAATGTTGGTTTCGGATCGACCGGGCCCCATTGCCGCCGCCGCGGCGCGCCCGATCTCGCGCCGCCGGCTTTAGCAAGTAGTCGTTTCGGTGAATGTCCGGCGAACCATGCCGCCTAGATAGCAAACGCCCGGCCAAAACGCCACTCGTTCCCAAAACTGGAACCGGAACCGGCAGTCCACGTTGAGGGCGCGCATGAGCGGCGTGACCCACCCCGGACGCGTGATCCTTACCTATGGGCGCAGCCTAATGGCGCTGGTCCTGGCGCGCTCGCTGGCCGAGCGCGGGGTCGAGGTGTTTGGCTGCGACGATGTCGGCCTGACCGTGCTCGCCTTCTCCAAGCACGTGAAAGAGACCTTCACCATTGCGCCCTGGGAAAGCGAGCCGGACCGCTTCCTGCAGGAAATGGAAGCGGCCGTGCGCGAATACGCGCCGCAAGACGGGCGGCCCTATGTGTTGATGCCGGTGTTTCGCGAGATCGAATTGATCGCCGCCAATCGCGCACGCTTCGAGCCCACGATCAAGGTCGCCGCGCCCGCCATCGCCAGCATGCAGCAGGTGTCGCCCAAGCATAAGCTCGCCGACCTGGTCGACCGCCTGGGCCTTGACGCGCCGGAGACGTTTCGGCCGGAGAGCCTCGAAGCGCTGCGCGCGCAAGCGAAGGATTTGTCCTTTCCTCGCATCGTCAAGCCGGTGTCGGGCGCGGGCGGCCGCGGCGTGACGCGTGTCGAGAACGCCGAGGAATTGGAGGACGCAGCGCTCGATATCGGTTTCGAGAACCCGCCTCTGGTGCAGGATTGCGTCGAGGGTGAGGATTATTGCGTCTGCGTTTTAGCGCAGGCCGGGGCCGTCAACGCGATCATGGCCTATCGCAATCTGGCGACGTTTCCGCGCGAAGCCGGCGCCGGCGCGGTTCGCCAGACCGTGAACGATGCGCCGTTCCGCGAGACCACCGACGCTTTGATCGCAGCGACGGAATGGGACGGGCTGGCGCAGCTTGATTTCCGCTGGGACGGCCGCCCGGATTCAAAGCCGCAATTGATCGAGGTGAATGCGCGCTTCTGGGCCGGCATTTTTCACTCGGTCGAAACCGGACCCGATTTTCCCTGGCTGCTTTACCGCCAGACCATCGGCGAAGATGCGCGCGACACCGAAGGCGCCGATTTCGGCGCGACGACGAAAACGACCGGTGCGTGGCTGCTGGCGGCGATCGAGGATGTCGCCGCTTCCGATCCGCATTTCAACGCAGCGGCGGACGCGTGGGCGCGCGCAAAGCGCGGTTTGAAGCATGGCGATCTCACGACAGCGCTCGAAGGCGCCACGCACGCGGCCGGCAAAACGCTGCAGGTCGGCGGCGCTCTTGCCAATTTGCGCCAGGTCGTTCGCGCGCTGAAAAAAGCGCCGAGCGAATTGAGCTCCGCGAAGGACCCGCTCGTGGGGCTGGGCGCGCTGTTCGTGCTGTCCTCGCTGGTGCGCCATGGAAAACTGCCGCCCGAAATCACCTACAAGGATATGGAAGCCCAGCCGCACGAGCGCGCTTTGGCGCCGGCGCCGCGAAAACGCCCGGTGATCGGCGTCACCAAGCCTGAGAAAGGCGATCTTTTGCCATGGCTGGCGATGAAGTTCGCGGTGTGGCTGGCCGGCGGCGACGCGGTGAAAGTGACGGCGCGCGCGCCCTGGGAGCCGCACACGATCGACGGCCTCATCTTCGGCGGCGGCGCCGACGTCTATCCGGTGCGCTATGAGATGAGCCCGAAGCCCGGTTACCGCTACGATCTCGCGCGCGGCGACATGGAAGCCTCGTGGGCGATCACGGCCCGGCGGCACGATCTGCCGGTGCTTGGCGTCTGCCGCGGCGCGCAAATGCTAAACGTTCTGGCGGGCGGCACGCTGCACATGGACCTCAGCCAGTACAAGGACGTGCCCATCGCCCGCACGGCGTTTGGGCGGCTGTTTCTGCGCAAGCAGGTGCGCATACGCAAATCATCACGGCTGGCCGCGGTCACGCAATGCTCTGGCCGAATGCGGGTGAACGCCATTCACGAACAGGCCATCGACCGGCTTGGCGCCGGCTTGGTGGTGAGCGCGCGCGAGCCCAACGGCGTCATCCAGGGCGTCGAGGATCCTGCGCGGCGGTTCTGGCTTGGCGTGCAATTCCATCCCGAATTGCTGATCTATCGCGCGCCGTTCCGGCGCTTGTTCCGCGAGCTTGTCGACGCCGCGCGCGTGCGCGCTGAAGAGCGGCGCGCGCTCGCTGCCGAAGCGCGCGCCCGCGAAGCCGCGGAAAAAGAAGCGGAGCCCGCCTAAACGCGGCGGCACATCACCTGCGTGAACGCGCCCCAGCAATCGACGTAGGGCTGATCGCCCGCCTGCAGCGCATAATGCGAGGCGACGTAGTAATTCGTATAGCCGCCATTCTGCGCGATCGACGCGGCGCCGGTTTCGATCAGCCCACCGAGATCGAAATTCTCCGCCGCGGCGTCAGCTTGCGCGCTCAACACTTCATTGGCGGCGGCGCGGTGCGCGGCTTCGTCGGGATTGGTGAAGTAACCGGCGACGCCGGCCAGGATCAACAGCAGCAACAAAAAGCGGAACATGAACGCGTCCTCCCATTCCAGCGCGACGCTAATGCAAAGCGCGCGCAGCGGGAAGCGCGCATGGGTTTAGCGCCGCTTTCGTTCCTGCGCCGGCGGCGCGTGGGCCGCGGAAAGCTTTTTCGGCGCCACGGCGCGCCAGCTTTCGTCGAGATAATCGATCAGCTTGGCCAAAGGCGGCTTGGCTCTGGCGGCGAAGCTGAACGTGACCCAGCCTGAACGGCCCATGCCGTAGCCTGTCGGTTCGGAACCCTTTAGTTTCAGCGCTTCCTCCTGCCGAAACGGGAGTTTCATCGAGCAATTGAAACCACCGTCTTCGCTGCCGGTGAGAAAGAGGAAGGTTTTCTTGTTCGGCGCCTTGAAGGCGTGATGATCCCACGGGAAATCTTCGACCGTATCGGGGTAAGCGAGTGCGGCCTTGCGCAGCGCTTTGGCGTCGGCGTGCTTGAGCAGTGGCGTCTTCACGGCGCGCGCACGCGCTTGGCTTGCTCCAGCGCTTCGACGGCGGCGTCGAAGGCGAGCATGGTGGAGGCATGGCGCGGGGGATAGTCGCGCACGCCTTCGAGGTGGCGCAATTCCCAGAAGCGCCCTTCCGGCGGCGCGCCGCCTTCTTTCAGCATCGCCCGCAAAGCGTCGCGCGCTTCGACGATTTCGCGCGGGCTGGCGCCTATGGCGTTGGCGGCGAGAATAGCGGCGGCGGCCTGCCCCAGCGCGCAGGCTTTGGGATGAATGGCGATAGCGCTCACGCGACCGTCGGCGAGATTGAGTTCAACGCTCACCACCGATCCGCAGATGCGGCTGACTTTGGTGGATGCGCCCTGCGGCGCCTCGAGCCGGCCGACATGGGATATATCGCCCGCCAGTTCGAGAATGCGGGGGTGGTAGAGGTCGTCCATCCGCCTTTATGTGGCCTTCCTTGCCGTCCAAGCAACCGCCGCACCGGCAAGGAGCGAGGCATGCGGACGGGCGCAATTGCAGCGGTAATGATGACGTTGGCGTCAGCGGGCGCAGCATGGGCGCAGGACGATCCGCAGGTGACGCGCCGTCCCGAGGCGGCGCAAGCGCCGGCGCCGGCCGCAGCGGCGGAAGGAGCCGAGGCGGGTGCGACGGCGGAAGGCGTGCGCGCGCCGGGCGCAGCCGCCGCGCGCCCACAGCCGGAAGTGATGGACCCGGTGAACGCAATCGAGCGCACCTTCGTCGCCGCGCTCACCAATCCAGAGATGCGCCCAGCCTTTCGCCGCCAATTGCTGGAATCGCGCGTCGCGCTCGCGGTGAGCGAAACCGACGGCGAAACGGCGCCGCGCACGGTGCCGATCCAAGATGGACGCCGCGCGGTGGCGATCTTCACCAGCGCCGAGCGGCTGCAAGCGGTGCTGGGTGAAGCCGCTGGCTTCGAGCTGATCACTGGCCGCGAAGCGCTCGAGCGCGCGGGGGAACAGAACGTGGTGCTCAATTTCATGTGGTCGCCGATGCTCACGCTTGAGCCCGACGACATCGCCTCGTACCTGGAGACGCCGCAAACGCCCGCGCAGTCCGCACCGGCGGCGGCTTCAGGCGGCGCGGAAAACGACGAAAACTAGCCCGGCCCGCCAAGCAGGCCGTCATCGCCGCAACGGCGATCATATAGCGCGCGCGTGCGCGCAAGCCGTGAATCGTTCGCGTCGAACAGATGCACCTGCCAGGTGTGCGTGCAGCCGCTTGCGGTTTCGGTGCGGCGGCAAACCTGATCCGGCGGATCGCCGCGCCCGCCGCCGCCGTCGCTGCAATTGAATTCATTGCGCCGCAAATCGGCAGCCACCGCGGACAGGGCCACGCCCTCGCCGTAGCGCGCAGAAACGGTGCGTTCGAATTCGCCGACAATGCCGCTCACGGAGGCGCGCCGCCAATCGCCAAGGTCCAGCGGCGTCGACGGAATGGTGGGCGGCCCCGACGGCGCGGAGGGCGCTGACGGCGCCACCGTGGCGCAGGCCGAGACCGCAAGAGCGGCGAAAACCAGGAGAGACAGCTGTTTCATCGGCTTCACCTTAGCGCGGCTTGGCGCGGCGTGGATAGACAATCGACGCGCGGTCAATTCGCGCCGAGACACATGACATCGAAGCCGGCGACCGGCTCGGCGCCGGACCGCTCGACCACAACGTACCAATCCCTGGCGCAGCTCCGCTCCATGATTTCGATGCGGCAATCGAGACGTGCGCCCTCGCCGCAGGAAAACCCGTTTGCGGCGAGATCGGCGCGGATCTGATCGAGACTTTGCCCGGCGTAGCGCGTGCGCATCTGCGCCTGGAATTGCGGGCCGTACGCCGCGGGATCAACGCTGCGCCATTGGCCGAAATCGACGCCGCTGGGCCCGCGCCCCTCAGGCGGCGCGGATTGCGCCGAAGCCGCCATCTCCGGCGGCGGAATGGCTGACCCGCGGGCGATGGGAAAGGGATTGTCGCCGGGTGCGCCGGCGCCGCCGCCGCTCGCAGCACAAGCCGCCAATACCGCGCACGCCGCCAAGATCAAAAACCGCATGGATGCTCCTCGTCCCCCGCTTGCGGATAAAGCCGAGCGCCGCGCGCCGCGCAAGGCGTCAAAGTTCCCCTCCGCTGCGCATCGCCCGTTCGGCTGCGTTCTGAAGCCTTCGTTCAAGCGGCGCTCAGGGGCGGCGGCCTAATGCTTTGTGCGTTCGAGCGCGTCGAGGGCCGCGCAAGAGAGTGAGACCCTGAGGAGCTTGAACATGAAACGCATCATGATGACTGCAGCGGCTTTGGCGATGTTCGCAAGCCTGGGCGTCGCCAATGCAGACGCCCGCAATACGACCGTCGTCGAACAGCGCGGCAGCGCCAATGGCGCGGCCTCGATCCAGAACGGACGCCGCAACGGCGTCGTCATCGAGCAACGCGGCGCGCGCCAGACCACGCGGGCGTGGCAGAGCGGCTACCGCAATTTCATCCGCATGGAGCAGGCCGGCGCCCGCAACAGCGCGATGAGCGAACAACGCGGTTCAAACAACCTCGCCGTCACCGGTCAGGAAGGCCGCAGGCTGACCGCGGAAACCTATCAATCGGGCAACGGCAACGTCGTCGGCGTGGCGCAAATCGGCACGCGCAGCATCGCCACCACCGATCAGGCCGGCAACAACAACACGCTCGGCGTGATCCAGGTCGGCGACGGTCAAGACGCCGATGTCGTGCAACGCGGCAACGGCAACATCTCGGTCGTGATCCAGGGCAATTGAGGATCGCGCCGACATTGAGGGCCGCGCGCCGTTCGCGGCGGCGGCCCTCGCCCCTTTTTCCCGGAGGACGATCATGTCCCGCTTGCTGATGTCATTGATGGCGCTGAGCGCAGCGGTCGCCTGTTCGGCGGCGGCGCGCCCGGCCTCAGACACCGCCGCCCCGGCGGCGCAATTCGCAACGGCGCCCGCGCAAGAGGCGCGCGCCGCCCAATTCGCGGAGGAGAATATGCGCTGTGAAGTCCTGGCCACCCGCACGGCGGGCGGTGTCCGCATCGAGGCGATCGCCCACGCCGATCGCGCATCGAGCGGCGAATATTCCCTGATCGTCCGCAAGAGCGGCGCGGGCGGCGCATCGGATGTGCAACAAGGCGGCGAGTTCGACGTCGCCGACGCCGCCAGCGCTCTGCTGGGCGTCGCCGAGTTCGGCGTCGAGCGCGGCGCGCGCGTGCATGCTCGGCTGGAAGTGCGCGACGCCGATGGCGCGGTGTGCCGCGACGAGGTGCGGCTATGAACGCCGCCCTCAAGACGCTGCTCGCGGCCGGCGCTGCCTTCGCGGCGCTCTCCGCTGCGCCGGCCAGCGCACAGACCTATCCGCAATGCGCGCGCCCGGCCGAGATCAATGCGCAATCGCCGGTCTGGTCACGCCTCTGCCGTCTGCAGCAGAACAGCGCGACCGTCGACCAGCGCGGCGGCAACAATGGCGCGGCGATCGTGCAAACCGGACGCGCCAACGCGGCGGAAGTGCTGCAGCGCGGCATCGGCAATGTCGCGCGGACACAGCAGAACGGATACGGCAACCGTTCCTCCATCCGGCAGATCGGCTCGAACAACGAAGCCAATTTGATCCAGAACGGCGACGGCAATGTCGCGCGCGTGATCCAGGTCGGCGACGGACACCAGACCGAGGTGATCCAGAACGGCGGCGAACGCTCGGTGATCCTGCAAACGCCGGCCGGCTCATGGTCGCGAGAGCTGCCCAACGTGCGCGGACAGATTCGCCAGCGCCTGCTCAGCGGCGCCGAACGGCGCTATGTGGGCGATTTGCGATGAGGCGGGCGCGGGCTAGATTGCCCGCGCCATGCCCGCCAAACCGCCGCCGCTGAAGCCGAAACCCGAGACCAAAGCGCGGGCGGGTCCAACGCGGGCGGAAGGCCAATGCGCTTGCGGCGCGGTTGCGTTCGAAATCGCGATCCCGGCGCAATGGGCCTGGCACGACCATTCGCGCGCGACCAGGCGGGCGCATGGCGCGGCCTACGCAACGTATGTGGGATCGTGGAAGAGCCGCTTCCGCTTCGTGCGCGGCGAAGACAGGCTCACGCGTTATGAAGACAAGGCCAACAAGGCGACGCGCAGCTTCTGTAGCATCTGCGGCACGCCGGTGACGTACGTGCGTTCGCCGCAGAACGTGAACATTCCGCGCGCGCTGTTCAGCAGCGGCGTTGGACGCGAGCCGCGCTATCATATCGGCATCGACGACATGCAGGATTGGACTTATCTGGGCGAACGGCTCGGCCCACTTAAAGGCTTCCCCGGCGTGGTGTGGACCGGAGGACGGCGGAAGCCGCGCTAAACGCTTTCCAGCAAACCTTCAATCACCGCGACGATTTCGAGGCGATCCCGGCTCTCGAACGCCTCAAGCTCCGTTCCGGTGAAGTCGCCAGCGAAAAGGAGCACGCGATAGCACCCATGCGAATCGTCGGGAGGATGCCAACTCAAATCCAGCAGGCGGTCTCGCCGAACGTGCTTCAGCTGCAGCAGCGTGTCCTTGCGCCAGCGCCACGCCTCGGGGTCGCTTTGGTCGACCTCGTGGAAGTCGTTGTATGCCACAGTCCAGCCGATCGGGATGCGCAAGGGTTGCAGCCTGTACGTCATCCCTTGCGGCGCCAGGTACTGCCACTCGCGCTATCCATCACTTCGACGCCGCGCTCGGCCAACACGGCGCGAAGGCGATCGGATTCGGCGTAATCCTTGCGCTCGCGCGCGGCGACGCGCTGGGCGACGAGCGCATCGATCTCGGCGGCCGCTTCGCCGAAGCTGGCGCGGAACCATTGTTCGGCGTCGCTCTGCACCAGACCGAGCAAGCGTGCGGCGGCGAGCAGATCGCCTTTGGCCTTGGCTTGATCGGCCGGCTTCTTGGCGTTGTTGGCGGCGGTGATCAGGGCGGCGAGTTCAGCGAAGGCTGCAGGCGTGTTGAGATCATCGGCCAGCGCTTCAAGGAAAGCCGCGGGCGGCGACACGTGCATGGCGTCGACATCCTTCAGCCGCAGCACAGCGCCGTAAAGACGATCGAGGCTGGCCTGCGATTGCTGCAGCAAATCGACATTCCAATCGAACGGCGCGCGGTAGTGCGCCGAGAGCAGCGCCCACCGCAGCGTCTCGCCCTGCCAGCCATCGTCGAGCAATTCGCGCACGGTGATGACATTGCCGAGCGATTTCGACATTTTCTCGCGGTCCATCGTCAGATGGCCGTTGTGCAGCCAAAACCGCGCCAGCGGCGCCTCGTGCGCGGTCTCGCTCTGGGCGATTTCATTTTCGTGGTGCGGAAACTGCAGATCGATGCCACCGCCGTGAATGTCGATGGTGCGGCCGAGCTCGCTTTCGATCATGGCCGAGCACTCGATGTGCCAGCCGGGCCGCCCGCGGCCAAAGGGAGCATCCCAGGCGGGTTCGTCGGGCTTGGCGGCTTTCCAGAGCGCAAAATCGGAGGGATGGCGCTTGTCGTCCTCGCCCTCGACGCGGGCGCCAGCCTTCATGTCGTCCTGGTTGCGATTGGAGAGCTTGCCGTAATCGGAATCGGCGGCGACCGAGAAGTAAACCCCCGAAGCGACGGCGTAGGCCGCGCCCTTGGCGATCAGCGTTTCGATCAGCGCGACCATATCGCCGACATGCGCCGTCGCGCGCGGCTTCAATGTCGGCTCGATAACGCCGAGCGCGCCCGTATCCTCTTCGTAGACGCGGGTGAATTTCTCGGTGATCGCTTCGATTGCCACGCCCGCCTTGTTAGCGGCTGCGATGATCTTATCGTCGATGTCGGTGTAATTGCGCGCGTAGACGATGGCCTGCTCGCCATAGACATGACGCAGCAAACGAAACAGCACGTCGAACACGACCGGCGGGCGCGCATTGCCGATGTGCGGATGCGCGTACACAGTGGGGCCGCAGACATACATCGTTATGCGCGCAGGATCGGCGGGAACGAAAACTTCCTTGCGACGCGTCAGCGTGTTGAAGAATGTAAGCTGCATTATGCCCCTTGGCGCCATTCCAAAAATCGGCCCGGCGCCACTCTTAGAGTGCGTTTTTCAATTCGTCGAGAAACAGACGCTAATCGTCTCAGCAGACATCGCAACGCCATACTCGGCCTCCTACCTCTGCACCGCGGGAGGAGAGCATGCGAACAGGCATAACGATAATTGCAGCGGCGGCGCTGAGCGCCGCGGCAATGGCGCAGCAGAGCTGGGCGCAAAGCCCGCCCGAGGCGCGGCGCGCCGACGTGGTGGAGGTGATGCACGGCGTCGAGGTGCATGACCCTTATCGCTGGCTCGAACAAATTGAAACGCCGGAGGTTGCGAACTGGGCGGCGGCGCAGAACAGCGCGGCGGAAGCCTTCGCCGGCGCCGGCGTTGAGGCGCGGGCGGCGCGCATGCTGCCATGGCTGCGCCAATTGACGGTGCGCCAACTTTCGCGCGCGGGCGAGCGCACGTTCTTTCTGCACGGTTGGAGCGGTTCGCCCGACCAGGGCCTGTTCGCCGGTGATCCCAATGGGGAAGCGGTTTGGCTCGACGGCCCGCACGCCGAGGGCGCCGACGCGAGCCATTCCGAAACCAGCGTCACCACGTATTGGCCCTCGCCCGATGGCCGCTATGTGCTCTCGCTGTCGCATCGGCTGGGCGACACCTGGGGCGCGCTGAAGCTGATCGACGTGGCGAGCGGCGAGACGCTGGCACAGCATGAGGGCGTGCATATCAGCGTGACGACGGCGGCGTGGCTTCCGGATAGTTCGGCTTATGCGTACGCCGCCTACGCCCGCGAGGACGATGCGCCGGTGCGCGGACACGTCATGCTTGCGCCGGTCGGTGGCGCGCCGCGCGAAGTATTCGCGGCGGTCACGGACGGCGATGCGCGCGGGCGGCTGATCACGGTTTCGGCGGCGCAGGATAGCGGACGGCTGTTTGTGGAAGCGACGCAGGGCACGAGCGGCCAGAGCGACCTCTACGTTATCGATCCGGTGGCCGGTGCGGCGGCGCCGCGCTTGCTCGGCGGCGGCGGGACCGGGCAATGGACGCTGCTCGGCGCGCGCGGCGACAGCGCCTGGGTTTACACCAATGCCGGCGCGCCGCGCGGGCGCGTCGTCCGCTTCGACCGCGTGAGCGCGGCGCAGCCGCACGTGCGCACGGTGGTCGAAGAACGCGAAGGCTCGATCTCGGCGACGAGCCAGGTCGGCGGCAATGCGGTTGGGATGTTCGATGACCGCCTCGCGCTGCTTTATCAGGAGAACGCCGAGCCGATCATCCGCGTGTTCGACCTGAACGGGCGCGAACGCGTGGCGCATCGGGTGCCGGCGGCGGGCGCGATCTGGGGCGGCTTCTCTGCTGACGGCGAACGCGCGCGCGTGTTCTACCAATTCCTCGGCGGCGTCGAGCCGGGCAGCATCTATGCGCTGGACCTACACAATGGGCGCTCGGACCTGATCACGGCGGCGCCCGGCGGCATGGCGCGCGAGGCGCTCGTGGCGACGCGGGTGTTCGTGGACTCCACCGGCGGCGCGCGCGTGCCGGTGATTATCGCCCACCGCGCCGGGCTCGACATGAGCCAGCCGCATCGGACCTTCCTCTATGGCTATGGCGCGTTCGCCTGGGTGAGCTTCCTTTACTACCAGCCGCCCGTAATCGAATGGCTGACGCAGGACGATGGCGTATATGTCATTGCCGGCATACGCGGCGGCGGCGAGTTCGGGCCCCCTTGGCACGAAGCCGGGCACGGCGCACACCGGCAAAACGCGATCGATGATTATCTCGCCGTCGCGCAATATCTGATCGATCAGCGTTACACGAGCGCGGCGACACTGGTGGCGAATGGCGGCAGCATTTCCGGCGGGCTCGCCGGTGCGGCGGTCAACCAGCGTCCTGATCTGTTCGGCGCGGCCGTTCTCGATTACGCGGCGCTCGATCTCATCCGCTATCCGTTCTCCGGTCATGCGCGCTATTGGGTCGACGAGATCGGCTCGCCGGAAGACCCGGAAGACTTCCAGGTGCTGCGCGCGCTCTCGCCCTATCACAACCTCGCGGGCGATCGCTGCCCTGTGCCGACGCTGGTGCGGATCGGCCCGAACGATCACACCATGTCGCCGTTCCACGGCTACAAATACAGCGCCGCTGCGCAGGCGGCGGCAGGCGTATGCGGCGCGCCGGTCTATCTCGACGTAATGGAGGGCGCGGGCCACAATTACGGGACGACGCCGGAAGAGATCGCGCGCAACCACGCCATGATGCTGGAATTCCTGGACCGCGTGCTGCCCGCGGCGCCGTAAGGGAAATTCGAGGAGCGTGCTTCTGGCGGCCGGGCGTGGTACAACCCATATGCCAGTTGGGGCCAGGTTGGCTCCGTCGCCTGAGGGTGCATTTCGGGCGGGCGTTAAGTCCAGCGGGCGTTCTGGCGCGTATCCAGGCGCATGCAGGCTCGACCTCCGTCCCTCAGTAAAGGACCTACCCCCTCCCCATGAGTGAGATTCTGAAATGGCGTTCGCCCGATGAGGCGGCGCAGAAGCGCCCTTCGCGCGAAGAAGCGATGGAAGCGGTGAAGACGCTGATCGCGTGGGCCGGCGACGATCCCGACCGCGAAGGGCTGAAAGACACGCCCAAGCGCGTGGTCGACGCCTATCGTGAATGGTTCCGCGGCTATGACGAATGCCCGGGCGAAGAACTCTCGCGCACGTTCGAGGAAGTGGGCGGCTATGACGACATGGTGCTGTTGAAGCACATGGACGTCGAGAGCCATTGCGAACACCACATCGCGCCGTTCCTGGGTAAAGCGTTCGTGGCGTATTTGCCGACCGACAAGGTCGTGGGCATTTCCAAGATCGCGCGCGTGGTGGAGATTTTCGCCAAGCGGCTGCAGACGCAGGAAACCATGACGGCGCAGATCGCCGAGGCGATCAATGCAGCGCTGGGGCCGCGCGGCGTGGCGGTTCTGATCGACGCGGAGCACCAGTGCATGTCCACGCGCGGCGTCCACCACAAGGACGTGACGACGGTGACGACGCAATTCACCGGCGCGTTCAAGGAAGACGCCGAGCTCCGCAGCCGCTTCCTGAAGCTTGCGGGCTACGGCTGAGGTGCAGCCGCTGGCGCTGGCTGTGGCCTGTGCACCAGCGTCACCAGCACAAAGCTCAACAGCATCAGCAGATACCACGCGCCCATCTTGTCGATCGGGACCAGGCGCCAGCCGTCTTGCTGGCTGGGATAGACCCAGGCGGCGGCGAAGGTGCCGAGGTTTTCGGCGAACCAGATGAACAGCGAAACCAAGAGCGCGCCCATCAGAAACGGCATGCGGCGGGGAACGCGATCGGGCGTGAAGGTGAACCAGGTGCGCCAGAAGATCAGCACCGAGAAGGCGAACAGCGCGTTGCGGATATCGATAGTGTAATGGTGCGTGAAGAAATTGGCGTAGGCCAGCAAAGCCAGCGCCCACGTAGTCCAGAGCGGCGGATAATTGACGAAGCGCACCTCGAACAGGCGCCAGATGCGGGCGATGTAGGAGCCGACGCAGGCGTACATGAAACCGGAGAAAAGCGGCACGCCGCCAACGCGCAGCACGCTCTCCTCGGGGTAAATCCATGAACCCTGCGCCGTCTTGAACACCTCCATGATGGTGCCGACGACGTGGAAGATGAAAATGACGACGGCCTCGTCCCAGCGTTCAAGCCTGGTGGCGAGCAACGTTGCCTGCACGGCGACGGCCGCGATGACGAGAAAATCGTAGCGCGCGAACGGCGCGCTCTCGGGCCAAAAAAGGTGCGTGCCCAGGATCAGCGCCAACATCACGCCGCCGAACAGGCAAGCCCACGCCTGCTTCAGGCCGAACAGCAAAAACTCGAAGGCCCAGGCTCGCCATTTGGAGCGCTCCGTCCAGGGACGCGCCCATTGCTCGAACGCTTCGACGCGGCCCTTGAGACGATCCTTGAGACTCATGCGCGGCGAGCCAAGCATAAGCGCCGTACGGCGTCAGCGGCCAAACTGCGGAGCGCCGCGCGGCGGCGCCAGGATTGACGGAAGCGCCGTCAGGCTGTGCATTGGCGGCGCATGAGAGTCGCCGTCATCGGCCTGGGAATCATCGGCCTAAGCGTGTGCCTGCGCTTGGCGCGGGCCGGCCATGACGTTTCGGGCTTCGAGCAATTCGCCCAGATGCATGCGCTGGGTTCCTCGCACGGCGACACCCGCATCATGCGCCTGACGCCCGGCGAAGGCCCGATCTATGTGCGTATGGCGGCGCGCGCCAACGAAGCCTGGATGCGCTGGCAGGATCAGGCCGGCGAAGCCCTGATCCAATGGACCGGCGGCTTGATGGCGGGGCCGGCGGGATCGGCGTTCGTCAGGAATTGCGCCGCCTTCAATCAAGGCTCGCCGGCGGCGCTGCTGCGCGGCGACACCATCTATTACATGACGCGCGGCGCCATGGCGCTGCCGCGCGAATGGGATGTGTGCCGTCAAGAGGATGTCGGCGTCACGTTCGCGGACAAGACCCGCGCTTTTCTGATCAAGCGCGCGCAAGAGCTCGGCGCCAAGCTCCATGACAACGTGGCGATCGCAGCGCCGGTGACGTCGCGCACGCTGACGATCAATGGCGAAGCGCAAACGTTCGACGCCGTAATTGTGGCCGCGGGCCCATGGGCGGGCCGGGTGCTGCCGGAATTCGCCCCGCACCTCGTTGTGCGGCGGCGCGTGATAGGCTGGCTCAAGCCAAAGGCCGAGCACGCGCCGCCGCCGGTGCTCTGCTGCGACGACGAATACGGCCTGTTCGGGATGCCAACGCCGGACGGGCTCTACAAGATCGGCATGCATGTGGTGGGTGATCGCGTCGATCCCGATCAGGTCGCCGAGCCGAACGAAGAGGATGCAGCGATGCTGGCGGCGATGGCGGAGGCGCGGCTACCGCTTTACGAGCCGCAACCGGTGCGCATGGCGCGTTGCCTTTACACGCTTACGCCGGATGACAATTTTCTCATGGCGCCGTCGCAGCATGACCCGCGAATTCTGATCATGTCCTGTTGTTCAGGTCATGGATTCAAATATGCGCCGATCTATGGAACGATCGTGAAACGCTGGCTTGATGATGCGAGCGTAGAGGAATTGGATGCGTTCGGCGTTAAGGGACGTATCGGCGAAGCCACAGGTTTAGGGCAATCGCCACAATAGCGCCGCGTACGCGTCACGCGCGTGTCGCCAAATCAGCTCAGCGTGCGCGCCATGATGAACGCAGATCAATTCCTCGCGCTCGCCGACACACTGCGCGTCTATGCACAACATTGCGGACGCGACACGAACGCGGCGAACCTGTTCGTGCACGACATGCTGATGCGCGCGCTGAAGCAAGACGGCGGCGGCTTCGATGCATCGCGGCTTGATCCACGCATGATCGCCCAGGAATGCGCCGAGCGGATGAATTAGGCCTCCGCCAGCGCGCCGATAGCGGCGCCCTCCGCCGGAGCGATGGCGAAAGCGGCCGCGCGCGTTTCTTCGAACTCTTTGGTCGTGATGGTTGTGACCTGAAAGAATTCGGCGAGCGCCTGATCGCGCGCCAGCGTCAGCAGCAAATAGCCGCGATGCAGGCCCTCGGCGTATTTGACATGCGGATTGCGCGCGCGCAGGGCGGCGCCAAAATCGAGCCCGCCGGCCACGAAATATTCCGCCTCGCTCGGCGAGGTGATCGAGGTCGTCCCCAGTTCGATGGCGACGCGGCCCTGATCGTCGCTCACTTCGTTGGCCCACGCGGTGTGCGTATCGCCGGTGACGACGATGACGTTGCCCTGCGCAGCGCGCATCGACGCCAGCACGCGGTCGCGCACGGCGGGATAGCCGTCCCAACCGTCGGTGTTGAGCGGGATCGGCTCGCGCGTGAGATCGAGCAATTGAGTGACGCCTGGCAAGAGCTGCTCAAGCGCAGCCGCCAACGCGGGCGGCGTCGCGGAAAGATCGGGCGCGGCGACCGGGGCGAACATGATCTGATTGCCGATCACTTGCCAGACCGCGCCTGATTGCGCAGAGGTGCGCAATTCGGCGGCGAGCCACTCCTCCTGCGCTTGCCCCAGCAGCGCACGCTCGGGCGCGTTGAGCATTGCGTCCAAGGCTTGCAGATCGGCGGAGTAGTGGAAGCCCGCGGGCAGAGCGCGCGGGTTCGCCAGCATCGGCCCGACGCGGCGCCAATCGAGCACGGGCCGCAACTGACCGCCGATGTTTTCAAATATGGCCGGCAGCGCACGCATGGCCGGCGTATCCGCTTCGCCCTCGCGCAGCGCAACCGGCGCGTTCTGATCGGCGAAATTCCAGCGCGTCATTTTGAGCGGCATCTCGGTGGCGTAATCGAGCTGCCTCGTCCGCGCCAAAAGCCGCGTCTCCAGCATGATCAAGCTAAAGAGGTCGCCGTAGCGATAGGCGCGGTTGATGGATTCGAGCGCCCTGCCCGCTTCAGGTTCGCGGATCGGCATCCATTCGTAATACGCCTGCAGCGCCGCCGCCTTGCGATCGGCCCACTCGCCCTCGCCTTCGTTGTGGTTCTCCGCGCCGACGGCGAACGAATTGTTGGCGGTCTCGTGATCGTCCCAAACGCTGATCCAGGCCGCGGCGGCGTGGGCGGCCTGCAACTCGGCTTCGGTTTTGTATTGGGCGTGGCGCTGGCGATAATCCTGCAGCGTACGCAATTCGACTTCGGGCTGGGGAACACGGCCAAGCGTGAGCGCCACATCGCCGCCATAACCGGACAGGCCGTATTCGTAGATGTAATCGCCGAGATGGACGATGAGATCGACATCGTCGCGTTGCGCCAGCGCTTCGTAGGCGTTGAAGAAGCCGTGTGAAAAGGAAGAGCACGACACCACCGCCAGTTTTGCGCTCTCGACCCGCCCGCGCGGCAGCGTCTTGGTTTTCCCGACCGGACTTTGCTGATCGCCGGCGCGGAAGCCGTAAAAGTACGGCGCACCGGGACGCAAACCGAACACATCGGCCTTCACAGTGTAGTCGCGTGCTTCAACGGCATCGGCCACGCCGGTTTTGACAATATCGGTAAGCTCGCGGTTGCGGGCGAGAATCCAGCGCACCGGAACCGGGCCCTGCCGCTCGGGCGTCACGCGCGTCCATATGATGACGCGATCCTCGCGCGGATCGCCGGACGCGATGCCATGATTGAAGGCGAGCACGCCGTCATAAGCAGGCGTCTCCACCTCTTGCGTACAGGCTGCGGCGGCGGTGGCGCCAAGCGCGCCAAGCGCGCCGCGGCGTGTGAGTTTCGCGGACATGCGTCCTCCCCTTTGCGCCAGCGTAGCGGGTCAGGGCGCGGCGCGGAAGCGGGCGACGACGGGCTGATGGTCGGCGTGGCGGAAGCCGAGATCGACGCCCTCGACCGATTCCAATGTGACGTTGGGTGAGATGATGAAACCGTCGATATTGGCGGTGTAATTCTCGCCGGCGACATAGGGGCGCTCATTGGTGCGCACGCTGGGCGTTGTTGGATCGGTCACAATGCGCCAGCCGTCCGGCAGCGCGTCCTGCGGAAACGGAAAAACCCAGAACAGGAAACGCTCCTCCGTCGTGTGCGGGAAATCGGTCTCCGCCAGGATGAGATTGAAATCGCCGCCGAGCACGACATGGCGCCCAGCTTCGTATTCGGTCTGCGCCCAGGCCAGCAATTCGCGCAGCTGACGCGTGCGCACAGTCGCGTTTTCGTCGAAAGCGGCGAGATGCAACGAAACCACGGTCCAGCCGCCGCCGCCCTCGGCCTCGCTGATCGGCATGCGCGCGTAAAGTGCAGCATAGCGGCGCGTCACGCCCATGATCCGCGCGCTTTGGGCCGGCAGCGGCACAACGCCGAAATCGGCGATCTCGCCGCCGGTATAAATGGCGGTGCCGTGCTCCATGCGCAGCGGCCAGGGCATGAACCGGGTGAGGAAGTCCGGATTGAAAAGCCAATGATTGCCCGCAAGCGTGCGATCGACCGAACGCTTGAGATCAACCCAATAATTGATCGGGCCGCCGCGTGCGATTTCCTGGAACAGGAAGACGTTGGTGGCGTCGACGCGGCTCTCCAACGTGCGCGCGATGCCGGCGACGTTTTCGCGCACCGCCGTGCGCGACGGCGGAAACGTGCTCTCGCCCCCGTCGGCGACGAAATCGCTGCCGGCGCCCAGCCCGCCATAGCCGAGGTTCCATGTCATGATCTCGAGCGTGCGGCCCGACGCGCTTGGCGAGGGATTCAGATTGGTGCGGACATCCTGCGCTGCGGCGACTGAACTGGAATTGAGCACGTAGAAAACTCCGCCATATGCGGCCAGCAGCGCGACGATTGCGGCAAGGGTGATAAGCAAACGCTTCATTGCGGGTTCGCCGGCACGTCGGCGCGAGCGGGAAAGCGCTCAACGGCGAATTGGATGCCGGCGGCGAACAGCGCGATGCCGGAGCCCTCCCCGCCGATCGCCTGTACGAAGCCAAGCAAGTTTTTGCTCCTGTTCAATTCCACCACCATTTCGTTGAAGCGCTGCGACAATTCCCAGGCCCCGAGCGCCGCCGGCGGACGCACCGCTTCCATGCGCGACAGGGTGTCCTGGATCACGTCGGCATAGCTGGCGAAATACGAAATGAAGCCAGCGATGACGACGCCGCCAACGGCGATGGCGGTGAGAATGTGGGTCAAGTCGATGGCGCCCTGCATGAACGCGGAGCGGATCGGCGAGAGCACGATCAAGATGTTCACGGCGAAGATGACGGCGGCGAAGATGAAAACCGGGTTCATCTGATCTTGCAGAATGTTCTGCGACACCGCGATCTCGCCGATCGCGTCCTCGAGATAGGTCAAGCTGCGGCGCGCGCCCTCAAGCGGATCCGACGGCGCACGCGCCACGGCGATGGCGCTATCGACGGCCTGACGCACGACATCGGCCTGACGGTTGAAGGCCTGCTGATCGTGCGCGAACTCAACCGCCAACAGGCCAAGCACCATGATGCCGCCCGCGAACAGAAGCGCCGAATAACAGGCATAGGGCGCATAGGCGGCGGAGAGGCGCGCGCAATAGGTTTTGTCCTTGCCGTCGCGCTTGGCGCCGGCGACGACGCTGCGCGAATAGACCAGCACCGCCAACAGCACCGCGCCTGCAACGCCAACCGCCGCCCAGATGTTCGGCAGCAGCACATCTTCGACGATGGCCACATCGGTGAACGCGCGCACGGTGGCGGCGACGCCGGCGCAGGCGGTGAACAGGAAGACCTCGCCCCAGAAGCCGGAAACACGCCGCGGCCGGCCGGGACCGGTGAGCTGGATCGAATGCCGCTCGACCCAGACCGGGCCGGCGAACACGTAGCCAAGCAGCAACAGAACCACGCCGATGGCGTAGGCGATGCCGAGCGCGGCGAAATCGAGCGCCAAATCACTCTCCCCCGAAGCGCGCGAGTATCGAGAGTGCGGCCGGGCGAGGCAAGCGCTGGCGGGCGCGGGCCGGCTGGGGCAGAAGCGCGCCGTGGACGAGGAAAACGACAGCGAGGACGGCGAGACCCGTGCGATCGAAGCGCCGGCGGGGGCCGCGGGCGAACGGGTCGATGTTTGGCTGACGCAAGTCTGGCCTGAGCTTTCGCGCTCGCGGGTGCAGGGCTTGATCGGCGCCGGCAAATTGAGTGCGGACGGCGCGCCCGTGACGCACGCCAAGGACAAGGTGCGCGCAGGCGCGCGCTACGCGCTGGTTTTGCCGCCGCCCGAGCCGGCGGCCCCAGAGCCGGAGGCGATCCCGCTCAGCATCGCCTACGAAGACGAACATCTGATCGTGGTCGACAAGGCGGCGGGCATGGCGATGCACCCCGCACCGGGTTCGATGCGTGGCACGCTTGTCAACGCGCTGCTGGCGCATTGCGGCGACACGCTTTCAGGCATTGGCGGCGTGGCGCGCCCGGGCATCGTGCATCGCATCGACAAAGACACCACCGGCCTGGTGGTGGCGGCGAAGAACGATGCGGCGCATCGTGGGCTGGCCGCGCTGTTCGCCAAGCATGATATCGAGCGCGTCTATTACGCCGTGACGCGCGGCGCGCCGAAGGAGCGCGCGGCGCGGATCGAGAACCGCCTGGTTCGCTCAAGCGAAGACCGACGCAAATTCGTCGTCGCGCGCAATCCCGACACCGAGGCGGGAAAGATCGCGATTACCGATTATTGGACCATCGAAAGCTACGGCCAGAACGCCGGGCTTTCGGCCGGACATCCGGCGGCGGCGCTGATCGAATGCCGCCTGCAGACCGGCCGCACGCACCAAATCCGCGCCCACCTGGCGCATATCGGCGCGCCGCTAATCGGTGATCCGCTCTACGGCAAGCAGCGCGGATTGAGAGCGGAAGGGCCGCACGCAGAGGCCGCCGACGAAGCCGTGCGCGCGTTTCCGAGGCAGGCCTTGCACGCCGCAGTGCTGGGCTTCGCTCACCCCGTGTCGGGCGTCGCATTGCGCTTTACCAGCGAGCTGCCCGCTGACATGCAAGCCCTGCTGAACGTGCTGCGCACGCTCTAAACAGGGACGCGACCGATGCTGGGACCAGCCGCAGATTCCACACGCGCGCTGCGCGCGCTTGATCTGGTGCGGATCGCAACGGCGATCTTGATCTTCATTCACGGGGCCTTCCGCGCCTCGCATTGGGACCCCTATGTCACCGGCTTCGGCGAATGGCTGAGCGGCATCGGCTTTCCGATGGGATTGTTCTGGGCGATCGGCGTCACCGTTTACGAGCTGATCGCACCGCTCTTCATTCTCGCGCGGCGGTTCGTCTCGCTCGCCTGCCTTGGACATATCGGCATCATCGCTTTGGGCATGGTGTTGGTGCATTGGCCAGCGGGGTGGTTCGTGGTGGGCGCAGGGCGCAACGGCATGGAATATTCGGTCCTGCTGCTGGCGTGCCTGATCGCCGTCGCCTACGCGCATTTGCCGCGCAAAACGAGCGAGGCGGTTTAGTTCCGAGACGGCGTGCGGTTTCTTCATGGGAACCGCAGACTTCCCGCTTCACTGAAGGGCCGCGAAGCAGCTAAGGCTGGTGCGCGGGACAATGCTGCGGGAATTCACCACATGCTGACGGACATGATTGCGAAGGTGGAGCGTGTGCTGGCTGCGCTCACGGCGCTGTTGCTGTTCACGCTCAACGAGGTGCGCATGTACCACATGCTGCCGCGCACGGCGCAACCGGCCGAAGGGCAAGTGCACGCCACCTCGGTGCATGTGTTTGGCGGCGCCGAGCAGGTCTATCTCTCCCTGCTCGATCTCTCCGCCCGCTGGGGGCTGGTGGCGATGACGGTGGCGCTCTGCGCCTGGGCCCTGGCGGACACGCTGCGGCGGCCGAAGCCGGCCTGAAGTAGAGATCGTTTCGGTTGCGAACGATTCGGGTTCGCGTGACGTTCCGAAACTATCGTCTATCCCTAGGGGCGGCCCGAATCGGTGGCCCCAATCCTTGATTCATTAAACAAACCCTAAAAATCTTGCCTCGACGGACGAGTTCGCTATATGTTCTCGCGGTCTGGCGGGGTGGCGAAACGGTTAAGCCACCCTACATAAAGCTTCCGCACGGCAACCGAGCGCCGCTCTTGTTCGTATGAAGAGAGCCAACCCGCTCACTCCCCTGCCAGCGGTTGGAGGGGTTCAAATCACATGGCGTCCACCGCCCTCACACTCGCGCTTTCGCCTGAGCAAGGCCTGCAGCGGTATCTCTCGGAGATCCGCAAATTTCCCATGCTGGCGAAGGAAGAAGAATTCATGCTGGCCAAACGCTGGGCCGAGCATGGCGATTCAGAAGCCGCCCACAAACTGGTCACCAGCCACCTGCGCTTGGTGGCGAAAATCGCCATGGGCTATCGCGGCTACGGCCTGCCGATCGGGGAAGTCATCTCCGAAGGCAATGTCGGACTGATGCAATCGGTCAAGAAATTCGATCCCGACAAGGGCTTCCGCTTGGCGACGTACGCCATGTGGTGGATCCGCGCCGCGATCCAGGAATACATCCTGCGCTCGTGGAGCCTGGTGAAGATGGGCACCACGGCGGCGCAGAAGAAGCTCTTCTTCAACCTCCGCCGCCTCAAGGGCGAGATGGAAGCGCTGGAGGAAGGCGATCTGCGCCCCGAGCACGTCAAAACCATCGCCCATAAGCTCGCCGTCACCGAGGACGAAGTGGTGTCGATGAACCGGCGCCTCTCGGGCGGGGGCGACGCCAGCCTCAATGCGCCGATCGCCTCCGAGGGCGAAAGCGAATGGATGGATTGGCTCGCCGACGAAACGCAGGAGAGCCAGGAAACCACGCTGGCGAATTCGGAAGAATTCGGGGTGCGCATGGAATTGCTGCAGGACGCGATGGCCGAACTCTCCGAGCGCGAACGCCACATCATCCAAGAGCGCAGGCTCAAGGACGACCCGGCGACGCTGGAAGATCTGTCGAAAGAATACGGCGTCAGCCGTGAGCGCGTGCGCCAGATCGAGGTGCGCGCGTTCGAGAAATTGCAGCGCGCGATGAAGAAACAGGCCACAGAACGCGGGCTGATGGCGGACGCATAAACCGCGCGTCCGCCCGCGCTGCAGAAATTCGCATAATTCAAAATGGCACAGCTGTTGCAGCGCCTAAGCCGCTGCTCGTCAGCGCGTTAGCGGCTGCGCCCCGCCCATGTTCGCGTAGCCGCCGGCCCTCGCTACTCCCTGGCGAGGGCCGACACGCGCGCATCTAATTGGCGGCTTCCAAGCATCTCCGGCAGATTGGAGGCATCGGCTCATGGACAGGCGCTTTATCGCCCTGGCGGCGGCGCTTGCGTGCGCAGCGTGCGCCAGCACGCCGGAGGCAGCACGGATCGATGACGCCGCGCGCGAACACATGGCCGCGGCCAACGTCACCGGACTCGGCATCGCCATTGTCGAGGGCGGCGAGGTACGGCTGGCTCGGGCTTACGGCCATGCCGATGCAGCGCGCGGCTTGGAGCTCTCGCCCGACAGCATCATGCATGCAGCGTCGCTGACGAAGCCCGCTTTCGCTTACATGGTGCTGCAATTGGCGGATGAAGGCTTGCTCGATCTGGACCAGCCGATCGCGGAACTGCTGCCCCGCCCCCTTCCCACGTATGCGCGCTACGCCGATTTGGCCGATGATGAACGTTGGCGGCTGCTTACGCCGCGCATGCTGCTCTCGCACACAAGCGGCCTGCCAAACTGGCGCCGGTTCACGGAAAGCGGGCGCATACAATTCTTCTACCAGCCCGGAGCGCACTACAATTATTCCGGCGAGGGCTTGCAGATCCTGCAACTGACGCTCGAACAGGGATTAGGCCTCGACGTGGCTGCGGAAATGCAGCGCCGCGTGTTCGATCGCTTCGGCATGACGCAAACGAGCATGATTTGGCGCGACGCGTTCGCACCTCTCGCCGCAATCGGCCACGACGCCGATGGCGCGCCGGCGCCGCCGCTGCGCTTCGATCGCCCGATGGCGGCAGGATCGATGAGCACGTCTCTCGCTGATTATGCGCGTTTCGTTGCCGGAATTCTGCGCGGGGACGGTCTCAGCGAAGGAGCGCACGCGGAGATGCTGCGCACCCAGATCAACATTGATAGCGTTCGCCAGTTTCCAGCGCCGCCGCCAAACCTCGACACCGACTGGCGCACTAGCGCCTGGGAAGCGATCGGCCTGGGCTATGGCTTGGGCTGGGGCGTCTATGAGGGCAGCCGTGGGCGCGCCTTCTTCAAGGAGGGCAATGACGATGGCTGGAGCCACGTCACGCTCGCCTTCGCTGAAGACCAAGCGGCGCTGGTCCTGATGTCGAACAGCAACAACGCGCAGGGCGTCTTCGCCTATCTTATCGAAGACTTGGCGGGCGAAGCATGCCTGCCCTGGTTCTGGATGGGTTACACGCCGCACGACCGGCCGCAATTCGCGCCGCCGTCGGCGCTCGCCGACGCGCCACCGCCGTGTACGCCCTTGCGGCCCTAGTGCGGAATGTCGAGCCAATTGAGAAGCGCGTGCTGCACCTGCGGATCGGGCGCTTCGTTGGTGCGGCCCATCATGGCCTGGGCGAAATTGTCGGCGAGAATTTCTTCGGGATGCAGCACGTAGGTGGTGTTGCGGCCCGCCGCGGCGTGAATGGCGGCCATCGCCTCCTGCGGCGGCACCGCGACAGGCGCGCCGTTCTCCAGCACCAGAGCGCAGGCGTCGCCCTGTCCTTGCGCGCGATAGAAGCGAAGATCGAAATACGAGCCGAAATCGGGCTGCACGGGATCGAAACGCGGCGGATCGGCCACCAGCACCGGCACCATCAGGCCGTCGCCCAGCGGCGCGCCCCACTCGACGCGCGGCGCGTCGGGATTGGTGATCATCGCATCGGCGAGTTCGGGCGGCGGCGTGAAGGCGCAGCGGCGGAAATTGATCAGCGCGTACATGTCTTCGTGACGCGCGGAATTCTCGCGTGAAAGCACGTGGAAAAGCTCGTGGAAGAAGAGGCGATCCAGCTCGTCGTCATCGGGGTTGAGCGCTTGGCCCAGATTGATGGCGTTGGCGCGCGTATGCGGCAGCGCGGTGTCGGCGGAGCCGTCTGTCTTCACCAGCAAGATGCGCTCGGGCAGATAATCGGAGAGGATCGCCGTCTGCGGCCCGCGCCGCGCAATCATCGCCTCAAGCCGGGCGCGCTCTTCGGCGCTCCAGCTTTGCGGCGCAGACGCATAGATTGCTTGAAGCTCGGCTTTCGTCCCGCTCGGCTGGCGTAGGCGCACGGAAATGTCGGCCGGCGAAACACGGCTCATGAAATCGTCGTCAGCGGCGAAGATCGGCGACGCCTCGGCGGGATCGGCGATGACGTAATCCGGCGCCGGCAGCGCTACGGGCGCATCGACTGGCGTTGGCGCGCTGGTGGCGCAGGCCGCAGCCGCCGCCACGAAGGCGAGCGCGAGTATTCCCCGATAAAGCATGCCGATCTCCCCCGATAGGAACTCGAGGCGTCTTATGGCGCCGGGCGCGGCGACACGCACCTGATTTGCTGTGGAACGGAGCCGGAATGCGGCGCGTTCCGCAAAGGAACGAGGTCCCATGCCCGCCGATGGCGCACATCAGGAGCCGCCCGGCGCGGCCGCCGAGACGACGCGCATTGCGCGCGCCCGAGCGTGGGGCGGGCGGCAATGGGCGCGCACGCGCGCGGGCGCACGTTGGACCTGCGGCAAACTGGCGGCGACGCCATGGAAGCCCATCGCGATGTGGGCCGGCGGCATCGCCGGCGTCGTCATCGTCGCGTTCGTATTGTTGGTGACATTCGCCGATTGGAATGCCCTGAAGGGCCCGATCAGTCGCTTCGCCTCGGCAGCGAGCGGACGGCCGATCGAAATCCGCGGCGATCTCGACGTCGATCCCTGGTCATTCACGCCCGATGTGCATGTGACCGACCTCCGGATCGGCAACCCATCGCGTTATGACGAACGCGGGACGTTCGCCACCATCGCGCAAGCCGATCTTTCTGTGCGGCTCTTCCCGCTCTTCATTGGCCGGCTCGACATCGTGCGACTCGACATGCAAGGGGCCGACATCTCGCTTTATCGCGGCGCGAACGGCGATTCCAACTGGGCGCGCGCGCCAGGCGCCGACCGCGGCCAGCCGTTCAAGCTGCCGGCGATCCGCGCCTTCAGCTTGCGCGACGGCGTCTTGCGTCTCGAGGACGACAAGCGCCGCATCGTACTCGAAGCGAATTTTGCCACCACGGAGCGCGCGGATCCGCGCAATCCCGGCCAGTTCACGCTGAGCGGCGAAGGCCAGATCAACCGCCAACCGTTTTCGCTCGAACTGACCGGTGCGCCGCTGCTAAATGTACGGCGCGACCGGCCCTACCCGTTCGTAGCCGACGTGCGCGCGGGCGGCACGCGCATCCAGGCCGACGGGCAGATCACGCGGCCGTTCGATCTTTCCGAATTTCGCGCCGCCGTTGAAGCCTCCGGACCCGACCTCGCCGATCTCTATTATTTGCTCGGCCTGACGCTGCCGAACACGCCGCCTTACGATCTGAGCGGCGCCGTGGAACGGCGCGGGGCGGTTTACGGCATGCAGGACATTAGCGGCCGCGTCGGCGACAGCGATTTGCGCGGCGCCTTCACTGCGACGCGGCGCAACAATGACCGCTTGTTCTTCGACGGCGATTTTCGCACCAATTCGCTCGACTTCGACGATCTGCTCGCCGTGCTCGGCGGCGCGCCGGACGCCGGTGAAACCGCCTCGCCCGAACAGCGGGCAATGGCGGAGCGCATGGCGGCGCAAGGCCGGCTGCTGCCGAACGCGCGGCTCGACATCTCCCGCGTGCGCAACATGGATGCGCGCGTTTCCTATCGCGCCGCGCGCGTCCGGACGGAACGCCTGCCGCTGCGCGGATTGTCGCTCGACATCAGCCTCGACCAAGGTCTGTTGCGGCTCGACCCGATGACGCTCGACCTGACGCAAGGACGCGTGAATGGCGCGGTGCAGATCAATGCGCGCGAAGCAACGCCGATCGTCGATCTCGACGCGCGGCTGTCCAATGCACGGCTTGAGAACATTTTTCCAATGCAGGGCCAGCCAGCGCTGACCGGCGTGCTGACGGGACGCGTGCGGCTGACCGGCGCCGGCGCCGCGGTGCGTGAAGCGGCGGCGAACGCCAATGGCGAGGCGAGCTTCGCCGTGCCTTCCGGCGAAATACGCGAAGCGCTGGCGGAGCTGACAGGCATCAATGTGGTGCGCGGCCTCGGTCTGCTGCTTAGCGACGATGAAAGCCGCATCGGCGTGCGCTGTGGCGTAGCGAGCTTTCGCGTGCGCAACGGCGTGGCGCAAGCGCAGTCGATCCTCTTCGACACCGACACCATGCTGATCCGCGGCGAAGGCAATGTCAGCCTGCGCGACGAAACGCTTAATCTGCGGCTTGAAGGCGACCCGAAAGAAGCGCGGCTGATCAGCGTGTCCGCGCCGATCACGATCGGCGGACGGCTGCGCGATCCCGACATCGGCGTCGAAGCCGGAAGCGCGCTCGGCCAAGGCGGCATCGCTGCGGCATTAGGCTCATTGGTGGCGCCACTCGCGGCGGTGCTGCCCTTTATCGACCCGGGACTGGCCGCCGACGCCAATTGTAGCGCGCTGCTCGCCGGCGGCGGTACACAAAGCCAGAGCAGCGGCCGCTAATTGGCGGCGGCCTCGACGCGGGCGATGCCGATGGTTTCGACGGCCGCGCGCGCCTGATCGACGGTGATGCCGGCGCCCTCCGCGGTGACAGCGACGCCGCGGCCGACAATGCCGAAGCGCGCAGTATTGGCGCTGCGGCTCATCTCTTCGCTGTAGACGCGCCCGTCGACGGTGTTGGTGCGTGAATAGCCGTCAGCGTCCTGACGGCTTTCGCTTACATTCATTGCGCCGGCCATGGCGGTGAGACCGCCCATCGAGCCAAGATGCACGACGGTGACAGTCATGCGTGCATCGCCGTTTTGATACTCGGCTTCCGCTTGGCTCGCGTTCACGCCCATCGCGCCGGTCGCGCTAGCCGACGAGGAAATCTGCTGAAAGCCGCCGGGCAGCGATTGCGGCAGAAACGCCTGCAGCCGCGCCGGATCGACAGCTTGCGCCGCTGAGGCCCCGGCTGCGCCAGTGGCGCCGGCGGCGATCGCCGCGCCCGCGGCTTCGAGTTGGCCGAGATCGACGCTCTGCCCGTTGATGCTGATCGAGCCTTGCGCGCCCGGCGATGGCGCAGGCGCCGCGCGCATCTGCCCGAACAACGCACCGCCGCCGGGGGCGAAGCCCGACGCGCGCTGCACTGCCCCGAGCACAGTGGCGACGACGATCGCGAGCACGATCCACACCACAATGATGGTCAGGAAATAGCCGATACGCTTGTCCTCCGGCGTGTTCATCAGACGCGGCAGGCCGATGAAGAGAAGCGCCAGCGAATAGAGGCCGACGATGGCCAGCATGGACAGAGGCGGGAACAGCGTGAAGACGCCGGCAAGCGCGCTGGCTGTGATCGAATAGCCGGCGAGCTGATGCGCTTTGCCGACTTCCTGACGGGAGCCGAAATTGGGCGCTAGCGCGTTGACGATCAGCGCCATGACGTAAACCATCAACACGCCGAGCACGACTTGCGAAACGGCGGATACAAGCCCCGTGATTAGCGGTACGCGATAGCTGATGCCGAAACCGGAAACGCCAAACACGCTCATGCCGATGAAGCCGCAGAGCGCGGAGAACACCATCAAAGGCAACACGTAGCCGACGTAGATTTTGCCGATGTCGGCTGGTTCGGTTGCGATCTTGTCCCACTCGGCCTGCGGCGTGATCAGAATGCTTTTGGCCCGCTCAATCAGATTGGAAGCGCCAATATTCGCTGGATCGACCGTCATCGAGAGCCCTCCGCTGCCATGACTCGGCGGCGATGCTAGGCGCGAAGGCGCAGAGGGCCAAGCCTAAAGCCGCCCGCCCCCGGTGACGCAATTGGACAGCGAGAATAGGACCACGAACGCAACGAGTCCGGCTATGGCGACGGTGGCGGTGTAGCCCAGCGCGCGATCCTCCGGCGATTTCATCAGGATCGGTAAGCCGCGATACAGAAGAAAGACGCTGGCGGCGATGGCCAGCAAGGACAGCCACCACAGCGGCGGCCAAAGCGAAAACACGCCGGAAAGAAAGGACGGCGTCATCGAATAGGCGGCGACCTTTTGGGCCCCAAGATCGTTGCGGTCGCCGTCGAATTGTTCTGCGGTGGAATTGATCAGGAGGCCGAGGAAGAACACCATCGCGACGCTGGCGACGAAACTGACCAAGCCGCCGACCAGCGCTTGATCGAGTGGCGGCCGGATATCGACGCCGGCATAGGAGAAGCCAAAAATGTACGCGCCGATCAGGCCGCAAATTGGCGGGATCGCCGCCAAGGGCGCGACGTAGCCCAGCATGATCGAAGGAATGTTGGTTTCTT
>JBFWZB010000019.1:0-2930 GCA_050185805.1 Hyphomonadaceae bacterium
CCCGCGCCACATTTGCGCGGGTTCAACTATCCCGATGGATAGTAGATGCGCAAGCGCCGGTCGTCGGATGCATCCTTCTAGCTCGGCTAATCGGGAGCGACGCCCTTCAAGGCCAAGTGTTGCAGCATGCGGACAAAGCGGTCGAAGCGTGGGGCGGGTCCAGTATAAGGCGCTGCGGCGCCGGCATCGTCGCGGAAGCGTTGCGAGGAAACGAACAGCACGATCGCGCCCACCAGCCAGAGGTGGAAGAGATGCGGGTCCAGCTTGCGGAATTCCCCCGCGCGCACGCCCTCGTCGAGGATCGCTTTCGTCGTCTCGAACAGGCGCACGAGGCTGCGGCTCAGGAACGGGTCCTTGGCGATGCGTCCCGCCGCATAATCACTGATCAGCAAGCCGCCGAGATGCGGGCGCGCGCGGATGCCTTCGGCGAGAGCGGCGACATATCGCGTCAGCTTTGCGTCTGCGGTTAGGCTTGCGTCGCGCACCGGCCGTATGGCGCTGACGATATGGTCGAGCGATTCCGAAATGACGGCGCGATAGAAGCCGGCCTTGTCGCCGAAATGGTAGCGCACCATCGCCTTGGTGACGCCTGCGCTTTCTGCGATCGCCTCTAAGGTGACCGCCTCATAGCCCCGTTCGGCGAAAAGTTGTGCGCCGCCCTCCAGAAGCGCGCGTTGCGTGCTTTGGGCGTTGCGCTGGCGCGGCTGGGCTTTGGCCTTACGGGTCATGGGCGGGGCGGCGGTTCGTCGAGGGATAGGCTTGCGGGAAGCATGCCCGCGCGCCACATGTTGCGCCAGGGCCAGGGGAGGAACGTTTGGCCGAAACGAAACAACAAGCGCCGCCGCTGGAAGGCTTTAAGGATTTGGTCGCGCACCTGGAGAAGGGCGTGAAGCCGGATCGCGCCTCTTGGCGCATCGGCACCGAGCACGAGAAGTTCGCCTTCTACCGCGATACGCTTGAGCCTGTCCCGTACGAGGGCGAGCGCGGCATCGGCGCGTTGCTCGAAGCCTTGGCGGAGAATTACGGCTGGGAGCGCGTGCGCGAAGGGCAGCAGCTGATCGCGCTGAAGCAGGGGCAGGCGTCGATCACGCTTGAGCCCGGCGGTCAGTTCGAGCTCTCGGGCGCGCCGCTTGAACACTTGCACCAGACCTGCGCCGAGACCGGCTCCCACCTTTCGCAATTGCGCGACGTCGCCGGCAAGTTAGGCATTTCGTTTTTGGGTCTCGGCTTTTCACCTCTCTGGTCGCTCGACGAAACGCCGCTGATGCCGAAGGGCCGCTATCAGATCATGCGCGCGTACATGCAGAAGGTGGGGCGGCTCGGGCGCCAGATGATGTTCCGCTCGTGCACGGTTCAAACCAATCTCGACTTCGCCTCCGAAGCCGACATGGTGAAGAAATTCCGCGTTGGGCTCGCGTTGCAGCCGATCGCCACGGCGCTGTTCGCCAATTCTCCGTTCGCCGAAGGCCGCACCAACGGCTTTCTCTCTTATCGCGGCCACATCTGGACCGACACAGATCCTGACCGCACCGGGCTGCTGCCGTTCGTGTTCGAAGACGGCATGGGGTTTGAGCGCTACGCCGATTACGCGCTCGATGTGCCGATGTATTTCGTCTATCGCAACGGCAAGTACATCGACGCATCAGGACTCAGCTTCCGCGACTTCATGAAGGGCAAGCTGCCGGTGCTGCCTGGCGCGTTGCCGACGGAGAAGGATTGGGAGGATCACCTCACCACCATCTTCCCCGAGGTGCGGCTGAAAACGTATCTCGAAATGCGCGGCGCCGATGCAGGGCCGTGGTCACGCCTTTGTGCGCTGCCGGCGTTCTGGGCCGGCATTTATTATTGCGATGCGGCGCTGGAAGCCGCGTGGTCGCTGGTGAAAAGCTGGACCGCCGAAGATCGCGAGAGTTTGCGCCGCGCCGTGCCGGCTATCGGGCTCAAGGCGCCGGTCCGTGGCGTCACCGCGCGCGACATCGCCCAAGCCGCGCTCGCCATCGCCCGTCAGGGGCTAAAGTCGCGCGCGCAGCTCGATTCCTCAGGCAATGACGAAACCCATTTCCTTTCCGAACTCGACGACATCGCCGCCAGCGGCGTGACGCCGGCTGAGCGTCTGCTTGAGCGCTACCGGACGGAATGGAAGGGCGACGTGCGCCCCGTGTTCGAAGCCATGGCCTATTAGAGGCCCAGCGCTACTTCGAGATCGCGCAGCACCAGGCGCGACCAGGACAGGTCTTCTCTGGACGCGCCCGCGTGCGTGAGGATCACGATGATGATGTCTTGCTCCGGATAAACATAAACAAGCGAATTGGCGCCGAAATCCTCGTTGCCGCGCGTGAAGGTGAAGGGTGTTCCGCGCGCCGTGGCGCCGTCGAACCACCCAAGGGCGGCGTGTCCTTCACCGATAGGGATGGCGGGCGCGAACAAGAGCGCCGTCGATTGCGCGCCTAGAACCCGGTTCGTCCACAGCGCTCGCGTCCAGCGATAGAGATCGTCCGCGCTCGAGAAGGCGCCTTGTTCGCCCCAAAAGCTGTGCTGCAGACGCTCGGGCGGCGGCGTTGTAGCCGGACTGACTAAGCGCCAAGTCTCCGGCCCGCCGAACCCGGTGTTCGTCATCCGAATCGGTTCAAAGAATTCGGCGCGCACAAAGCTCTGGTAGTCGCGGCCCGATACAATCTCCACGACGGCCGCCGCGAGTTGGAAATTCGAATTGGCGTAACGGAAGCGCTCGCCCGGCAGACCGGCCAGCGGCTCGGCCAACATCGCCGCAAGCGCGTCATCGCGGCCGGTCTGGCCCTCGGACACATAGCTCTGTGCGTATCCGGACGTGTGCGTGAGCAATTGGCGAAGGGTGATCGCTGCTTTGTCGGCGGGCGCATCGGGAATGAAGCGCCCGAGCGTGTCGTCGATGTCCAGCAGACCCGCATCCG
>JBFWZB010000019.1:3030-58953 GCA_050185805.1 Hyphomonadaceae bacterium
TCTCATCCCTCCAGGGCAGATGGAGCGCGCGCAAATGTTGCGCTGGATGTTCTTCGAGCAATACACGCACGAACCGAACGTCGCCGTGGCGCGCTTCATTGTCCGCTATCTCGGACGCCCGCCCGAACGCGAAGAGCAATTGCAGGACAAAATCAAACGCGGCCATGCCGCGCTCGCGGTGATGGAGCAACATCTCGCGCACAATGATTTCTTCGCCGCCGGCCGCTACACGCTGGCCGACATCGCGCTCTACGCCTATACTCACGTATCCGAGCAAGGGCTGATCGCGCGGGACGCGTATCCGGCCGTGCGCGCCTGGCTGGCGCGCGTCGCGGCGCAGCCTAACCATGTGGCGATGAACGCCTGAGCCCCGGCGGCTTGCCGCTCAGCTTCAATTCAGCAATGGTCGCCCAGGTTGCGCCGCGCGGC
The DNA here is from genome assembly GCA_050185805.1 of Hyphomonadaceae bacterium. Taxonomy (GTDB): domain Bacteria; phylum Pseudomonadota; class Alphaproteobacteria; order Caulobacterales; family Aquidulcibacteraceae; genus Vitreimonas. The sequence continues at coordinate 3,460 of JBFWZB010000019.1, forward strand.
GCGGGCGCTGAGAGGTTGAGCGGCGATGGCGGAAGCGGAACAAGCCAAAGGATTCCTCGGCTGGGTCGAGCGCGTGGGCAATCGGCTGCCCGATCCGGTTTTCATCTTCTTCTGGCTGATCGGCATCCTGATCGTCTGTTCTGCGGTGGCTGCGGCGCTTGGCTATTCCGCCTTGCACCCCACGCAAGTGGATGAGGCGGGCGCGCCTGTCGTTATTTCCGCCGCCAGCATGCTGAGCCCGGAGAACATCCGCCGCCTCTGGGTGGAGATGCCGCAAACCTTCACCCACTTCCATCCGCTCGGCTACGTTCTAGTGGTGATGCTGGGCGCTGGTGTCGCCGAGCGCGCTGGCCTGTTCGCCACCGCCATGCGCGCGGGGGTGCGCAACGCACCGAAATTCCTGCTGACGCCGGCGGTCGCGTTTGTCGGCATGATGGGCAATCTCGCCGCCGACGCCGCCTATGTCGTGCTGGTCCCGCTCGCGGGCGTGCTGTACGCCGCTGCTGGCCGCCATCCGATCGCCGGCATCGCTGCTGCGTTCGCCGGTGTGTCCGGCGGCTTTTCGGCCAATTTGCTTCCTGGTCAGCTCGATGCGCTCTTGTTCGGCATCACCGAAGCCGCCGCCGAGCAAATCGTGCCGACATGGGACGCAAACATCGCCGGCAATTGGTTTTTCATCGCCGCCATGCTGGTCGTGTTCTTGCCGGTGATCTGGTTCGTCACCGATGTCGTGGTCGAGCCACGGCTCAAGCGCTATTCGGCGGCCGATGGTCCAGCGCTGCAAAATCTCGGCGACGCGGATGCGCCGATCAGCGATGCGGAAAAGAAAGGGCTGACGCGCGCGGGCCTTGCTTGCCTTGCCGTCATCGCCCTGTGGCTCTTCTTCACGCTTGGGCCCGGCACGCCGCTCATCGACGAAGAAGCGCCTATCCCGGAAGCGCGCCTGACGCCGCTCTATCAGTCGCTGGTCGCGGGCTTTTTCGTGCTCTTCCTCGCCGCGGGGTGGGTTTATGGCGCGGCCGTCGGCACCGTCAAAAATCATCGCGACGCTGTGAAGATGATGGCGGGCGCGATGGGCGACCTGGCCTATTATCTCGTGCTCGCCTTCGCCGCCGCGCACTTCGTGGCGATGTTCAATTGGTCCAACCTCGGCCTCATCCTGGCGGTTCAAGGCGCCGACGCCATCGAAGGCTCCGGCTTGCCGTTGCCCGCGCTGTTGGTGCTGATCGTGCTTTTCGCCTCAGGCATCAATCTGCTCATCGGATCGGCCAGCGCCAAGTGGGCGCTGTTGGCGCCGGTCCTGGTACCGATGATGATGCTGCTCGGTGTATCGCCTGAAATGTCGACCGCTGCCTATCGCGTCGGCGACGGCGCCACCAACATCATCACGCCGCTGATGGTGTATTTCCCGCTCGTGCTGACCTTCTGCCAGCGCTGGCGCACCGATTTCGGCCTCGGCAGCCTGACGGCGACGATGCTGCCATTCTCGCTCTGGATTCTGATCACGGGCGTCGCGCTTACGTTCGCCTGGGTTTATCTCGACCTGCCGTTGGGTCCCGGTGCGACTGTCGATTACGTTCTGCCGCCGAGCGCGCCCGCGCAGGCGCCCTGACGCTTCACTCTTGCGCGCGGACGCATCTCACGCGAGCATTATCGCGTGACTGCGCTGACCTATCCCTTGTTCACGCCGCGCTTGCGGCTGGAGCCGGTGACGCCGGAACTGGCCGCCGCTGCGCGCTTGGGGGAGGGCGCTTTCGAGGACATGATCGGCGCGGAAGCGCCGCATGAATGGAGTGCCGGCAGCTTGGCGCTGATCGGGCGCTCGGCGCACGCCGTGTGGGGTCCTCCGGCGGAACCGATCCGCGCCGTTCTGGTCCACCGCGGGGAGGAATGCGTGATCGGCGATGTGCGCTTCGAGCCTTCGATGCGCGCCGCGCGCCAGTTTGAGATCGGCTATTCCGTAGCCAAGAGCCGTCGCCGTCAGGGCTTCGCTGTCGAGGGGGCCGGCGCGGTGATCGATTGGCTGTTCGACGAAGGCGGCGCCGAAACAATTGTGGCTGGTTGCGACATGCGCAATGGCGCCTCTGTACGCACGTTGCGCCGTCTTGGCTTTTGGCTTGACCGCGCCGAGGGTCAAGCCTTCTGGTGGCTGCTTACAGCGGACCTGCGCTCAGCGAAGCGCGCTTGAATCCCCTACCCAACGCGTGCTTGGTAGGCGCCTGAAAATAAAGGGCTAGCCCCTGGGGAGGATTCATGTGGGATATCGTCGTCGCGGGCGGCCTCGTGGTGACTTTGATCACCGTCATTCCGGTGTTCTGGCAGCTTAGGCAACACCCCCGCGGCCTCCACATTCTCTTCTTCGCCGAAATGTGGGAGCGCTTTTCCTATTACGGGATGCGCGGCATCCTCATTTTCTACATGACCCAGCATTTCCTGTTCAACGATGAACGGGCGCAGGGGCAGTACGGCGCTTACGCCTCCCTGGTTTATCTGATGCCGCTGATTGGCGGCTTCCTCGCCGACAAATATCTCGGCAACCGCAAAGCCATCGCTTTTGGCGCATTGCTTCTGGTTCTCGGCCACTTTGCGATGGCGATCGAGCAGCAGCCCGCGGTGCAGACGCTCACCTATCAGGGCCAGACCTACGAGTTCGACTCCGAAGGCCGTCAGAACCTGCGCGAAAGCTGGCTCGTCATCGATGGCGAACGCTACAGCTACGGGCCGGGCGAAGCGGGCGCGTTGGAAATCCAGAACCTGCCCGCAACGGCGTCGATCCCGGCGGTGCTTCCTGCTGGATCCTACGAGTTTGGCGTCACGAATGAGGCGCAGCCTTTCTTCGCCGGGTTTACCTATGTCGACGTGTTCTATTTCGCGCTCGCGCTTATCATCATGGGCGTCGGCTTCTTGAAGGCGAACATCTCCTCCATCGTCGGTCAGCTCTACACGCAGGACGATCCGCGCCGCGATTCCGGCTTCACGCTCTATTATTTCGGCATCAATCTCGGCGCGTTCTGGGCCTCGATCCTGTGCGCAGGGCTGGGCGCGACGGTCGGATGGTGGGCGGGCTTCGGTCTCGCCGGCCTGGGCATGCTGTTCGGCTTCCTGGTCTTCACGCGCCGTCGGTTGCTGTTCTTCCTGCCGGGCCCCGCGCAATTGCCGGACAATGTCGGCGCGCCGCCGAATCCCGAGCGCCTGCGCCAGCCCTTGCTCGGCCCGATCAACCGCGAATGGTTGATCTACATTCTCGGCCTCGCCGGCGTCGGCGTCGCCTGGTGGCTGGTGCAACGTGAGCCGGTGGTGAACTGGGCGCTGCTGGTCGCGGCCGTGCTCGTGATCCTTTATTTCATCGTCTACATGGCGCGGAACTGCACCGCCGTTGAATCGCAGCGCATCATTCTGGCGCTGGTGTTGATCGCGGCCGCCACCGTGTTCTGGACCCTGTTCGAACTCGCGGGCAGCGCGCTCAACCAATTCGCCGAACGCAATACGCAATTGCCGGAGAATGGCTTCTTCTCCGTCACGGCGGGTCAGACGCAGAGCTTCAACGCCGGCTTCATTCTGATCTTCGCGCCGATCTTCGCCGCGCTCTGGGCCTTCCTGGAGCGGCGCAAGCTCGATCCGAACGATCCGCTGAAATTCTCGCTGGCGCTGATCCAGGTCGGCGCGGGGTTCCTGGTCTTGGTGTTCGGCGCGCAATTCGCCGACGAATCCTACCGCGTGCCGCTCGTGTTCCTGGTGCTGCTCTACCTGCTGCACACGACGGGCGAACTTTGCCTCTCGCCGGTGGGCCTGTCGGCCATGACCAAGCTGGCGCCGGCGGCGATCGTGTCGACGATGATGGCGACGTGGTTTCTGTCGAGCTCCGGCGCGCAAGCACTCGGCGCGCAGATCGCCAAGCTCACTGCGGCGGAGACTGTCGGCGGGCAGGTGCTCGATCCGGCGGCCGCCTTGGCCACCTACGTCCAGGTGTTCCAGATGCTGGGCATCGGCGCCGTGAGCTTGGGATTGGTCCTGGGCGTCGCCTCCATCTGGTTGCGGAAGATGGCCCACGAGGGCGTCGTGGTTACCCCGAAGCGCGATGCTGAGGCCCGCGGGGTCGCCGCCGAATCCTGAGGCAAGGCAAGAAAAGCAAGTAAAAACAATGACGCCGCCCGTCCCGAGAGGGGCGGGCGCCGGCTTTTGGAGAAACTTGCCCCTCACGGCGACAAACTATTGCGCACCCGCACCTTTCCATGTGTGCTAGGTCCAGACGTGGGCCGGGACGCACGCGTCGCCGGACCGCCAAATTTCGTCGTCACCCCGCCTTGATCGGGGGCGGGTCCGGCCCCGATTGAGCCTTAGCTATCGAGTCGCGGCGGCCCGCTCCCGGGGTTGGCCGCCGAGGAGGGTTCCCATGTCTCGTCAGCGCACCACCCGACCCCGCAAGCGGCCTTCGGAGGCCCAGGGGCAGGCGGCGCGCCCCGAGGTCATGGATCTGCTGCTGGGCTGGAAGGCGGCTGAAGCCGCGCGCGCGCCAATCGGCTTTTCCTCCGCCGCCGCTCCCGAGCAGGACGCTCCCGCGGGCGAGGCGCCCATGCTTTATGGTGAAGACCGCCATCTGGTGACCATTGCGCCCACCGGCGCCGGCAAGGGCCGTTCGGTCATCATTCCCAATCTGCTGCGTTTCGAAGGCTCGGTGATCGTCATCGATCCGAAGGGCGAGACCTGGCACGTCACCGCCCGCCGGCGGAAGGAGATGGGGCAGGAGGTTCGTCTGCTCGATCCGTTCGGCGCCGTGTCGAAGCGCACCGATAGCCTCAACCCGTTCGACCTTTTCCGCCGCCCCGGCGCGCTGCTCGACGCCGACAGCGAGATGCTCGCGTCATTGCTCGCCGGCGACGCTGGCTTCCACAAGGAGCCCTTCTGGGACAATTGGGGCCGCTCGCTGATGGCCGGGGTAATCGCCGCCGTCGCCGAGACTGCTTCCTCGACCGAGCGCCATTTCGGCAAGGTGCGCGAAATCCTGATGAGCGACGACGCCGTCTATAATCTGGCGGCGTTGATCGAGAACCACGACAACCTCAATCGTCTGTCGAAGCAGAACATCTCCTCGTTCCTGCCGATCACGGAGCAGACCCGTTCGGGCATCCTCTCCACCGCGCAATCGTATCTCAAGGTCGTGAACTCCGACTCGGCGTTGCGGTCGCTGTCGCGCTCGACGATCGACTTGAACGCCGTGCGGCGTGGCGATCCGATGACGATCTACATCGTCATCCCGCCGGACAAACTCGAAAGCCACGGCGCGCTGCTGCGCTTGTGGGTGGGCGCGCTCATGCTGACGGTGATGGGCCGCCGCCGCCGCCCGAAGCGCTCGACCTTGTTCCTGCTCGACGAATGCGCTCAGCTCGGCGAGTTCGGTCCGCTGCGTCAGTCGATGACGCTGCTGCGCGGGTACGGGCTGCAGGTGTGGCCGTTCTTCCAGGATTTGAGCCAATTGCAGCGGCTCTATCCCAAGGATTGGCGCACCATCTTCAACAACGCCGGCGTGTTCCAATTGTTCGGCGTCGCCAATCATCTGATGGCCAAAGAGAGTGCAGAGCTCATCGGCGACATCGACGCCGATGTGCTGCGCAAGATGGGGAAGGATCGCCAGATCATCGCCATCTCCAGCGAGCGCGCGCAAAACGCGCGTCTGCCGGATTATCTCAATGACGCGCCGTTTGCGGGGCAGTGGGATCCGAACCCGATGTTCGAAACCGACACGCCCGCCAAGGGGCGCGGCCGCAAGACGGGGCCGGCGCGCTAGCGAAGCGCGCGCCGGCGCGACTGCTTAGAACGATCCGCTCAGGCGAAGCTCCCACCAGGGCGACTCAGAGAACTGGCGATAGCGCCATTCAACGCGATCGAGCGGGCCGTTGCGATCGCCAAGATAGATCTGACGATTGCGCCGGATGTCGCCGTCGAACACGTTCACCGCCGTCAGCCGCAAACGCATGCCGTAAGGCAGCGCTGTGGTCTCGACATAGGCGTCGACCCAGGGGCCTTCTTCGTGCGTGTCGACTTCATTCAGCCGGTAGAAGGGGACTTCGCCTGGTTTGCTGAGGCTGATGCTCCAGGCCAATTGAAGGTCCGAAAGATCCTGGCGCAGTTCGAAGTCCAGTTGCGATTCTGAACGGTCGGAAAGCGCACGCGCGCGTCCCGTCACCGGGTCAGTGACTTCGCCGCGCCAGATGAACCCTGACATGGTGAAGCGTCCGCCCGGCAGGATGGCCGTCAGCGGCAGCGTGAGATTGGCGTCGAGCCGCGTGCCTTCGCCGTCGCCAATATTGCCCGGCGCATCGAAGGTGATGTCGTCGCTCGGATCGCCGGGCGTACCGTTATTGTCGATAAGCGGCACAAGGTCGGCCACATCCGAAATCCAATATTGCGTCAGCGCCAGCCCAAGTGCCGCGCCGCCGCTGAAGCGCCAATCGGCGCCGAGTTCGAGACGGTATGAAGTCTCCGGCACGAGGCTCGGATTGCCGCCGTCGATGCGTGAATCGGCGAACGCAGGTGAGGAAACGAAATCACCGAAATCAAGCTGGCCGACATCGCGATAAAGGCGGATACGCGCTTGGTTGTTCTCACCGAAATTGCGCGTGACTTGGATCGACGGCTTCCAATAGGCGAGGTCCACCACCTGTTCGGCGTCGCCGCTGAAGGTGAGAGTCGATACTTCGCGCGCCAGCCGCGATTCAAGCGACCACACATCGTTCGGCCGCCACGTGTAAACGCCGAACGCTTCGGCGCGCTCTTCCTCGACCGTCACGTTTGCGTTCGGAATGCCGCTGGGTGGCGGGGCCAAGCCAGCGCCGTCATCAACAAGCAGATCGAGCGAAGCGTCGAGCGTGTTGATTGCGCCCTCGGCCCCGAACTCGAAGCGATGCGCAGGCGTGAACGAACGCGAGAGCGTGCCGCGCAGAATGGATTCGCCCGCGTCTTGGCGCACTTCCACGTAATTCTGGCTGTCGAATACGTCGTCGACGAACACGGTGAAGGTATCGGTGCTGCCATAGTCGCGGCGATTGGCGAGACCGACCAGCGCCATGGTCCAAGGGCCGATGTCACGATCGTAATTGAGGCCGACCTCGAACATGGGCCGCGGCCGTTGTTCGGTGAAATTGTCGAAGAAGGAGAAGTCGTTGTCGCCGGTGGCGTCGAAGTGAATGAATTGGTGCGCCGCCTGCCAGCGGAACCATGCCGCTTGCCCCGTCGCACTGAACCGTCCGCCGAACAGCGGCAGCGCTGCATTCGCATTGACCGTCGCCTCGCGATAATTGCGCGGCGAAGGCGTATCCATCGTGCCGAGCAGATTGCCCGCGCCGTCTTCCTCGATGCGGAAGCCGGGCTGCTCGCGCACGTCTTGGTAATAGGAAAAGCCGAAGCCGTATTCGAACTGGCCATTGCGGCCGCTGTAGGAGAGGTCGCCCGCGGGCCGATAGGAATCGGCGAACTGATTAAGGCGAAGCCCCCACAGGCCGCTGCCGGCCGAGGGCGTGCGAACCACATTGAGCAGCACCGAAGCGCCGGAAGCATCGCCCGCCACCGCGGCCCCGCGCAGCAATTCGATCCGCACGACCTGGGCGGCGGGGATTTGCTGCAGGATGGTCTCGATCGATTGGGTCTTGGCGCTCGGGCGCAGGCCGTCGATCAGCAGGTTGCCGACCGCGCCGGAAAAGCCGCGCCGTTCCTCGTCGCCCTCGTCAAGTGTGAAGCCCGGCGTTTGGCGCACCATGTCGAGCGCGTTCTGCGGATTGAATTGGGTGAAGAAGGCGGCGTCATAGCCGACCCGGTCGGCGGCGCTGGCGGCCGGCGAGGGGGTGGCGACATCGCACGTCGGCTGCGGCGTGCACGGCGCCGCGTCGGCTTGGCTCGGCTCTTGGGCATAGGCCACGCCGGTCAGCGCCAGCGCCGACACCATCATCTTCCCGAACATATCCCCTCCGATCGCCGCCGCATTCGGCGTTCAAGCCTGACCAACCCAGGATGCGGCTTGCCGGTTCTTGAGATGCGTTCTTGGAGGCGAAATCTTGGCGTTTGATTGCTGTTTGCGACGAAGGCGCCGAGCCGCGCGATGGAAATAAACTGCAACAAAAGCAGAGGATTCCAGCAATATTCGCATTGGCTCGAACTGCCTCTGCCGATTGGCCTGCGCCGTCGCCATCGCGCGGCGATTGCGCAAGGATTTGTCTCGCGTGCGTGCGCGCACAAACAAAACGCCGCCGAGGCCTGAGCCGCGGCGGCGTTCCGTGTTGTCAGAACGAAGAAGCTTATCTCTTCTTCGCGGCCTTCTTGGCCTTCGACTTCTTAGCAGCAGCTTTAACCGTCGACTTTTTCTTGGCAGCCATCATGGCCTCCCCAGACAGTGAACGCGCAAGCTTCTGCCTCGATTCGCAAAAGTGTAAATCGGTTTGTTGTTTTACATCCCGCCGATTGTCAGTCCGCTGATGTAGAGTGTCGGCTGTCCAACACCCACCGGCACGCTTTGTCCCGCCTTGCCGCAAGTGCCGACGCCATCGTCGAGCTTGAGATCGTTGCCGACCATTTTCACGCGTGTCAGCGCGCTTGGCCCATCGCCGATCAAGGTCGCGCCTTTGATCGGCGCCTTGATCGTTCCGTTTTCGACCAGATACGCTTCGGTGCATTGGAAGACGAACTTGCCGGACGTGATATCGACTTGTCCGCCCCCGAAATTAACCGCGTAAACGCCGTTTTTCAGGCTTGAGACGATCTCTTCCGGCTCATGCTCGCCGGCATTCATGAAGGTGTTGGTCATGCGCGGCATCGGCCGGTGCGCGTAGCTTTCGCGGCGGCCGTTGCCCGTCGGCGCAACGCCTGAAAGCCGCGCATTCATGCGGTCCTGAAGATAGCCTTTGAGGATGCCGTCTTCGATCAGAACGGTGCGTCCGCTCGGCGTGCCTTCGTCGTCGACATTGAGCGAGCCGCGCCGGTTTTCCAGCGTGCCGTCATCCACAACTGTAACACCGGGCGCGGCCACGCGTTGGCCGATCATTCCGGCGAACGCCGAGGAGCCTTTGCGGTTGAAGTCGCCTTCGAGGCCATGGCCGACAGCTTCGTGCAGCAGCACGCCGGGCCAGCCGGGCCCGAGCACGACGTCCATTTCACCTGCGGGGGCGGGGACGGCGTCGAGATTGACCAGCGCAATGCGCAGCGCCTCGTCCGCGAGCTTCTTCCAGCGGTCCGGCGCGATGAACACTTCATACGGCTCACGGCCGCCAGCGCCGGCCGAGCCGCTCTCGCGCCGCCCGTCGCGTTCGACTGTCACCGAGACATTGATGCGCACCAGCGGGCGATGATCGTTCAGCATCGCCCCGTCGGGCCGCAGGATCGTCAGCCAGCGCCGCGCGCCCGATAGCGTCGCCGCCACCTGCACCACGCGGGGGTCCTTGGCGCGGCAATAGGCGTCGATCTCGGCCAGCAGCGTGGTCTTGTCGGTAAAGGCCGGCGCCTCGATCGGGTCGAAATCGGCGTAAAGCTGGCGATTGACCCGTGTCGGGCTGACATCAAGCTGACCGTCATGGCCCAGCTTCACGGCCGCCGCGGCGTCGGCGGCGCGCGCGACGGCGTCCGTCTCCAATACGCTGGCGTGACCGTATCCCGCGCGCTCGCCGGCGACGATGCGCAGGCCGAAACCCTGCGTGGCGTCGTAGCTGGCCGATTTCAGCCGGCCATCGTCCCAATAGAACGCTTCCGTGCGGCTCTCTTCGGCGAAGATCTCGCCATCATCAGCGCCTTGCGCCGCCTCCGCCAGAATGCGGCTGGCCGCGTCCCAATCCATTTCGGCGCTTTTGTGCGGCGTCCCGCTCAGGCCATCGGCCATGTGTTCTCCTTCCGGAACAAGTGTCTCTCGGTCTTCTGTCCGCAAGCATATAGGCGCCGAGTCGGGCGCGGGCGCGTCCGGAGGCGGGAAAAGCGGCCCCGCCAGCGCCCAATTCGTTATCGAGGGCGCTATTGCGTCTCGGACTCGTCGTTCTGGATCAGGGAGGCGAGCCATTCCTGGCGCACGCGGGCGATGCGTTGGAGTTCGGCATTGGCCGGGCCCCAATCGGGCTCGATCTCAAGGGCGGTAGAATAGTCCTCATAGGCGCCGCGAATGTCGTCCAGGGCTTCGCGCGCCGCCCCTCGATTGTAATAGGCCTTGTGCGGATCGGTGACGCCCAGCGAAAGCGCCTCGGTGATGGCCGCCACAGCGGGGCCGAAACGTTCCAGCATGATCAGGGCGACGCCGCGATTGAGCCGGGCCTCGGCGTTGCGCGGAGCCAGCAGCGCCACGGCGTCGAAATCGGCCAGCGCCGCTTCGCCCTCCTGGCGGCGCAGATACATGTTGCCGCGATTGATGTGGGTGGCGACGAGATTGACGGGGTTGAGGTTCTCGCGCTGCAGCGCGCGCGAGCACGCCTGCACCGCGTCATCGCTGTACGAGCCGTTCTCGGAGAAGCGGGTGCAGGCGGCGGCGTTGGAGGTGGAGTTGAGGCGCAGCACCGCGCCCGGGCCCTCATTGCCCTGTGGCGTGGCCGCAATCGTCTGGGCCGACGCGACGCCAAGCGCCGCCGACGCCAGCACCGCCAGCGCGACCAAAACACCGCTTGGCGCATAGAGGAAGCGCCTTGGAAGCGGCAGCCGGCTCATGCTAGCACCCCACGCAGCAAGAATTCGGATGACAGAACCGCAAGGCGCGGTCGAATGCCGCGCCTCATCACTATAGGCGGTGAAGTCCGGCCGCGCCATACCGGCGGCTGAGTCTCATGGAGGCAATGCGTGCAGCGAGGGGCGTTGATTGCGGGCGCGGTAATGATGGCGTTCGCGGGGTCGGCATCGGCGGCGGTGATGCCGCAAGACGGCGGGCTGACTTTGCTTGAGCCGGCGACGTCGGTCATGCGCGAGATCACCAGCTTCCACGATTTCCTGCTGCCGATCATCGCTGCGATTTCGGCGTTCGTGCTGGTGCTGCTGCTGTGGGTGGTCGTGCGCTACAATCGCCGCGCCAATCCGACGCCACGCAAGTTCACGCACAACATGCTGGTCGAAGTGGTCTGGACGGTGGTGCCGGTACTGATCCTGGTGGCGATCGCGTGGCGTTCGTTCCCGCTGATCTATGATCAAGAGCGCATTCCGGAAGAAGCCGAATTGACGCTGAAGGTGACCGGTAATTCCTGGCGCTGGGATTTCGAGTATCCCGACCTCGGCGTGATGATCACCTCGAACTTGCTCGACGAAGCGACGGCGGAGGCTGAAGGCCGCCCGTATCTGCTCGCGGTGGACACGCCCCTCTACGTGCCGACGGATACGGTCGTGCGCGTGCTCGTCACCTCAAACGATGTCATCCACGCCTTCGCCGTGCCTGCGTTCGGCGTGAAGGAGGACGCCATCCAGGGCCGTGTGAACGAGACATGGTTCAACGTCGATCGGCCGGGCATCTATTACGGCCAATGCTCGGAATTGTGCGGCATCAATCACGCCTACATGCCGCTTGAAGTGCATGCCGTGCCGCGCGCGGAATTCGAGGCGTGGGTCGCCGCCAATGGCGGGTCGATGGCGACGGCGGAGGCGGAAACGCCCGCCCCGGCGCCGGCCGAGGCGGGCGCTGCGCCCGCTGCTGAGCCCAGCGCCCCGGCGGCTTCGCCGACGCGCTAGGCGGGGTTTCAGCGGCGGACTTGGAAACGCGCCAGTTCTGTCCGTGGCGCGTCCCAGCTCGGTGCAAGTTCGGCGGCGCGGCGATAATCGTTATAGGCGGCGCGGACGTCGCCCATTTCCTCGTACGCCACGGCGCGATTGTAATACGCCTTTTCCGGTTCGTTAGGCCCGCGCTCGATGCCCGCGTTCAAGGCTTCGATGGCTTGCGCAAATTGGCGCACTTGCAGCAGCGCTTGTCCGCGATTTGTGTAAGCTTCCGCCAGTCCTGGATTGACGCGCCCGGCGGCGTTGAAATCGGCGAGAGCGGATCCATGCGAGCCGCGCGCCGCATGGATGACGCCGCGATTGACCAGCGTCGCCGCCCGTTCGCCGCGCGCCAGCGCGCCTTCATTGAGCGCCGTGCTGCACGTCCGCAACGAGACGGCGTCGGTGCGGCTGTCGCGTGCGGCCTCGTAGCAGGCGCGCGCGGGCCCGGAGCCGACCACGATCACTAGAGCTTGGGCCGGGGCGGCGAGTGCAAACGCCGCAGTAGCGACGACTACGCAACGCAGACTTTTTGACATCGCATTTTCCTCCCTCGAAAGAATGCGATGTGACGGTGATCCTCGCTGCTGCGGCCCTCAATTCACGATCGAGAGAAACCGGCCTAGACCACTTCACGTTTCAAGGAGTGCCAGCGGTGCGCCGAATGCACGAACGGCGCGCCTTGCGGCGCGCCGTTGCATGTGACCCGAAAAAGCTGAGTCCTAGTTGGGCACGGTGCTGAAGCGCGCCAGCTCCACGCGGGGTTGGGACCAAGCGGGCGCCAGCTCGGCCGCCCGCTGGAAATCGTCATACGCCTCGCGCAATTGGCCCATGCTCTCGTAAGCGAGCGCGCGTCCATAATGCGCCTTGGCCGGCTCACGCGGGTTAAGCGCGATGCCGGCGTTGAGTGCGGCCAGCGCGCCGGCGTGATCGGCCTGGGTCAATAGCGCCAGGCCGAGATTGATGTGCGCGTCGGCGAGGTTGGGATCGAGCCGGATGGCTTCGCGGAAATCTTCGATCGCCCGCGCGGTCGAGCCGCGGCCCGCAAACACGACGCCGCGATTGAGATGGGTCGAGGCCCGCTCGGTGTCGCTCAAGCCCTCCGTGCGCACCGCTTGGTTGCAGACGCGAAGCGTAGCGGGGTCGGACAGCCCATGGCGGGCCGCTTCCTGGCAGTCGAAGGCGAGATTGTTGGCTGCGGCCGGCGTACCCAGCAGCGCAGCGCCGAGAGCGAGCGTAAAGACGGCGGTTCGGTTCATATCGACCCCCAAAACATCGTGGCGTCTAGGAATTTATGGTCGGGCCGCGGGGGCCGCGGGGGCAAGTCACAATCAGCGGAGCGGGGCGATTTCCGCCCCTTGCGCCAGGGCCAATGACGGCTTGGAGCGGGCGCCCGGCTCATGCTAGCACCCGGCGCGGGAGCTTTGGACGTTTTGCCGCGCCCGCCCGCTATGGGCGTGGGGTGCGGTGCGCGTCATACGGCTATTTTTGCGGCGCAATCCGCCGCGACCAACATGTCGGGACGAGACGATATGGCGACTGAGACCGCCCACGCCGAAGGTCATGACCACGATCATCGGCCGAGCCTCTACGATTGGAAGCGCTGGGTCTATTCGACCAATCACAAGGACATCGGCACGATGTACCTGGTCTTCGCGATTTTCGCGGGGATCATCGGCGGCGCGCTCTCCGGTCTGATCCGCTGGGAGCTGGCGGAGCCGGGCGTTCAGGTGTTCGCGGAAGGGGCGGCGGTCACCGGTCTGCTGCAGCTCGACAACGCTCACGGCTACAACGTCACCGTCACCATGCACGGCCTGATCATGATCTTCTTCATGGTCATGCCGGCCATGATCGGCGGCTTCGGCAATTGGTTCGTGCCGCTGATGATCGGGGCGCCCGACATGGCGTTCCCGCGCATGAACAACATCTCGTTCTGGCTGCTGCCGGCCTCGTTCACGCTGGCCCTGGTGTCGATGTTTGTGCCGGGCAACGGCGACTATCACGGTTTCGGCGGCGGCTGGACGCTCTACCCGCCGCTATCGACGTCCACGGCCCACCATTCCGGGCCGTCGATGGATTTGTTGATCCTGTCGCTTCACATCGCGGGCGCCAGCTCGATCCTCGGCGCCATCAACTTCATCACCACCATCTTCAACATGCGCGCGCCGGGCATGACGCTGCACCGCATGCCGCTATTCGTGTGGTCGATCCTGGTGACGGTGTGGCTCTTGGTGCTCTCGCTGCCCGTGCTCGCCGGGGCGCTCACCATGCTGCTGACCGACCGCAATTTCGGCACGCAATTCTTCGAACCGGCCGGCGGCGGCGATCCGGTGATGTACCAGCACCTGTTCTGGTTCTTCGGCCACCCGGAAGTTTACATTCTGATTCTGCCGGGTTTTGGCATGATCTCGCAGATCATCGCCACCTTCTCGAAGAAGCCGGTGTTCGGCTATCTCGGCATGGCTTACGCCATGGTCGCCATCGGCTTCATCGGCTTCGTCGTGTGGGCGCACCACATGTACACGGTCGGCATGGGGCTTGACCTCGAAGCCTATTTTATCGCCGCGACGATGGTCATCGCGGTGCCAACCGGCATCAAGATATTCTCGTGGATCGCCACCATGTGGGGCGGTTCGCTTGAGTTCAAAGTGCCGATGCTTTGGGCCATCGGCTTCATCTTCCTTTTCACGGTCGGGGGAGTCACAGGCGTCGTGCTGGCGAATTCCGGCGTCGATACCGTGCTGCACGACACCTATTACGTGGTCGCGCACTTCCACTACGTGCTCTCGCTGGGCGCAGTGTTTACCATCTTCGCCGGCTTCTATTATTGGATCCCGAAGATGAGCGGCTACCGCTACAATGGCTTGCTCGCCGGGCTGCACTTCTGGATCACGTTCGTCGGCGTCAACACGATCTTCTTCCCGCAGCATTTCCTCGGGCTTCAGGGCATGCCGCGCCGCTACATCGATTACCCGGAGGCGTTCACCTACTGGAACTACGTCTCGTCGATGGGCTACCTCATCACCCTGGTCGGCACGCTCTTCTTCTTCGTGATGCTGATCGAGATGTTCCTGGTGAAGCGCCGCGCGGGCGATAATCCGTGGGGCGAGGGCGCGACGACGCTGGAATGGACGCTGTCCTCACCACCGCCGTTCCACCAATTCAACGAGCTCCCGGTGATCAAGCCGGAAGCCAAGCACTAAGGCGAGGGGCGTGACCGACCTCAGCCTCGAACGCGATCGGGCCTCGTCGTTCGGCGATTACGTAGCGCTGTTGAAGCCGCGCGTGATGTCGCTGGTCGTGTTCACGGCTCTGGTTGGCTATGTGTGCGCGCCAGGCCAAGGCGACCTCGTCCTCGGCGCCGCCTCCATCATCGCCATCGCCATAGCCGCCGGCGCAGCCGGCGCGCTCAACATGTGGTTCGACGCCGACATCGACGCGATCATGACGCGCACGCGCACGCGGCCGATCCCGGCTGGCCGCGTGGACAAGGAAGAGGCGTTGGGGCTCGGCCTGATGCTCTCGGCGCTGGCGGTGGTGACGATGCAGCTCGCCGCCGGGCCGTTCGCCGCGGGGCTCTTAGCCTTCACCATCTTCTTCTACGCCGTTGTTTACACCATGTGGCTGAAGCGCCTGACGCCGCAGAACATCGTCATTGGCGGGCTCTCCGGCGCGCTGCCGCCCGCCATCGCCTGGGCCGCGAAGACGGGCGCTCTTGCGCTCGATCCCGTTCTGCTTGTCGCCATCATCTTCTTCTGGACGCCGCCGCATTTCTGGGCGCTGTCGCTGCTGCAAAAGCAGGATTACGAAGCAGCACGCGTGCCGATGCTGCCTGTGAAAAGCGGCGCCGCCGAAACCCGTCGGCAGATATTCCTTTATTCGCTATTGCTAGCCCCGCTCGGGCTCGCGCCCGTGTTCACCGGACTGGGCGGCTGGATCTATGGCGTGGCCGCGGCCCTCGGCGGCGTCTTCTTCGTCGCCTTGGCGTGGCGCGTGCTGCGCTCCAACGCCGGCGAAGGTGAACCGCACGGCGACGCGAAAGCGCGCGCGCTGTTCGGCTTCTCGATAATCTATCTCTTCATGTTGTTCGCCGCGCTCCTGGCTGAGCGGGGGCTGGCGTGAGCGAAACCGTCGCCCTCACGCCCGAGCAAGTTCGCGCCCGCAAGCGCCGCAATTTCTGGCTGGCGCTTTCGATCGGCGCATTCATGGCGCTCGTCTTCTTCGTCAGCATCGCCAAGATGACGCAATATTCCGTAGCGGGGGCGTCATGAGCGCGCCGCAGCGCAAGCGCTTGGCGCTCACCGCCGCTATCGCCGGCGGCGCGGTGGCCGCCATGACCGGCCTCGCCTTCGCGGCGGTCCCGCTTTACGACGCGTTCTGCAAGATCACCGGCTATGGCGGCACCACCCAAGTCGCCGAGGCCGCGCCGGATCGTATTCTAGACCGCACCGTCCAAGTTCGCTTCGACGCCAACACCTCGCCCGATTTGCCGGTAGAGTTCCGGCCGTCGCAGCGCGCCGAAACGCTTCGCTTCGGTGAAACCGGGCTCGCTTTCTATCGCGTGCGCAACACCTCCTCGGAGCCGGTGTCGGCGATCGCCACTTTCAATGTCACGCCGCACGTCGCCGGCGCCTATTTCAACAAGCTCGAATGCTTCTGCTTCAACGAGCGCGTGATCGCGCCGGGCGAGGAGCTGGAGCTGCCCGTGGTGTTCTTCGTCGATCCCGAAATGGCCTCCAACACCGAGACCAGCGAGATCAACACGGTGACTTTGTCGTACACGTTCTTCCGCGCGACCGGCCAAGGCGCTTCGGCGCTGACGCAATAGGGCGGATCGGTTTCGAACTTCGTCCCGCTTCGTGCGGGGCGCGTGCAAGAGGGTAGAGACGATGGCGCACGGCCACGATGTGAAGCACGATTATCACCTCGTCGATCCAAGCCCCTGGCCCTTCGTGGGGTCGTTGGGCGCGCTGATCACGGCCATCGGCGGCGTCGTGCTGATGAAGGGGCTGACGCAAGAAGAAGGCAATTTCTTCTTCAGCCATGGCCAGTGGACATTGTTCGCGCTTGGCATGGGCATCCTCGTCATCACTTGCATCGGCTGGTGGGGCGACGTGATCCGGGAGAGCCGCAAAGGCGATCACACGCCGGTCGTCGATATCGGCCTTCGCTACGGGATGATCCTGTTCATCGCCTCGGAAGTCATGTTCTTCGTCGCCTGGTTCTGGATGTTCTTCGAGCTGGCGATCTTCCACGACAACCGCGCCGGCTGGATGGTGCCGACATGGGATGAGGGCACGGCCGCCGCCTGGGCCGCGTGGCCGCCGCCGCACGTCGACACCTTCGATCCTTTCCATTTGCCGCTGATCAACACGCTCATCCTTCTGCTCTCGGGCACGACGGTGACGTGGGCGCACCATGCGCTGCAAACCGGCGACCGAAACGGCGCGCGCTGGGGCCTGCTGCTGACGGTGCTGCTCGGCTGCGTGTTCACCTACGTTCAGTTCGGCATCGAATATCCAGAAGCTGGCTTCGCCTTCGGCAATATGGGCGAGACGACGACGGCGAACGTCTATGGCGCGTCCTTCTTCATGGCGACGGGGTTCCACGGCTTCCACGTCATCATCGGCACCATCTTCCTTGCGGTGTGCCTGATGCGGTTGCTGGCCGGACATTTCACGCCGCAAAAGCATTTCGGCCTCGAGGCCGCTGCTTGGTACTGGCACTTCGTCGACGTGGTGTGGCTGTTCCTGTTCACCTTCGTCTACGTGATGCCTTATCTCACCATGCAAGGCGGCTGAGGGGCCGCGCGGGAGAGGGCTCTCATGTCTCCCGTCCTCGCCGCGCTGCGCGGTCGATGCCCTCAGTGCGGCCAAGGCAAGCTGTTCGCCGGCTATCTCAAATACGCTGACAGCTGCAACGCGTGCGGCGCGGACTTTCGCGCCGCCGATGCGGGCGACGGGCCGGCCGTGTTCGTGATCCTCGTCGTCGGCGCCATCGTCGCGCCGCTGCTGATCGTACTGCAATACGGGCTCGACCTCCCGGGCTGGCTGGCGCTGACCATCACTTTGGTCGCCGCCATTGTGCTATGCTTGGCGCTTCTGCCGCCGTTCAAGGCGTCGCTGTTCGCGCTGCAATGGAAACATCGCGCGCGCGAAGCCACCCCCGACGATTTCGCATGATCAGCTTCCGGCCTTTCCTGGTGATGACGGTGTTCACCGTGCTTGCGCTGGCGCTGCTGGTGGCGCTCGGCCGTTGGCAGTGGGAGAAATACGACGCGAAGGTCGCCGCCGCCGAAGAGCCGGTGCCGGAAATGACGCTGCAGAATTACACGCCGATCGAAAGCGGCATCCAATTCGTGCACGGCGTGCGTCCCGACACGCACGAACAAGGCTGGCGCGTATTCGCGCCGGTTCAGTACGGCGACAACACCGTGTTCATTGACGCTGACTTCATTCCCGAGATCACGCCGCCCAATCCCGACGAGGTCCGCTTTCCGGCCGCGTTGCGGCTCGGCGCGCCGATCAGCGGCGCCTCGATCCGGCCGGAGGAATTGTCGCCGCTGGCGAGCGCGCTGTCGCCGCCGCGGCCGTTGCAGCGGCTCTGGTTCGCCATCGACCTCGCCGCAATGGGACGCAACGCCGGCATCGAAAACGTCGCCGATTATTACGTTACCGCCAATTATGTCGGCGCCGATGGGCGCGCCGCCGCCAATCCTTTCGCTTTGGCGCCGGGCGTCGATCCGCTGCCGCCGGCGCGTCACCTTGGCTACGCCATCACCTGGTACGGCTTGGCCGTGGTGCTGCTGGGGGTCTATTTCGCCTTCCACGTCAGCGCCGGGCGGCTGAAATTCGCGCGGCCCACGTCTCCGGAAAGCTGATAGCCTGCGCGCCCATGAGCGAACTTGAGCTTATCCGCCTGCCCAATGGCGTGCGCGTCGCGCTGGACCCGATGCCCGGTCTCGCCACCGCCGCGCTTGGCGTTTGGCAGCGCGTCGGCGCGCGCTGGGAGCGGGCCGAGGAGAACGGCGTCGCGCACTTGTTCGAGCATATGGCGTTCAAGGGGGCAGGCGGGCGTGATGCGCGCCAGTTCGCGGAGGCGACGGAGAACGCCGGCGCCGTGCTCAACGCCGCGACTTCTTACGAACGCACTGCTTATTTCGCGCGCGCCACCGCCGATCAGGCGCCCTTCGTTCTCGGTCTCATCGCCGACATCCTGCTCGAACCGCACTGGGATGCCAGCGAGCTTGAAAAAGAGAAGGGCGTCGTCGCGCAAGAGCGTGGCGAGGCGTTCGATGCGCCCGACGATCGCGTGTTTGAGCTGCACCAAGCGGCCCTTTACGCCGGTCAGGCGCTCGGCCGGCCCATCCTCGGCGAAGAGGAGAGCGTTGGTGCGCTCAGCGTCGGCTCGCTCGAAGCGTTTCGCGGCGCGCACCTTTCGCCCGAGCGCGTCGTTGTCAGCGTCGCCGGCGCGTTCGAGCGCGACGCCGTGCTCGACACCGTGCGCGCCCGCTTCGGTGCGCTGGCCGAGAAGCCTGCCCAGAGCTGCGCGCGCGCTGCGCCCTTGGCTGGCGCCGTCAGCGAGGTGCGCAAGCTTGAACAGGCGCACCTCGTTCTCTCATGGCCGGCGCCGGCCGCCGGCGACGACGCACTCTACGCCGCACGTCTGCTGGCGGAGATATTCGGCGGCGGCATGTCTTCGCGGCTTTTCCAGGAGGTGCGCGAGACGCGCGGCCTGGTCTACGCCATCGACTCGTTTCTCGACGTGTTCGAGGACGATGGCCGCTTGGTGGTTTACGCTGGCTGTTCCGCCAAGGACGCGGGCGAGGTCGCGGCGATCGTGCGCGCCGAATTGGAGGCGCTTGCGGCGTCAGGCCCAAAGCCTGCGGAATTGCAGCGCGCCAAGGCGGTTGCCCGCAGCCAATTGCTCATGGGCCTCGAAGCGCCCTCGGCGCGCGCCGACGCGCGTGCAGGCCAGACCTTTCTGCGCGACGCCTTGCTTTCCTTCAATGACATCAGAGACAGGATCGATCGCGTCGAGGCCGCAGCAATTCAAGGCTTAGCGGGGCGCGCTCTCGCGGGCCCGGCGTGTGCAGCCGCCATCGGGCCCAAAGCAGCCCATGGCGCGCTTACGGCATTTCAGGCACCATCCTGACTCATGGCGATCATGCGCAGAGACGGCGAAACGGGGCGGCGGGTCGACGGCGAAGGTGTCTTCCTGCGCGCCCCGGAGGCGCGCGATTACGCCGAATGGGCGTCGCTGCGCGAGGCAAGCCGCGGGTTCCTGACGCCGTGGGAGCCGACCTGGGCGGCCGACGAACTCTCGCGCGGCTCTTACCGTTACAAGCTCCGCCGCTATGTCGAGGATGCACGCGACGATCGCGCTTATGCGCTGTTCGTTTTCCGCGAAGCGGATGGCGCGCTCACCGGGGGCCTCACGCTCAGCAACGTGCGCCGCGGCGTCGCGCAGACAGCGTCGCTTGGCTATTGGTCGGGCGAGCAATTCGCCGGTAAAGGATATATCACCGCCGCCGTGCGCGCTTGCGTGCGCTACGCTTTCGACGATCTCGACCTCCATCGCGTCGAAGCCGCTTGCCAGCCTGAGAACATCGCGTCGCGCCGCGTGCTGGAAAAAGCCGGCTTTACCCAGGAAGGGCGCGCGCTCGCCTATCTCAAAATCAATGGCCAGTGGCGCGACCATCTGCTCTGGGGCATCGTCGCGCCCGGCTGATCGAAGCGAGGGGAGGGCGCGGGAATGATCATCGACCGGAGATTGGTGCTGGGTGCGGCCGCCGCCATGGCCGCCGCTGGGCAGGCGCACGCCGCAACGCGCAGCGTCGGCGGTGGGCGCGCCCACAATGCAGCGCTGCGCGCACTGGAGGCTTACGCCACGCAGCACTGCGCCGATTGGGGCCTGCCGGGGCTCGCGATCTGCGTCGTCGATCGCGACGGCTATGCCGGCTTTGTCCGCACCGGCCTGGCCGATGTCGACAAGCGCACGCCGGTTTCGGACGATCATCTCTTTCAGGTCGGCTCCATCACCAAGATGATGACCGGCCTCGCGGCGCATTCGCTGATGGGTGAAGGCAAGCTCTCGCCAGACGCGCGCTTGGTCGATTTGCTCCCCGATCTGCCGATCAGCGGCGCCGAAGCGGTTACGGTTCAACATCTCTTGAACCATACGTCCGGCATCCCGACTGATCCGCCGCTCTTTCCCGAAGGCGGTCTCTGGTCCGGCTACGCGCCCGGTTCGCATTGGTCGTATTGCAACACCGGCTATGATCTGCTCGGCAAGATCATCGCCGCCGCGGATGGGCGCGCGCTGCCCGACGTGCTCGAAGCGCGCGTGCTGCGTCCGCTTGGCATGAACGCGTCAACGGGCGCCATTCGCAACGCCGACCGCGCGCGCCACGCCATTGGTTATGAGGCGGCTTTCCGCGACCGCGCGCAATTGCGTCCTGGTCCGATGGCGCAGGCGCCGTGGATCGAGAGCGACAACGCCGCCGGCTGCGTGTCTTCCACCACCGCCGATATGGCGCTCTTTCTTGGCTATCTGCTGCGTCTTGCAGGCGGCGACGGCGGGCCGGTGCTAACCGAGGCCATGGCGCACCGCTTCATGACGGACACCGCGGATGCCCCTGGCTGGTCGCCCGGCGCGCGCTATGGCAACGGCGTCGCCCATGTCGCCATCGATGAACGCCGATACCTCACGCACACGGGCGGCATGGTGTCGTTCTCCTCGGCGCTGCACGTCGATCCCGACGCGGGTGTCGCCGCCTTCGCGTCGAGCAATGTCAGCGCGTACCTGAACTATCGTCCGCGCGACGTCACGCTTTTTGCTTGCGCCTTGTTGCGCGCGCTCCGCGAAGGGTCGCCTGCGCCGTCGCCGCGGCCGGCGCGCGCAACGATCGCCAATCCGCAAATCTATGCGCGCCGGTACACGGCCGCAGACGGCGGCGCCTTTGAATTGCGCGCGGACGGCGACCAGCTGCGCCTCCTACGCAACGGCCGCAGCAGCGCGCTGCAATCGGAGAACGGCCGCTTTTTCGCCAGCGCGGATGCGGATTTCGACGTCACCGGCCTCGTCATCGATGTCGAGAACGAAGCGGCTGTCCGCGCTTGGGCCGGGGAGGTCGAATACGCCGTCAATCCCGCCGCCGGCTTCAAGCCGCTGGCGCCCGATGCGCTGCGCGTCTGCGCCGGACGCTATGACAATGACGACAAGTGGGCCGGTTCAGTGCCGGTGTATGCCCGCGACGGCAAATTGTGGCTGTTCAACACCGAAGCGCTGACGCCGCTTGGCGGTGACGTCTACCGCTTGGGCGATGAGGATTGGTCGCCCGAGCGCGTCCAGTTCGATCGTCCATTGAACGGACGCCCGCAGCGTATGCTGGTTTCCGGCGTTCCCTTCATCCGGCGCTTCAGTTAGGCGCGGCCCACGTCGCTTGTCAGTTGCGAAGGGTCGAAGCCAAGCGTGCGGATCGCGCGCGCCCATTTGTCGTCGTGCTGTGCGCCGAAAATGATGGCGTGGTCGGGATCGACCACCAGCCAGGAATTCTGCTGCAGCTCTTTCTCGATTTGGCCCGCGCCCCAGCCGGCGCAGCCAAGCGCCAGAACGAAATGCGCTGGCGCGTGCTCGCCGGCCACGGCTTCGAGCACTTCGCGCGTGGCCGTCAGGCAAATGCCGGGCGCGACCTCCTGCGTGCCCTCCGGCGCGGTGAAGTCCTCCGAGTGCAGCACGTAGCCGCGGTCGGGCCGCACCGGCCCGCCATCGAGAACGATCGTATGTGCTAGAATCTCAGCGGCGCCCTCGATGCCCAGATGGCCGAGCACGTCTCCCACCGTAATTTCGTCCTTGGGCTTGTTGATGACGACGCCCATGGCGTGCTCGGCGTTGTGCGAACACATCATGATGACGGATCGCTCAAACCGGGGGTCGCCGATGCTGGGCATCGCCACCAACAGCTTTCCGGCCAGGGTCTCGCTCATGGCGCCATGCTGTCGCCATCCGCAAGGCCGCGCAAGGGCTCAGGCGCCGGTCGCAATCGCGCCGCATACGCCCTAGATTACATGCGCCAGTTCAGGAGGATGACATGATCAAAGAAGGCGACCGGCTTCCCGAGGCCACGTTTCAAGTTCCAGGTCCGGAAGGCGCGCAGCCGATGACGACACAGGACGTGTTCGGCGGAAAAACCGTGGCGCTGTTCGCCGTGCCCGGCGCCTTCACGCCGACCTGTTCGGCGCGCCATCTGCCGAGCTTCAAGGACCATGCCGCGGAACTGAAGGCCAAGGGCGTCGACGCTATCGCCTGCACCGCCGTCAACGATCATTTCGTCATGAAGGCTTGGTCGAAAGAGCAGGATTGCGGCGACATCCTGATGCTGTCGGACGGCAGCGCCGCCTTCGCCAAGGCCATCGGCCTCGATGCCGATTTCTCCAAGTTCGGCATGGGCACGCGGTCGAAGCGGTATTCAATGATCGTCAAGAACGGAGTGGTAGAACGCCTGAACATTGAAGAAGGTGGTGAATACAAGGTTTCCAGCGCAGAGCACATGCTCACGCAACTTTAGGGATTGTGACCTGGGATTAGGGATAGGGGGCGCGAGAACGCGGCCCGTTCCCTGATCCCCTCCACCCAGCGGAGGACAGAATGTTCGACGGCGGCGTCACCGTTATTATTTTCGCGTTTCTTGCGCTTGTGGTGGCGTTCAGCGCGATCAAGGTCGTTCCGCAGGGGCGCCAATTCACTGTCGAACGCTTCGGCCGCTTCACGCGCACGCTGAAGCCCGGCATTTCCTTCATTATCCCGTTCGTCGATCGCGTCGGCCGCCGCCTCTCCATGATGGAGACGGTGCTCGAGGTGCCGCGTCAGGACGTAATCACGCGCGACAACGCCGTCGTCTCCGTCGACGGCGTGGTGTTCATTCAGATCGTCGACGCGCCGAAGGCCGCCTACGAGGTCGAAAACCTTCGTAACGCCATTCAGAACCTCTGCATGACCAACATCCGCACCGTCGTCGGTTCGATGGATTTGGACGAGGTCCTTTCGCAGCGCGACATCATCAACACAAAATTGCTGCACGTCGTCGACGCCGCCACCACCGCGTGGGGCACCAAGGTGCTGCGCGTCGAGATCAAGGATCTGAGCCCGCCGCAAGACCTTACGCAATCGATGGCGCGGCAGATGAAGGCCGAACGCGAACGCCGCGCGCAAATTCTTGAAGCGGAAGGCGACAAGCAGGCCGCCATTCTGCGCGCCGAAGGCGCCAAGCAAGCCGCAATTCTCGAGGCCGAAGGCCGCCGCGAAGCCGCCTTCCGCGACGCCGAGGCGCGCGAACGCGAAGCCGAGGCCGAAGCCAAGGCCACCGACATGGTGTCGCAGGCGATCTCCAAGGGGGACGTCAACGCGATCCGCTACTTCCTTGGCCTGAAATATGTCGAGGCCTTCGGCGAACTGGCGACTTCGCATCAGCAGCGCACCGTCATCGTCCCAGCCGACCTCGGCGGCTTGGCGGGCCTGGTGGAGGGCTTGCGCGCACTGAACGATCAGGCTGGCGGGGCGCTGGGCGGCGGGGCGCCGCGCACGTCAGTCCCGCCGACGCGTCCATAGGCTCTCGCGCCCGCGCGCGCGGCTCGCTACATTGAGTCCATGGACGCTTTGCTTGCCTTTGTCGCCGCGATCGAGCCGCAGCATTGGTTCGTGCTCGGCCTGATCTTGCTCATCGCCGAACTCACCACCGGCACGACCTATCTGCTCTGGCCCGCTGTGGCGGCTTTCATCGCCGGGCTGATCGCCTTGACGGGCGCCACCTCTGGCGTGGTCGATCTGATCATCTTCGCCGTGCTGGTCATCGTACTCACCGCCCTCGGACGCCCGCTCGTGCAGCGCTTTCGCGACACCGGCGCCGCCGATGGCCTGAATGATCGCGCGCAGGGGCTCGTCGGCGCGCGCGCCATCGTTACGCAATTCGCCGACGGCGCCGGTTCAGTGAAGGTGCAGGACAGCGTCTGGCGCGCCGTGAGCGCTGAGGCGCTTGCGCCTGGCGATCACGTCGAGATTGCTTCCGCCGAAGGCACGACCCTGACGGTGCGCCGCACGCGCTAAGGCGCCAACGCCGCGACGCAATCGATAGCGCCATAGTCGAACGTGATCTCGCTCTCGGCGTCGTCGCCGAAAATGCTGGCGATCAGCCTGTCGCCCTCGCGCCGGTACTGCACCAGCTTCGGAAAATCGTGCTCCGGATTCTCGAACTGCACGATATCGACGGCAGGGGCCCCGGGCTCCACCATGCGGAAGCGCACCGGCGTTCCGCCGTTCGGCATCGCCACGAAATGCGGCCAACCTTCGATCAATTCGATGCGTGCTTGCTCCCACACGCGCGTCTCGCCATTTCGCAGCGTGTAGGAATAGCCGAGCATCGCCGGCATCGGCGGCGAGGCCCACACTTCGGTGACCACTGCGCCATTGGCGCGCGGCTCGGTCCGCCAGCAGCCATTGAGCCAGGAGAGGCCATCCAGGCCCTGTGCTTGCGCCGGCGATGCGAACAGCAAGGCAGCGGCGAAAGGTAAAGCGCGCATGCGCCGACGCTGCGCCTGCGGCGCTCCCGGCGCAAGCCTCTAGAAATTTGCGCGCGATCAAAATCGCCACGCGCAGGGCGGCTAGCCTCGCCACGGAGGAATCCGGCCATGACGAAGCCCGCCAATGATACGCAAGCCCCGGCCATGCTGGGCCTGATGCCATTTCCCGCGCTCAATCCGTTCAATTGGGGCATGATCACGCCGCGCGTCATGCTGGCCACGAACCTCGCCATGCTTCGGGTCAGCC
This sequence comes from Hyphomonadaceae bacterium, assembly GCA_050185805.1. Lineage (GTDB taxonomy): Bacteria > Pseudomonadota > Alphaproteobacteria > Caulobacterales > Aquidulcibacteraceae > Vitreimonas. Next base: position 28,981 of record JBFWZB010000019.1, read on the forward strand.
TCGCCATGTGGCGCGCCTATTCCGATGCGGCGACGGCGCTGATCCGGACACAGGACGATGAATGGTTCGAAGCTGCGGAAGCCGCGCTGAATGACGAGCGGGCCGCGGACGGAAAGGACAAACGCGCCGCGTGATCAGAGTGTCTTGATCGCGCCGCGCGCCAATTCATCGGCGCGATTGTTCATCACGTCGTCGGCGTGTCCCTTGACCCATTTCCACTCGACCTGATGACGCTGATTGGCTTCGTCCAGCCGCCGCCACAGGTCATCATTCTTCACCGGCTTTTTGTCGGCGGTTTTCCAGCCGTTCTTCTTCCAGCCGTGAATCCATTTGGTGACGCCGTCCATCACGTATTTGCTGTCGGTGTGCAGCCGCACCTGGCTCGGCTTCTTCAGCGCATTGAGCGCCTCGATCGCGGCCATCAGTTCCATGCGATTATTCGTCGTCGCCGCTTCGGCCCCTGAAATTTCCTTTTCCGCATCGCCCGCGCGCAGCACCGCGCCCCAGCCACCCGGCCCGGGATTGCCGCTGCACGCGCCGTCGGTCCAGATGTCCACGATGCGAGTCATGGGGGCGATGTAGGCGGATTCGGCGCGTCCCGATCGGGGCGGCGGATAAGCCAGAACAGAACGGCGCTCACCGCGCCGGTGACGAGGCCGACGCCCGTGAGAACCAGCCACGTTTCCATCGTGCCGCGACCTTGGAGCAGTAGCAGCCCCAAGATCATTGCCGGCAGTAAGCCCACGGCTGCGCCGGCGGCGGCGTAGATCGGGGCGGCGCTTCTGTGACTTTGCAGGAGCCACCCATGCGTGGGCAGGCCGGCAAGCAGCATCGTCGGCCAGCCGACGAGGATGCCGCCGGCGAAGCCTGCATAGAGGGCGGGCCCCATGACCGACACGAAGCTTGGCCGCCGCGCTAAATCGCTTTCGGGCACGAGATACCAGAGTCCGCCCGCCAAAGTGATCAGCACGCAGCCGATCAAGGGCGCAACGCTGACGCCCAAGATGAGACGGGTCTGACGCTGTTCCATCATCGCCGCTCTATCCGTTCGATATTTCGCGCCTCATCGAGTTGTACGGCGATTGCCGCGCTGTGCCGCCCATCCATCATGCTGCGCGTGATGCGCTCGTAATGCATGATGAAGCGGTCGATCCACGCTTCTTCGTCGGCCGTCAGCGTCCGCTTGCGCAACGTCACTTCCTGCTGCCCGCGCCAGCGGCGCACGATCTCCCATGAAGGCGGGCGCAGATAGAGCATGGCGTCGAAACTGGCGAACCAATCGCCGTAGGCGCCGCGCAGAAGATCGTCCTGTGTGCGCCGCCACACGCCGTCGCCATCCTCCTCTTCGACCGGATTGAGCGGCGCGCCGACGCCGGCGGGCGGCAAGGCGCCAAGACACCATGCATCGATCAAGATCGCTTCGGGCCGTCCGCGAAACAGGGGCCATGCCTCGCGCGGCCGCAACCGGTCCGCGATTTTGTCGAAGCGCGGCAGCGGCGTCGCCGTATCCGGCCCGGCGTTCGTCAGGGCGTCGATGGTGGCGCGCGCTAGCGCGATGTCATGCGTGCCAGGCGGGCCGCGGGTGACGAAGAGGGGATGCGTGCGCGCCGCGAACGCCGCACGCTGTGCGGTGTCGAAATAGACGTCGTCGATGGAGAATTGCGCGTAGCGCGCGTTGGCGTGGGTCAGCGCTTCGACGGCGGTGGTTTTGCCGCTGCCTTGCGCGCCCGCAACGCCGATCAGCGCCGGCCGATCTGGTTGCTTGGCGCGCGCCGCTGCGATCATGTCCTCGATCAGCGCGGGAACCGTCGCGCGGCTCACTCCGCCAGCACGCGCGGCAGCTTGAACGTCACATCCTCCTTCACCACCGCCACCTCGCCGACGGTCGCATCAAAGCGCGCCGCGATCGCCGCCACCAATGCTTCCACCAAATCCTCTGGCGCGCTGGCGCCGGCGGTCACGCCCACGGCGGAAACGCCTTCGAACCAGCGCCAATCCACGGCTTCCGCGCTCGCGACCAATTGCGCATCGCGCGCGCCCGCGCGTTTGGCCACCTCCACCAGCCGCACCGAATTGGAGCTCTTAGGCGACCCGATCACCAGCACCAGCTCCGCGCGCTCGGCCAGCGCCTTCACGGCGTCCTGCCGGTTGGTGGTGGCGTAGCAAATGTCTTCCTTGTGCGGCGCGGCGATGCTTGGAAAGCGCCGCTGCAGCACGCCGACGATTTCGGCTGTGTCGTCCACCGAAAGCGTCGTCTGCGTCACGAACGAGAGTTTCGCGGGATCGCGCGGTTCGAAGCGCTCGGCGTCGTCGGTGGTCTCGAGCAGCGCGATCGCACCGTCCGGCAATTGCCCCATCGTGCCGATCACTTCGGGGTGGCCGGCATGGCCGATCAGCACGATCTCGTGGCCGGATTCGAAATGGCGCTGCGCCTCTACGTGTACTTTGGAGACCAGCGGGCAGGTGGCGTCGACATAGATCATCTCCCGCCGCGCGGCTTCCACAGGCACCGCTTTCGGCACGCCGTGCGCGGAGAAGATGACAGGGCGATCGTTCGGGCAATCATCGAGTTCCTCGACGAACACCGCCCCCATCGCCTCCAGGCGCTCCACCACGTGACGGTTGTGGACGATCTCGTGGCGCACATAGACCGGCGCGCCCCATTTCCCCAGCGCCCTTTCGACGATCTGGATGGCCCGGTCGACACCGGCGCAGAAGCCGCGGGGGGCGGCCAAAAGAATTGAAATCGGGCGTTTTTCTGGCAAGGCTCGGGTCTCTGGGTCGGGCGGTTGCGGCCCGCCCGGGCTAAAGCTATCACGACGCAGCTAATAGCTCAGCGGCGGGGTGAGAAGGGCGGCTGTCGCCGCACGCGCCCCGGCCCGGCGGATACGAGGCCAGAATGAAGCTCCCGATCGCCGCTCTTTTGGCGCTCAGCGTCCTGCCGGCAGCGGCATGCTCCGGTTCGCGCGAGGGCCGCACCGTGGAATTGCCGGGCGGCATGTCCTCGGAGCCTGCGGCGCCGGAAGAGCGCTCCTGGCTCGACCGCATGGTCGGCCGCGACGATCGTCCCAACGCCGGCCCGTGCCCGCTGATGGGCGTGCTCTATGAAAGCTCGCGCCTGGTGCAATTCGCGCAGCCGGGCGATGAGCGTTACGCCAACATCGCCTACACCGGCGAGGTGCGCGGCGTGCGCGGCCTCTGCCGCTACGTCGACGCCGACCCCATCGCCATGGAAGTTGAAATCGACATGGCCTTCGGCCGCGGCCCCGCTGCGACCTCCGATCGCCAGACCTATCGCTATTGGGTCGCCGTCACGCGTCGAGGGCGCGCGCCGATCGAAAAGCAATATTTCGATGTCGAGGTCCGCTTCGATCGCAACAACCCCGTCGCCACACGTACCGAGGAAATCGGCCGCATCGTCATCCCACGCGCCACGCCGGAAACCTCGGGCGACAATTTCGAGATCCTGGTCGGCTTCGAACTCACGCCGGATCAGCTCGCCTTCAATCGCGACGGCAAGCGCTTCCGGATCGACGCCGCCGCCCCGCAACAGGGTTCCTAAGCGCCGCTTGACGCGCACCCTCGCGCGCGTCATCCCGCCCGCATGACCGATCTCGCGCAGCGTCTCACCGAGGCAAATCAAGCCGCGTTCGCTGCGGCAGGCGTGGACGCGCGCTTTGCCGACGTGCGCCGTTCCGACCGCCCGGACCTCGCCGAATTCCAGTGCAACGGCGCGCTTGCGGCGGCGAAAAGCGCAGGCAAGAAGCCGCAGGAAATCGCTCAGGCCGCCGCCGCCGCGTGGGCCTCGCCTGACCTCGCCGCGCCGCCTGTCATCGCCGGCCCGGGCTTCCTCAATTTCACCGTCACGCCGCAGGCGCTCGCCGCGCGCGCCCAGGACGTAGCGGACGACGCGCGCGCCGGCGCCAGCGCCGTCGATACGAAGCGTCGCGTCATCGTCGATTATGGCGGTCCGAATGTCGCCAAGGGCATGCATGTCGGGCACCTGCGGGCCTCGATCATCGGCGAGAGCATCAAGCGCATCTTCCGCTTTCGCGGCGACGAGGTTTGGGGTGACGCGCATTTCGGCGATTGGGGTTTCCAGATGGGCCTCGTCATCACCGCGCTCGAAGATGAACTAGGCGGTTTCGCCGACGCCGCGAAAATCGAGGCGCGCCTCGAGACATTGACGCTCGAACATCTCGAGGCCGCGTATCCCACCGCAGCGGCGAAGGCGCGCGACGATGCGCAGTTCCGCGACCGCGCCCGCAAGGCCACAGCCGCGCTGCAATCGGGCGCTGAGCCGCACCGCACCATCTGGAAGGCCATGCGCGCGGTGTCGATGGCGGCGCAGAAGCGCGACTTCGCGGCTTTGGGCGTGGACTTCGATCTGTGGCTCGGCGAGGCCGACGCCGATCCGCTCATCCCCGGCATGATCGAAGACCTCGCCGGCAAGGGTTTGCTTGAGGACGACCAGGGCGCGCGCATCCTGCGTGTCGCTGCGCCCGGCGAGACCAAGAAGAAGAAGCTCGATGACGGCAGCGTCGTCGAAGTCGAGAGCCCGGATCCGCTGCTTGTGGTGTCGAGCGAAGGCTCGGCCATGTACGGCACGACCGATCTCGCCACCATCGTGCAGCGTGTGCGCGATCAGAAACCTGATCTCGTGCTTTACGTCGTCGATCAGCGTCAGGCCGATCATTTCGAGCAGGTCTATCGCGCCGCCGCCAAGGCCGGATACATCGCCCGCGAAAGCCTGGAGCATATCGGCTTCGGCACGATGAACGGCGAGGACGGCAAGCCGTTCAAGACCCGCGCCGGCGGCGTTCTGAAGCTGCAGGACCTGATCGGCCAGGCCGAGGAAAAAGCGCGCGCGCGTTTGCGCGAGGCCGACATTGGCGCGGATTTCTCGGCGGAGGAATTCGAGGACGTGGCGCACAAGGTCGCCATCGCCGCCATCAAGTTCGCCGATCTTTCGAACTTCCGCGGCACCTCATACAAGTTCGATCTCGACCGCTTCATCAGCTTCGAAGGTAAGACCGGCCCCTATCTGCTCTACCAGGCGGTGCGGATCAAAAGCATCATGCGCAAGGCCGAGGAGCAGGGCGTGGCGCCCGGACCGATCGCCATCGCGCACGATGCCGAGCGAGCTCTCGCGCTGACGCTCGACGGCTTCGAAGCCGCCTTGCGCCTGGCGTACGAAAAGCGCGCGCCGCATTTTCTTGCCGAGCACGCGTACGCTTTGGCGCAATCGTTCTCCGGCTTCTACACCAATTGCCCGATCCTGCCGTCCGAGGGCGCCGTGCGCGCGTCGCGCCTTGCGCTCGCGGCGGCGGCGCTCAAGCAGCTCTCGCTTTCGCTTGAGCTGCTTGGCGTCGACGTGCCGGAACGGATGTAGCGCTTACAATTGCCCGTAGTTTTGCACCGCGAACGTGTCGCATTGGCGTGCGTCGCCTGAATCGAAGCCCCGGCGGAACCAGTTGACGCGCTGCGCCGATGTGCCGTGCGTGTAGGAGTTCGGGTCGGTGTAGCCCTGCGCGCCGCGCTGCAGGGTGTCGTCGCCGATCTGGTGCGCTGCGTTCAACGCTTCGCGCAGGTCCGCTTCTGTGATCTGCAAATCGGCGCGTTCGAGATGGCCCCAGACGCCGGCGAGACAATCGGCCTGCAATTCGAGTCGCACGGATGTCTGGTTCTGGTTCTCGCCCTGAACCTGAATCTGTGTCGCGCCGATCAAATTCTGCACGTGGTGCGCCACTTCGTGCGCGATCACGTAGGCCTGAGCGAAATCACCCGGGGCGCTCAGCCGGCTTTCCATCGTCTGATAGAAGGTCGGGTCGATATAAAGTTGGCGATCAGCCGGGCAGTAGAACGGGCCGACCGAGGAAGGCGCATTGCCGCAGCCGGTCGAAACGGCTTCGGAGAACACCACAAGCGTAGGCTCTTGATAGGCGCTGAGCGTTACGCCGCCATAGGTCATGAGCCGGCCTTCCGCGAATTGCGGATTCCAGACGTCTTCGGTTGACCCCAACACCGCGCGCGAGAAATCGCAGGCTTCCGCGTGCGCATCGCAGGTCGCGCCGCTTGTCTCCAGCGCGCCTTGCTGGCCGCCCATGACGCCGCCGAACACCATGTCGCGAATGTTGGCGGGAGCGAAGAAATAGATGCCGAGCAGGATGAGGCCGACAATGATCAGCGTCTGAATGCTCATGCCGCGCAGCGGAATGCCGCGAATGCCGCCGCCACCGCCGCCGCCGCGGCCCCGGCCGCGATCCTGGAAATTGTCCGAACGCCGTTGATTGTCGATGCGCATGGGCCCGCTCCTGCTACGGGCGGCAGCCTAGCCCGCCGCGCCCTGGCCCGGCAACGCCGAGCCAGCCGTTTCGGGTCCCGCGGCGGCGTCGAAGAGATCGCGCTGCGGGCCGCGATCGGCCGGCGGGCGGAATTGCGTGCAATCGAGTTGTCGCGTTTCTCGGTTGAGCCCGAGCCGGCGGCACGCGCTGTGGAAGCGATCGGCGATCAGCTTGGCGTACGGGCCTTCGCCACGCTGGCGCTTGCCCCATTCCGGATCGTAGTCACGGCCGCCGCGCATTTGGCGCACCAAGGTCATCACCCGCGTCTGCCGGTCCGGAAAATGCGTGGAGAGCCATTCGCGGAAGAGGTCTTTGATTTCGAGCGGCAGGCGCAGCACCACATAACCCGCGCTGGTTGCGCCGGCGCGCGCGGCCTCGGTCAGAATGGCTTCGATTTCGCCGTCATTGATGCCGGGAATGATCGGCGCGACCATCACCGTGGTTGGAACGCGCGCGTCGGTCAGCGCCCGGATCGTTTCGATACGCCGGTGCGGCGCAGCAGCCCGCGGCTCCATCACGCGCGATATGCGGCGATCGAGCGTGGTCACTGAAAGCGCCGCCTTCGCCAGATTCCGTTCGGCCATGGGCGCGAGGATGTCGAGGTCGCGGATGACCAGCTGCGATTTCGTGATCAGCGCCGTGGGATGGCGCCAGCGCTCCAACACCTGCAGCAGGGCGCGCGTCACGCCGAAGCCGCGCTCGATCGGCTGATAGATGTCGGTGACGCCGCCGAGCATGATGGTTTTCGGCCGGTAGCGCGGCTTGGCCAATTCCGCTTCCAGCAATTCGGCCGCATTGGCTTTGACGAATAGCTTGGTCTCGAAATCGAGCCCCGGCGAAAGCCCTGCGTAAGCGTGGTTCGGCCGTGCGTAGCAATAGATGCAGCCATGCTCGCAGCCCCGGTACGGATTGATCGAGCGGTCGAAGGAGATATCCGGGCTCTGATTGCGCGAGATGATGCTCTTGGCCGCTTCCGGCGTGACGATCGTCTCCAGGGGCGCGATCTCGTCAGCGCTCCAGCCGTCATCGAAGGCGGCGCGGGCGAAGCGCTCGTAGCGGCCCGACGCATTCGACGCCGCGCCGCGGCCCTTTCTGGGCTGATCCTGGCTCATGCCTAGGAATTTAGCCCTATAAAAAGAACAAAACAAGAACTAAATCGGCAAATGAAAAGGGCGCGGCCTCGCACCGCGCCCTAGCGTTGATCTTCAAACTTCATAACACGCCTTCTGGCTTGGTTGATCCGGTTCTGGGCTCCGGCAGGCCTTTAGGCGACGATTTGCGCAGCTTGGTTCAGCGTCACGAGCGCGACGGGCGCGAACACGGCGAGGGCGGCGACGAGGGCGTACAGCTTCAACATGACTTGGCTCCGGTCGTTGTCTCGGATCACCATTGATCCGATGCATGCAGTGGTAACGGAGCTTTGAGCATGCTGATGTGACCGGCGGCACAGGCCGCGCCGAGGGGGTGAAGATGGAGCTGTTGTCGCTATCGAACCCGGTCTTCGCCGCCTATGCGGTCGCGGCGGCGCTGATGATCCTCAAGGTCGTCGCCATGTCGTGGCTCACTGTTGTGCGCATGATGGGCGAGAAGGGCGGCTTCCGCGCGCCGGAAGATTTGCGCAAGACGCCGCTCAATCCGAATCCCGATCCGCAACAGATCGCGCCCAACGAACGCGTCGAGCGCGTGCGGCGCATCCAGCTCAACGATCTTGAGAACGTGCCGTTCTTCCTCGCCGCTGGCGCGCTGTACGCGCTGACCGAGCCGTCTCTGCTGTTGGCGCAAGCGCTTTTCTACGGCTACGCGGCGTCGCGCTTCCTGCACTTCTTCGCCTATTTCACAGCCCAGACGCACGACATGCGCGCGACGTTCTGGACCATTGGCTCGCTGATCCTGGTCTATATGAGCGTGATGGTGCTGATCGCCGCGATCGGCGCCGTCACATGAAGCCCATGTCGCGTTCGTAGCTGCGGAAGCGCCGCCCGCTATCGACATAGATGGTCTGGCCGGTCACAGCCTCGTTCTCCAGCAGGAAGCGCGCGGCGTTGGCGATGTCTTCCGGCGTCGGCCCGCGCTCAAGCGGCGTGTCGTCGTGCAGGCGTTTCCAGTCTTCCTCGCTCTGCCCCGGCGCCGGCAGCACATAGCCCGGCGCGACCGCGTTGACGCGCACCCGCGGCGCCAACGCCCGCGCCAGCAGCTCGGTGGCGCCGGCCAGCGCATATTTCGAGAGCGTGTAGGAGAAATGATCGGGGTAGGGGCTCGCCAGCTTGAAATCGAGAAAGTTCACGACAGCGCCGCGCGCACCGTCCGGCAGCGCCTCCGCGAACTCGCGCGCCAGCACGGCCGGCGTGAACGCGTTGAGCGCCACGTGCTTGTTCAGGGCATCGAGCGTGAGCGTGTCGATGATGTCGTGTTCGAAGATCGCCGCGCAATTCACCAGCGCCGCCAAGGGGGCGCCCGCCTGTTCGGTGGCATGGGCGATCAGCGCATGGCGTTCGGCGGGATCGGCGAGGTCAGCCTTTACGGTCGCTGCGCCGCCCGAATGGGCGCGCGCCAAGGTCGCGGCGTGTTCGGCTTCCGGCGCCGAGCCGCGATAATGCAGCACCACGCCCCAATGCGCTTGCGCCAGTCCCAAAGCGACAGCGCGGCCCAGCCTCTGGCCCGCCCCGGTCACAAGCGCCCACCGCGCCGGCCCGCTCACGCTTCTCTCCGGATCGTCACCGCCACCAGCCCATCGCCTGAGAGCACCGAGGGCTTCTTCACCGTCACTTCGACCCAGCGCGCGCGCGTGCTGAGGCGCAGGCAATGGCCGGCCACGCGGTCGGCCAGCGTCTCGATCAGATGCGCCGGCGCGCCGAGATCGTCGCGGATGAAATGCAGGATGCGGTCGTAATCCACGGTCGCGCCGATGCGGTCTTGCTCCACGAAGCTGGGCGGATCGGCCAGCCCCAGGGCGACGCAGATGCGCACCTCCTGTGGTGCTGCGCGCTCCGGCTCCGGCACGCCGACGCGCACCACCGCCTTGGCGTCGTCGATGCGGATGATCTGAAGTTCGGCCATGCCGCGCCCTTCTAGCCGCTCGCTTGCCTTAGCGGGAGGGGCTTGTCGCGCCCGCGCCGCTCTGGAAACACTCGCGGCGACAAGACGGGGAGGGTTTCATGTACGACCACGGCCTGCTGGCGCCGGTCACGGTGCTGATCGCTTGGACCATGCTGATGCTGCTCTGGCTTTACGCCACGCGCATCCCGGCCATGCTGAAGCTCAAGATCGATCCGGAGAAGCACAAGGACCAAACCGGCGCGTCGGAACTGTTGCCGGTCGGCCCGCGCCGCGTGGCCGCCAACTACAACCACCTCCACGAACAGCCGACGATCTTCTACGCCGTCGCCTTCGTGCTGCAGCTGCTAGGCGAGCCCAGCGAATTCGTCATCGGCGTTGCCTGGACCTACGTGGCGCTGCGCATCCTGCATTCGCTGGTGCAAGCGACAGCCAACGTCATCCGCTTGCGCTTTCTCATCTTCGTCTTGGCCAGCATTGCACTCGGCGTGCTGATCTATCAGGCGCTGATCGGCGTCGGCATCGCCGCCTGGTTCTAGCCTTCGTGAACCTTGGCCGCTTTCTGCTCGATCCAATCCATCGCCGCCACCGCGACGCCTGAAAAGATGAAGGCGAGGTGGATGACGACGTACCAGAGCAATTGGCTTTCGGTGTAGTTCGGCAGGTTCATGAATATCTTCAGCAGATGGATGCCGCTGATCGCCACGATCGAGGCGATCAGCTTGATCTTCAGGCCGGAGAAATCGAGCGTGCCCATCCAATCGGGCCGGTCGCGATCCTGGTGCGCGAACTCGATCTTGGAGACGAAGCTCTCATAGCCGGTGAACAGTATGATCAGCACCAGATTGCCGGCCAGTGAGAGGTCCACAAGCGTCAGCACCAGGAGGATGATGTCGGTTTCGTCCATGCTCATCACCTGCGGCACTTGCAGATAGAGCTCGCGGAAGAACGTCACGATGAGGATGCCGAGCGCGGCGATCAGACCGAGATAGACCGGCGCCATCAGCCAGCGGCTGGCGTAGATGATGCTCTCGATGGCGCGTTCCAGGAAAGGCGCGCCGCGGCGGCTGGGGCGTGAATCGGTCATGGCCGCGGGAAGCTAGAAAGTCCGCGTGCAAGCGCAAGCCTATTCGCGCGTCCGGCTGCGCCCATCCGGCCCCATGCCGGCGATCCATTCTCGCATCAGCGCCACCGCGCGTTCGTCGACCAACTGGCGCCCAAGCTCCGGCATCATCACGCCAGGGTCGGTGCTCTCCATGCGGTAGAGCAGAATGCTCTGTTCGGGGTGGCCGGGCGCAATCGAGAATTCCATGCCAGCCGAGCCGCGTCCCGCCGCCACCGGCCGTTTCAGCACGCCCCATGCGGACGCGTCGTCCTGGCCCCAGCGCAGATCGAGGCCCGAGGTGTGCGCTGGTCCCTCTGGGTTATGGCAGTGCGCGCAATTCACATCGAGGTACGCGCGCGCCCGCGCCTCGACCGATCCGCTTGCGGGATCGTACGCATCGGGCGCCGCGGGCGCCGGTTCAGGCGGCAGCGCGTCGATCATTCCGCTTCGCCGCCAGTGTGTCAGCTGGTTCTCGGCGCCACTGGCGTACGGGTAATCGCGGTTGAGGTTGCGCAGGCTCGGGCCGATCGGCGTAATAGCGCCGCGCCGGTCATGGCAGCCTTTGCACTGGTTGCGATTGGGCGCGGCCCAATCCAGCGCGACGCTCTCGCCCGCCTCATCGAGAAAATTGATCGGGATGCTGGCGCCGATAGGCTCATAGCGCGCTTCGGTCTGCGCTTCGTTCCAGATGTAGGGCAGGGCGATCCAGCCTTCTTCGCGCCGGATCAGCAGGCGCGTCTCCAGGAAGCGCACGTTCTCACTTGGCCGCCGCATGTCCGCCGCCATGGCGAAGGTTTTGATCAGCACGGTGCCGACAGGAAAATCGAGCACGCCGTCGCCGCTGGGCGAAGGCGCCTCCGCACCCGGCGGAAGGAAGACGTAACGAAACTTGAGCGCGCCGTCGGAATAGAGCGCGGTGTTCAGATCATAAGGCACGACGCCTTCGTTCGGCGTGCGCGCGCCGGCGTCCGTGAAGAGCCAATAGGCCGCCAGCGTCTCGGGCGGGCGCTCCGCCATAACCGCGCGCTGATCCACCGGCGGCGGCGCGGGCTGGGCGATGGCGCTGACGCATAGCGCCAGCGCCGCCAGCGCCAGAAGCGCGCCGCGTCCGATCAATCGTCGATCTCCACTTCCTCTGGTTCGCTCAGGTTCACGAGCGGCGGGAAGTTGTAGCTGGGCGCGGCCTCCGTCAGCGGCGCGCCGGCGACATTGACCCCAAGCGAGAGAAAGCTCTGGCGCCCGCCTTCCTTGCGATTGTCGCGCACGACGATGCGCACCGGTTCGCTGCGTGCGTTGCCGCCGGCGAAATAGGTGTCGGCCCCGTCCCAGATCACGTCCGTCAGCGCCGCGCCCGCTTGCGCTAGCAGCGCCAGATCGCCGCCAGGCTCGAACCCGGACCTGCCGAAGCGATTGTCGCGGATCATGATGTTGCGCGGCAGCGGGTTGTAATTGGCGTCCTGAATCTCGGCCCGATAAGCCGTGATGATCACGTTGGCGGTGCCGTGCTCGCCGATTTCATTGTCGAACACGTGCACGTCGCGATTGGCCATGATCAGCACGCCGGTCCCGGCCGGCACCGTCGCCACGATATTGCCGGCGGGGGCGAAATTCGCTGTGTTATTGTTGAAGATCTCGTTTTCGAACACGCGCACCGAATGGCCGCCTTGCTGCGGCAGGCCGGGCAGGTCGAACACCAGCACGCCGCCGGTATTGTTCGTCGCCGTATTGCCGAACACATCGGCATTGTAGCTGTTCTCGATCTCGATGCCGGCGACATTGTATTCCGCCACATTGTCGCGAACGATGATGTTGCGTGACTGGCCCACATAAATGCCGGCGTCCGAGGCCCCGCGGGCGATCGAATCCCGGATCAGCACATTGCTGCAATTCACCGGGTAGAGGCCGTATGCGCCGTTATTGGGGTTGGGCCCGCCAGTCCATTCGGTGCGCACGCCTTGGATGGTGATGCCGTTGCAGTCGCGCGCCTTGATGGCGTCGCCGCGGGCATTCTCAACCGCGAAGTCGCGCAGCACCACGCCGTCGGATGTCACAAGCAGGCCTTCCGCGCCGCGCGTCTGGCCGGCGAAAGAGAGGATCGAGCGGCCTTCGCCTTCGCCGCGTATGGTGACGCGATCGACGTCGAGCGAGAGCCCTTGGCTCAGTTCATAGCGCCCGCGCTCCAGCCGCACCGTGTCGCCCGGGCGCGCTTCGATCAGGGCGCGCTGCAATTCGGCTTGCGCATTGGGGCCGGCGTCGACGCGCCAGGTGCGCGCCTCCGCCGCGCCTGCGGCGGCCAGGACCGCCACGGCCAGTGCGATCGCTCGTTTCATGCTTATCCTCCCCGCGTTCGGCGCACACTTTGCCGCGCGGCGCCGCTCTGTAAAGGCGCGGGGATCAGCTGCGGGCGGTCAGGCTGGCGAGAATGGCCAGAACGTCGCGGGTCAGCTTGGGATGGCGCGCGGCGAGCGCGCCGCCCAGCACGGTGACGGCGGCCACCGCGATCGGATGTTCGCGGGTGAACGCGCCAAGGCCAAGCGGCAGCGAATCGAGCAGGGCGCTCTGCGCTTCGCGCGCCTCTTCCTCTTTGCGTCTGGCCTTATGGTGGCCGTAGAGCGCGTAGGCGCCGACAATCGCGGTCGCCACGGCGGCGACCACGGCCGCTGCGCCGGCCGGGCCAAGGCTCGGCGCCGCCAAGGCGTAGAGAGCGAAGCCGGCCGCGAACACCGCCAGCGCCGCCGCGGCGCAAGCCGCGGTGGCCGCAATCAGACTGGCGGAGGCCCGCTCGAACATTAGCGCCGGCTGCCGATCAACACGCCGAGCACGACGCCGACGCCGAGCGCAACGCCAAGCGTCGCCACCGGATGATCGCGGAATTGGCGGCGCAGATAGACGCGCGCTTCATCGACGCGCTCTTCCGCCGCGTCATAGGCGGCTTCGAGTGCGTCCTCTGCTGCTTCCAGCGCTTCTTCCGCGCGTTCGCGCGCTGAAGCGGTGATGTCGGCGGCCACGGCGCGCGCGCGCTGGGCCGGATCGCGGTGTTTGGGCATGAAGCTTCTCCGTCGGTTACTCTATTCAAAGACGGTTAGGATATCGTGCCCGCTAGCCAATGGGGCGAAATGCCCGTCCCGCCTCAAGAGATAGAGCGCATGCAGAGCATTCAGGTTCCCTCGAAAGCGGGCGTCGTATTGGCGGTCGTCGGCGCCCTGGCGGTCAACGCGATCCCGATCGTCGGCGTCATGTTCTGGGGTTGGAGCGCCTTTGCATTGATCCTGCTCTATTGGCTCGAGAACGTCGTCGTCGGCGTCCGCACGTTGTTAAGCATGGCGGCGAGCGGGGTGACGAAGGGCTGGCTTGGGCTGGGCCTGGTTTTCCTGCTGCCGTTTTTCACGCTGCATTATGGCCTGTTCACCTTCGTCCATGGCGTGTTCGTCATGGCCATGTTCGGCGGCGCGGAGATGGCGCAGCTCAATGTCGATACGCCGTTCGGGCTTGCCGGCGTCGTCAGCGCGCTGTTCCGCGAGCACCCCAATCTGTTGATCGGCTTCGCCGCCATCGCCGCGTGGCAGGGCGTTCATTTCATTGTCTGGCTGGCGCGCGGCGAGGCCGGCCGCAGCGATCCGATCACGCAGATGAGCGCGCCTTATCCGCGCATCATTACGCTCCACATCACCATCATCTTCGGCGGGTTCCTGCTCATGCTGCTGGGTTGGCCCGTCCTCGGCGTGCTGGCGCTGGCCGTGATGAAGACCTTGTTCGACGTCGGTGAAGCCAGGCGGTTCGGCGAAGGGCGCGAGGCCGCCAAGCCATGGGCGGAGATGCAGGGCGCGTTCATGGTGCTACGGCGGCGGTCAGGCGCCGCGCCTGCTCAATCACCCGCAGCGTCTCCGGCCATAGACCCAGCGCCGCGATCTCGGCCGGACTGAAGAAGCGGGCGTCGGCGGCGTCATCGCCCGCCTTTGGTTCGCCGGCGGTCCAGCGCGCCGCGTAGTCCACCAGCAGGTAATGGCCCCAAGGCTCGGCGCTTTCGTCTTCGCCGCGACGCCGCAGCACCGCATCGACTACATCCGCAAGCGCAACGATCTCGGCGCTGCAGCCGGTCTCTTCATGCAGTTCGCGCAGCGCCGCATCGATGGCGCGTTCGCCCCATTCGATGCGCCCGCCGGGCAACGACCATTCGCCTTGGCGCGGCGGTTTGGCCCGTTTCACCAAGAGCACGTCATCGCCGCGAAAGCAGACGACGCCAACCGCCGCGACAGGCGCGCGCGCGTTCACAGCGGCGCTCTCAGCGGCCTCTGAGGGTCGAAGAAAATCTGTTTGAGGTCAGCGTGTTGATAAGCAGGCGCTGAGGAGGAGAAGCGGGCGGCCAATGCCATCATGCATCCCCGCTAGCGCCGCACGCGGCCAAGCTCAAGCGCCATAAAAGATACGCGGCGCTCTCGCGCCGCGTATCCTCTGGGCACTAAGCCCTGAACTTGTTCGAGCCTCCGCGTGCTGCGGCGCTCGAGACCAGCGCGCCTTAGCGACCGCGCTTCGCCTTCGCCTTCTTGGCGCGAGCGGTCTTCTTCGGCGCCGCCTTCTTCTTCGGCGCTGCGCGCTTCTTGGCCGCCTTCTTCGCGGCCTTCTTTGCTTTCTTAGCCATGCCCTGGCTCCTTTGTTGTTACGGCAACGAACGCCGCATACGTCTTCAATATGTCACGTGCAAGCGCGAGCGTCGATGAAAAATTCATGCGCGGCGATTTTGCAACAGCAACGCACGTCATCGAACGCGTCGTGCGCGCAACGATTCGTATCGCTGCGCGCGCGTGTGTCTCGCTTTGGATCAGGGGATGAGCGCGCGCGGATTCATCACGCCGTTCGGATCGATTGCGCGCTTCAGCGCGCGCATCAGCGTCAACGATTGGGCGTCTTTGTAGCGTGCGAGGTCGTGCGTGCGCGCCGCGCCAATGCCGTGCTCGGCCGAGATCGAACCGCCGAGCCCGGTGGCGATGTCATAGACCAAGCGGGTTAGGTCAGCGCCGGGGAAGACGGCGCCGTCGCCGCCCTCGGGCTGCATCAGCGTGTAGTGAAAGTTGCCGTCGCCCATGTGCCCGAAGGCGACGATGCGCACGCCGGCGCAGGCCGCGCGCGCCGCCGCGTTGGCGTCGTCGAGAAAGCGGGGCGTCTGCGAAACCGGCACGCTGACATCGTGGTTCACTTGCGCGCCTTCGGGGCGATGGCCGGCCGAAATATCTTCGCGAATACGCCAGAAATCCCGCGCCTGGCCTGCATTTTCGGCGATCAGCACGTCTTCCGTCTCGCCTGCTTCGATCGCTTTCGCCAGCGCCGCTTCAGCCCGCTCGCGCAAGCCTTCGGGCTGCGCTGTTTCAAGGTCGACGAGCACCATCAACGGCGCGTTTGGCATCGGGTCGCGGCTGCCCGGCACGTTCTTAACCACCAGGTCGACCGACAGCCGGTTCATGATCTCGAACGCCGAGACGGCGCCGGTCTCACCCTTCAGCCGGTGCAGCAGCGCCAGCGCCTGCGCCGCCGAAGCGACGCCCGCGAGCGCCGTCACCCGGCCATGCATGCGCGGGAACAGTTTGAGGCTCGCCGCCGTGACGATGCCAAGCGTTCCCTCGGCGCCGATGAAGAGCTGCTTCAGGTCGTAGCCGGTGTTGTCCTTCCTGAGCGTCTTCAGTCCGTGCATGACGGCGCCGTCAGGAAGCACCGCTTCGACGCCCAACACGAGGTCGCGCATCATGCCGTAGCGCAGCACATGCACGCCCCCGGCATTGGTGGAGATCAGGCCGCCGATTGTCGCGCTGCCCTCGCTGGCGAGGCTCAAAGGGAAGAGTCGATCCGAATCGGCGGCCGCGTCCTGCGCGGTTTTGAGAATCACGCCGGCCTCGGCCACGAGCGAGTCGTCCAACGCGTCGATGCTGCGGATGCGGTTCATGCGGCGCATCGAAACCAGCACTTCGCCTTGAGGGATTTGTCCCGCGACAAGACCGGTATTGCCGCCTTGCGGCGTGATCGCCACGCCCGCTTGCGCGCATAGGCTCACCACTGCCGCAGTTTCCTCCGTTGTCGCCGGCAGAGCGAGGAAGGGCGTGCGGCCTTCATAGGCGCCGCGCCATTCGCGCAGAAAAGGCGCAATCGTTTCAGCGTCGGCGGCATGGCCTTTCGGGCCCAGCAGAACGGCCAGGCGCGCATATAAATCATGAGACATGAGAGCAGCTTAGCGTGGCGCTGCGGCGCGCGCGAGGCGGTCGCGGATAGCCTCGCCGAGGCCGTGCGCGGGGATCGGCGCCACGGCGATCACCGCTGCGCCCGCGGCGTCCAACGCGCGGAGATGCGCGTAGAGATTGGCCGCCGCTTCGACGAGATCGCCGCGCGCGGAGAGCGTCAGCCCGCCTTCCGGCGCCGCTGCGCCGAAGGCGAGATAGGCTTCGCCCGCGCGCGGCGCGTCAGCATCGAGCCGCAGCTGTGCGCGCGGCGCATAATGGCTGGCCAGTAAGCCCGGTGCGCTCACCGCACCCGCCGGCGCCGCGGCAAGCGGCCCGATCAGCGCCTCGATCGCCTCGCGCGTGACGGCGCCGGGGCGCAGCAGAGCGGCTTCACCTGAATCGCTAACCGCAATGATCGTGGATTCCAAACCCAGGCGGCTTGGTCCCGCGTCCAGCACCAGCGCCACGGCGTCGCCGAACTCAGCGGCCGCGTGCGCAGCCTGCGTCGCGCTGACGCGGCCCGAACGATTGGCGCTCGGCGCCGCGATCGGTCCGCCGAACGCCGCCAACAGGTCGCGCGCCACGCCATGCGACGGCGCGCGCAACGCGATCGTCGCCAAGCCGGCGCAGGCGAGTTCGCAAACCGTGCTGTCGTCGCGCCGCGCCGCCACCAAGGTCAGCGGGCCGGGCCAGAACGCGTCCGCCAGCGCAACCGCTTTCGGGTGCAGCCGTGCGTGCTGGGCAGCGTCGCGCACGTCGCGCACGTGCGCGATCAGCGGGTTGAAATGCGGCCGGCCCTTGGCCGCATAGAGCCGCGCCACCGCTGCGGCGCTAGCGGCGTCGCAGCCGAGGCCATAGACCGTCTCGGTCGGAAACACGACCAATGCGCCTGCGCGCAGCAGCGCGGCGGCGCGTTCAATGTCGGCGTCGGCGATCATCTCTGGGCTTCGACATGCACCGAAACCGCGATATCGCGCGATACCCATTCTGCATCTGGGTCGCTCGCCATGCCCAAATTGGCCTCGCGCCGGTCGATCTCGGCGCTGCCGCCCATAATCGCGCGTCCTCCCTCGATGCGCAGCGTGAAGGGTAGGTCGATATCGATCCGTTCACCCTTGAGGGTCAGCACGCCGCGCGCTTCGTATGCGCCGTCGCCGCGCGCGCGGATGCGCGTGGTCCGGAAGACCGCATGAGGATGATTGGCGCTGTCGAACCATTCGGGCTGCGGCAGGCTTGAATCGTGGATCGGTATGCCGTCCGCCGCCGACGCCGTCTCGATCGTCACCAGTGCGGAGGAAGCGTCGAGGTTGCCCGGATCGAACCGGATCTCGGCGCGCCAGCGCGAGAACACGCCTTCGAAGCGCTGGCCGGCGTGCTCGCCTGAAAACCGGATCGCGCTGGCGCTTTGATCGACGCGCCAAAGCGGCGGCTCGCCTGACGCTGGCGCGCCGGCTGGCGCCGCCGTCTCAACCGGCGGCGTCTCTGGCGCTGCAACGGCGCTCGGCGCGCTCTCGGCTGACGGCGCCTGCGGAGCGGCTTCAGCAGTTTGCTGGCCGCCCTGGCCAAGCGTGGCGATGGCGTAGAGCGCCGCCGCGGCGGCGATCGCGATCAGCGCGAAGCCAGCGCCGAGCGTGGCGCGCCGCGCAGCACTCGCCACCGGCCCCGCCGTTTCGTTGCGCCCCCGGAGGCCGGGGACCATGTGCGCCAGCACGGCGTCGCCATCGATGACGTGATGCTTCAGCGCCGCCGCGATGTGCAGCGCCGCCAGGCCAAGCATCGCGTACGCGAACACTTCGTGCGCTTCGATCGCCGCCTCGGCGACGGCCTGGCGCACCTCGAGCGCGGCGCGATCCAGGCCGAACAGGTGCGGCGCTTCAAACAGGCCGAAGAACAGCGTCGGCACCTGGAACGGCCGCTCCAATTCCGCCGACCAGCCGGCCGAAACGTAAACCCAGCCCGAAAGCGGCAGCGCGATCATCAGCGCGTAGAAGATCCAGTGTACGGCTTTCGAGACGAAGCGTTCCCAGCCTGGCATCTGCGCCGGCAACGCCGGCGGGGCATGCGTCAGCCGCCAACCCAGCCGCACCAGGCTGAGCGCAAGGACGGCGAGCCCGATGGATTTGTGCAGCTGAAATGCTTCGAAGATCGCCGCGCTCGTCCCGCCGTCCTCGGCGGCTTCATGCATCCACCAGCCGAGCGGCCAATTGATGAGAATAGCGAGGGCGATGGCCCAGTGCAGGACCACCGCCACCGCCGAATAACGCGTCGGGTTCGCGCTCACGGATTGGCCGGCGGCGCGGCGTCGCTGGCGGTGTCGACAGGCCGCGTGAACTCCGCCTCGATCACCACATTCACTTGATCGGCGACGCCCGGTCCGCCGCCTTGGGGCAAGAGCACGTTCATGCCGTATTGCGAACGTTGCACGATGCCTTGCGCGGAGAAGCCGATCATCGAGATCGCCGGCCCGAGCGGATGGCGCGCGTAGGAGCGATTATAGACGATGTCGAACATGGCGGGATGGGTCTGGCCGCGAATGGTGAGATCGCCGGTCATGCGCCCGGTGTTCGGGCCGGTGCGCTCGATGCTGGTGGAGCGGAATGTGATCTCGGGGTGATTGGCCGCGTCGAACCATTCCGAGTTCTGCAATTCGGCGTCGAAATCGCGGTCGCCGACATAATCGGTTTCGACCGAATCCGTGCGTGCGCTGGCCACCAGCGTCGATTGCGTCGGGTCTTCCGCGTTGAAGGTGAGCGTTCCGTCCAGGTTGGTGAAACGCAGCGTGTAATTGGAGAGGCCAAAATGGTTGGCGCGCAGCGTCAAGCTCGCATGCGTCTTATCGAGCGTGTACTCGCCCGACGGCGCCTCGATGGGCGTTGCTTGTTCTTCCGGCGCGGGTTCGGGCGTCTCGGCGGTTTGCTGGTTGCAGGCCGCAAGTGCGACCGCGGCGAGGGGGGCGGCGATGAAGGCTAGGCGCATGCGTTTCTCCAGGCTCAGTCTTTGACGAATTCGGCTTCGATCAGGATTTCGACCTCGTCGCCCGCGAATTGGTTGAAGATGAGGCTGCCCGCATCCCATTCGCGGCGGTTGATAATGGTGCGGCCGGAGAAGGCCAACACATGCTTGCCGCGTAACTGCACGAAGCGGCCGCCCTGAAACTGCGCCTCAAGCGTCGCCGGGTGAGTCTGGCCGTTGAGCGTGAGATCGCCCTCGATCAGCCCGCTGGCGGGTCCAGTCAGTTCGATCGAGCGTGAGACGAAGCGGATCTGCGGCGCGCTCTCCGCGCCGAGCACCTCGGCTATTTCACGGTCGAAGGCGCGCTCACCATCATCATTGACGAGGCCTGTGTTCACCGAATTGGCGTCGATGACGGCGTCGAGTGAAGAGGCGGCCGGATTCTGCGGGTCGAAATTCAGCGTCGCCGCAATCGCGTCGAAGCGGGCAACGTAAATGCCGACGCCGGTATGGCGCACGCGCCACGTCACGCTGGCGTGGCGCGGGTCGAGCGTGTAGGCGCCCGCGGGCGCCTCGGCCGGATCGAGCGAAGCGGAAGCATCGGCGGGGAGGGCCGCCGGCGGCGCAATGGCCGCGCCCGCTTGCGCGGCGCACAGGAGCAGGCTCAAGCCCGCTGCAAGCAAAAGCTGACGCATGCACTCCCTCCGTGCGGCCTACCTGCGAATGCAGCGAAGGCTTGGCAAGGCCGGATCTCCATTTTCAAGTTACACCGCTGAAACTGGCCAGGTCTCAGTTGGCGCCACCTCGCACGCTTGTGACCGTCAATGGTCGCACGCCCCCATCGCGCGCTCGCCGACGCTGACATCATCAGCCGCCTGAGCAAGGGGGTTCCAATCATGCCGCTCACACGACGCGCGCTTCTGTGCGCCGCCGCCACGCCGATTCTGACCGCGCCCGCCTGGGCGCAGCAGCCAGCGGCCCGCACGATTTCCTACGCCGATTTCGATCGTTACCTCGAAGCCTCGACCGCCATCGACGCCGGCGCCGAGCCTGTCGCCGCCCTGCAAGCCTATCTCGACGCCGCCAGCCCCGGCCTGCAAACCTGGCTCGGCATCTATCCTTTCACCGCCGAACAGCTTGCCGCACAGCGCGCGCGTCGGCCCAATTATTATCGCTCGCTGGCGACTTTGCGCGCACGCCTGCCTGCGCTCGAACCGGAATTGCTTCACGCCTACGCGGCCCTCGAAGCGCTGCATCCCGGCGCCAGCCTCGGCGACATCTATTTTCTCGTCGGCCGTCACACCGCCGGCGGCACCGCGCGCGGCCTGGGCGCTATGACAGCCGTCGAATTCTTCGGCCGCACGCCGCAAACCGACATGAACGAGTTCGGCGACAATTCGACCCTCTACGGCGAAAACGAATTGCTGCAGGTCGTCATCCACGAGGGCGTGCACAATCTGCAGCGTCAGATCCAGACCGAGCCCAATTTCATCGGCATCTATGTCGATCCCACGCGCATGACGCTTCTGAACTTCGCCGTGCGGGAGGGCGTCGCCGATTATGTGACCCACATCGTCAGTGGTCGGGTGTTGCCGCGCAACGCGATCCTCGATCCGATCGAGGCCCAAGTCTGGGCTGAGTTTCAGCAGCAGATGCAGGCCACGATCATGGAAGCGCCCGGCTGGTTCCAGGGCGCCTTCGCCGATGGCCGCAATTGGCCGAACCAGCCGGGCTATTATGTCGGCTACAAGATGGCCGAACACATCCACGCCCACGCCGCCGACCAGAACTCGGCCCTGATGGAGATTCTCTCACCCCACACCGATGCGCAATTTGCGGCCATCGCCGCGCGCTATGCGGAGAAGTTCGCGGGCTAGAGTTTGCGGCGGCGAGCGCCTCCTCTAAGCTCGCCGCCATGGTCTATGCCGCACCTCTGAACGAAATCCGCTTCGCGCTCGAAGCTTGCGCCGATCTTTACGCGGTGAAGCAGGGGGGTGCGTTCGCGGATTTGGACGCTGACGTGCTCGCCGCCATTCTCGACGGCGCCGCCGCGCTCGCCGGCGAAACGTTGGCGCCGCTCAATCGCAGCGGCGATGCGGAGGGCCTCACGCTTACGGGCGACGTCGTGAAGACGCCCGCCGGCTTCAGCGACGCCTACGCGGCGTTCGCCAGCGGCGGCTGGCTCGGGCTCGCCGCCGATCCAACCTATGGCGGCCAAGGTTTGCCGCACGCGCTGGCCGTCGCCGTGTTCGAAATGGTGCACGCCGCCAACATGAGCTTCGGCCTGCTGCCGCTTCTCTCGCTTGGCGCCATCGAGGCGATCCAGCAGCACGGCGCGCCCGATCAAAAGCAGCTTTACCTGGCCAAGCTGATTTCCGGCGAATGGGCCGGGACCATGAACCTCACCGAGCCGCAAGCCGGCTCCGATCTCGGCGCGCTCACCACCAAGGCCGTCCCCGCCGCCGATGGGTCCTATCGCATCAGCGGCCAGAAGATTTTCATCACCTGGGGCGAACACGATCTCGTCCCGAACATCATCCACCTCGTGCTCGCCCGCATCGAAGGCGCGCCCGCGGGCTCGAAAGGGATTTCGCTCTTCATCGTGCCGAAATTCCGCGACCAGGACGGCTCGCGCAACGCCGTGCGCTGCGTCGGCCTTGAGGAGAAGCTTGGCATTCACGCCTCGCCCACCTGCGTCATGGCCTATGAGAACGCGACGGGCTGGCTCATTGGCGAGGAAAATCGCGGCCTCGCCGCCATGTTCACGATGATGAACGCGGCCCGTCTCAATGTCGGGGCGCAGGGCGTGGGCGTGGCCGAAGCCGCTTACCAGCACGCGCTCGCTTACGCGCGTGAGCGCAAGCAGGGCGGGGCGTTCATCATCGACTATCCCGACGTGCGCCGCATGCTGATGACAATGCGGGCGAAGATCGCGGCCGCGCGCGCCATTTGCTACGCCACGGCCGTCGCGGCCGATCGCGGCGACAAGGCGCGCGAAGATTTGCTGACGCCGATCGCCAAGGCCTGGTCCACCGATGTCGGCGTCGAGGCCGCGAGCCTTGGGGTACAAATCCATGGCGGCGCTGGCTTCATCGAGGAAGCGGGCGCGGCGCAATTCTATCGCGACGCCCGCATCGCCCCGATTTACGAAGGCACAAACGGCATCCAGGCCATGGACCTCTATAATCGCAAGCTCCTGGGCGATCGCGGCGCCGCCATGTACGCGCTCATCGCCGAAGCGCGCGCGGCCGCCGGGGCCGATACGCCCGCCGCGCCGCGTCTCGCCGAAGCCGCCCGCGCCTTGAGCGAGGCCACCGCCTTCATGCTCGCGGCGGCGCGCGAGGACGCGCTCGCGGGCGCCTATCCCTATCTCGAACTGGCTGGCGACGTCGCCGGCGGCATGCTTCTGGCATGGGGCGTTCAGCGCGCGTCCGCGCACTCGGCCTCGACCAAGGCGATCCTGGACGAGCAAATTGCGCTGCTTGGATTCTATGCCGAGACGGTGCTGGCGCGCGCGCCTTCGCGGCTTGCCGCGATCAAGCTGGGCGCTGCTGCGCTTTCAGCCGCGGGCTAGCCGCCCGGCAGCTGCCAATCCTTGAGCGCTTTGCTGAACGGACGCAGCGACGCTGGCCGGTAGCGCGGGCGCACATAATCCGCGCGCGAACGGCGAATGACGCCTTCGTCGAACGTCGCCTGCGCATCGTCGAGCGTGGGGCGTTCTTTCGCGCTCCAGATTTTCCGCGCCCGCCATGGGTAATGGATCGGCTGCAGCGCCTTCCAGAAGGGCGGGCGGCTGATGGCGCTGTCCCAGGACATGCCGGCTTCGTGCAGCGTCTGATCGAGCGGCGAGCGGTCTTCGCCGTAAGTTGCGTAGAAGCGCAGCCCCTGCGCCGCCGCGCCTTCGGCCACCCATTTGAGCGCCGCCGCGGCGAGTTTGGAGCCGAGCCCGCCGCCAATATCGCCATGCGTGCCGACGAACCAGCGCTGCTCGAACCTCACCGCACCGGCTTCACGGTTGGATTCGTCCAGCGCGTTCCACAGCATCGGCGGAAAACCGATCCGCGCTTCGTCGAGCGCGACCGCATGGCGCGCCGCGCGCGTGTTCGGGCAGACGCGCAGATTGGCGAAATTGTTGCGCTGGTCGTCCCAAGGCGTGAACGAGGCGATGACGCCGCCGAGCCCGCGCTGCACCACGGTGTCGAACACGCCAATATAGGTGATGGGGGGCACATCTTCGGTTTGCCGGCGCGTGCCGTCTGCGTTGCGCGCGCCCTTGCCGTAGAGCATGCGGAATTGCCGCGCCGCGTCCTCGTGCTCCTGCTTGACCGCATCCGAGGCGCTATCGCGCGGCTTGTTGTAATAGAGGCGGAAGCCGTCGCGCGCTTTTTCGGCGTGCACGCGGCTGACGATGCCCGCCGTGTTGATGAGGCCAGCCAGTCTGCGCGCCGCGAACGCGCCGCGGCTGAAACCGAAAATGTAAAGTTCGTCTCCGGCCTCGTAATTGAAGGCGAGGCGGAGATAGGTGTCGAGAAGGAGGTTCTCGAGCCCCGAGCCGAATGCGCCGCCGGCCAGCCGGTTGAAGCGCTCCGCCGCGCGCTCGGAGAAGGACGGGTCAGCCAGCGCGCTCAGACTTGAACCGACGCCGTGGCTGTAAATCACCGTCTGTTGAATATGCGAGCCGTCAGGCCGCGTTTCCTTGTGCGCGACGCTGCGGGCGATGATGCCGATATTCGTGAGTTCGTCCTGGTTCAGCGTTTGCCAGGTGCCGTCCATGCAGATCACGATACGCTTCATGCGTTCCCCCTTCAGACCCTACTTTAGGGCCGCGACGCTGCGGCGCCCATAGCTTTGGTCGCCCGATTTGGGGATGGCCGCGCGCTCCGCTAAGCTGTGACGGCGAAGGATTTGTGTCGATGTCGATGGACGGCCTTGAAGACAACGCGACCGTAGAGCGTCCGGCGCGTCCCGCTTTGGTTTATCCGCTGGGAGAACCTCCCGTCGCTGGCGAAACCCGCGAGGTCGCGCCCGGCGTGCATTGGATACGCATGCCGCTGCCGTTCGCGCTGCAATGGATCAATCTCTGGCTGATCGATGACGGCGACGGCTGGACCATCATCGACACAGGCGTCGCATTGGAACAATCGCGCGAGTATTGGCGCGCGATTTTCGACGCCACCTTGAACGGCAAGCCGGTCACGCGCGTCATCTGCACGCACATGCATCCCGACCACATGGGCCTCGCCGGCTGGATTTGCCGCAAGTTCGATGCGCGCCTGCACATGAGCCGCCTCGAATACATCACCGGGCGCATGCTGGTGGCCGATACCGGCCGTGACGCGCCGGAAGAGGGTGTGAAATTCTATCGCGCCGCCGGTTGGGACGAGGACGCTATCGATTCCTACAAAGTGCGCTTCGGCGGGTTCGGCAAAGCCGTCTCGCGCATGCCCGACGCCTACACCCGCTTGGCCGACGGCGACACCATCGAACTCGGCGGCAAAATCTGGCGCGTCATCACCGGCAATGGCCACTCGCCCGAACATGTCTGTCTCTGGCAGCCCGAGACCAAGCTCTTCATTTCCGGCGACCAGGTTTTGCCCCGAATCTCCTCCAACGTGTCGGTGTTTCCCACCGAGCCCGACGCCGACCCGCTCACCGATTGGCTCGATTCCTGCGCCAAGCTGCGCGCAGCCATCCCCGCCGATGTCCTCACGCTTCCTGCGCACAACGAGCCGTTCTTCGGCGTGCATGAGCGGTTGGAGAATCTGATCGAAGGGCATGAAAAGGCGCTGGCGCGCGTGCTGCATCGCGTGCGGCAGGAGCCGAAGAAGGTGAGCGATCTCTTTGTCGCCGTGTTCGGGCGCAAGATCGGCCCCGATCTTCTCGGCATGGCCACCGGCGAAGCGATTGCCCACGCCAATTGCCTCATCGCCCGCGGCCAGATACGCCGCGACATCGATGCCGAAGGAATCATCCGCTATGTCCCAGCCTGAAGCGCCCAATCCGGAGAGCCGCTCGAACGGCGCCCTGATCTGCCTTGGCCTTGGCGGCTTGCTTCTGGTGTTGGCCTGGGTGCTCGGCGTCGGCGGCGTCTTGGCCACCGCCGCCGCCGGCGGCGATCCTGCGGCCATGGCTGGCGGCATCGGCGCCTTGATCGCACTGCCGCTCACCATGATCGCCGGCTTGATCCTCGTTCTTGTCGGCGGTGTTTGGATGTTCGCGCGCGTCGTCGCCGACAGTCGCGAAGGCGCCGACAAGGAACGCTACACGCGCGACGTTCAGCGCTGAGCCTCACTGGAGCAAAGCATGATCCTCTCGACCACGTTCGACGTGCAGGGCCGCGCCATCGCGCAGCATCTTGGCCTGGTGCGCGGCAACGTCGTGCGCTCGCGCTTCATCGGCCGCGATATTGTCGCCGGCTTCCGCATGATCGTCGGCGGCGAGATCCACGAATACACCAAGCTGCTCGCTGAAAGCCGCGAGCAGGCGCTCGATCGCATGGTCACCGAAGCGCAAAGGCTGGGCGCCGACGCCGTCATCGGCGTGCGCTTTGAAACCACCGACGCCGGGCAGGGCCAGGCGACAGAGGTGTTGGCTTACGGAACCGCGGTGAAGCTGGGCTGAGCGCTGAGCGGCGCGGCGTGCGCCAAGCGCCAGGCGATCAGCGCGACGATGCCCGCCGAGAGGTCGAGCGTCAGGCCGAACGCCAGCCCGAACACCAAATGGTGGCCCAGAAGATGTGCGGCCGGTGCGGCTGCGAGTTCGCCGAGGCGCCAATCGGCGGCGCGGCGCAGCGCCCAATCGAACACCAAGGCGGCGGCGACAAAGCCGAACGCCAGCGGCGCGATCGCAGCGACATGCGGAAGGTCAAGCGGCAGGCCCGCCACCATGTGCGGCGCCGTGAACGCCACCAGTGCGAGCCCGTAGATTGGCGTCGCCCATGCGTGCGCGATCGCCGTGAAGCCAGTTTCGCCTGGGCGGCCAGCCGCGAGGGAAAGCCGCTGCGCCTCGCCCACGCTCCAGCGCGCGTCAGCGATCACGCGCCATGCGAACAGAAAGCCGATTGCGCCGGCTAGGCCGACGAATGCGCCAACCAGTACGCAGCCGAACGCGGGGCCTGCGAGCGACAGCCAATTTATCCGCGGCGCATTGGCGTGCATCAGCGCGCGTGCGGCGAGCACGCCGAGAATGAGAATGGCGGCGGGCGGCGAGATCAGCGAAACGGCGCCGGCCGCGAGCGCGCAGAGTAACGCGCCGGCCGATCTGCCGATGACGATCCGTCTGACTGCGACGCTTCCCATGCCGGGCTCCGGTGCGCGGATGATTCCGCGCCTTCGCCCTATTGACATGCGCCAACGTCGTGAATCGCGCGTAAACGCCAAGTGAATCGCGGGTAAACGCGACCACTTGGCGATTTACACGTTTCACATCGGGGCGTTGCCTTGCGCGCCGGTGGTCAGGCCGCGTTGACGGCGTTGACGCCGCGGCTGCTCTTCTTCTGCTGGCGCTTCGCCTTGCTCGGCCTGCTGCGCGCCGGCGGCTTCGCGCTCGGCTTGCTGCTGCTCGGCTTGCGCTTGCCAAGTCGCATCGTTGGGATGCGCCACCGAACGGATCACCGAATCGTAAACGGCGGTCGGGTCGGCGCCTTCATAAGTCTGGCAATAGGTTTGGAATTCAAACCCCGGCCGGATCGATTGCGCGGCATGCACGAGGCGCTCCGGCCCCTGGATTTCCGCGCGCTGAATGGTCCAGAAGCCCGGCGCCTCCGAAGACCGTGACAGCACGTTCGCCGAATTGTTCGGGAAGATCGAAGGAATGGCGTTGCCGCGCTGCGTCCACACCTCGGCCCCGTTTTGCGCGTCATCGGCGCCGGCGCGGCGGACGTCGTTCGCTGCCGCCGTGGCCAGCTGGTCGCGCGGAATGGCGATGATGTGGCATTCGTTGTCGGCGGTGCCGGCGACAATATAGGTGACGCCCGGCATGTTCTCGGTGCTGATGCTCCAGCCGGCCGGCTTGTCGAACGTCAGACGCCCGTTGGGGTCGGTCCACGTTTCGGCGGAAGCCGCGCCCGCCGCCGCCGCCAGCGCGATGACAGCCGCCGAGGCGATCGCTTTTGCCCGCATTATTCTCCTCCAAGTCAAAGTGGCCCTCGCGAGGCTCAAAATATGGACGTCCTTTTAGGACCCAGGGCGCCGCCGGTCAAAAGGGACGGGCGGCTTGGAACCTTCTATGCTCCGCCCAGGGAGACATCTGATGAGCCTTCAGGGCAAAACCTTGTTCATTACCGGCGCCAGCCGCGGCATCGGCCTGGCCATCGCCCTCAAGGCCGCGCGCGACGGGGCCAACATCGCCATCGCCGCCAAGACTGCTGCACCGCACAAAAAGCTGCCCGGCACCATCTATACGGCCGCCGAGGAGATTGAGAAGGCCGGCGGCAAGGCGCTGCCGCTGGTGGTCGATGTACGCGATCACGAAAACGTGCAAGCGGCGGTGGCGCAGACCGCCGAGCATTTCGGCGGACTCGACATCTGCATCAACAACGCCTCGGCGATTCAGCTCACCGGCACGCTCGCCACCGACATCCGCCGTTACGACCTCATGCATCAGGTCAATGCGCGCGGCACGTTCGTCGTGACGCGCGCCTGTATTCCGTATCTGAAACAAGCGTCCAACCCGCACGTGCTGATGCTGTCGCCGCCGCTCGACATGAGCGCGCGCTGGTTCGCAGGCCACGTCGCCTACACCATGGCCAAGTACGGCATGAGCATGTGCGTGCTTGGCATGGCCGAGGAATTCCGTGACGACGGCGTCGCCGTGAACGCGCTCTGGCCGCGCACCGGCATCGCCACCGCGGCCATCGAATTCGCGCTGACGGGCGAGGACGGCATGCGCCATTGCCGCACGCCGGACATCATGGCCGACGCAGCATGGCATATCCTCACCGCGCCCTCGCGCGAATGCAGCGGCCATTTCTTTATCGACGATGTCTTGCTCTACGAGGCGGGTGAGCGCGATTTCGACAAGTATCGCGTCGATCCCAGCAAGCCGCTGATGCCGGATTTCTTCGTGCCGGCGAACACGCCGCTTCCGCCCGGGGTCAGCATGGGTCCGAAGACATGAGTCCCAGCGGCGCAGCGCTCGTCGCCATTTTCTGCGCGCTGGCGGCGCTGCATCTTTATTGGGGCGCCGGCGGGCTCTGGCCCGGTCATGACCAGAATTCTCTGCGTGAAATGGTCGTCGGCGCCAGCGGGCCGATGCCGCCCGCTGTCGGCCCCTTGCCCGGCTGGGCCGCGGCCGCGCTGGTGGCCGGTTTACTTGCCGCCGGCGCCGCTATCGTCGCTGCGCGCCACAGCGGCTTGATGGCGACGCCGCTGCGCTGGCTGATCGCGGCCGGCTATGTCGGCCTTATTCTCGTCTTCGCGGCGCGCGGGCTTGCGCCTTATCTGAGCGCCGTCTTCGAATATGCGCGCGACAAGCCCTTCTACGCCCTCAACCTGCGGCTCTATGCGCCGCTCTGCCTGCTGATCGCGACGCTGCTTGTGGTGGATTTTCCTCTGCGCCATGGCGCATCGGCGCCGCGCGACTAAGGAGTTCTGCATGACCAAACCGATCGTCAATCTGGACGAGGTCGAGTTCGATGATGTCGAGGAGAACGGCTATTATACATCGAGCCGCGCGCCGTTCAGCGAACGCATCGGCGCGCGTCAGCTAGGCTACAATCTGACCGTCCTTCCGCCCGGAAAGGCGCAGTGCCCGTTCCACTGCCATCACGGCGAGGAGGAGATGTTTCTCATTCTGGAAGGCGAGGGCGAATTGCGGTTCGGCGACCAGCGTTATCCGATCCGCAAGCATGACGTGATCGCATGCCCAGCGGGCGGTCCCGAGGTCGCTCACCAGATCATCAACACCGGCCAGATTGCGATGCGCTATCTCTCGCTCTCGAACCTGGTTGAGGTGGAGGCCTGCGAATATCCCGACTCGCAGAAGGTGCTGGTGGTCACAGGCCGCCGCGAGCCGGGCCTGCGCAAGCTGTTCCGGGCCGAGAACACCGTCGATTATTACGATCGCGAGAAAACCTGAGCGCCGCTGTCGGATCGGCGCCGCGCGGCGCGTCTTTCGACTAAGCCCACTAGCCAGGCGCGCCGGGCCTGCCTATGTGCGGCGCGTCCTTTGAGCCGTCCCGAGTCGATCCCTTGCAGCCCATCATTTCCGTTAAAGGCGTCTCCAAGACCTACAAAACCGGTCTGCAGGCGCTGAAGCCGATCGATCTCGACATCATGCAGGGCGAAATTTTCGCGCTGCTTGGGCCGAACGG